>JANMLZ010000180.1:0-15666 GCA_031372825.1 Cyanobacteria bacterium OTE_58_metabat_593 | reverse complement strand
AATGGGCCAGATACCGTTTGACAATTTTGGGGAAGTTAGAAAATAGCATTTCAGTTGATTATTCATAATTTATCACTCTGAAATTATACATTGCTCGGCCAATTTTAGCAATTTTCTCCTATCATTCAACACTTCTGGATTTCTTCCTGATTGTAGCCAAAGAATATTTCGGCAAAATCATTAAAAAAAATAATCGTGCCGTCCGCCGCCACTTTCACAATAATACTGTTAGCATTTTCCACCAATTCTCGATACTGAATTTCACTTTCTCGCAGGCAATTTCCGGCCTCTGCGCGTTCGGCTACCGTCGCTGCCAATAACAGCGAAGTAATCGTAACTACAGCCATAAAAGCTTGCAAAAATAAGATAGCCTGATTGATATCCTCAGCTTTGGCTATAAACGGCCCGCCTCCATGAGAACTGCCAAAAATTGCGATGCTTGAGACAATGAACGACGCCAAAACAGCGGCCCGCTGACCGAATTGAAGCGCCGCCCAAATTATCAAAGGAAACGGCAAATATTCCAGGGGATAGCGAGAAATAGAAGCTTCATTTTTCGACTCAAAGACCAGCCAGCTAACTCCAATTAATAATATTAACCATACTGCAAGCCAAATTAAATATTTTTTTGGGAGCTCTGTTTTTATTTTTAAGCGGTCTGCGGTTACTTTAGGGCGAAAAAATATAAGGATTAAGGGAGTTAAAATTAAAACTTCCATTGTGTCTCCCAACCACCAATTCCACCGAACAGACCAATATTCCGCCCAATTTACTTTTCCTGCTAAATATAGGGAAAGAGCGCCAATAGTGCAACTGATTTGAGTAGAAATTATCCCGCCAAACAAGATTAAATTAACTACGTCTTTCAGGCGATAGAGAGACGGACGAAACCCCAGCCAGCGCAACACAGTTACTGCAAAAACAGCTTGCAGAATAGCGCCGATGTTTCCTCCCAGCCAAACCGCGAATATCTGTTCAGTTGGGTTGAAAAAATTGAGTAAAAATACACCCAAAACTATAGCAGGCCAAACTTTTATGCCAAACAATAAAAGTCCAGCTTGGGCAATTCCTGCGGGCGGCCACACCGAGGAAGCAAAGGGATTGACACCTTGAATTGAAAATGCGAGTCTCGCCCCCACGGCGTAGGCGACAGCAACGACAGTTACTTGGGCGAAGTACCGCCAAATGGGGGATTGAGGGAATCGAAGAAACTGATTTAGGTTCAGATTCATATAGGTAATAGGTAATGGGTAATGGGTAATGGGTAATTGCAGGATTGGTAGTTATTGCTTGTATTAGCTATCAGCTACTATTTACGATCTATTTACGTTAATTTTTGATTGCCGATCGTCGTTCTTAGATTAAAATTGCCAATCAATCCTTCAATCTAAACTTTTAAATCACCCATTACCTATTACCATTACTGTGTACTACCTAACCAAGAAATGCTATAGAGGAAACTATCTCATTTAGTGGCAGCATCAATCCACTGTTTCAAAGTAAAATTAACTTCGTTAATCGGAATTTCATGTGATTTGTGGGTTGCTCTTTCCACGACTTCGACTTTGCCTAATTTCAGGGAACGGCCGGTCACAATCCGATAGGGAATGCCGATTAAATCCGCATCTTTGAATTTAACTCCGGCTCGTTCGTCGCGGTCATCTAGTAAGGTTTCAATGCCAGATTGGTTGAGTTCTGCGTAGAGTTTTTCGGCGACTTCTACTTGTTGGGCGTCGGAAATATTTGGGATGCTAATTATGGCGTGATAGGGTGCGATCGCCACTGGCCAAATTATCCCGTCTTTGTCGTAGGATTGTTCTACGGCTGATTGAGCTAAACGCGATACACCGACGCCGTAACAGCCCATGACGAAGGGCATTTCTTCGCCTTGTTCGTTGGTGTAGGTGGCGCCCATTGCTTCGGAGTATTTTGTGCCAAGTTGGAAGATGTGACCGACTTCAATTCCTCGGGCACTTTGCAAGGTTTGTTCGGGATTGTGCACAGCCCGATCGCCCTTTTTAGCAGTCCTGACACCCACAACCGTTTCAGGTAGCGGAAATTCTGTCCCCCAATTGGCTCCGACAACGTGATATCCTGATTCGTCAGCACCTGTTACGAAGTTTGTCAAGTCAACCGCGGTGCGATCGACCAAACGCAAAAACTTAGAATTTACCTCTTTGCTACCAGCAATATAATCATCAGCAACATCGGGAGAAATATAACCTAGAGGCAGAGATTTAGCAGCCCATTTTCGCTGAGCTTCCGCATCGGGAACAGTCAAAAATAAGACTGTTTTAGCTTGATAATTTCCCGCTAACTTGGTTAATTCATTCAGCAACTTTACCTGATTCACATCTTGGTCGCCGCGAATACTCACCAACACCAAGACTGTAATACCATTATCATAAACTGCCTGGTAAAGCACATTTTTGACAACTTGCGTCGGAGAACAATTGAAAAATTTGCAGAGTTTTTCAATTGTTTGAGTTCCCGGACTTTCCCGCTTTTCAAAAGTTGCAAAAGGCGACAGTTCCGCATCAGCCGGCATCGATACAGCCTTTTCCACATTAGCTGCATAAAGACCATCTTCCGTATAAAGAACTTCATCCTCACCTGCTTCTGCCAACACCATAAACTCTTGAGAACCAGAGCCACCAATTGCTCCAGAATCAGCATCTACTGCTCGGAATTCTAAGCCCGATCGGCGCAGCATATTGCTATAAGCTTGAGCCATATCCTGATAAGTTTTTTTCAGGCTTTCTTCGTTAGTGTGGAAAGAATAGCCATCTTTCATGATGAACTCGCGACCGCGCATCAACCCGAAACGCGGGCGAATTTCATCGCGAAATTTATTTTGAATTTGATATAGATGTAAAGGCAATTGCCGATAGGAACGAATCATATCTTTAGCAATTGTAGTAATGACTTCTTCGTGAGTTGGGCCTAGTCCCAATTCTCGCTGCTGCCTGTCAGTGAATGAAAACATGATACCTTCAGCTTGAGTGTAGGTATCCCAGCGGCCCGATTCCCGCCACAAATCGGCAGGTTGCAGTTGCGGGAGGAGGCATTCTTGAGCGCCGGTAGCGTCCATTTCTTCGCGCACAATTTGGGAGACTTTTTTGAGGACACGCCACATCAAAGGGAGATAAGCATAAATGCCACTACCGATGCGGCGGATGTATCCCGCACGGAGTAATAGTTTGTGGCTGGGGATTTCTGCTTCGGCTGGGTCTTCCCGCAGGGTGACGAAAAGCATTTGAGAGAGTCGCATAGCTGATTTCCTTAAATAACTGAACAAATATGATATCAGATTAGTCAGGTACTGGCTGCAACAATTCTTGTCGAAATTTTTAGAAATGTCTTCTGAAAGTGGCATTTGTCTACTTTTGCGATCGGCTAATATTGAAAGTAAAGGTCGATCGTTCAATTCTTGCATCTACAATCTAAAATCCCATGACCAGATTTATTCACGACCAATTCGCAAAACAGTATCTCAAAGAACTATTAAGCCCTTTCGGTAATGTAGAAACCAGCAGGGATGTCGCTGGAGAAGTGAGGCAGGCTGACGTTTTCTTTGCCCCAAAATTGGAACCAGAAATCAATGCCACAGCCATCGGCCTTTTGGGTCAAATTGCAGCAAAACCTGCTGTAATTGAACCATTTCGCAGTCCCGTCCAATCCACAGAAATCCGCAGTTGTCTGGGCAAACTCTTCGATATTCACGCTGAATTTGAGCGGATTGCAGCTAGAGATAATACCCGGATTGCAGAGGCAGATTTGCCCCAACTCTGGATACTGTCACCTACTCTTTCCGATCCGCTGCTAGCTGGATTCCGAGCGATTCCCGAACCGGAAAATTGGGTAAGTGGAGTTTATTTTCTGGGCCCGTCTCTGAAAGCAGCGATTATTGTCATTCACCAACTACCTCGTACTCCAGAAACGCTGTGGCTGAGAGTTTTAGGGAAGGGAAATGTGCAGAAGCAAGCTGTTGCCGAATTGAGAGAGTTACCCTCTGATAATGTGTTTCGGTTGAATGCGTTAGAATTATTGTACAACTTGCGAACGATTTTAGAAGTTCGCCAAGACATAGATCGAGAAGATCGGGAGTTAATTATGGAACTGTCACCCCTTTACTTGCAACGGCTGGAAGATGCAACTCAACGAGGTATGCAGCAAGGTATTCAGCAAGGTATGCAGCAAGGTATTCAGCAAGGTATTCAGCAAGGTATTCAGCAAGGTCTCCAGCAAGGTATTCAGCAAGGTATTCAGGAAGGTATCCAGGAGGGTATTCAGCGCGCTCAACGCCAGGAGGTTGAGAATCTGCTACAAGCAAAATTTAGTGAGATTGATGAACAATTAGCCCAAATAATCGAGCCTTTGATTCAACTAGAACCCCTCGATCGTATGCGGCTGATTATGCTGCTCGATCGCTCTGAATTACTAGCTCGTTTCGATGTGTCGAAAAACCCACCGGAATCCTAACTCAGCAGCGCGCTCTACAATCTGTAGGGTGCGCTAAATATCACTTTACTATTTATTATATATCGAGAAAATCAGGAGTTAATTATGGAACTATCACCCTGTATTTACAACGGCTTGAAAAAGCAACTCAGCGAGGTTTTCAGCGAGGTTTTCAGCAAGGTTTTCAGCAAGTTGAACGCGAGACTCTTGAGAGTATATTACAAGTAAGATTTGGCTAAATTGATGAAGAATTAGCCCAAATAATTGAGCCTTTGCTTCAACTAGAATTCATCGAGATCGCGCGACTGAGTATGCAGATCGATCGCAATTACTCGCTCGTTTTCGCCCTAACAATCCAACAGAATCCTAAATCAGCAGCGCACTCTACTATATGTGGGTGTGCTGCGACGCACTTTACTGCTATAGATAATTGGCTGCGATCGCCCTTGGTATCAGATTTGCTGCCTTTAAGCGAACTCTGCATCTATTCAAATTTAAAAAATCATTTCAGACTTTAGATGGATTCATTTAGAAGCCTCAACACCGATGATAAGCATATAGAGAGAACCTGAACGCTAAAAACTTATGAGTTTTGAGTGCTGAGATGGGAAGCATTCTTACTCATATATTTGCTCAAATGGGAGACTTCCGCCCAGGAGTGAGTAACTCCGAAGTCACAACTTTTGAAAGAGGCAAGAAACCATCTAAAAATTGCAAAATCCCCTTGCACAGATATGGGGATAAGTTTCACTATGGCTAATAAGGCTAAAAAATTTAGGAGGTAAATCATGTTGGAAAACGTACCATACGACCACCCCGATATCGGAGGGCTGATGTTTTTAAGCCCGCAGTTTTTTGTAGCATTAATCGCCGGAGTCATTATGGCTTTCGGCTTCCAATTTTTGTTAACCAACTTCTCGATCGCTGCCAAAATATCCAATTGGGATCAGGCTTTACCCGACGATGATGATGAATCAGAAAGTTTGGGTACTAAAATTCGCAAAACCGAAGGTTTAGTAGGCGGTTGGATTTTAGTAACAGTTAACATTGCCTTATTTTTGGCTTGTTTCCTAGCAGTCAAACTGACTTCGATCGCCAGCGTAGATGGAGCGGCAATTATTGGCGTTGTCATCTGGGCGGCGTACTTTTTAACACTTGTCTGGCTGGGTTCTAGCGCGATCGGTTCTGCGATCGGCTCTTTGATCAAAACTGCATTTTCCGGCTTTCAAGGCGTCATGGGTACTGCCGGTGCAGCCGTGAGCGGAAAAATGGCAAGCGACCAAATGGTGAATACTGTAGAAGCATCTGTGGCCGCCGTGCGCCGCGAATTGAGCTCGGCCATAGACCCGGAAAGCATTCGCGAAACGGTACAAGATTATGTCGGTTCTTTGCAGTTACCGAAGCTAGATGTCAAAGAAATTCGCGGTCAATTTGAAAAGTTGCTCGGCGATGCCGATATCAAATCTTTGGCGGGAAGCGATGTTCTCAAAAATGTTAACCGCCAGACTTTTGTGGATTTAGTGAGCAGCCGCACTGATTTTTCAAAAGAGGAAGTAAATCAAGTCGCCGACCAACTAGAAGGCGTTTGGAAGCAAGCATTCGGTCAGCAAAAACAGCAGAAAGACCCGAATTTAGAGTTGGTTGACTTTCTGAAATTTGCAGCACCTGATTTGCTGAAGTCTGACGAACTAAACGCCAAGTTGTCTCAAATTATTGATATTAAAGGAGACAAATCTGAGCGCAGCGGCGGTGTGATGAACCGAGCGATGAAGTTGGGCGTTGAAGCTTTAGTCGGA
Organism: Cyanobacteria bacterium OTE_58_metabat_593; assembly: GCA_031372825.1. GTDB lineage: Bacteria > Cyanobacteriota > Cyanobacteriia > Cyanobacteriales > Microcoleaceae > Microcoleus. The sequence goes on along the minus strand of JANMLZ010000180.1, from coordinate 9,409 downwards.
ACTGTGCTGTCGCGGACTGATTTGTCTGATTTAGATGTGGAAAAAATCTCCGGTAAGTTAAAGGAATTGACCGCAAAAGGAACCGAACAAGCTAAATCTCTGGGTTCTAAGGTTGCTGAAAAAGTTCCTGCGCTGCCTTTCAATACAGCTAAGGCAGATGTGGAAAACTACTTGCTGAATACGCAACCTTGGCATCTCAACCGAGAAACAATCAAGCAGGAATTTAGGGATGTTATTTACGACCCGGAAGCTTCGCCTGGGGCTGTTTTGCGCCAGTTAGAGCAGTTTAATCCCGAGTATTTTGTGGGGATTCTGGGCCGCCGCGAGGGCTTTGCTCCCGAACAAGCGCAGGAAATTTCCGAACAGCTTGAAAGCGTGCGCCATGAAGTTTTGGAAATTGTGCGAGAGGCTGCTGGTAAAGAACAGTCTCAAGATTTGCGCAGCCGGATTGAAAATTATTTGCGATCGACTGGCAAGGATGAATTGAATCCTGAAGGTATCGAAAAGGACTTTCAAGCGCTGTTGGAAGACCGGGATGCTGGTAGTTTTGAGGCTTTGCGCGATCGCCTGTCACACTTCGATCGCGATACCTTGGTGCAGTTACTAGGTCAGCGTGAGGATTTCAGCCCCGAGGAAGCAGATCAATTAATCGGCCGCCTAGAAAGTTCGCGCGATCGCGTAATTTCTAAAGCTCAGGAATTGCAAGAGCAAGCGAAATCGAAAGCCCAAGAAGTGCGGCAGAAGGTAGAAGAATATCTCCGCAATACTAACAAGGAAGAACTGAATCCTGAAGCTATCGAACGCGAGTTTCAAACTTTATTTGAAGACCCGCAAGCTGGATTGAAAGCTCTGGGCGAACGCTTGTCTCAATTCGATCGCGATACGCTGGTGCAATTGCTGTCACAGCGCCAAGACCTCAGCGAGGAACAGGTAAATCAGGCGATCGACAAGATCGAATCTGTACGCGACAACATTATCCACGCGCCGCAAATAGTTGCAGATAAAGCTAAGGAACAGTACGAAGAAGTTACGACTAAGATTGGCGAGTACCTGCGGAATACCAACCTGGAAGAACTCGATCCTGAAGGCATCAATCGGGATTTGACCAAATTGTTTGAAAATCCGAAAGAGGGTGCTGTGGCACTGCGGGAAAGACTGTCTCAGGTCGATCGCGAAACCTTGGTCAAGCTGCTTTCACAACGGGAAGATTTGAGCGAAGAACAGATCAATCGGACGATTGATGGCGTGCAAAATTCGATTCGCACCATCGTGAAATCTCCGCGACGCTTGGCATCTCGCGCTCAAAAAACTGTGCGGGATTTCCAAGGAAGTTTAGAAAATTACTTGCAGAATACGAACAAGGAAGAGCTGAATCCTGAAGGCATCAAACGCGATTTGCAGTTGTTGTTTAATGAACCGGGAGCGGGGATGCAAAGTTTGGGCGATCGCGTCAAGCACTTCGATCGCGGTACTCTGGTAGCATTGCTGTCCCAGCGGGAAGATATTTCGGAAGAGGAAGCCAACAAAATTGCCGACCAAATTGAATCTGTCCGCAACCAAGTTGTCGAACAAGTTCAAATGGTTCAAGAGAAGTTTCAATCTGCCCTTGATGGCGTTTTCGGCCGAATTCGCGATTACCTGAATTCCCTCGACCGCCCGGAACTGAATTATGAAGGAATCAAGCGCGATTTCCGCAAAGTGTTTAACGATCCAGAAGCGGGATTTGATGCACTTAAGGAACGTTTGGGTGAGTTCGATCGCGATACTTTAGTCGCAATTCTCAGCTCTCGTTCCGACATTTCCGAGACTGATGCACACCGAATTGTGGATCAAATGGAAGGAGCGCGCGATGGCGTCATCTTGCGCTCGGAACGCCTGCAAGAGTCTGCGAAAAAACGCATCAAACAAATCAAACAAAATGCCAAGAAGCAAGCAGAAGAAGCGCGAGAAGCTGCTGCAACTGCGGCTTGGTGGCTGTTCGGTACGGCTCTGACTTCTGTAGCTGTTTCGGCCCTAGCAGGTGCGATCGCAGTTGGCGGAATTTCGGGTTTGTTTAGCTAGAGTTTTCACAAGTTTCAATTAAAGTTCTCCTGATTATAGGCTGGCCAAAAGCTAGCCTATTTTTTTGATTGATCTCAATTCTGGCTGCATAGGAATGATATAAAGGACACGCCCACCAATTACTATCCGGATCATCTCTACCTTAAGCAAGATTCTAGATTCGCTATTTATTCGCTAAGTTTCATTAAGTAGAAAAAAAATTGTCTCAATAAGAAAACTGAGCAATTTATATTTTGGAGGCTCGAATGACATTTACCACCGCCGGTGCTTACGACCAAGGAAAAGCAGATATTCAGAGCTTGAGTGTAGACGACCAATTAGGTTTGCTGTGGTTTGTTTATACCGAAATGGGCAAATCGATCACCCCTGCGGCTCCCGGTGCTGCTGGTTCCGAAATCGCTCAGGGTTTGTTCAATCAAGTCAAGCCACTGCCCCACCAAGAACAACTGCAAGTCATGCGTGACATTGCCTCAAAAGCCAGTACAGAAATCAGCCGGATGTACGGCTCAATGAGTCCAGAAACCAAGCTGGCTTTTTGGTATTTCCTAGCACTCGGAATGGACGAAGGAACGATTATACCCGTGCCTCCCGACTATGAACTTCCCGAAGCAGGGAAAGCCTTATTAGCCAAGATTCAAGGCATGGACTTTCAGAAGCAAATTGATTTTCTGCGCGGTACTGTTCTAGAAATGGGTGCAGAAGCCGCTGCGGGCGCTGGCATTTAACAAGATTAGTTTATGGGGTAAGGTGCGCAGTGCGCACCCTACATTCATAGAGTGTGTATTTATAGCGGTAAGGTGCGCAGTGCGCACCCTACATCAATAGCTGAAGTCAACGGATTTGTTGCCCACTATTTCCGGCGCGTTGGCTATTAAACGCAGCTCTTCGCAGGCAACAGTTAGCAAAGGTTGACCGATGTTTAAACTGGCAAAAGGACTCTCTTCAGGTATTTCTAATGCGCCTCGAATTAAGCCAGTGTGAGATTGAAATTCTCCTTTAAAATAGAGCAACTTACTGCTGCTGACACTTAAAACATTTCCGCTCAAAGACAGCGGTAGCGCCCAATTTTGCTGGCTATAACCAAGACTGCACAGTTGACTGTTTCCTTGACGCACAGTGACGCGGTAGCCTAGCGATGATGCTTTTACCGAATCGCTACCTTCCCAACTAAATTGAGCTAATTCTTTAGGAAGTCCCCAAATTTCGCGCCCGCCTGCTACGGAGTGAGGATTGTCTACGTAGATGTGTGAAATCCAAGCGCCCCATTTTCCTGCATAATTGACGATCGCACTCACCACAATTAATTCGTTATATTCCATCACGGAGCCTAACCCGTAGGAGGATATATAAATGCCACCTAGGGTTTTTCCCGGCAATAAAGAGACAATTTCTAACTCAGAGGGAACCAGGGGGCGCACTCGTGCCACATCTACGAATTGTAAAGTTGCGATCGCATAACCTTGCAAATTCCAAGGCGCAGGTGGGTATAACATTTTAAGTGATTTTAAATTTGATATTTTATATCTATTTTAGCTTGGGGCCTAAAAAAGTGGTGTGGGGCGGGTTTACTAATATGGTTATTCGTAAAACCCGCCCCTAGAGATATTATCCGCGTTTATCGGCGTTCATCTGCGGTTGAAAACCTCCAAATCTACTTACTAGCATATCCAGTGTTTACCAAAAACTCGCGCAACCTGCCAAGGAATTCAGTACGATCGCGCATTTGATAAACTCTCTCCAACAACAGCCAACCTTCCGCCTCCTGGCCCGTGACATACTTGCTAGCCATGAAAGCAGCTAACATTCCTTTTACTTCTCCATTTTCGCTCGATCGCTTCCTAGATTCCAGCCAAAGTTCAGCAGAATTCGTGTATACTTCCACTGGATACTGTTTGGTAACGTTTTCCATTTTACCTTGGCGGTACTGCCAAATTTGTAGAGGCAACCGAGAATCTGCATAGTTTGTAAAAGCCTCCGCAAATCGCCCGTCCTGACTCTTGAACTCTGGGATATCATTTTTGTCAAAATCGACGATTTCGTAGCTGACATTGCCCCAGAAATGCTTGAGATGAGTGTATTTCTTGGTTGTAGGTTCGTAGCGGTAAATAAACGAGTAATTGCAACAGCGGACGCCGCTGTTGATTGATACTAAATCTGCTAAAATTTCTGGTTCCTTGTCGCCGTCCAAATCGCGGATTCGCAGAGATAGCAAACGCCCTTCCGATACTTCACCGCTGGGTTTTTTGTCGGGATTATCTACTAGAGAACGAGTGGGAATCAGCACTGGTTCTTCTAATGAGATTTGACCGTCGCGGATAATTTTGATGCGGATATTTTTACCGTTTTCTGCTTCTTTTACGAAAGAAACTTCTGCCCGAACTTTCCCAGATTCAGATGTTTCTGTGGTTCTTGGCGGGCCGACATCCGGCGGAACTTGCGCGATATATTGGGAAGGAACTAAGGCAGTTTGTCCTGGTTTGGCGATCGCCTGACACAAGAAAGTTGCTACTTCGGCACGAGTCGCATTGCGTGTCGGTTCTAGCTGCTTGACTGCGGGATAGTTGACAACGAGTTGTTTTTCTGCGGCGGCGGCGATCGCACTTCTGGCAAATTCGGGAATTTCCCGTGCATCTTCAAAAGTCGCATCCAAAATCTCAGGCGCCGAGCCCGCAGGAGTATATTTCAAGCCGCTGGTTAAGGCTACCAAAACTTGCCAGCGGGGAATGTTTAAAGTCGGATTAAAAATACTGCCGCTGTAACCGGATAGAAACCCAGTTTGATAAGTTTCTCGAATTGCTTTAAAACCCCAGTAATTTGTAGGGATATCAGCAAAAGTTACTGGATTGCGAACAATTTTGGCATCGGGAAAAGCCCTACGTAGCATGGCGGCAAACTCAGCGCGGCTGACTGGCCTGTTCGGGCGAAAAGTGCCGTCTTCGTAGTAGCCACTGATGATTTTTTTCTCTGCTAATTCTTCAATGCAGGCTTGCGCCCAATGATTCTTAACATCTTGAAATTTGGCTTCAGCAAATGCCGGTGCTACATTCAGCCCTGGAAATACTAAATTCCCGATGATTATCCCCAAGGCTACCACTAAACCGATGATAGCTTGACGTTTGTGCGATCGAACCATAGAACAGACTCCTCTAGTGGCAAATTGGCGATCGAAGCTTTCGCAAGCTTTACATAATATCAGGTATTCTCACTGAATAGATTGCTTATTTAGAATCCAAATTCATCTCCATCAACATTTTCATTTTGATTGTAGATTCTCCTGGACTACCTGCAACTTTAAGAGTCATTTCAGAGTTGGAATTGATCGAGACGATAGAACGAACAGGCATTAATTGATCCAGTCGCATTATAACTTCTCCTTGACCCTGAGACACAAAAGATTTTACCGCCATAGTAGAGCCAGCAGGTAATTGGGGTAAAGTCAAGTTTTGGGGATTTGCTTGTTGTTCTACGGTAGTTTTGAGAGTAGCAACTCCATCTTGCAAGTCCATCAATTCATAGATAGCAGTTTGATTTACATTCATACCACTGACATTAGATGGAAAAGAAATACGCCATTTGGCCCCTTTGCCAACTGCTTCTGCGGGCAGAGGCGAGGCAAGCTGTTGTAAGGATTTAGACATATTTTCAACTATTTGTTTGACGCTATTATCAGCATCTTTCGGTAAAGTAAAGCTACCTCCTTTATGAGCGCCCCGATTATCCATGATGAAACTACCTTTCAATCCAACTAATTTCTTGACTGCGACTCGCATCTTATCCACGGCCGCAGTTGGCAAATCTGAAATATCACCAGCAACATCTGCATTAACGTAGGAAAACTCGTAGTGAATATCTCCATTGGCATCAATTTTAGTGGCTTGTGTGTCTATAGTTAAGACCATAGTCGGAACTTTAGTCGCATTGATAGACTTCTCTGCCATGGATACTGCCATCTCCATTTTCACAGTCATAGTAGTTGTTTTTTTGACACCTAAACTGGGTTTTAAACGCAGTTCCTGTCTTGGTTCTACTCCTGGGCTTAGCAGTTCAGTTTGAAGGGGTTTCGAGTTGGGCGCAGGCGCGGATACGTCACCGGCTGGCTGCTGCGCGACAATTCGAGTTTCAGCACTGACGGAAGCAGGAGAAAGCTCGATCGCCCATCCCGTACTTGCCAAACAAAGAGATGCTACAAACAGTGTTTTTTTGATCATGATTTTAATTTGCCTTTATTGCTTGAATGTTTGCCTGTTGCCAAAGTCGATCGACAGTCACAAATTTGTAACCTTTATATAGTAGCAGTGGAATTATTTTATCAGCAGAAGCCGCAACATCTTCACCGCCGCAAAATCCGTCATGCAGTACAATAATTGACCCATTCTCAGTTTGCTGTACGACACGACTGAGAACTTTTTTCACTCCCGGCCGCACCCAATCTTCTGGGACAACACTCCACATTACAGGGCGATACTCCCACTGTTGCAACAATTCTAATGTTCGCGGCGTAAAGATACCGTTCGGCGGCCGCACGTCGCGGATTAATTTTGGGTCTAAATTGCAAGCTTTAGCAATCGCTTTTTGCGTGTCTTCTAAACTTTGTTTGAGTTCGTAGGTTTTGAGCTTGGGAAACGATATATGCTGGTAACCGTGGAGGCCGATCCAGTGTCCGCGATCGTAAACTTCTTTAGCCGTTTCTGGATGCCTATCCACGCAAAATCCCAGCCAGAAAAAACTAGCTTTGATGTCGTATTTATCTAAAACTTTTAACAGTTGAAGTGTGTGTTCTCGGTGCGGCCCATCATCAAATGTTAGGGCGATTTCTCGGCTGTTGATATCTCCCGTCCACAAACATCTGGGAAAAGCAGATTTGAGAATGGGATGAACGACAGGAAATAAAGGTGCTAGTGGCATTGGTTAATGTTGTTGAGTGCGATCGGGTAGAAATGAAGTTGCGCTATAGCAATCCTAAATGAATTGTGTAATTGTTGTAGGGGCAAACCCCCCGTGGTTGCCCCAATTCGTGAGGTACGCACGGGGGCACTACCCTACATATTTGTACAAATGATTTATGATTGCTATACAATAGAATAAAGTTAACTCAATCGAGGTAAATATGACAACTGCTATTGAGATAGGAACGCTAATTGTCCGCACGCCGGGAACTTGCGGCGGTCGTCCGCGAATTGCAGGAACTAGGATTACGGTAGAGAATATTGCTATTGATTCTAATGCCGGGATGAGTCCACAGCAAATCATTGATGAAAGACCGCATTTGACTTTAGCACAAATTTATGCAGCGCTCACTTACTATTACGCCAACAAGGAAGCAACGGACGCTGAAATAGCAGCTTACTACCAAGAGTATGACCGTTTAGAAGCAGAATATATGGCAGGTAAGCTATCGTGAGCCGAATTTGTTTATACATGGATGAGGATATTCTCCAACGCTCGCTCATACTCGCTCTGCGAACCTCTGATGTAGATGTGATAACTACCTCGGATGTTAACAAGCTTAGTTGTTCAGATGAGGAACAACTGATCTGGGCAGCGGAGCAAGGGCGTGCCATATACACTTTCAACACTAAAGATTTTTGTCGTTTGCACAGTACCTTTATTACCCAAGATATCGGTCATGCTGGAATTATTGTAGGAGTGCAACAGCGGTACTCTATTGGCGATCAGTTGCGGGGTTCTTTAAACTTGATTGCTGCTAAGTCAGCCGAAGAAATGATAAATCAATTGGTATTTTTAGCTGAGTATATTAGATATGAATAAAAGCTTGAAATAACAGTTCGCACCGGACAATACAAGCCTGTTTAACTCTTTTGATAGAGCCTCAAACTATCTCCGATCGCATCGGCCTCTATCTCAAGGTCGATGCGATCGCCCTACAGTTTCCTCCTATACTGAAAACCAGCGTAAATAATTGACAAACTATCAAGGAGGAACAATGACAGAGGAATATTTAGCCGATCGCACAGTTTCAGCCGTATTTAAGGAAGAAGAACAATTAGACGGCGTAATTCGGCGGTTGCTCGATCGCGGAGTGTCGCGCGACCATATCTCAGTAATGGGAAAAAACTTTCAGTCTAAAACTAAAATTGCCGGCTTTCTGACTAAAAAAGATGTGATTTTAGGAGGACTCCGCAGCGGGGCTATTTTTGGTTCCTTATTCGGCTCTTTTTTGGGTTTGCTAACTGGTGTCGGTGTGCTGTTTATTCCCTTTGTTGGTGCAGTAGTATCGGCAGGCCCGTTGGGTGCTGTATTGTTGGGTGCAGCTAGCGGCGCGATCGCAGGTTCGGCCGGTGCGGGTCTAGTTTCGGCTTTAGTCGCTTTGGGAATGCCCGAAGACAAAGCAACTATCTATCAAACCCGCGTCGAAGCAGGCGAATTCCTGGTGATGGCAGAAGTCGCAGCCGATAAATCGGGTGAATTTCAACTATTGCTAGAAAGTGCAGGCGGCGAAGAAGTTTCAGTTAGCGAAATGACGTTACCACGGGCCGTAAAAGGTCGCTGCAATAGTCCGGCAGACTTGTCTCCCGAAGTGCGATCGCACTTGTCGGAAGGTGCTCAAAAAACCTTTGTGAAATCCTACAACAGCGCATTTGACGAAAGCAACGACTCGATCCAAGCCGAACACACCGCCTGGGACGCCATTCACAAGCAGTACGAAGAAGATGAAAGCGGCGTTTGGACTAAGGAGAAAGTAACAGTTTAGTTGCCAGAAAGTGGTAAACTCATAAAATATAGAATCTAGCCTCTAGAATTTTGGTTCTAGAGGTTTGTATCATTTTAGATATTAGATTTGAGATTAGCGAGAAAAAATTTGTCCGATCGAATGCTCAAAATTACAGTCATAGGTGGGGGTGCAGCGGGTTTTTTCAGTGCAATTACCTGTGCCAAAACTTACCCGCAAGCCCGCGTTACTTTACTAGAAGCTGGCCGCCAACTCTTGGCAAAAGTTCGCATTTCTGGCGGCGGGCGCTGTAATGTCACTCACGCTTGTTTTGACCCCGGTGTTTTAGTGCAGAATTACCCCAGAGGAGGGAAAGCTCTGCGCGGTGCTTTTAGTCGATTTCAACCCCGCGATACTGTTGAATGGTTTGCCGAGCGCGGCGTGCAGTTGAAAACAGAAGAAGACGGGCGAATGTTTCCGATCACAGACGATTCGGCGACAATTGTTAACTGTTTGATCCGGGCTGCTGAGGATGCAGGTGTGAGAATTCGCACGGGCGATGCAGTCGTTTCTGTAAAGAAGTTAATGGGGAATGGCGCAGAAGATGGCAGTGGGGAGGGCGGGCACGGGGGCACCGCCCCTACGGTTGAAGTTGAGTTGAAGTCGGGGGAGAGTTTT
>JANMLZ010000147.1:0-33240 GCA_031372825.1 Cyanobacteria bacterium OTE_58_metabat_593 | reverse complement strand
TGGGGGGTCGATGGTTTGCAGTAAATCTGAGAATGACTTATCTTGTGAAATAATCTTTTGCGTCATGTGTCCTATTTTATAACACTTTATATACTTTGCCTACTTTTTTTCTTTGCTACCCCTACTTATTGAGCGGATACTTCGATCCCTACCTAAGATATGCTGCCGTTAAGCCTGTTAACCAGAATCTTATTGAGAGAGGAGGGGCTATTTTTTGTCGCACTATTATGCCTGATGGGAGTATCTGTAATGACGGTTGCAATCGAATCATATCGTGAAACCAGCCACCTATCCTATGGAGAACTACTAACAATAGGATCTATAATCGTAATAGAGATTTAGGAGGAGAGTTATGGATGCTAAAGAATTGCTCGAGAGGTACGCTGCTGGAGAAAAAGATTTTAGCGGAGTTGATTTGAGTGCTGTAAAGCTTGTCCGCGCCTACCTTCCCGAAATTAACTTGAGCAACGCCAACTTGAGAGGAGCTAACTTTGTCTGTGCTGAACTCAAAGGAGCCAATCTTAGTGGAGCCGATTTAAGTAGAGCTGCTTTGAGCGGAGCGACCTTGGAAAATGCCGATTTGAGTAGAGCAGATTTAACTGAAGCGAATTTAGCTGATTGTATTTTGGAGGGAGCAGATTTAACTGAAGCTGATTTGAGCAGAGCGAACCTTATCGAAGCTCCCCTTATTAATGCAAATTTGACCAGAGCTATACTGGATGATGCTTTATTAGGCAGCCCTTTGCTTGAAGGAGCCAATTTGACCGGGGTTGATTTGAGCAAGGCCAGAATGGATGTCTTTCCCTACGGATATGAGTTCTTAGACACCTAAATTACTCGTTGCGATCCACGAAGAAAGGAGGAGAAGGGAGAGGGAGGATTCATGCTTCAAAAAATGACTAGCCTTTCTAGTTGATTAGTTAACCCAGTAGTTCTCACGTAAAGTTCACTAAGACTCGTCATCTTTTTAGTTATTTCTAAGGGAGATTAATTGAAATTAATTCCTCAGTATTCAAAAGTGCAAATTAAATGCAGACAACTAGCATCAGACATTGGCAAAGTCTTGCCATATTGATAGTATAAACTGATATTCTAAATAGAGGGAGGAAAAAACATGAACGTTGAAGAACTATATAGGCGCTACGCTGCGGGAGAGAGGGATTTCCCTGGAGTTGATTTAAGTCGTGCTAATTTAAACGTTGCTAAAGTGAGATACCTCGAAGACCTCGAACCAGGTCAAAATGACTTGAGTGGTATCAATCTCAGCGCTGCTAACTTGACTAGAGCCAATCTGAGTTTGGTTAATCTCAGCGGTGCGAACTTAAGCGATGCTAAACTTGATAGCGCTAAGCTAGCTGAAGCTGACCTATCGGGGGCAAATCTCAGCAATGCTAATTTATTTTCTGCCCAATTAGGTCGAATCGATCTGAGTGGAGCTGACTTAAGTGGGGCAATCTTAGATTGTACCGACTTAGACTATGCCAACTTAAGTAGAGCTAACCTCAGCGGGGCAAGTATAGCTGAAGCTATGTTGGAAGGGATTGACTTGAGCGGTTCTAATTTGAGCAATGCTAATTTGACACAGAGCGCTCTTTGCAATGCTAATTTAACAGGGGCTTGCTTAAGAGATACCAAATTCTATGAGCCTTCGCTAGATGGAGCTAACCTAACAAATGTAGACTTAAGTGAAGCTATTATCAATTTAGAGCTGGCTAACATTGACAGAATTAGGGGCGCAATTTTGTGTAATACAACTATGCCAGATGGCAGTATTAGGAATGACCATTACGAGTGAGCTTGCCATAGCCAAGAATTAATTCGATATGAGCAGACGGGTGATGATCGGCTAATATTAGATATAAACAGATTCAAAATCAAAGTTATGGATGCTGAAGAATTACTCAAACGATATGCCAGTGGAGAGAGGGATTTCTCTGGAATTAATTTAAGACGTGTTCATCTAGAAGGGAGTAACTTGAATGGCATCAATCTCAGTGGTACTGAACTATATGATGCCAGACTGAAAAATGTTAACCTAAGTGGTGCTAACCTCAGTGGTGCTGATATGAACTCAAGCACCTTGGAGCAGGTCCAGTTGAATAATGCCAACCTCAGTAAGGCTAATCTCTGTTACACCACCACAAAAGATTCTAGTCTCAAGCGAGTTAACCTGGAGGGGGCTATGCTGGCAGAAGCTGGTATGTTCACCGTCGATCTAGAAGGTGCTAACCTCAAAAAAGTTATTTTAGATGAAGCAGGTTTTTCCGACTGCAACCTGAGAGATGCCATTTTTGACGATCATAATTGGTGGCGTCGTTGTTATGTGAAAAACACTATCATGCCTGGAGGAACCCCTCTCACAAACGAGATTGAGGACTGAAGCGGAGACAGGACGTGCACCCGCTTCATTAGTAGGAATCAGCGTTGTACTAACTAGGCAATAATCCGTTATCTCTCTCCTCTATTTTATCTTGAATAGTCTCAGGTAACTCAGACAGGAAGTTATATCCTGTTAATCCTTCCAAGTAATCAATACTCACGCGCCAATCTCGCCAATTATTCCAGTTCGTGATTTCGCGATTGGTTTCTCCTGGCAGGGGGAAGTCTCTTGGAGTAACCAGAGATGCTCGATTAGGCACCATGATAGCAACCACTTCCGTGTTAGCTGTAATGTCGTCAATACTCTGACCTGCAACCAGAGGCACGACAATCTTCCAAGTAAACTCAGGAATCAAAATTCCTTTGGGGTTCACTGTCCAAGTTCCATCAGGATCGAGTACCCTGCGACCGTCTGGGCTTACTGAGACTAGGTTCCCGATCGCGCGATTTGGATCGTACCCATATCCGCCAGCAACAATGTAATAATCTCTCGCAACACTGGAATTTTCAAGGGAGGTACGAATATTGTCTTCAAAAAATTTCCATGCGCCTTGATTGTTATTACGATGCTGAGGCAGCATATTTGACGTGAGGAATGTAGAGTAAACATCCTTGCTAGTGCGATCGCGGTCTGCTACTGGAGTCATGTGCCCTTTTTCCATCCCGCGCTCGTTCAGTCGATAATCAGGCCCCTCTGTACGCACCCAGCTACTAGGCAGATCGCTATCTTCAAGCCAGGGATAGTCTACTCGCCCCGCTGGATAAGTTCCATCTGGAAAACCTGCGGGAGGATAGCCAGGTGGGCTAGTACCTAGTCCAGGTCGCGGAGTATTACCCAACCAACTTTTGTTGAGTTGCCAACTCACCCAATTGGGGCCTTTGGTAGCATCATTGTATGAAAGCGTGTACTGTGGCTTCTCAATTAGGTAGTTTTCACCGTGAGTATTTTCAGAAGACCGGGCAAAGCTTGGATTCCCAAGTTTTGTAGAAATGCTCTTAAAGAAGACATCATCCAGATAAACCGTATTATTTCCTTCTAACTCAAACTTAAGTTTTGCTGACTTACCACGCAATACTTCAGGTACATCAACGTGGAAAGTTTCAAATCCTAAATTACCATAACCAATGCGGTTAGTATCAGTATCAGCATAGCCTATAGGGTAAGCTATTTCTGGTAAGGCACCGGGATTAACTCGACCATCGGCTACTCTTAGGTCAATGTTACCTATGGGTTGATAATTTTCATAACCAGGTTCATCGCCTTGGATAGAAACCTTTAACGTGCCACCATTAGGATTAGGAACATGAAGATTAAATCGCAAAGTCCCCCAGTCAGGAACAACAAACTGATTGTGGGTAATGCTGTCACCAGATGTTAATCTCAGAGCATAGTTAGGTTGGGCTGAATCGTACCCTACCTCTGGTCTGTAATTGTCAAGACTAGGAATATCCGTCCAATCAACCAAGCTACTTGTCGGCGACGCAATATTTGACGTACCGCCGTGAAAAGACCAGCCCGGAATCGCATCAGAAATCGCATTTCGGAACAAACTACGCGGATTAAAGACAGCATCAAAGTTGCCACCAAAAAGAGTAGGAATCGCAAAATCTCCCCGCATCCGCCTTTCCGCTGTATTGTCAAAAGAAAGAGGCACGCGCTCCACATTATTAGTTGGTCGTAAATTAGCGATCGCACCCGTATTGGGATCTTTAGTCAAACCACCTCCAAGAACAGAATAGAACCAACCAGTACCAATACCCTCATTGGGAGCATTAGCAGCACCCAGAGAAAAGTTAGGTTGCCCGCTATATTTAGGCGTGTACCAGGGGTTGACACGAGGGTCTTGAGGACTTCCACTGAAAGAAAAGTCTCTGTCAAACAGTTGCTCGTAATGCCCATCACCCCGACGCCGCGAGATCGGGTCAACAGGTTGCGTACTAGAAGAATTTTGGCGATACTCAGTTAGTCCCAGGTCAGCAGTCCCCGCATACCACGTCAGGACTCGCCCGTGCGGCCCCCCAGCGAGATCGTCTTTCGTAAACCCCGGCAAACTATTTTCATAACCATCAGCATTGCGTCGAGTACCCAAGAAAACCGTTTCGTCAGGCTTCCCTAGAAGTTCCCCCGCACTGTTTCTGGGAAATTTGAGACCCGCTCTAATCTCTGTTCGCAGAGCATCGGGCCCGCTCAAATTGGGAATGTCTCGACCCGCAGGTGTCAGCGTAGGAATTTGTGGAATGCCTTGGTCTAGCCTGGGCACCGTTTGGTAGTAGTTGTCGGCAAAAGTCACATTCTTCCAAACCTGAACCTTCGGTTCGCGGAAATCTGCAAATCCCGCTTCTCCTAGAAATGGTAACTGTACCGAAAAACTTGGTTGGTCAAAATCATGAGGATCTAATGTAGTCATCTGGAGGTCGCGAAACAGAGAATTATCCTTCCCGCCAGCTAGAGGGAAGTAAGTCCCTACACGCTGAATCATTTCGCTATTGACCACAGCCCCCCGACTGAAGCCAACAAAGTGCAGTGGCGAATTGAAAATTGCCCCCTGAGAGCGAACAAAATTCCCTTGGCTGTCGAACTTAGCACCACCTCCGAGCGACTGATCTAGCTGCACTAGCGAAGCAAAGAAACTATCTGCTGCTCCCTCCGTGAAGCCAGAATCGGGAATAGCTGACTCATTATTTTGAGACCAGTCAGGCAGAAGCACTAATGGTTTGTTGGCTTGGAGGTAGGGAGCTATATAGCTCGACAAAGCAGTGCGATAACTGGGAGCTGAAGAGTCAAAACCATTAGGAAAATAAGTTGAATTACTAAAAAAATCACTCTTGACTTGCCCATATTTATTGACCGGAACCCAGTCACCTGTGGGCGAGTCGTAGCGCATGAGCAATCCTTCACCCCCAGTAGTAGCAATGCTGTCAGCCATTTTGTAGAATTCGCTGGGAATCCCTGGTGTGGTAATGACCGGAGGCTTAAAACCGTGGGTCAGTACAGTGACGCTGCTGAAAGTGCTGTTGCCGTTGAGAGCAGGCGGTGGCGATGTTTTGAACTGCCCAACATCAAGATTTCGCTTTCCATCCTTGCTCAAAGCTTCAACAGCCCAATGATAAGTCTGACCAGCCGTCAGAGTCCGATTATCGGGCAGCGTGAACTGGGTATTGGTGTTTGAAGGGTCAAGGGGTAGACCACCAAGCCCCACCCAGCCTTGACCGGGCTTCCAAGTCGCTGTCAGGATGCGGTTGGGGTTATAGTCATAAGTACCGAACTGGGAGTTCCATTTTGCTAGCAAGTTTTGCTGCTGCTGTGGGCTGAGATTGAAGTTTGGATTTTGGATATTGGCGAGATCCTCCCATCTATCCTCTGGCAACAAACCCTCCCCTTTATCGAACGTACTGACAAAAAGATTGACCTCTTTCACATCCTCCCAACCAGGAGCAAACTGCCATTGAAAAGTCGGAGTCAGGTCATTTGTAGTTGCACCAGGCCCCTTCAAATTCAGCCAGTCAGTCGGTGCCGAACTCAAATCCCGTAAATTGCCCCCAGTACCTACGGGTGCGCGTGTTGTACCCGTAGGCACCCCATAAGTAAACTGATTAGCAGGTCGGTTCTCCTGAAGAATCCCATAGTCAGCAGCAATACTAACCGCCGGATTGATATCATCAATAGGAACCCTTGTGAAATCAGCAGCAGTCACAGACCTCGCCGTAGTAGCATTGAAGAAAGGAGACTTAACACCCCTGTCAAGACTATCAATTTGGAATTGACCAGGATTGTCCAGAGTTTTAATCATTTCCTCAACATCGAAAGCATACACGCTCCCGCTACCACTCAGAGAAGGATAAGAGCCATAAAGGTATTTGTTGTCATTAGAAAGCACTAAATCGTTAGTAAGAGCCTCTGGAATCGGTCTGGTAGCACCGATTAATTGAGGATTTGGCCCCAAGGGGTCTTTAATAATCCCAATATTTCCCCCAGAACGCACATCTGCAGAAGGGCCAAGACTTCCAGAATTGCGACCAGCCACAAACCCATACCGCCCATCCCGCGTTACAGTGACAGATACCCCCTCATTCACATCAAAATAATCAGTAGGAAAACCCAAACTTAAAGGGGCATAACTCACAGAAGCAGTAAAGTTAAGAGGATCGTCCGAAGTAATTTCCAACACCCCAAAACCAGGCGCGTCATTATTCTGGTCAGGATTACTTCGATTCAATCCGTTCGTGAACACCATTTTCGTCGGCTCATTCGTAGCTGATATTCCCTCGGTCTCCGAAATAGTAGGAATAACTCCGATTTGTTGATGCCACTTACGAGGATTAGAATCTTCATCCTTCGGTCGATCCTTCGAGTCAATATTGATTGCATAAATCCGACGATTAGGCACTTGCTCATTATTATCAGAACCCGTGCCGAACAGCCGCCGCCCGTCACTACTAATTGCCAACTGACTCAATCCTAATGGTGAAGTGACGTTAATAGTCTCAACTACTTTGTGATAAGTTGCCGAGTTAGGGTTGATGTCAAGGACGTAAATTTTCGCTTGATTCAAGTCGCCAATGTAAGCATAATCGTCTCTAGGACTGATGACTATTGACTTGGGTCTAGCGCCCGCCGGGAGGACAATGGGATTGACACCTGGGGTATTTGGCTGAGTATCTACCTGTCGCAGTACCATTGGATCGACCAATGCCACTTGACCTGAATTCCTCAAGGTTGCGTAAACGCGATTTCCGTCGCTAGTCACGGCTGTTGATTCTGCCCAATCTGTGACACCACTAGTCCCCACAGGAATTTGAGCCAACAGCAAGTCCTTGCTGTTTGTAGTATCAACTACTGATTCGGGGTTTTTACCGTTGAGAACCGCTACTCGGTCAGAACCGCCCAAGGCTGCAAAGACGTACTCTGCCCCCTCTGGCAGGCGAATTGGATTGCTGTTGTACTGGATTTCTTTGTATACTGGTGTAACGCCTTTTTGCTCGACGATCTGGTTCTGCTTGCTCTCCAGCACTACGTTTGAAGCGCCCAGCACTACTGTATCAGGCACTTTAACTGCTACTTCATACTGATTGCCTCCAAGAGAGCGACTGCGTGTCGGTACTACAGTCCCCTCATACATAGAGTTACCAAAAGAGAACTTAACTGTCAAATCTTCAAACTTACTGCCTTTAGAGTCGCTGGCGTTGTTGACTAAAATATTGCCCCCTGTCAGGAATAAGAGCGGCTCATTGTTCTCAAATTGCTGGTTGTTCTCATCCTTGAATTTCAGCTCAGCCTTTTGAAGGACAGGAGGTGTTGTGGGGTCAGAAGAAGTTGGGGCTGGCATATTCAAAGCTGCCTTGAAAGTGGCGGTGCCGTCGTCGTTTCGCTGGACACCCACCTCTGTGACTATGGGAAGTCCCACCTTGGGGATTGCTACTACCTGTACTGAAGATATGTCGCGAGTTACGGTAAAGGCTGGGGTGGTAACGAATTTGTCCGGGTCGATTAACTGACCGATATTTCCCAGAGGGTCAATGATGCCAAAAAATGCTAGGGGGAAGTTGTAGTTGAGGGTAAGCTGACCTTTGACTAAGGTGGCGCTGCCTGTGGGACTGGCGTAGACTACTGCGTATTCGCCCGGTCTGACCACACCTGGATAGGGAGGAGACTGGGTGCGAATGTTGCCGTCATCTCCGACTATGCCTGATTCTTCTTGCAGCCAAATCGGATTCCAAGTGCCGGTTGCGTCAGGAATTGCTCCTTTTCGCAGGAAGTATGCCACAGTTCCAGGTGCTAATCCGGCGGGTGCTGGTACTGCCAACTGGGCGGGTATATTCAGGGAGTTATCGCCAAAGTTTAAGTTGAAGGCTCCTGCAAATTCAAATCCCGGTGGCAGCGGTAGCGACAAGTTTTGTTGGTTGACTGGGGCAATGCTGACGGTTGCATTCTGTTTGAGAGCGCCCGGAGGTATCATGACTGCTAGGGTTCCGTCGCTTGATTTGATGATGCCACCGTCGGTTCCCAAGGCTGTTGTGCCGATTTTCGGTGCTTCGACTCGAACTGGAATGGTGGCGGATGCGGTGCCGTGAATGGCTGTGACGGTGGCATCACCAATGCCGACTGCTGTAATGGTGCCGTCGGAACTGACGTTGAGGATGTTGCTGTTGTTGCTAAAGTAGCGTGTACCTGTGCTGGCTGCGGTTAAGTTAGCTTCGGTGAAGTTGGAGTTTAAGCCGAGGGACAGTTTCCGCGTTGCACCTGGTGTCAGGGAAACGGCATCTGGGTAGGGGTCTAGTCCGTACATTTCGGCTAGTATCTGATGCAATTGAGCGTCTGTTGTCGGTGCTGGCATCGTCCCAATTCGGATTGGGGTGACTGCTTGCAGGTTGTTGCGACTCGCGCTCAAAATCGAAGTGCCGTTGGTTAAACCTGTCACTTTCCCGGCTGCGTCTATTGGTGCTACTTCTGGATTGAATGAAGTGTAAGTTAGATAAGAATCTGGCAACACTACACCTTTTTGGTCGGCAAAGTCTCCGAGCACAACTAATTCCGTATTTTCTCCTGCATTGAGTCGCGGATTTCGCTTCACAAAATCTAGATTCAGCAGGGGAACATCGCTGACATTGACTGTCACCCGCGCGGGCGTTGAACTCCCAAAAGCGTCGCTGGCAAGGAAATCAAAGCTGGCAATTCCAGAGAAACCGGTTGCTGGTTTAAAGGATGCTTTGTTAGTTAAGGGATTGAAAATTACAGTGCCGTTTACTGGATTGAGGACGCTAATTGTGAGAGGGTCGCCCTCGGCATCTGTGGCAAGATTGTCTAATGAAATAGTTGTCTCTAATTCTGTATAAGTCCGACCGCTTGTCGGTGAAACAACGGGCGGATTGTTGTCAGAATTCGGGGGATTGGCTTCGGCGAGCAATTGTTGTCCTAAGGTCGTATTGCGCCATTCTCTGTCAGGATTGATGACTGTATCTAGCAGCGGTGCGTTTCCTGTTGCGCCACTAATTTTAAAGATTAGGTCATTGTAATCTCTGTCCGAGTTAGCGGATGACATATCTTCGAGGGCAAAGGTGTTGCCGGTGCCCGTAATGTCGGCTATTTGTAGCAGATGAGCGGTATCGTTGGGATTGGCTGTGGCGATACTGAATAAGGGGCGGTTTTCGGGGAACAAATCCCACAGCCAGGAGTATTGGAGGGATGATTGTACTGTACCGCTGGGTACGAACATGACAGCAAAGGTATCTCGTGGTGTCATGTTGAAAGTTTTGATACCCTGATATTCTCCTGAACCGAAGTCGTATTCTCCCGGCATCGAACCGGTGAATTTGGCTCCTTCTGTACTGTCGCGGATTACAACGTTTCCTAATGTGGAATTAGTTAGGACTCTCCTAGCAGCTTCGGCGATGAATTCTGGAGTACCAGGTGTAAATGCTTCCATTCCTGAAAGACTAAAAATGCCGACTTCGCCAGTAAAGTAGCCGCCGTCAAACTGATAGTCAAATTTGACTTGTCCTTGGTCATCTACAAGGAAAGTGCCGGGATTGGGTGAGTTGGTTGCTGCTGTTATTGAGAAATTTGTTGGGGGATTGGTATTGCTTTGGAAGTCGCCACTACGCTGTGTTGAATTGGGTTGAGTGTCTACAATATTGTCTGAAAGTAGAGCAGATTCTTCGGTTGCTGACAGTAGCAAACCGCTTGTCATCTCTGCGGATTTGGGCGCAATTTCAGGAGCGGAATACGCAGGTAAAACAGCGACAGTTTCTGTGGGATTTGAATTGCTATTATGATTTTTTGAAGTTGGTTCAGGTGGGGATTTAAGAGTTGAGGGTGAAGCGCTTGTTTCGACTTCTGCTATCTGTGTCGTAACTGCTGCTGTCTCTGATGGAGTTGAGAAGAGTGCTGGGCTTTTCTCAGTTTCTAATTCCGCTGCTGTGAAGGAAACAGTAATGTCCCGTTCGATTGTATCAGCAGTGAATTCTGCTGTCGATACCGAATCGGTTTTTGTTGGCAATTCGCTTTCAAGTTCTGATGTTATTTCAGGAAAAACGCTCTCATTTTCTACCGTAGCCGAATCGTTTCTTGTGGGAATAATTGACTTGGTTTTTGTTGGCAATTGTTCGGGTGCGGTAGAAACATGGGAGTTGCTTTCTTTAAGTGATTGTTCGCCAACGTTAGAGCTGAGTAAGTCTATTTTTGCAGGAGACTTTTCCGCAATTGGAGCGATAACTGACTCTGTTTCTGCAGGAGGTTGAGAGATGCTGGAAGTTGCATCTTTGTCGGTTTTGATTAATTCAGCATCTGCTGATTGACTGACAATAGATTCTGTTTTAACTGGCTGTTTAATTTCCGAAACTGAGTCAGTATTGTTCGGAGTTTTTTCTGGGGTGTTAACTGCTGCTGTTGCTGTCGTCACCGTTACATTTTCACTGGCTGCTGTTTTTGGTATTGCAGCAGGTTCGATTTTTAATGGGTCAACTTTTCCTGTATCATTCTGTTTGTCAGTTAAAGATTGAGTAGCGGTTTGTACTGGCTTTTGTAAATCGGTTGATTTGACTTCTGCACTGATATTAGTGTCAGGTAAAACTGGGTTAGATGTGGCTGGAATTAATGGGGCTGTTGGGGGCTGTGTTGTGGGTGGAAGTTGAGAATCTGAAGGGGGTTTTTCTGTCGGTGTTGCATCGACTTTTGGGGATTTTTTGTCTGAGTCTATTTTGGTGGTAGCTTCGGCAGCAATAGGAAGCTGTTTGTCTGAGTTTTTTGTTTCTGAAGTCTGGGCAATTGGAGCTTTTTTATCGGAGTCTATTTTGTCAGAAACTTCGGCAATACGAGATTGTTCGCCTGAGTTGGCTTTCTCCACAATTGTGGAGTTTTGAGATTGCTTGTCTGAGTCTATCTTGTCGTCAGTTGTGGCAACTGGGGACTGTTTGTCTGTAGAGGTTTTATCAGTTGAGGGAATATTTGGACTAGCCGCAACAGTTTCGGTTGAATTTGTTACTGCAATTTTCTCGGATTTTTCTGATGAAGTTGTACTGCGATCTGGTATTATGGTTGATGCAGTTGCAGGTGATGTTTTGTTGGGTTATGACTCACTGTTGAGTGTAATCTCTGATGATCGGGGTGTTTTGTGTTCTTCGGGTTTTGAAGTTGTTTCAGCGGTTGCGGGTAATGGTGTTTTGTCCGAAGCTTTTTCTGAGTTTGTGGATGTAGTTATAACGGGTGAGGTTATTCGATTCGGGTTGGTTAGGGGGTCTCCTAAGTCCGAGTCCAGTTTGCCAATTAGGGGGTCAATTTCATGATTTGTTGCATCTCTGGGGTTGCTGTTAGTTTTGGTCGCACTGGTGTTGGCAGAAGGTATGCTGTTAATATCGGAGGCTTTGTTAATAATAAAAGCATCAGCCTTTGCTCGAATTAATTCGTCTTTCGACTGGCTTGCGGGTTCTATTAAGTTGAGTTGTTCGGAGTTTGATGATTCGCCGGGAGTTTGATAACGATCTCTCTCTATTACTATCGGCTTGAATTACGATCGATCGTCCTGGACGCACTCCTACCAAAGAAACCGGGTTTTTTACCTAATCTGCTGCTCACAGTGAAGTATTCTCGTAAAAAAACCCGGTTTCTGGGCCCATCGTTAGTCCCGATCGATTAACGGAACTGCGATCGCGCCCTCTACAGTTAATTGTCAGCCCTTTCCCCGATCGCAAACTTTCTTCCCCGAACCCTTCCCCTTACTCTCCGCTTCCTGTAAAGTAAATAATTGTAAAGAAATATGAGTTTTCTCTTATCCTCTGGTTAAGACCGCCAGCTAACATTCACAATTAAGAACCGGATTAGAATTTCCTATGTCACAGTTTTTTCCCCGCAAATTTCTAGCCTCTGCTGCCGCATTTTTTGTGGCTTTGTCGGTGTGGGCGATCGCCCCAGCAGCCCACGCTTTCGACAATCCCGATTTGTTGCCACAAGTTCAGACGCCGATCATTGATTTAGCTAAAGCCCTTACGGACATTGAAGAAGAGGGTTTAGCAAAAAATTTAAACGCCTTTGAGGCCGAAACTGGCTGGAAACTGCGGGTGCTGACTCAGTACGATCGCACGCCCGGTTTGGCTGTCAAAAGTTATTGGGGGCTAGATAAAAAGAGCGTGTTGCTAGTTGCCGATCCCCGAGGTGGCAATTTGCTGAATTTTAATGTGGGCGATGCGCTGTATCCGCTGCTGCCGCGCACTTTTTGGGTGGAACTGCAAACTCGCTACGGCAATCAGTTTTTTGTGCGGGACAATGGCGAAGATCGATCAATCATTGAATCTTTGGAGTCGATCGAAGGCTGTTTGCGTCAGGGCGGGTGTCGCGTGGTTCCCGGTTTGCCGAAGGAACAGTGGGTTTTGACGTTAATTAGTTCGGTGCTTGGCGGTGTGATCTGCGGGTTTGCGGCTCAGCCTCGGAAACCGGGACAGGGTGTGGCTTGGCAGTGGGCGCTGATTTTTTCGCCACTGTGGGGCATTTTGTTTTTGGCTTTCGGAGTTGGGCCTGTGGTGACTCGGACTTCGGATTGGTTGCCTTTGGCTCGGAATGTGGCCGGTTTTGCGATCGGGGCTTTGGTGGCATTCCTGACTCCGGTGCTGGGCAAGTCTCCTTCTGAGGAAGCTTAGTTTGTCAGTTGTCAGGAAAGCAGTTGTCAGGAAAGCAGTTACCAGATTTTACTCATCAGTCAACAGTTAACAGTTAACAGTTGTCAGTCAACAGTTAACAGTTAACAGTTGTCAGTCAACAGTTAACTGTTAACAGTCAACGAATGACAAAAAGCTGATAAGCTGATACCTGACAACTCAGAGGCGATAGCTATCCAACAAATGGAATGGCACGTAAGCGATGCCCAGAGTCTGGGATTAATCGATAACGAAATTGGCGACCACGGTTTTTCTCCGGCGGAGTACGAAATAGTCCGCCGTGTGATCTATGCGACTGCTGATTTTGAGTACAAGTCTTTAATTAGTTTTTCCGATCAGGCTTTGCAAGCCGGGGCGGCTGCTTTGGCTGCTAGAACTACGATCGTGGTAGATGTGCCGATGGTGCAGGTGGGGATTACGCCGCTGATCCAAAGTACCTTTGCGAATCCGGTTTACTGTTCGATGGAGGCTTTGACGCGTCCTCAAAAGGAAAAAACGCGGGCTGCTTGGGGGATTGAAACTTTGGCTAAACGCTATCCTGAAGGGATTTTTGTGGTTGGCCAGGCTCAAACTGCTTTGTCGGCGATCGTCGATTTGATTGAGGCTGAGGAAATTCGCCCGGCTTTGGTGATCGGAACGCCTTCTGGATTTGTTGGGGGTGATGTGGCTAAGTCGCGGCTGCACGATTCGATGATTCCTCATATTCGGATTGAGGGGCGCAAGGGTTCTGCGGTGGTGGCTGTGGCGATCGTTAACGGGTTGGTGGATTTGGCTTGGCAGGCCTATGGCCAAGAGGGGAATGGTTGATCGAGAAGTCAGCAGTCATTAGTCATTAGTTATCAGTCGTTCTGGATTATTTCGATCGCTGTTGCGGTTAATTAACCAACGTTCGAGCGATCGTTGACTTTCACGGCGCTGCGCCGGCCAGCTAACAAACCTTCAACTCCAATATGTTCATCTAAATCAGCCCATTCAATTGCATAACCGTCTCCCAGTAGTTGCCAATTACTTCTTTCCTCGGGGGAACCGTGTAACAAACGGGGATACCAAGCTAAGGGAACACTCAGACTGCGACCATCAGCTAAGTCAACAATCACTTTTTCATCTGTCACCGTGACTTTAATTGCAAGGGGCTCTGTTTCAAGTATCAAAGTAGTCATGCCAAGCCTCCAACAATTTTTGTTCGTATTCCTCTACAAGACGAGCAATCTGGTTTAATTCATGCTCTTTAAAGCCTCGATTTTTTTCTAGAGATACAGGATTTATCCAAAATTTGGCAAGTTGCCGATCGCGCTTAACATAAATGTGGGCTGGTTCGCCTCGATCGGAACTAAAAAAGATGAAACTGTATGGTCCAACCTGAAGAACTGTAGGAATTAGCAGCTATAAGAGTAAATTGTGTCCAGGTTTAACTTGTGAACGCTCTTAAATCTTGGGTACTTTTCAAAATTAATAATCGGCGGACGATCGCCTTTTTGTACCTCTACTTTCATTATCTCGCTCGCCTGTTTTTTTCTGTCTACCTTTCTTAATCTGCTGACTCATTTCCACAAACACATCTTTACGCAAAAAAGGATAGTCACTCACCCACACTTCGCGGCTGGGAATGTAAATATCTGAAACTTTGGCAATTCTACCCAAGTCTTCTTGATTGGACATGATTAACATCAAAGCAGCTTGGCCTCTGATAATTCCCTGATGATTTTTTTGCAGTGGCGCTGTGAGTGTAGTCGTAAATCCGGTTTTGTCGCCGACTTCTAAGTTGATTCGCGGTTCTAAGTTGTCAACAATTACGAGTTGTCCTTTTTGATTCACAGTTTCCTCTTGACTTGTGACTTCATCTGTGATGTAAATATCCAAAACTCGTCCTTGCCAAAAACCACAATACTTATATTTGCGGCATTCTGCATTCTTCAAACTCGCCCACAAAATCGGGGCCCACAGCCAATACAAACCTGCAATCAATCCGGTAATTAACACTAGCGGGCCGACATCGGAACCGGCGAAGTTGTAGATGATTAGTAGGAAAACTACGGCTACCGCAGAGATTAACATTCTCCTCAAGAAATCGGGTGGTTTTCCCCAGATATGTTTGTATTGGGCTCCGGTGGCGACGGCGGGAATTAGTTCTTGGAAGGTTTCGCGGGTTAGGGGAATTAGCATAATTGGTTATTGGTTACTGGTTACTGGTTACTGGTTACTGGTTATTGGTTATTGGTTATTGGTTATTGGTTATTGGTTATTGGTTACTGGTTACTGTTATTTATTGCCAATTCGCAATCGTTCCACTTTGAGATAATCATGGTGGATACTCATCTAAAAGAGCAAATAACCCTTTAAATCGAAGCGAACGACTCCGCTCAGGGCGACGCAAATAACCAATAACAAATAACAAACAACAAATTACTTAGAGTATTTTTTCCAAGCCATAAACGAGCGATCGCAATTCAAGGACTTTGCGTATAGAAAGCAATACTCCGGGCATATAACAAGCTCGATCGCTCGTATCGTGCCGTAAAGTATAAACTTGACCCTCGCCCCCAAAAATCACCTCTTGATGGGCAATTAAGCCTGGTAAACGGATGCTGTGAATCCGAATTCCTTCATCTGCTAAAGAACCCCGAGCTCCGGGCAGTTTTTCGGTTTCCTCAACTTCTGGTACATTGAAAGTTTTTCCCATTTCTGCTAACATTTGGGCAGTTTGAATCGCCGTGCCGCTGGGAGCGTCGGCTTTTTGATTGTGGTGCAGCTCAAGAATTTCTACGTGTTCAAAATATTGAGAAGCCGTTACAGCAGCCTGCTGGAGCAAAACCATGCCGATCGAGAAATTGGGTATAATCAAACAGCCGATGCTGGCTTTGTCAGCGAATTCAGCTAATTTTTCAATTTGCTTGCTGCTCAAGCCAGTAGTGCCGACTACCGGGCGAATGCCGTAAGCTATAGCCGATCGCACGTTTTCATAAACTGACGAAGGGTGCGTAAAATCTACCATCACGCCTAACTGCTTTTCTTGAGCTGCTAATACCAGCATTCCTTGCAAGTCGTCAGTCACTGGAACTTCTAACGGGCCGCATCCGGCTAATTCCCCCGCATCGAGGTTGAGGCAGGACTGAGAGCGGTCTACAGCCCCAAATAAAGTCATGTCACTAGCATTGGCGATCGCTTTAATTACTTCGCGGCCCATCTTGCCGCCAGCACCGTTAACAATCACCGGAATCGGAAGTTGATTCGCCATAATCTCAAAAATATCCTGAAACTTCGATCGACTAAATTTTAACGCTTGTGGGGATTTGGGGAAACAAGGAGTGAAAGATAGGATTTGTTGGCAAATCTTGAGAAACCCGGTTTTCCATCCCCGAAATACTTTGCCTGCATTGAGTAATTAGCTTAAATCAACTCGGTTGCGGCACAACTTCTGAAAAAATTACACTCAATTTCATAATAAGCTCAATTCTGTGGGAACAGACTTGTGTGAAGCGAATTTGCACCCATATATTTTTTCCGTGACTGCCAAATTCTCTCAAAATCTTCGTTCTGTAATGTCCGCCGCCACTCGCCTCGATTTCAGTAAGTCCTCATACCGGCGGGTCAGGATTTTGCCTGCAATGCTGGCGGGCGCGACTGTGACGATGCTACTGATGGGAGTTCGCAAGTTGGGAGGGCTCCAAAGCTGGGAATTGGGAAGTTTTGACTCGTTAGTGCGCTTGCAGCCAGATGCTGGCCCAGATCCGAGGCTGCTGGTAGTGGGAATTTCTGAGGCTGATATTCAAGCTTTGGGGCGATTTCCGATTTCTGACGGTGCGATCGCTCAAACCTTGGCAAAATTGCAAAAATACCAGCCAAAGGCGATCGGCTTGGACTTGTACCGAGATTTGCCACAACAACCGGGATACCAGGAATTGCTGGCTCAATTGAAAGCACCAAATGTGGTGGCGATCGCCAAATTGAGCGATTCTGAAAGTCCAGGAGTCCCTGCACCTCCGGGAGTGCCGCCCGATCGAGTCGGTTTTAACGATTTCGTCCTCGACGCTGACGGCGTTGTGCGTCGCAATCTGCTCTCAGTCTCGCAAGCAGACAAGAAAACTGCTTTCTCATTTTCTGTGCAAGT
The DNA here is from genome assembly GCA_031372825.1 of Cyanobacteria bacterium OTE_58_metabat_593. GTDB lineage: Bacteria > Cyanobacteriota > Cyanobacteriia > Cyanobacteriales > Microcoleaceae > Microcoleus. The sequence continues at coordinate 16,106 of JANMLZ010000147.1, read as the reverse complement.
GGCTTTGTTGTATCTCAAAGACAGAGTGCAGCCCGAAAATAGCCCGATTAATCCCAACCAAATCGACTGGGGTAAAGCAGAATTCTTACCTCTGGTGTCTAACAGCGGCGGCTATGCAAATCTCGACGCTAGAGGCTACCAAATTCTGCTCAAATATCGATCGGCCAAGCAAGTGGCGCGACAAGTCAGTATCAGACAGGTATTGAATGGAGAAATTGACCCGAGTTGGGTAAAGGACAAAATTGTGCTGATCGGAACGACAGCACCTAGTACCAGAGACGTGTTTCTGACGCCCTACAGTCCCGCCCTGAAGCAAACTCCAAAAATGCCGGGGGTGCTGCTACACGCGCAAATGCTCAGCCAAATATTGAGTGCGGTTTTGCAGGGCCGATCGCTCTTTTGGATGTGGCCGGAATGGGCAGAAATCTTGTGGAACGGTGCTTGGGCGGTGGTTGGCGGGGCGGTTGCTTGGCGGATTCAGCATCCGGCGAGGGCAGCATTGGTTGTGGGTGTGGCGTCGATCGGGCTGTTGGGAATTAGTTTTGCGCTGTTTATGGGTGGTGGGTGGGTGCCGCTGGTGTCGCCAGCTTTGGGTTTGGTGGCGACTGGTGTGGGCGTTAGCGCTTACAGGAAGCTTTACGATGCTTTTCACGACTCTCTGACGGGTTTGCCGAACCGGGATTTGTTTGTAGAGTTCTTGGGGCGGGCGATCGCCAATACGAAGGGCCGCCCCAGTTATCTGTTTGCGGTGCTGTTTTTGGATTTAGACAGGTTCAAGGTAATTAATGATTCTTTGGGTCATTTGGTGGGGGATCAACTGCTGATGTCCGTTGTGCTGCGGCTGAGGGCGATTATTGGCTCCCGGGATACTGTGGCGCGGGTGGGGGGCGACGATTTTGCAATTTTGGTGAGGAATGTTGATGTTGGCCATGCTGTTGATTTGGCCGATCGTATTCACCAAGCTTTAATTGTGCCTTTTGATTTGAAAGGGCAGGAGGTGTTTGTGACTGCAAGTATTGGGATTGCCGTAGGTGGCGAACCTGCGGCGGCCCGGGAACAGCCGGAACACTTGCTCAGAGACGCGCACACGGCGATGTATCGGGCAAAGGCTTTGGGCACGGGACGCTATCAAGTGTTTAATGCTTCGATGCACGATTTGGCTGTGGAGAGGTTGCAGTTGGAGACGGATTTGCGGATGGCGCTGAAGCGTCGGGAGTTTTTGCTGCACTACCAGCCGTTTGTGTGTTTGGCAAGCGGGAAGATTATTGGGTTTGAGGCTTTGGTACGCTGGCAGCACCCGCTACGGGGTTTGATTTCGCCGATCAAGTTTATTCCGGTGGCGGAGGAGACTGGGGCGATCGTACCACTTGGTGAGTGGGTGTTGGAGGAGGCTTGTCGGCAGTTGCGACTGTGGGAGGGAATGTTTAATTTCGATCGACCTTTGATTATGAGTGTAAATCTATCTGGGAAGCAGTTTGCTCAGCCGGATTTGGTGGAGCGAATTAAGGCGATTTTGGCAACAACGGGTTTGAGTGCCGAGAGTTTGAAGTTGGAGATTACTGAGAGTGTGGTGATGGATGATGTGGAGTCGGCGATCGCGGTTTTAAAGCATATGAAAGCGTTAAATGTCAAGTTAGGAATTGACGATTTTGGGACTGGTTATTCGTCGTTGAGTTATTTGAGTCGGTTTCCTACGGATACTTTGAAGGTCGATCGGTCGTTTGTGGGGCGTATGGAACTCGAAAGTGAGGGGGAGAATGTGGCGATCGTCCGCACGATTGTGGCCCTAGCTCACGCTTTGGGCATGGATGTGATTGCTGAGGGTGTGGAGACGGCGGCACAATTAGCTAAATTAAGGGCGATCGGCTGTGAATACGGCCAAGGTTACTTTTTTGCTAAGCCGTTACCCAGCGATGAAGCTACTAATTTGATGGCTTCCGAGCCCCAGTGGTAGTCGTTAGTTATTTAAGGAGATGGTGGAGGAAGCGAATCAATATTAGTAACAGCAAAATTGAGAAAGTATTCTGTCCGCGATATTAGTTGTTCGGCATCGGTTTCTGTTATATTTGGATCGACATTGTAATCAGCTCTCAGACGAGCTCTTTCAGCATCAATTAGGTAGCGGTGCAGTTCTACAGGAACTCGATTAGTGCGTGCGAAACGTTCCCCAAACGCAGCAATAACGGCTGAGTGTCGCGAATAGGATAGTCCTTCGGCTTCTAAAAATGCTGTGGCGATATAAAACATCGAATAGTAAGCACGGGAAGTCGCAAATTCAGGAAAACCCGTGTTGTTCAATTCTCTCGCTGCTTGCAGACTTCTATTTGCTTTATCCAGTAATCTTTGTTGTTCTGGAGTCATATCGCTAACCCTTCTTGACGAATGTTGCGAAAGAAAGCATTATTGTGGTGATGAAATTGCTCGTCAGTAGTAAATGCACAGCTAATCAGCACATTATATTCTAAACATAAATCGGCAATGAGAATACTAATGCGATCGCTTTCTTGAGAGTAGTTAAAGGGATTTTTTAGAACAATCAAGATATCGATATCGGATTCTGGTGTAGCATCACCTCTAGCTTGGGAGCCAAAGAGAACAATTTTGTCTAATTGTTCGCCGTAAAGCTTTTTGAGACCTTGCTGAGTTTCTGTGATGATTGTTTGGACTTGTTGGTTCATATTTGTAGCGGTTGTATTGAGGGGATTCGTGTTATTGAACAATTCTATTATATCAAAAAGGCGATCGACCTTGGTTGAGAAACAGGGGTAAAGGGCGATCGCACTTTTCGACTTATTCCAAAAAGGCGATCGCACTTTTCCCCAAAACCAAAATTCATCTCAACGAGAAAATCTTTGTTTGCGTTTGCGGACAACACCAACTAGGAAAGAACCGGAAGCAAACAAACCTAACATCACTGAAGGTTCGGGAACGGGTTCGGCTTCTTCGTTAAGCATTGCGTGCATATTCAAGTTGGCTTTAGGTGTATTGAATGCAACTTTGAGCGGAAATACAGCGGGATTAGTCGGATCTACATTCAAGCCCGTGACGCTAAATTCTTTGACACCGCTACCGCCGACTAGCAAGTTGCCCAACAACCTGCTATAATTGCTAAAATTAACGCTATTCCCGACTGTAAATTCACCCAAAAGTACATTCTTTACTAACACAGTGAAAGGTGTATTAAAACCAGTGGGAAAATCAAGAATTTGACTAAAAAGAGAGTCGGAAGTCATCTCGTAGCGAAAACCGTAAGCTGTTGGCGGATCGATATATCTATCTGTCGGAACATCGAAGAAACTCCATAAACCTGGTTGAGTTATATCTGGCATGATGGGATTTTGTTGAGATAAACCGGGTTCCCCTGGTATAAAAGGATCGCATTTAGGAGCACCATCAGGACAACGGCTAATCGGTGGGCGTAATGGGGGAGGATCGCCAACAGGGGGAGGATTGGTAACTGGGGGATTATTAGGATCGTTGGCTAAAAAAGCTCCGCCGGGACCTGTTGTGTGATAAACCCATTTTTGTTCGCCGATTCCTACAGTGACAATCCAACCGTCAACTAAAGCCATTGTACAAATCCTATCTGACCCTCCCCGCCCCATACAACCATCTGTCCATGTGACTTGGCGAACGCTGGCAATTTGCAGGTTGGAAACTGGTAAACCAGAAGTTTGAGAGGCATTTTGCAAGACAATACTGGCAACTGCTTCTGGTAAGTCAGATGTTGGGATTGTGCGATCGCGATAAATTCCGTCATTGTTAGGTCTAGGTGTTGCTTCTGGTGTTGGAAGCGATTCTTCTAGTCCGTTAGCCCACTGTGGTTGAGTGAGATTCAGGCTGGCGGCTTGAACAGATTGGGGTAGGGAAAGAGCGATCGCACTTAGGAGACTTAAACCCAAGCTGAACGGGTAGAATTTGTTGGCAAAGGTAGATGCAGGCATCAGGATAATTTTTGTGAAAAATTAAACGTTGACAGTTGGCGAGTGTTAAAGGTCGATCGCCCGTCGCACTCAAAAACCAACCGTCACTTATCTATCTGGAAGAAGGTGCTAGTTTTATGCGAAACGCGGCCTAATCTTCAGAAAACTTTACAAATCGGAAATTTGAGTCTGGAAAAGTTGACTCAGGAAGCGCGATCGCCAAAACATTCTCTAACAGCTCAAAAATTGTTTGCTTCGCAGCTAACAAAAGGGCGCAGTTTTGCGGGTTGAGACTGAGGGAATCCAACCACGGCAGGCTGGTTTCGCTAATAGCTTCCAGGTGGCGGCAAAGCAGATGGGGGGCAATTTCGGCAGCGCTTTGTTCGAGGATTTTGGGAACCGCTTGCAGAAGGTTTGCTAGGGTGGCGGCATCGGGAGATTCCCAGACATAATCTGCTAATGACATGAGTTTAGCTGCGATTTCCGTAGGGGAAATTTCGCCGCTGCCCCCATTGGTTTCTAGCTGAATGATGCCTTGCTGCTGTGCTTGTTGCAGCAGGGTACAGCAACGAAGATAGGCAGATTGAACTCGATAGAGGCTATCTTGCGGGGTGGGTTGTCCTGCTGTGCTGATGTTAATGGGGGCAACTTCTGTGAGGGGAACTCGGAAGCAGTACCAGCGCAGTGCATCCATACTCACGGCTTTGAGCAATTCTGCGGGGGCGATGTCAGGGATGGGATGGAGTTGCTGGGTAGGTTTGTGGAAGGCGTAGAGTTTGAGGGGTTGAACGATGATGAATTGAAATTGCTCTTTGGTGTAGCCCAAGCATTGCATGGCTGCGGTGAGTTGGATGTCGTAGCCGGTGTAGGTTGTGGGACGGATGAGGATGATTTTGTCATAGCCTTGTTGGAATATTTGATGGTAGCGGGTGATGTCTTCTAGGAGTTGGGTGTATTCGCCGTCGCGGTGTTGGAGGACGCGATCGCAGTCGTCGCCAAAGTCTGCGGTTTTGATAAACCAGTCTTTGGGTTCGTCTTTGAGGGAGGTTTGTTCGATGTCGGGGGGTAACTCGGCGGCGAGTTGGCGGGAAAGGGAGGCTTTGTAAATGTGATCGCTGTCTCGAATGGAGTGTAAGAAATCGTCAATGTTGGGTAAAGAATCGTGATCGTTTTCGGTACTCGTCATGACGGCATAACCAACCCGTGGCAGTAAAAAATTGACAATATCTGTACAGATGTAGCGAATTTCGACTGAGGAAGTTAGCCTATCCAACTCAAAATTAGAAAGGCTGAGGTAAGTTTTTGTGGACTCTGTTAGTTGCTGTATCATACAAGGGCATAAGGCTGTGTTAATCAACGTAACGCACGTTCGATTTTTGAATCTGAGGTGAGCGTAGAGTTTGGAAAAAGGTAGAAGAGTCTATCAATAGAATTGCGTATTAATCAACTTTTTCAAAAAACCACTTATAGACTATTTTTCCAGCCTCTTCGCCTGCCATATATCCTCCAATACCTCCTGCTATAGAAGCACCGGCAACTCCAACGCCATATGCAAATTGTCCCCATACCGGTACAGTATTGACCGGAGCAAGAACATAAGCAGCCGTTTGTCCTACTCCATATGCCGCAATAGCTGAACCTGCCCATGCTCCTACTTTTTCTGCCACTTTCTCTTCTTTGTTTTCAGCGACATAAACTTCGTAACCATCAACTGCCAAACCAATAACTACCAGAGTTCGTCCACCCCACTTAACAAAGTTGTATGTACGTCCCGCCGCCTTAAACTTAGCCGCGTCATCTAGTGTTTTTGCAGCATCATCTGCTAAGCCTAGTTGATTTACCGCTTTATAATTACCAAAAGTAGAAGCTATATGCGAGTCTGGAATTCCCTTTAGTCTCTGTAGCTCTTTTAATGCAGTTTCCATCTTTGGACTGATGGTTGTAGTTCCATCAGCCAAACGTTTTGCATTAACTGCATTCAAAACATCTTTTGAAGACTTACCTTGATTTAGCCCTTGAATTATGTCATCCAAGTAACGAGCATCTTTAGCACTCAAATCGAGAATATTAGGCCCCTTGCTAGGAATAAGGGTTCCATCAGCAGGGTTCACTAGCCACACTTGACCATTAGTGAGATTAACTGAAATCACACCTCTGCTTTTTGTAGCTACTTTTTTCAAAAACCCTTTTGGATCTTCTTTGTATGCCTTCCAAACTGCTTCTTGATAAATACCCCAGTTTTGAGATGGTGTAGCAGGTTGGCCTAGAATATAAGAATTAGTTCCTTTTGATTTAGGCTGTAGTTCCAAATTTTCAAAGTAATGCCGTTTCAAGTGATTATGAACACCTAGTTCAGGATGCGTTCCAGATGGTAATAAATTCCATTTAGCCACCCAGATGGCTAAAGTTACTGGAGTTATTGAATCAGGTAAGGGATGACCTTGTTGTTCGAGTTCGCCACGGACTTCCTCCTCAGCTTTACGATTAGCTTCCTCTTCAGCCTTTTGACGAGCCTCACCCTCAGCCTCAATCTCCTTACGAACTTCATCGCGTTTCTTGACAATAAAGTTGTAAGCTTCATCAACTGTTTTGAAACCCCATTCCCAAAGAGCCTCTAGAACACGCTTCCGTTCTTCTGAATCGGTGAGAAAAGCCTCAATCTGCTGTGCCACATTGAGAATATACTGTCCCGTAGTAGCGATCGCCTTTTCCAAACCTGTCCGAGTGGCAGCAATTTGCTCATCAACTTTGTTAATCTTGTTGTAAAGATTTCCTGTTTGATCTCCCAAAAGAGCAGACAAGATATCAGCCACAGTTTTCTGAGCGCGAGGCTTGACATAATCAACTGTTCCTTTCAGCGAATTGGCGATCGCACCCACACCACCTTTAACCAAATTCGCAAGGTTATCGGCTTGGGGTACAACTAGATTGTCGTAGAAATTCCAACCAAATGCACCAACATTGCGAAGACCGCCAAGGGGTTTAATCACTTCAGTTTTGAACCAATCAATCCCATTATTGATATTTGCGACTTGAGCATCAATTTTGCCTTTAAATTCCCGTGCTAACCCTTCAATTGCGCTATTGATTTCGCCCCCTGTTCTGTAGGCATTCTTCAGGGCTTCAACAAACCAAGAAACTGCATTCTTAATTTCAGTTCGAGCAGAGTTAACTTTGCCTTTGATCCAACTCAGCGCCCCATTAAATGCTCCCTTTGCATTGTCTCGTGCAATACTGAGCGCATTTCCAATGCCTGGTACGTTGTACAACCTAGAGGGGATTTTATCGAAGATTCCATTGACAAAATTATCAAAACCGTTAGCTTCGCCCAGTGAATCCAGCCAGCGGAAGGCATCATTTCGTACTCCATCTAGGGCAGTATAAACCTTATTGCGTTGCTCAGCATTCATCCGAGCAAGCAGATCGTTTAGCTCCTGCTGATATTGCCGTTTCTCAGCTTCTAAATCCCGAATTCGAGCATTAGCTTTGCCTCGTTCAGCAGTCTCAAATTGATTCAGAGCAGTGTTATATATCTGCTTAATTCGGGGGTCAGCAAACGTTACACCCGGAGACGTGTTTCCACCACCGCTACCGCCACTATTGCCACCACCACTAGGCCGCCAACCCGGAGGTAAAGGCTGAGTTTGAGTAGCAGAAAGCTTGTGCTGGAACTTAACAATCAGCTCGTAGTCAGTCGTCACACCTTTAGGACTATTGACTCGCAGCATATAAGTACCCGGAATCAAATCAGCAATAATTTGCTCATCGGTAATTCCCTCCCGCATCGAATAGGCAATAGGTTCATTCCGCACATCGTACAGAACCAAATCTGCATCAGCCAAAAGCTTTCTCAATTCAGCCGTAATTCGACCACCGCGAGACAGAGTAAACCGATAGTAATCATCTGGAACCAAATTGCCGACAGTCTCACCCGTGAGAGATATCTCAAACGGATCGACAGGCCCAAACTCAGGCATAGGCTTGGCAAGATACCAATCCAATCCTCCCTTACCTTGTTGCCGCGCAATTTCCGCTTGCCGCCGCAATTCCGCCAACCGCACCTGTTCCCGTTCGTACTCTTCCCGTTCGCGACGGCGGCGTTCTTGTTCTGCTGCTAGTCTCCGAGCCTGCTCCTCTAGCGCCCGTTGATTGGCCTCTGCTTCTCGCCGACGGCGTTCCTCATCTTGCCGTAGCCGTTCTTGTTCAGCTTGGTTGTTCCTGAGTCGGTCTTCTTGTTGCTGGCGCTCCCGTGCTTCTCGTTCCTGCCGCTCCCGTAATTCTTGTTCGCGTCGCTGCCGTTCGGCTTCTTGCTGTTGCTCGTAATTAGGACGGTGGACGGGAATGTCAATTGTGTCATACTCATAAATTTTGTCTGGATTCGGAATGCCATTGCGGTTAGCAATCCACCAGTAATTCGTAGCAGAGCCACTGCCCATTCTCCATGCGGCAATATCGCTGAGAGTATCACCCCAAACTATTTTGTAACGCTCCCAATCGTAATATTGACCGTTTGGTGCCCGTTCCGCGTGTGCCCAAATCTCCGGCGCAACTTTACTTGGGTCAACCTCTTGCAAAATAGCAGGTTCAGAAGGCTCATCCCCATCGCCAAAAATCTCAGCCAATTGCCGGAAAGCCTCAATTTGCTCAGGGGTTAAATCTGCTGCATTAAACCGCCCGCCGCCAAACAACCCAAAATCAGGAGTTGCCCCCTTCAAATTCACCTCGTAACCCAAATCGGCCAGAGATGCAATAGTAACAGGACTAATCGGCGCATTCCCAGCCTTGCCGCTGAAGTTCAAATCAGCCGTCATCACCTCATCTTGGAACAGCGCCTCATTCCAGTGGAAACCAGCCGAACCTTTACCCTCAGTTTCCAGAGAAATTGCATCAGTCAAACCGCCCAAATCTTTGAACGCATCAACCGCCTTGCCACCGTTATACTGAGCCAGCGGCGTACCCGCATAATCCACCAAACCCTTAGCTTCCCAAAGATTGCCAAAGCCCAAAGCGTGTAAAAACTCGTGCTGCACAACGCTGAACAACTTCCCAGAACGCTCTAACTCAGCAATATCCGCTGCATCAAACTGCACTAAAGATTGAGCGGGCAACATGGTTCCGTAGCGCATGAAATCAATTTTAGTTCGCGCTTGGGTGCCGCTCGCACCGTCAATATTGGCAGTAGAAATCTTGATATTGATATCGTCGATAATCTTGCCGTCAACCACTGCACTCGGCAACCCTTTGCCAATTAATCCAGCCACACTTTTGGCAGCGGCTTGCATAATCGCCTGTTGCGAAGCACTCAGCGGCGTTTCATATTCCAAATCAATATTAAACGGCTCAGTAGCGGTACTCTCAAATCCAGAGAGAATGTAAGTTGCAGGATTAGCATTGCGTTGGTCAATCTTGACAATCACCTCTGCTGGTGCATTGGCTGGCAACTGCAATTTATGACTGCCTTTGCTCAAAGATTGAGTTCCCAATAATTGTCCAGAAGTTGTCAGGTAGCTGACGGATAAGTCGCCTGAGAGTACAGAAAACTTAGCACCATTTAAGTAGCGACTGTCTACCCGATAAATATCCGACGGATCGACGCTGCTAACCTGATCGATCACATCTTCGGTAGCGGAAGGAATCAGTTTCGTTGCATTAGCAAGATTATTGCTGCCCCGATCGACATTTGTTTGAGGAATTCCAGGGACTTTCACCGTAGGATGAGTCGGATCTCCGGGTAACTGCTTGGTACTCGGATGTTGAGAAATGAAGACATCAGTAATGCTTCGCTGTCCGGGTTTAATCGTGTAAAGTTCCGGTGTAGTTACCTTTGCCAACTGCACCGCAGCAGCAACATTCAGCAAACCCGACCCAGTTTGAGCGTCCCAATTAGGTCGATCGAGGTCAGTAGCAGTACGCTTGATAAGGTCAATTGCCTGAGTATAATTCAGCTTGGGATTTGCTGCCAACACTTGAGCGATCGCATTTGTGACTTCAACAGCAGCAACCTTTGTGCTGGATGTATTGCCGCTGCTACCGTTAGCGAGAATATCGAGAGTATTGCCGCTACCAGAATAATCTGCCAATTTAAAGGCATTGGATAGTGCGACGGAATCGTTAAATCGTTGAGCCGCACCTACAGTAACTACATTGTCAACTTCCTTAGATAATAGACCGAGAGCCGACATTGTGCCTGGGTTATCTCCAGCGGGAACAACAATAATAACATTGTTCTGATATGCGTAGGCGATCGCCGATCGTTCCGCGGCCGTTAATTCCTTGCGGGGAATCACAGTTCCATCAGGCTGAGTTTGAGTCAGGTTGATGTTAATATTAACAACGGCATGGGGCTGCTTGGATACCTTAGCAGCATCCACAAATTTAATCAGAGATTCTACCCACTGACTGGAATTATCCCGATCGCGAACTACTGGCTGCGACGGATTATTAACTCCATTAGCTGATGGGGAAGGATTGTTTGTGCTATTTGCGGGTTTTTCCTCAGCAACGATCGGACTCTTTTCCTCAGCAGGATTATTGACAGTCAAGCCAGTATCAGTGATAAAACCTACCAAAGGGCGATTTGCTACAGGAAACTCAAATTGTACTGGTTGAACAGGTTCGACTTGTTTAGGTGCGACTTGCACAACCATATCTTCCAGCCGCGAAATCAACGCCGCTGTATTATCCGACACTGGAGTCGATCGAGTTTGCTCCCTCAATTTCTCAGTCATGACCTCTAAACGAGCGATCGAAGTGCGATCGATCGCATTCTCGGCAACAACATCAACACCACCCAAATTACTCAAACGTTGTTTAATGCTTTCCAGTCGTGCAATCCAATCAGCATTGACATCATTACCAGTATTCGTACTGACAACTGGCAAAATTTCATCTTTCACCTTACTTTCAGTTGGCAAAACTTCCAGTTGAGTTTCTACCTTCTGAGTCGGTGTCATCGCAATAACTTCCTTCTCAGTAGCAGACTTAACTGGCAAAGTTTCCGTCACCGCTACTTCAGTAACTTTATCTTTTACCTCAGTTACCACCACAGGCTTAGATTCCTCTTTCACCTTACTTTCGACTGGCAAAACTTCCGGCTTAGTCTCTACCTTCTGAGTTGGTATTGTCGCAACAACTTCCTTATCAGTAACAGACTTGACTGGCGAAGTTCCCGTCACGGCTACTTCAGTAACCTTATCTTTCACCTCAGTTACCATCGCCGGCTTCGTTTCCTCTTTAACCTTACTTTCCGTTGGCAAAAATTCCGGTTTAGTCTCTACCTTCTCAGTTGGTGTCGTTGCAATAACTTCCGTCTCAACAGTAGATTTCGCTGGCAAAGTTGCTGTCGCTGGTGATTCAGTAACTTTATCCTTCACCTCAGTTACTACGGGAGGAACAGGCCTTTTTTCAACTGGTAATTTTTCAGTCGAATCCGCCGCAGTATCCTTGTCAGTAGTTGGTGAATTTATCAGCTTTGTATCTACCTTGTCACTTGTCTCAACTTTCGTCGAATCGCCACCATTACTTGCAGAATCTTTGGCTTTTTCCTCTATTTTTGATGGCGGAATCGAAATGGGTACAGGTTGCTTTGAATCGTCAGAATCTTTGCCCGTAGTAGGGGTCGGTGATGGAGTTCTTGGAGTCTCTTTATCCGAAGTTACTGGCTTCAGAATTTCCTTTTCCAAATCATCAAGTAAGTCGGAGACTTCAGGATCTACCTTTGGTTTTGGTTCCGGGGTAATGTAAGGTTTCGCATAAGCAATAACTGCCTTGCCTAAATCAGTTTTCCGCCAATCTTTATCTGGGTTAATCACAGTATCGAGCAAAGCAGCTTTTGCCGTCGCACCGCGTACTTGGAAAATGATATCATTGTAATCTTTATCACTTCCTGCATCTAAGCGCATATCCTCCATCACAAAGGTATTACCTTCTCCCGTGATATCGGCAATTTGACCGAAGTTAAATCCCGCCATAGGATTCGCAGTTGCCATTGAAAACAGAGGACGTTTATCACCACCAAAAGTCGGATTATCATAGACGAATTTTACACTACCGTTAGGTACCAACATCACCCCATATTTACCGCCAGCAGTAACTGCAAAACTCTTGACTCCTAAGTAGACTCCTTCGTTGAAATTACCTTCAGGTAACAGGCCAGAAAACCGCGCGCCCTCTGTAGCATCATTAATCACTACATGACCTTTCACAGAATTGCTTAAAGAACGCGAAGCTACTTCCTTGATAAATGCTTCGGAACCAGGTACAAAGTTTTCCAACCCGTCCAAAGTGAAAACAGCCAACTCACCTTTGAACAGTCCGCCATCTAATAGGTAATCAATGCTGATTCGACCAGTTGCATCCGCAGTAAAGATTCCCGATGTAAACGGAGATGTCAATTTTTTGTCGGTAGTTGGTTCTGGTTCTTTTTTGGTGTCAGTTGCTGGTATGGCTGTAGTAGTAGTCTCTTTTTTGGTTTCTTCTGCGTTGCTGGTTGCAGTATTTGGTTTGTCCGCTGGCTTGCTGGCATCGAGAGAAGCAGTAACAGGTTTTTCGGCTGTTGAAGCAGTGCCTGTTTTGGTTTCTTGAGCGGCAAGTGTTTCGCCTGTAAGCGGATCTTTTGTGACAGCAGTTGTTGCAGCAGCGTTTGTTGTCGCGGGGACAGTTGTTGCTGGTTTGTCAGTTATTGTGGAAGTGATTGCAACTGGTTTTTCGGTTGTTGTCGATGCTGTGGCTGGAAGAGTTGTTGCAGGTTTTTCGGTTGTTGCGGAAACCGCAGATGTTGTGGAAGTAGTTGTAACTGGTTTGTCGGTTGTTGTGGAAGTAGTTGTAACTGGTTTTTCAGTTGTTGTGGAAACCGCAGATGTTGTGGAAGTAGTTGTAACTGGTTTTTCGATTGTTGTGGAAACCGCAGATGTTGTGGAAGCAGTTGTAACTGGTTTTTCGATTGTTGTGGAAACCGCAGATGTTGTGGAAGTTGTTGCTTCTGGTTTTTCGGTTGTAGATGTGGTTGTAACTGGTTTTTCGATTGTTGTGGAAACCGCAGATGTTGTGGAAGTTGTTGCTTCTGGTTTTTCGGTTGTAGATGTGGTTGTGGCTGGAAGAGTTGTTGCTGGCTTTTCGGTTGTTGTGGAAGTGGTTGTAATTGGTTTTTCGGTGGTTGTAGATGCAGTTGAAACGGCAGATGTTGTGGAAGTAGTTGTTTCTGGTTTTTCGGTTGTTGTGGATGTCGTGGTAACTGGTTTTTCGATTGTTGTTGATGCAGTTGTGGCTGGGAGAGTTGTTGCAGGTTTGTCAGTTATTGTAGAAGTAGTTGTAACAGGTTTGTCGGTGGTTGTGGCTGGGAGAGTCGTTGCAGGTTTGTCGGTATCTGCTATTTTATCTGCTGCTGCGATCGCATTTTCCTGAACCAAAGTTCCTGTGATGGCATCTTTGTTGGCCGTTGGTTTTTCGGAAGTGCTGACAACTGGTAAAATTACGGCAGTTGAAGGAGATGTTGTCTCTAATTTTGTACCTGTAAGTGTGTCGGCATCGGCGTTTTTGGGAGAGCTTACTTGTGCTAAATTCAACGTGTATTTGATGTCGCCACTGATTTGCAAAACTCGGATGGTATATTCCCCTGCTGATAAGCCTTCTGCGCTAATTGTTTCGGCAGTTTTGTCGCTGTTGGAAGAACTCTGGATGATTGCGCCGGCTTGATTGAGTAGGAATATGTCGGCATTGCCGCTTAAATTGTCGATCGCAAATTTGAAACTTCCCGGACTGTTGATGGTAAATTTGTACAGGTTATCGATATTTGTAGTGCCAACACTACCTGTGTAGCTTTTGCTGCCTGTCAATGCCCCGATGTTAAGTTCAGCCATTAGTACCCCTGAAAAGTAGTTGCTTTAAAGTGCTCTTACATACTTATCTGGGGGAACTTGAGGCTTTTATGCAAAATCCGGAATATTGTTACATTTCGTTACATTAGCGTTGCCCGATCGCCCTTCCTGCGCCATCTACCCCCAGTTAACATACGTGGCAATTTTACTTTAAACTCTTGTGGGGTGGGCTTCTAGCCCGCCCAAAGATGCTATGTAAATACAGAAAAGCCAGTATTGAACAGGCAGGATGCCTATTCCACAAGAAATATGGTCAATGTCTATTAGGGTCGATCGCCCCAGACAATCCCTTATCCCTTACAATAAATAAGCAATTATTATACTTTGAGTTATCCTGTGAGTCCTACTGCCCAAGCCAGCAATACCCTGAATGCGGGTGCTCTACCAACCGTTACCGTAGCCCGCCGCGCTGTTTTCCCCTTCACTGCGATTGTTGGCCAGGAAGAGATGAAACTGGCGCTGCTATTGAATGTCATCGATCCGAAAATTGGTGGCGTGATGATTATGGGCGATCGCGGTACTGGTAAATCTACCACAATCCGCGCCCTCGCCGACTTGCTGCCGGAAATTGAGGTGGTAGCAGACGATCCTTTTAACAGCCATCCCAGCGATCCAGATTTGATGAGTGATGAGGTGCGCGATCGCAGTTTATCTCAAACTGACATCAAAATCGCCCGCAAAAAAGTCCAAATGGTAGATTTACCCTTGGGCGCGACCGAAGACCGAGTTTGCGGTACGATCGACATTGAGAAAGCTTTGTCGGAAGGTGTGAAAGCTTTTGAACCAGGTCTTTTAGCTAAAGCCAACCGTGGCATTCTTTACGTCGATGAAGTCAATTTGCTCGACGATCATTTAGTCGATGTTTTGCTTGACTCCGCCGCCAGCGGTTGGAATACTGTAGAACGAGAAGGCATTTCGATCCGCCACCCAGCTAAGTTTATTCTCATCGGTTCTGGGAATCCAGAAGAAGGAGAATTGCGGCCGCAGTTGCTGGATAGATTCGGGATGCACGCCGAAATTCGGACTGTAAAAGACCCGAATTTAAGAGTGGAAATTGTTGAACAGCGATCGAGTTTTGACCAAAATCCCGCCGAGTTTCTCTCGACATATCAACACGAACAAGATGATATGCAAGAGAAGTTGGTAGAAGCCCAGGAAAGATTGAAATCCGTAAAGCTCGATCGGGATTTGCGAGTAAAAATCTCCCAAGTGTGCGCGGAATTGGACGTAGACGGACTGCGGGGCGATTTGGTCACAAACCGGGCCGCGAAAGCTTTGACCGCCTTAGAATGTCGCACAGAGGTCACAGTGAACGATATTCGCCGGGTGATGACTCTGTGTTTGCGTCACCGATTGCGGAAAGATCCGCTAGAATCAATAGATTCGGGTTCTAAAGTGACCAAAGTGTTCGATCGGGTATTCGGCCTAGAAACCAGTTCATAGTGAGGTTCATCAAGGACTAAAGTCCTTACTACAAACCTAAACAAGATATCGGGTAGGGACACGGCACTGCCGTGTCCTCCCCTCTATTTCAGCCGTGTCCTCCCCTCTATTTCAGCCGCTTAAAATTAGTCATCAGCGTGTAGAAATCAAACTAAAAATTAATGACAGTAACTGATGACTAATCGCCCATGAAAAAGATAATTTTAGGATTAGATCCCGGCTTAGCCAATCTGGGATACGGAGCAATTTCCTGTCACATTTTCGGAAAACTAGATCAAAACTCTGTTTCCATGATTGATTGCGGCGTGATCAAAACAACACCAAAACAGGAAATGGGAGAACGCCTCAAAACAATTTACGAAGATTTGCACGCCGTAATTGAACAAATAAAACCAGATTTGGCGATCGCCGAAAAACTGTTCTTTTACAAAATGGGAAACACCATACTTATAGCACAAGCGCGGGGAGTTTTGACATTAGTATTAGCGCAGTGTGGAGTGCCGCTGTTCGAGTTTACCCCGTCCCAAATTAAAAAAGCTTTAACTGGGCGTGGAAATGCTGACAAATCGGAAGTGCAAGAAGCTGTGGCGCGGGAGTTAGAACTAGGTTATATTCCGAAACCCGATGATGCGGCCGATGCTTTGGCTGTGGCTTTAACTGGTTGGTATGATGATGATATTTGTCCGAAAACCATAGCATTGGAAACGGTTAAATTTTAATTTAATCTTCAGTCCGCGAAGGCGCGATTTCATATCAATTGCGGCTACGCCGAAATGATATAGAGGAGACGGCAGTGGCCGGGGCCCAACCAAAATAAATTTATGGGCACCGGAAATGCGGCGACAGTTTTGGGGTGATAATTAAT
>JANMLZ010000137.1:0-10760 GCA_031372825.1 Cyanobacteria bacterium OTE_58_metabat_593 | reverse complement strand
CAATCAAATTCATTCCTAATTCACTCCATAATTATAGTTTACCCGTCCGGGGCAGACTTGATTACCTCTTCTATCATACCTTTTTCCCCTGACAATTAATCCACCCTGCCTAGCCCCCCTTAAGAAGGGGGGGACAAGAGTATTTCTCAAAGTCCCCCTTCTTAAGGGGGATTTAGGGGGATCTAGACTCAGGGAAAAGCGAGATTTATCAAGGTTTTTAGGCTTAAGTTGACACGAATAAGGGCTCTTGGAGTGTCCTGATATTTATTACATAATTTTCGAGGCAATCAGAGCAACCAGCGCAATTAAACCTAATGCTCGGCGAAAGTAATTAACGCCTTGAAATAATTCTTCCCAAGCCCAAGTAAACAAGGCGCCAAAAGCTACTAGATCCAATACTAGATAAATTTGACCTGTTGTAACAATCAGCTTTAATAAACTAGCTGCAATCCCGACAATCAGCGGTAGATTTGGTGGTTGAGCTATAACTATGTTGCCTTCGCTGTCTCGAAAAACTTTGTCAAACAACGTACTTTCTCTAATTTCCATGAGCTGATTCTCTAAATGTATTAACAGGTATGAATTGAGTTGAATTACTTACACGAATATTTCTTGAACACAATCTAAGTTTATGCGGATTTTGGCGTTGCTGATTTGGAGTATAATTTGCCTCCGAAATTTAGAGGCAATTCATGAATTGCCCGGGCAATTCATGAATTGCCCCTACTAAATTTCAGGGATTGCTATAGCGAGTGAATCATACCTAAATTTAGCAACGCCTGGATTTTTCATGCTGTTCTTAGAGAGTAGAATTAAAAAAATTAAATATCATCTATCCTTGGGAACAGTTTAGATTAGAATGCGCTCGATAATTGGATACACATAATTGTTTTTCCAACATCGCATCCAGCTCGACTTAATGCTCAAATCAAAGGCAAGGAAACTGTGAAAGTCGCGCCTTTTCCCAGCCCTGCGCTCTCGGCTCGCACCGCCCCAGAATGCGCCTCTACTAAATAACGGACGATCGACAAACCCAACCCCAATCCGTTATTCGATCGCGTAACTACCAAATCGGCTTGTTGAAATCGATCGAATACATAGGGCAAAAACTCAGGACTGATGCCCTTTCCAGTATCGCTGACTGCGATGTGCGCCTCTGTTTCAGAATAACCGAGGCAAACTGTGACGCGCCCGCCTTCAGGTGTAAATTTCACCGCATTCGCCAGCAGGTTCCAAACAATTTGCTGCAAGCGAGTCGGATCGCCCCTGATTTTACGTTGAGCTGGGTCAAGCTGCAATTCTAAATCAATAGATTTCTCACTTACAGCGCCAGCAGCCGTCTCAATTGCAGCTTCAATAATTGGCAGTATCGCGATCGCAACTAATTGTAAGCTCAACTTGCCGTGAGTCATGCGAGTGAGGTCTAACAAATCATCGATCAACCGCAGTTGTAGTTGAGCATTGCGCTCGATTGTCGCGAACGCTTTGTGTTGGGTTTCAGGCGAAAGAGATCGAGTCAATAAAATTTTAGACCAACCAAGGATGGGATTAATCGGATTCCGCAATTCGTGAGACACAAGTGCTAGAAACTCATCTTTGAGGTGACTCGCTCTTTGTAACTCGTCTGACTGAAGGCGCAACGTCGCTTCAAGTTGTTTCTGTTTACTTAAATCCAAGACAAATGCTACAGCTTCTCGCCGTGCTTCTGGCGACAACACAAAGCCAACCAGTACAGGAACATGAGAGCCATCTTTCCGAATATATTCTTTTTCATAAGGAAGACTAGCGCCGGTGATTTGAGCTTGCACGATCGCCCGTCGATCGTTTGGTAAAGTTTCAGGTGTAGTAATTTCAGTCCAAAGCAAACCCGCTTCTAAATCCGATCGCTCATACCCGACAATGCGTAGAAACTCATCGTTGGCGTGCCCAATATTTCCCACTATGTCAGCATAAATAATGCCGATTACATTTGATTCAGCCAGACTCCGAAGTTTCGCCTCACTCTTGCGAAGTATCGCGTCGATTTGTCGCTGCTGCAAAATCTCTTGATTAATCAAATTGAGCGACCAAATTAGTGCAACAAAGGCGAACAGACAAGCGGTAATCACACTCAACTCCGTGTTTTGTACTGCTGTCGTGTCGGCTTGCACTCGTTGATTCAGCAACTTATGCTCGGTGGCTTGCATCTCTCGGACTAAATCGCGGAGTCGATCCATCGTCGCTTTCCCTTGATTTTGCCGTACAACCTGCAATGCGGCTTCACTTTTACCCGCGCGATGTAATTCGATCGTTTGAAGCAACTCTGACATCTTGCGATCGATCAAAGGGTGAATTTCCCTTAAGCGCTGCTGTTGCGTAGGATTATCTCGTGTTAAATTCTGGGTATCTTTGAATTCTGTGTCGATCGCAGAAGTTGCGGAGTCATAGGGCTGGAGATATTCAGCATCTCCCGTCAGTAAATAACCGCGCTGTCCAGTTTCTGCATCTTTGAGCGTAGAAATAAGCGTCCCTAGCTTTTCTAAGACTTCATGGGTATGATTTACCCAAGCCTTTGTTTGTTGCAGACGTATAAAATTCGCATAGGCGATCGTGCCAATTCCCAAGAGGGCTGCTAAAGTGACAGCCAAACCTTTCCTACTTTTGCCCGAAACACCCCAACCGGAATTGAGTTTTTCATGTAACAGGTCTTTTAGCTGAGCTTTAAAGTTGGGCAAGGGTAATGTTCAGGCTGATTTGCTTTAGATACTAGGGTATCGCCCTTTTAATTACATCCCTCGAATATAAGACTTATTGGCGATCTTCCAGAAAAGCGCCAATCGATTTGAGATTTGAAGAATTGGAGAAAGCGAACTCAATTATTGATTTATGGCAAATCCCAAAACGTGGAGAATTGGAAATTAATCGGCTAATTTTTTGGGATTTACTTAATTGATTGATTTGCGGTATAACGCTACTGGGCAAAGTGTTGTCGAATCTTCGCGGCGATTTGATTATCAGTCATTTTGTCAACTGTTTCAACACCTACGATGCGTTTACCGAGGTGATGTCCTTCAAGACGTTTTTTAAGTTCATCCTTTGCCTCACCAGGGCCAAATATCAGAATAGACTCTGCATCACGAATAGATGCAATCACCTCATCGTAGTAAGTATTGAGTTCTCCCGTAAAATATCTTTGGCGACTATCATCTGCGGGTACTTGAGATGATTCATAGCTACCCTTAAGCGGTGAATCACCCGATCGCCTAAGCTGTTTTTCTGCCTCCGATACGATCTGTTTCATCTCTTCCCCTTTCTCGGTGATAGTCAGGATACTTGCTTTTTTATGGTCAATCCACAGCCCTGTTTTTGTTGTTGTCATTGGATCTCCTTTGTTCACTATTGTTTGAGACTTATAGTACAATACGGTTTACTTAACACTATTTATGCCCCGGAGATCCCCCTAAATCCCCCTGGTTGTAGGGGGACTTTGAGAGCATTCTTGTCCCCCCCTTTTTTAAGGGGGGTTAGGGGGGATCTGTCTTAAGTGAACCGTATTGACTTATAGTATTGTAGGGTGCCACGGGTCGTAGCGTTTCCCTTAGCCTTTAGGGCGATCGACCCGTGGCACCCTACAGGCCTTAAACTGTCAACTGTCAACTGTTGAATAAGCCACAGGATAAATGTAGTTTTGTTATTAGCTTACCCTTTGAAATTGACGAAAGTATTCTTCTTAAGGCATAGTTTTTTTGAAGGCTCGGAATGCTGAAGCCAAATCAATTTGCGGCTTGCTAAAAGCTACCGTTTTTTGATCTTCCCCAAACCCTCCACAGACTCCTGGACTTGAGGAGAACCGACATACTCGATCGACCCCACGCCCGATAGAGATGCGTTCAACTGCTCGCTCACATTGACTACAGCGCTCCCCACGCCACTGTTACGAACAGTAGCCTGCTTAGTCTTGAACTCCTCGCCCTGGAAGCCTCCGACCCCGGAAAGGTTGAGATCGAGCACATCGGCGCTGCCGGCGATCGCCATGCTACCCACTCCATCCTGAGAAACCGACAACCGCTTGCCTTGGATACCCTTTGCCTCAATACTGCCGACACCGTTCAGGTTCAAGCCCTCTAAGCTTTTGACTTGCACGACGAACTCAATGGGCTTGGTTGGATTGATGGCGGCATCGTTCACAGTGCCGAGATACAGGGTGCGATCGGCCACGCGACCCTCCAGAAGGGGCAGGAGGTTGTCCTCAGCGCTGATTGTGAGGGACTCTTTTCCCGTCTGCTGTACCTTGACCATGCCCACAGATTTAAAGGAAATCGATGAGAATCCGACCACTTGTCGGGATGCAATTTTGACGATTCCAGAGCCTCTAACCCCGTTATTACCAATGTTGAAATAGCAGCCTGAGAATATGCTTAAAGCTACCAAACACGCCAGTAACCAGTATTGTTTCGTTTTCATTGTTTTGTCTCCATTAGTTCAAATTTATCTCAATTCCGGCTGCGCCGGAATGATAGAGGAGACGGCAGTGCCGTGTCCCTACAATTAATCGCGGTTGGGACACGGCACTGCCGTCTCCTCATTTCTACAATTAATTAATCGCGGTAGGGACACGGCGCTGCCGTCTCCTCCGTCTCCTCTTCTATCCATCATTGCCGCACAAACCAATCAACGGGGCGGCGTAGCGAAACTGGTTCTGGGTAATTCTTCAAATAACCAACTCGTAAAATGAATTGGATACTTTCACTAATCCCAATTGATTGATTTAGCGTTTGCCGCGTTGATGATTCTTCCAATATCTGTGTCATCGGATGAATGGCGATACTTTTTTCCCGCACCTTCAGGAAAAGTCGTTGCATTCGTCTGCCAGTTTCGAGCAATGTCGCCACTGAATTGTCTTTGCTGGTGATTAGCATCCAACCTGCCGATTGCGACACTTCCTTTTTGACTTTATCAATGCCTACATCTCGGAAATCCTTTGTCATCACATTGTCTTTGTGGTAAAAATTCCGCACCACCCAACCAGGAATTCCTTCTATTTCCATACTTGCGGTTGTTAGTCAGTCGCGATATTTTTCGGCATTCTGAGTAGAGAATCTGATCCAGTCGGCTAACTCTTGCTGTGCTGGATCGCGATCGGCTTGCAGGCGATTAGCAACGATAGTTTGTTCGTTGATAAATTCACTTTCTTGGCTTGTGTTAGGTAGATAGTGCATAAATTCTGGTTCTGAATTGACCAGATATTTGAGGTCTTCTGGTTTCAGCACATCGTTTAAAAAGTCGGAACGAACTGTTCGGCGATTTTTGATTTTTGCAGTATCAAATTGATTCTTTGATGTTTGTTTGAGCAGTTTTACTGCCATCACCCGATCGTCCTGATTGCTGGTAGCCAGTAAATTCCAATCGCAGATGTAGCCAAAAGCACCAGCGGCATATTCTAGATTTTGGATGAAACTGCCGATCGATAATATCGTTTCTCTCTGAGTCGGATCGACAGCAGGCAGCCATTTAGTGCGATCGTTGCCGATAATCCAGTGATAAGGTTCGAGATATTGGACAAACCACGGCTGTGTGTTGTGGCCGCTGGGCGCAAGGGATGCGAGAAGCAAAATCTCTTTTTCGTCTGGCTGGAGAGTTGCATTTTTCTCGCCTGTCGGTTTGATATCCGCCCTGGAAAGATTACTTTTATCACTCAACAAATAAGCTGTTGTCACGGCTGCAATTAGTGTCCCGCCGGCAATGCTTATAAACTGTTCTCTGTTCACGATCGGCATCCTTTTATTTCAATATTTGTGCTTTGTTGCTCACGATGCAAACTCATACTCAATCTCTGTAATTCTTCCTTTAAAATAGAGCCGAATGCCTTCTGGATATTCCCATCCCACCTCGCCTTCTAAAGGAATCAGCATCCCATTGCGAACTGAATATTCCCATAATCGACCGCACCAAGGCATCGCAGTCACCTTGTCGCGATAACGAGCCTCAGCCCGCATAGTGGCGATCGTCCCTTCAGCATTAAACTGAAATACGACGGAGACAGTGGTTGCGCCATCCGTCAAAGTAGCGCGAGCAGAGGTGTCATTAATCGCCTCCCAGCGCACACCTTGACTGGGCAATAGTGCAGTGGGATACCAAGGAGCCTCAGCAAAGAACCGCAATAATTCACCTTGGTTAGCTTCAGGAGTACCGCCCACATCAGCAACAGTGAAAAGACCGAGTAATGATGCGTGTAAACTGCCTTCCCCTAACAGATAGGTATCATGAACAAAGGCATTAACTCCAGGAGTCATCTGGATGCGTGCATCCCAATCAAAACCTAGCCGTTGAGTCGTCACAAATTGAGTGGCAGTAAACGGACTCCACTTATCCTCCATTTCATTCATATTGAACAGTCCTTGCTGAGAGAGTTTGACCGCAGAGGCGATCGCTTGTCCGTCCTTAATTACTGTCCGAAAAAATCGCTGTACGGGTTCTGGTAAACCTTCGATCTCTCTTTGGTCATAGATTTGGGGCTTAATTGTCCGTTGTCCATTTGTTAATTTTGCTCGTAATTTATCAGTATCTGACTGCCAGTGATAGCTACCATAAATGGCCGCAATTCCCAAGCTAACGGCGATTAAAATACCAATAATTGTCATCCACTTAATCCACATGATACTTACCTATGTTGGTTGATTTAAAATTTGATAGATGGTGATGATTGTAGCGATCGCACAAATAGTCGTATAGATTGAAAACGTGTACTTAGATAGCCAATTGGGAAGATAAATGGCAAAATTGTCCTTGGTTGAATTTGAATACTGCCGTGCAATCAGGGTTAATGGGCAGACGAATCTAAAGGTGAGTAGGGTTAGCCCTTCTAGAAATACGAATCCGTAACCAATCCAGAGCCAGATATCGAGTTTATTGGCGATCGCGGCATACAGCATATAGAAAATCACAAAGTTGAAGAATACCCAAATTGCAGTGTGAATGATTTTAATCAACGTCAATTTGGTTTCACTTCCCATGTAATTTCTCCATTTTCGGCGTTAAATTACGCTGAATAATCGAAGCCGTTCCGATCGTTCCCGCAATGAGTAATCCGAAATCTTCTGTAATCCCAAAACTCAACGCCGCCGAAGTTCCGACGATCGACCATAAAACCGGAACAATCAATAAATTTAATGGAACTTTTTTGTCTGTCCAGAGTAGCAAGCCGAACGTGAAAATGGTTGTCTGGCAAGGCGTACCGAACGTCGGCGATGCTGGAAAAGTTCGTCCCAGCGCGTAGCCGATTAACGGATAAATTACCAGCGCATAAGTGATGAAAATCGCCCCAAGGATGCCATAAAATTTCTGGCTAGCGCGAAAACTCAAACTATTTTTCACCACACCTTCGTATAAAAACAACCAGCCTTGAAAAACAAACAGCGCGCCAAAAATATAAGCGGGTGGACTGATTTCCGTAAAAAAAATCAAATGGTAAATAATGCCTGCCCACAGCCAGAGAAAACCAACTAATCCCGAAATAGTTTTGTTTGCAAATGGTTTTCGACTTACTGCCAGTCCAACCGCCACAATCCCCACTAAAGTTAGTACAAACTGCATCGGAAATATAGCTTGATTGTATTTCTCGAAAATCAGAAGAAATTGTTCTGTGGTAAATGGCATCGCTAATTTTCCTCAGCTCGATTGTGGGTTATTCTATGGTGATTTATAGCTGCCAACAGCCCGCCATTCTTCGACTAAAGATGGTGGGACTGACAAGCTAACAGATTCACCACCGATAGTTGGCAATGATAATTTCAGAGGAATCTCCGCCTGTAACTGGGATAATAACGGCTGAAGATCATACTGTCCGACGTTGGGTTGGGGAAGCGCTGACTCGGTGAAAATATCACTAGAAGCTTCGGTAGCTGTGAGTGTTTTTCCTAGGGAATCAGTCAGAGTTAGAGGTTGACTGCGATCGATCTTCACCACTCCAGGAAAACCCACCAATCGCAGATCGAAACTCGTCTGGTTATCTGCACTGATGCGTTTAAAGGCGATCGCTTGCCAGTTATGCCCATTCTGATCTATCAGGGTTTGCCGCGATTGATAAACCATCTGTCCTGGTGCTTCCTCTAGTTCGCGAATGGCGGCAATTGTCGGGTTTTGCCCAAGTCCAAGTAAGAGGCAAAACCAGATCGCAAGTCCGATCAATATGGTCTGAATCGATTTTCCAAATATCATAAATTTTTCCTGAAATTGAATTATGAAAACTTCTGCGATCGTAATTACTGAGTAACTATTTGAGGTTTTTCTCTACCAAATTGCCACAGCAAGATCGCGCCCAATCCGAACAGATTGATGAGGGAAACTACTAACCCTCCGAAAAATGGAATTAGTGTCAGAACTGTCAGAATCGCCAAACCGACCAAAAACTGCTGCTGCAAAGATCGATCGCCCTTACCAACTACACGTTGACCAACAAAAAGCGCCACACCTAATGAGCCAACTAGAGCCGTGACAACCGCCATCAGACTCAGGAGTGGAATCAGGGGAATCCCAATCAGTGTAATCGCTAAAAACACCGTGGCAAAGACAAAGGCAACAGTCGCCCCGATTCCCCATAAAGCTGTCAAACCGGGGCGTTGACGCAATTGTGTCGCCAAATTAGGCAGGAATTGTGGGCTGCTATGCAAAATAATCAGTCCCAGAATAGCTGCTACTACTGCGGAACAAGTTCTAAAAAGGGCACTGAAGAAATACTGACCGAAGAAGCTACTTCTGCCGCGATTAGAGCCATACATCATCCCATGTCGATCGCTAAATGTAGCGCGTTCACCACTAACGATCGCACCTGGTTCCTGTATGATTTTGCCGCCAAAGGAATAAGCATCGCCCTCTACCCGCGCTCCTTTTTTCAGGATGACATCCCCACCAAAAGCCATCGCGGTATCCAAAACTCTGGCATTAGGAGAAACCGTAACGCTTCCCCCAAAAGCATGGGCATTTTCGACAACTTGATTCTCTGCTACGATGATGTTTCCACCAAAGCGGATGAGGTTGGTATTGTTGATATTGATATCAGTCTGAGCCAGGGCATTGCCTGCAAATATTAAGCAAATTGTCGCTAGGAAAGCTAAAATTAATTGTTGCCATTTCATCAAGTTTATCCTCATCAATAAAAATAATCTGGACTATATTTTATGATATGCAACAAAGGTGAGGAAACTGTGAAGAAAGCTTAGGCAGAATGGCAATAATTTATATTTTTGTGCATATTAAGGTAGCTTACTCTTTAAAATTAGCAATGGTATTGTTCTTAAGGAATAGTTTTTATGAAAGTAGGGTTTAATTTATGCAACGCTTATACCAATTTAAGGTGAAGTTGCACAGATCTCGATCCCCCTAAATCCCCCTTAAGAAGGGGGACTTTGATCGGAATCTTGTCCCCCCCTTATTAAGGGGGGTTAGGCAGGGTGGATTAATTGTCGAGAGGTTAAATCAAGGCTATGAAGGCTATTGACCGAAATTATGCAAGGCACTTAACAGGTTTATCTGAACTAGATAAATTAAAAAGCAACTCACTCAAATCTTCAATTTGATTGGCCATTAATCTTAAAGCTTCGGGAAAAGTATGAGTACATTTCATGCGAGCCAATGAAACTAAGAATTGTCTAATCATTGCCCAATTAACAGGTGCATTACCACCACGACGAATATCGTTATCCTCGTTTAACGTCACATCTTTGACCCAATGCAGACGGTTTTCAATCAACCAGTGACCACGAATAGCCTCACCAAATTGACTGGCTGACCAATCCAGACTACTTAAATAATAGTGTACTTCATCGAAGTTAATGAGATGACGACGACTTTTTTTTCCCTCCCATCGAGTCCCATATCTCCTGACCACAATTATATGTTTTGCACCCGCCCAAAGGGGCAATAATTGAGGTGGAATTGGATAAATTTTGGTGTGGCGAGTTGTGGTTCGTCCATGTACACATTCAGAAACTTCATTTTCCTGGGCTGCCATAGTAGAACTGACTAATTTATTGACAGCTTTAAACAGATTTAATTTATTCTTTTTGAGGGTAACTATATAGTCATTGCCACCATCAATAATTAAGGCTAGTGTTTTTTTTGACAGTGCAGTGCATCGAGGGTAATTACTACTTTTTTACCGGAGAGTTCTTGAACTAGCTCAATAACAACTTCGACTTCACTTTTCTGTTTGTTTTCCATAACTTGATGTCGAACAACCCATCCATGACGATGACTATAAACGGAAACTATACTGACAAAGTTTTGGTAAGAGCTGCTGCCACCTACTGAGGTACTTTTTAGGCTTTTTCCATCCATTGCCATCAATTCTCCTTCGTCTATTGACAATTCCTGTTGAGACCATATATTGAAAAGAACTGCTAATATCTCAAAATCCAAGGATTGAATTATATTTCTAAATGTTGAATCTGATGGGAATTGAATATCACTCGGGAGGTTGAATAATTTTATGAGGGTTTTTCGATGATTTTTGGTAAATTCTACTAAGGGTTTATACCCCCAATATCCCGTGCAACTACCCAACAAAATTATTGTTAATATCAGCCAAAGTTCATGTCTTATACCTCTCGGATGTCGATGATCTGGAACAGGTTTAATTGCTTCAATCAAATTCATTCCTAATTCACTCCATAATTATAGTTTACCCGTCCGGGGCAGACTTGATTACCTCTTCTATCATACCTTTTTCCCCTGACAATTAATCCACCCTGCCTAGCCCCCCTTAAGAAGGGGGGGACAAGAGT
>JANMLZ010000104.1:0-4743 GCA_031372825.1 Cyanobacteria bacterium OTE_58_metabat_593 | reverse complement strand
AACCCCAAATAAAACTTGTCTCCCACCCCCCCAACAATAAAAAACCCTAAATATAATATGTGCCCGGGCCGGGCCTTTCCCTACCTTTTTTTTTTTTCGCCCCCCCCCACTCCCGTCTCCTCCGTCTTCTCCGTTTATATCATTCCGATGCAACCGGAATTGATATAATTTCATAATATATCTAATTTGCAGCCAAAATGCGCCAGATAATGAAAGCTGTAAAACCTAGATAGCCAAAGACGGTGATCCAGTCTAGCCAATTGTCGGAAGTTATCAAAAAAATATCGTTCACGGGCACCGTTCACCTGATTATTAATTACAGAAATCATACCAAATCCAGGTTACTTATCCCCATCTCTCTGTTCTCTTCCTCTGCTTGCTCTGCGTCAAGAGCGGTTAAATCACCTGACGATGCAACCGCAATTGAGATGACTAGCTTTTCTGGAGATATCTATAGCAATCCTAAATCATTCATCCAGTAGGGGCGGTGCCAAGAGTGCCCGCCCTCCAAGGCATTGGGCAACCACGGGGGGATTGCCCCTACAAAAATTATGCAAATGATTTAGGATCGCTATATTAAGTTTTCTTTAGATTTGCCGTATGCTTAGTCAAGAAGTCTAACAATGCTTCCGCCTCCGGTGATGGCTGTAAACTGGCGTAAGAATAGCGATACAAACCTCTGCAAATCAGAGATAACCGCGTTGGAAAATCAAGCACTGATGGAATATCGACCATCACATCATCAACAGGTGGAATATCCCCTCGCTGACAATATACGGCATAGCTAATTCGAGGCGATTTAGCCCGACTGCTGCTGCGGCTTCCCCAGTGAAAAACGTATTGATCCCAGCACGATAGAGTACCAGCTTGTGTAGGTAAAGCCCGGATATCTTCCAAGGCAAATTTACTCGCTTTCGTCTTGAGATTTTTGATAGCTTCAGCATACTCTGGATCGCGGTTTGCCGGAATCATGTACATACATGAATTGAGGGGATTGGCCTCAGTAATTGTCACCCAGAGAGTAAGCACTGTCGGCATACCGTTGGAGTCTATAGTATTTTCGTACTCGGCGTCGCGGTGAGGCTCAAATCCTTTGCCGCTGTCAGAAGTTTCTATGTAATAAACCCAAAAATTTGGAACTAGCTTGTAGCCGTTTCCCAGAATTCCTGTCAAGGTTGAGTTGAAGTAACCAAATGCTTGATAGAAGACATCGTAGACGAGGGCAAACATTGTCGGAAACCCTGCTTTTCCGACGTTTTCTATACAGTCGCGCATCTGGTGAATAGTAGCAGCAGGTATTACGGGAGGTGTTTGGAAATAGCCTTCTTCTCGCAGTTGCAGCGCGTACTCGTCAATTTCTGCTTGTTTGACTCCCGAAAATTCTGAAAAACCTTGAAAAGGTCGCTCGGAAATAGTTAAATTGGGGTTGAGATTGCGCCAGTAGTTAATATCTTCTGCTTGTGGCAGAAGTGGAATTAATTTATCTAAGTCAAGAGACTTTCTCAGAGTGACGGTTTCTTCAGTCATCGATCCTATTTTACGTTGATACTGCACAGGGGAAAGCCGGGGCGATCGCTTTTTTGCGATATTTGTGCTCATCTTTCCCCCTACTGCCGATTGTACATCATTAACGAGCTAAAATCTCCAATTAATTAACTTCCAAATTAGTTTTAAAATATTGCCTATACAACTCACACCTGGGCACGCACTCGTTTCCCTGCAACTTCACCAATCCCAAACTGTCCAATTTAAACGCCTGAATCGCCTTTAATTGCACCGGAGAATCCGCCGCCGCAATCTCTCTCATCCCCGCAGCCAATTCTGGATATTCTTCCAAATTCCACAACTGGCGCCGCAAATGATCGCTGTAGATTCCCGCATCGGCGATCGCACTTTCAGCTAATTCATCTAGGGTCAAATCCGATCGCGAAATGTGATACAATGCAACTCGCACCAGATAAGGATGTCCGCCGACAATTGCCATCAATTTATCAACTTCGGCATCCGACCAATTCAAGTTGTGGCGCGCTGCTAAATCTTGGATTTGCCCAGCGTTGAATTCCGGCAAATCTACGGGAAGTCCGACGTTGAAAGGCGATTGATTGATGTTCATCGGGATGTAAACTTCGGTGGAATGAACTACAATTAACCGCAGTTTCTTCCAGATGTCGCGCCGCTTTGATTCTTCGTGCCAAGCCCGCAGCAGTCCTAAAAAGTCTTCGGCAATATCGGGATATTGAAAAACGCGATCGATCTCATCTAATCCTAAAATTAAAGGACTGTCGATTTGTGGTAAAATATATTTTTCAAAGTAATCTTTGCAGTTAACTTTGCTGCCAAAAATCTCGTCCCAATAATCGTCTAATTGATTTGGCAAGTGCAACTCGCGCCCGACATAAGCGCAAAACCACTTTAAGAATTTATCCAAGTCCGCGAATACGGCTTTATCTACTAACTGAAAAGTGAGCGGCACTGTGCAATAACCTTGACGCGATCCGTGATGCAAAATTCTTGCCATCAAGGAAGTTTTACCCATTTGTCTGGGTGCTTTTATTCTAATTAACGCGCTGGGCTGCAAAATAGTTTGATAGCAGCGTTCTTCGATGGGCTGGCGTTCTATATAAAATTGAGAAGCGACATCGACTTGTCCTCCCGGCAATTCCGGTTCGGCGGCGGGTAACGGAATACGATCGCTGCTAATTTCTAATACCTGATTTGGTGTTAAATCTTCCGGTTCATCTTTGATTGGTGCGGGAGTTTCTGCTAGCAATTTCAGCACTTCTTCGATCAGAATTGGAGTGTCGGCGTCCTTTTGCCATTCCCTCTGTTCGATTCGGTACAGATAGCCCCGCAAATCGTGGTTTAGAGGCACGTTCAAGGGAAAACCGACGCGAATTGGTAAAATTATTGGTTTCTTGTCTGGGCGCGAGTCTTGCAGTTCTTTTGCTTGTTGGACTTGATATGTTAGCAGTTCGCTTTGGCTGACCGTTGGCGGCAATAGCAACAATAAATAATCGCATTCTTTGAGGAAGAAGTTAATGCGATCGAACCAATTATCTCCTAACTTAATGCTATTTTCTGCGGTAAAAACTGTATGCCCGATCGCACTTAAAGCATTTTCTAACTGTTTTCCCAATTCGCGATCGGGTTCGGCGCTGCGATAACTGACAAATACTTTCACGCGGCGGCTGCTGGCTGTTTCTGTCGCAGCGGACACATTGTTCGACTCGCCGATATCTTCAGCATCGTCTAGTTTAGCCGATCGGTGGTCGCCATTCGCCAAAGTTAGCTCAAAAGCCGCGAATAACTGCCGAATTTTACTCAAATCCGCACCTTCTCTACCCTGCTTAATTTTGCTGACTGTATCGATACCGACGCCACACTCAGCCTCGATTTCCGTCAGAGTACCTCTAATGTTATATCGGTCAGACCATTCTTGGAGCGCCTCGTTAAGTTTTTTTAAGCCCGAGGCGGTGAGAATGCGACCGCGATCGCGTTTTGACTTGAGCACTTCGCTTGCGGTGAAAGGGAGCAGGAATATAAGAAGTTTAACGCCTTAACTGCCTATTTTAAGCCATTTTAAGCAAGATTGTCAGCCAACCGGAACTTAAGGAATTTTACGGAGAGAG
This sequence comes from Cyanobacteria bacterium OTE_58_metabat_593, assembly GCA_031372825.1. Classification (GTDB taxonomy): domain Bacteria; phylum Cyanobacteriota; class Cyanobacteriia; order Cyanobacteriales; family Microcoleaceae; genus Microcoleus. The sequence goes on along the minus strand of JANMLZ010000104.1, from coordinate 1,114 downwards.
AGTTTTTGGGCGATGACTCCTCAAACTCCATCCTGATAACGGCTTCAACCTTTGAATATATTTGAGGACAAAAAAGTTTTCTTAACTCCCCAATCTCCGCCACCAATAACGACTTAATTTTTTAGAGTAGATACATCAAGCCAAAAAGGAGCATCAAAATGAGTAAAATCTTACACAGACTGGCAATGGCAGGTTTAGGAACCGCAGCCATTTTCACAATTAATACACTTAATAATTTAACAGAAGCATCAGCCGCTGGTAAATTAGATCGACCAGAGATTCATCAAAACAAAGTTTTTTCAATTCCCATACCTGGTCAATTTCACAAGTAGGCAAATTCATTAACTTAATTAAGGAGAAATTATGAAATCTACAATTTGTTCGCCGCAAATCACGACTACAAAATCGGACTCCGTTGATGCTGAGGCGATCGATGCCTGCACTGCACTTGCGTGGGTTGAATTGGTAGCCTTAGATGACAGCGCTCTCACGGGCGATGATTGGCTGGTGCTGTGCGATGATATTGATAGTGGCGAAATCTATCGCGGCTGGTTTATGTGGCACGACTGCGAAGTTAGCGGTAATTGGGAAGCTTACGATCCTTTGAGCGATCGCCGATTTGTGCATAAAGGAAAAGTTTTTGTCAAAGCTGCGATCGATTCGATCGAAGATGCTAGAAATCGGGCGATCGCACAGCTAGAATTTGTGCTCTAAAGCGCATATATTTGACAACTTTACAAACTTTCGTCCGCCCTTCTTTTCGGCAAGAAAAAGGGGTAATATAACCTGATTTGAAATCAGTCCCGGAAACAGAATATTTTCAAATAAAATAATAAAATTTACGGCTGCTGGCAAGAGTCAACTGTTTGATGTAGTTGGCGATGCGGTAATTATCGATATGCCGAATGGCAAGCGTTATTTAGCCACGATTTTTGTCAAACGTCCTTACAATAACCCGATTGTCAGAGATTTTGTCCGTCGGATTTCGCGGATTGTCTACAATTATTTAGACCAACCATCGGCGCAAGTACCGGATAATTTGCGTTGATAATAGAAGACACGGCAGTGCCGGTTTCCAACCCTGATTTATAGTATTGGAAAGGCACAGCCGGGT
>JANMLZ010000063.1:0-66979 GCA_031372825.1 Cyanobacteria bacterium OTE_58_metabat_593 | reverse complement strand
TTTACAGGCTTTTATGTGTGAAAAAATCAGCTATATTCACTGGTTCAAGGAACTTGTTTTCAATTGCTGAAATCAGCAGTTTACAGGATTCGTATGTCTATTTTCAGGATTCTATCAATAAGCGTTCAACACTTCTGGGACTAAGGCACTCGCGGTGTCGTAATTTTGGCTAATAATTCCGATGCAACCGGAAACGATATGACTTCTGACTTCTGACTTGTTCTATAATTAAAAACTCAAACACAAATTACGCACTCTTAACGCTCAAAAACCGGGTGGTTTAATCGATACCCGTGGCGATAGACAGAGTATTTTTGAAAAAACCCGGTTTCTGTGACCTGGACTATCAAAATTATTAAGCCGCGACACCATCTGAGACTTGATCTTCGTAAATGGTGAGATCCAAAGGCTGACACCGTTTGATGCGGATGCTAACTCTTTTGGCTCCCTCGCTTTCTAAGTCTTCGATGTAGCCTGGAGTATTGCTGGAGGCTTCTTTGTCGGTATCGAAGGGGCCAAAGTAGTAGGTACAGCGGGGCGAGTCTGTGACAATTTCTACCCACCATTTCTCTGACCCGCCACGGCCGGGTCGAGTCAGCACGGACAAGACTACGATGTAGATCAAAAATAAATAAAATCCGAGCATTTTTCCTCTTTATTGGTAATTTATTTTTTTTAGGCTGACGCTGGTGAACCCGGTTTTTACGATAAATCAGAGGTTGGATGACAGAGCATTTACGAATAAACTGGGTCGATCGTCTTCTGTGCGTAAGTCCTGTGCTAAGTGTATTAGGGCAGTTTGTACGATCGCATCAACCTCAGTGCAGATTTTAAGGCGAGAATAGAATTGTAGTGAATAAGCTATTTTGCAGTGAAAATTAAGCTTTATCGTCGGCTTTAAATGCCCACCCACAAGATTTTAAGTATGCAGTAGTTTTATAAATTAAATGCGTGACAGCTTAGTGAGAGAAAATTCGCTGGAACATAGAGTGATCTGATACTAGCAACGCCAAAGCTCATAAACAGTCGCTAAAATAACAAAACCCGCCTATGCGGGTTTTGTAGTTGGCTATAAAACAATACGGTTGGGTTAAAACTATTTATTCCTCGGAGATCCCCCTCGCATCCCCCGAATCGTTGCGGGACTTTGAGTAAGTTTTTGTCCCCCTTTTTAAGGGGGCTAGGGGGATCGAGCTTAACTGAACCGTATTGGGCTATGAAATTCCTCAAACCAATCGGATTTGCCTGAACAAAGCAGGCTGAGGTTTAGCGCTTGCCTTTGGGGAACTGTTCGATACCAGCCCAACCATAGAAAACCAGTTCGTCGTTTTGGACTCGACACCTGTCTACTCGTAGTTGAGTGCCTTCGAGGGCGAATTTGTCTAAGTCTAGCAAGTTATTGACGTGGGCGATTATAGCTTTAGCCAAGTCTATTGCTTGCTCGTCGCCCCCGTAAGTAACGCTGACAAATTGAATTTTGCGTCGCTCTTCTACTTGTAATTGGGCAGTAATATCTATGTTGACTGGTTCGCTGGCCTCGCCTATGGTAATCTCGGACTGAAGCCGAATTGATTTGTCGGCTCCGAAGCTGACTTCAGTGTTTTGAAAGTGCAGAGATTGCTCTTGGTAACTCAGTTTCTGGAGTTTTTCAACTACAAAAGGTGTATTGAATGAGGTGGTTAAATCCGATCGGCTTAATACTACTCGCATATTTGCCTGGGTAGGCTGCCGCAATTTGACTTGACCTGCAAAAATCGCCCCAAAATCAATTGAGAGTGCTTGCAGGTAGAGTTCCATCACTTCTATGCGAAGGCCGTTGTACATCAACATACCTTTGCCAACGAAGTCGAAACCGTCGATGCTTCCCTGCAAGAGTTTGGCTACTGGTTCGACTCGGATGTTGGCTTCGGCCTTTTCAGAACGTTTGAATAAGGCTGCGATCGCAGCTCCTGCTACTTTGCTGACAAGGCGATCGCCACTTTGACCTTGAAAGGATGTACCGCTAAACAAAGCTGCTACCATTTATTCGTTTACTCATCTACAGTCGCCATTATAACCTCCGATTAAGAATTGTTAAAATAGCTTGTACTTATTCACTTCATAAGCATAGGTTGTTCTTCTTGTCTGTCTTCAAAATGACACTTCGCCGCTTCGCGAGCGGGCGAGGCTACGCTCAGTGTTGGACATTTTTGAATTTTAAAGGCTCAGGGGTGTGCCTTGGAGACAAGCTCGATCGAGCAAAGCTCCATCCCAGATAGTTTGTTCGATCGCGGCACAGAGCAAATTTGCCCCCGTCAGGTTAGCGCCACGGAGTACAGCTCCATTCAAGATCGCTTCTTCCAAGTCGGCTCCAGACAAATCAGCGCCTGACAAATTGGCATTGCTCAAATCTGCTTGCTGCAAAATTGCCCGAGCCGCATTAGCGCCCCGCAAATCTGCGCCTCGAAAATCGACACCGGTCAAATCCAAATTGCCGATCGTCGCCCCGGTCAAAAAAGCACCTCCAAAACTGGCATCACGGACTAAAGCGTTAGCCAAGGAAGCACCCCGCAAATCGGCATTCCGCAAATCGGCGCCTCGCAAGTCAGCGCCGCTTAAGTCAGCACCGCGAAGGTTGGCTCGCAGTACCGCCCGCTGCAAGTTAGCTCCAGCGAGATTAGCTCCACTCAAATTAGCTTGAGACAAATCGGCGTCAGCGAGTTCGGCTCCCGCTAAGTCTTGGCCAGCTAAATCAATGCCGGCTAACAGATGAATTTTGCCTTTGCGTATGGCTTCGAGGTCATTAATCATTGGTAATTAATCATTGGTAATTGGTAATTGGTAATGGGTAATTGGTTATTTGTTGGTGGTTATTTGTTGGTTATCAGTTCCAATGCCCAATGCCCAATGCCCAATTACCAATTACCGATCGCCCATTACCAACGCAGTTATTCTATATTGCTGGGACGGTGGCGGTCGTTCGATCGCCCAAATCTTCCAACCAAATATTCGGCAATTGGCTGGGGCGGCTCGGTAGCTCCATCAAGCCCATTTCTGTCAGCCTGACGACGTTGGCGAGAGTTTCCACCAAAGCTGGATCGAAGCGAGTACCGGACTGTTCCTGGCACTTTTCTAAGGCTTCGGTCAAACTCAAAGCCGGACGATTGCCGCGCGGTTTAGTCAAAGATTGAAAACAAGCGATCAACCCAATAATTCGCGAAGCAATGGGTATCCCTTCGCCTCGCAAACCCTCTGGCTTGCCACTACCGTCCCAGTATTCGAGTTTGTGCTTGACAATTTCGGCAACAGGTGATAATTCCGGCATTGCTTGCAGGAGTTGAGAACCGATGAAACTGCGATCGCGCCAAAATGCTAGAGTTTGTTGGTCAAATTGATCGGAGGTTTGAGTAAACACCTCATTCGGGGCGGAAACTAAACCGACTCGAAACAACAATCCCGCCAAGCGCAGCCTACGCAACTGCAAAGCCGGCAAATCCAGCAGTTGACCCAAAGTTTCCGACAAAGCCGCCACTTGCAAAGACGCTGTGGGATTCCAGCTATCGCGTTCGTCTACGCGCTGGGCCATCCGCAGAAATGCTTGCAGTTTATTGGCGTTCAAGTTGCGGCTGACACGCAAAGCTTGACCTTCCAATTCCCACAAATCGCGGCTTTGGCGGTTAATTGCCACCATTTGCTGCTGAGAAGTTTGCAGGTAAGTCACGATCCGGGTGACGACGCCGCTAATATCGGCTAGGGGCGGGCCGACTGTGGCGAGAATTTCGTGATGAATTTCCAGCAAACTGTCTGCCAAGGGGGGGTTGTAATGTCGTGTTTGTTCTATAAAAATTTCTGCCGCCGCCGACACCAAGGACTGGTCAAACGACCACAAACCATAGAATTTTCGCTCTGTATCGACTTCTGGCTTGCCTTCTGGCAAATATTCCCGATCGGAAAGTTCGCGACAAAGCACCATTGCTTTGTAGGTTGGGGCGAGGATGATTAAATTCCATTCTTGGATGATCGGGTCGATCGGATCGAGGTCGATCAAAGATACATTTTCTAATTGACCGGTTTTGTGGGTAGCGAAACCGCTATCGACTACTGCGCCGATGACAACGCGCCGAGAAACATTAGCAATATCCAGGTAGCGATCGGCTTCCTGCAAATACCATTTTCCCTGCTGAAACGTCACTAAAACCAGCGGTTTGACTGCGATATCGTCTCCGCTGCCACTGGTTTGCAAGATGTGGTCTTCTAGGGCGTGACACAGGGCTACTAGGGTGTTTTTGAAGTAGACCCCGTAGCTAGAAGGCAGTTTTCCGTCGGGGAGTGTAGCTTGTAGTCTGGCGAGAGTTGATTCTGGATTCATTTCAAAAGGCGGTGCCGGCTCTTAAGTCATTGTAGCGGGCGATGGCTACGCCCGGCTTACGCCTACGAACTTATAGAAAGAATTTAGATTTTGAAATCAGGATTTTTAATTTATAACCGCAGATGGATGATTCGGAACGCTGAGGTGGTGCTGGGATCGGCGAGTGCAATTTTGCCAGCAGTCTATTTCTTTGCCTGATTTGCGGTATCTCATAAACCCGTCTTGAGGAAGACGCTTTGCAACTTAATTATTCTTTACTATTTTCAATACTCTACTGGAAAATAACAGCGTGATTCAACAAGAGCGGAATTTAGGGGAACAGGCGATCGACAAAGTAGTTGAAATTGCGATTACCAGCCAACTCGACGAATCGGAAAATTTGTCTGTTACCGTCCAAACCCAACCCATTCAGTTAGCTCAGGGCCAGGTAGATTCAGTCACCATTGAGGGCGAAGGTTTGGTGATGAAGCAAGATTTGCGCGTGACTGAATTGCAGGTAAAGGTTAAGGATATTTCTGTCAATCCCCTGAGCGCTATGTTTGGCAAAATCGAACTAAACGGGCCAGCTTTGGGGACGGCGCGCGCAGTTTTAACAGAAAGCGATATCAATCGCGCTTTTAATTCCGAATACATCAGCGACAAGCTGCGGGAATTAAAAGTTAATCGGGACGGACAAACGGTGACAATAGACGTTAAAACTGTGGAGTGCAAGTTGCTGTCGGAGGGGAAAATTGCTTTAGATGCTGAGGTCTTGGTGCGGGAAACTGCTTCTACTGAAAAGATTTATTTTACAGCAAAACCTCAGATTGATGCGGGCGGTTGGGCAATTTCTCTTCAGGATGTCGAGTATCCCGAAAACAAGGAGTTTTCGCCTGAGTTGACTGCTGCTTTGGCGGCTAAAGCTGGTGAAGTTTTAAACTTGCGAAATTTTGAAATTGAGGGAATGTCGCTGCGAATTCAAAAGCTTGATGTGGAAGCTGGTTTGCTGACTTTGCAAGCTGAAGCGAAAGTCGAACAATTTCCTGGTTAGTTATAGAGGAGGACACGGCAGTGCCCTTTCTTGCGCCGCGATTAATTGTAGAACACGGCAGTGCCGTTTCCTCTAAAAATTGAGGACACGGCAGTGCCGTTTCTTGCGCCGCGATTAATTGTAGGGACAAAGGCCAAGCCGTGTCCTGATTTCGGGTTATATTAATTCCGATACTACCGGAGTTGAGATGACGCACCCTACCGCTGATTAAATCCATCTAAAGTTAGAAAAAAATCCCTCGCCATCCGCCCCAAAATATCACCGCCGTTAGAGGCAGCGAGCGGGATTTATTTTTACTCTTGATAAGTAGTAGTAAACAATTGGGAAAATTTTGTGAACGCTGTAACTGCTTTTTTTAAAAGACTGCGTATCGGTCAATTTTTGAGTGTATTTATGGCAGGTTTGCTGCTGTTTACCAGCACCGCTTGCAATGCCGGCGATGTTCGAGGTGCTCGCCCTGACAATCCTCCCGTTCAAATGGGAGGAATGAATAATCCTCACAAAGCCGGTGGAGATGGATACACGAATTCTAAAATGTCTACTGACCCTAAAGTCAATCAATCACCTGCTAAATCAGAAAAGAATCGGGCTGATTTGTTGATAATGGGGGCTCAACTCCTGGCCTCGACTACCCCTGAGTCTAATTCCTCAAAGCTGCTTTATCCGGGTTCTGCACCGATGGAAACTGACAGGTTCGACCCCGAACTCGGAGGAGATAAAGCTCTGTTAAACGCGCCAGACGGACAGCCGGCAAAGGGTCAACCCGTATTCGACCGCAGCGATCCCGATGCCAATATTTTGGAGAGAGTAGGTGCCGCCGTTAAGGATGCTTCTGCTTTCCTGAAAGATAGCGCTGAAGATGCCAAGGAAAGCTCGGTTACGAAACTGAATCCGCTGCAACAATAAGCCACTAAAAAGACCAGCCTCAAAACACACAATACCAGCTCATCTCCCCAATTTCTTGAAGAAATGGGGGAGTTCACAGTTATTAACAATAAAGGTGCGCCTCCCGACGCACCCTACCCGATCGATATGCAAGGGTAATTGCTCTTACTCTCAAAGCTTTTTGATACGTGCAACAGCTTTGTTTTATTGACCTTTCGACTCAGAAACATCAGCAATCAAATCATCTTTGTCAACTTCTGGGACAAAATCTGGACGATCTTTGGATTCCCAACCCGGGGGGCGCTTGGAGTTGTACCAGGCGATCGAGCCGATCGACACTGCGGCAATAAATCCAACAACAAGAACTGCGATCGGAGCCGTTAAGTTGACATCTGTCATGATAATTAAATCCTTATTTACGCTGCTTTGGTATCATTTTAAGTGCTATTGGTATTTTCTTGATATGTCTGAAGACTGAAAAAATGAGTAAATTGCCCTCATAATGTTGAGATGTTGGAAATTGGAGGGCTGATTTATGCCGTTGGGAACAATAGCATTGCTGTTGGCTGGTAGTTTCGTCCTCGGTGCTTTGCCGCTGACTCGATGGATAGTGCAAGTGTTGGCTGGCAAAGATTTGAGGGTGTTGGGGACGGGGAATGCTGGCGTGTCGGCTGCTTTCATTCACGGCGGAAAGTTAGCGGGGATTGCTGCGGTGTTGGCGGAAATTGCCAGAGGAATTATACCAGTTTTGGCTGCGTTATTTTGGTTGCCGGAGCAAAGGGCGATCGCACTTGCTGTCTTAATTCCTCTAGTTGCAGGTAGATATGCGATCGCCCGTGGTGGTGGCGTGACCAACGCAGTTTGGGGCATTTTCGCATTTTCGCCGCCAGTGGCTGTCTCATCGGGCATTTCGGGACTGCTGGTGTGGGGTTTGGCAGGGGTTTTGTGGGGTAAGGGCGATCGAACCAGGCTATTTGCTACCCGTTGCGGATGTCTTTGTACTCCCATCTGGGTTTGGGTGTGGCGACAAAATACAGCCGAATTTTTAGTAGCATTAGGATTAGCATTTTTACTCTTTATAATTAGTCTACTTCAGGGTGATGATATGGCTTTATCTAAATCGCAAAAATTGCTTTCTCTCGATGACTCATTAGATGCCAAAGTTTGCGGGGATAAAGCCGCCAAGTTGTCTCAACTAAAACGAGCCAATTTTAATGTACCTTCTGGTTGGATAGTATTGCATTCAGAGGACATCGGGAATCGGGAATCGGGAATTGGGAATCGGGCATCGGGCATCGAGAATTTAGGAAATACTAAGGAATCGTTAATTCCTAATTCTTTAATCGAAAATCTAAAATCCAAAATCCAAAATCGAATGATTGTGCGCTCTTCTGCTGTAGGAGAAGACGGCGATACCAGTTCGGCGGCTGGACAATATCAAACCATCGGGCCTGTTTTTACTGAAGCAGAATTAATCGATGCCATTCATCGCTGTCGCCAGTCTTATTGGACTTCGGAAGCAATCGCTTACCGTCGCCAACGACAATTACCGGATACCCAAATGGCTGTATTAGTTCAGCCTTATATTGATAGCAAATTTGCCGGAGTCATGTTCACTCGCAATCCTTTAGATGGGGATTCCCAGGTAATTATAGAAGTTTTGCCGGGAGGAGCCGAATCTGTTGTCGGCGGACAATTTACTCCGGTTCATTTAGAAATTGATATTAGTACAAACGCGGAGGTTGAACCCTTCGACTACGCTCAGGATAAACTGCGTCTAAACCAGAATATCGAAACAAGTCAAAACCCGGAGGTTGAGCCTAGTCGAAACCAAAATATTGAAACTAATTCAATTATTGATAAATCAATTGTCGCAGAATTAGTAAAATTAGCGCAAGCAATCGAAGCCTTTTTTCACGGAATACCGCAGGATATTGAGTGGAGTTGGGACGGCGAAAAGATTTGGATTTTGCAAAGCCGCCCGATTACGAATTTGCAGCCATTTTGGACGCGAACTATTGCCGCAGAAGTGATTCCCGGTGCAATTCGCCCGCTAACTTGGTCGATTAATCGCCCGCTGACTTGCGGGGTTTGGGGAGAAATATTTAAAGTTGTTTTAGGCGATAGAGCTGCTAATCTAAACTTTAAGGAAACGGCAACTTTGCTGGGTTCTCACGCTTATTTTAATGCGACTTTGTTGGGCGAAATTTTTCGGATGATGGGATTACCGGAGCAGGGTTTGGAATTTTTGCTGAGAGGGCAGAAGATGGGCAAGCCGCCTTTGGGGAAGATTTTGCCATCTTTGCCCGGTCTGTTGCGTTTGGTGCAGCGGGAGAGGGCGCTGAATGCAGAATTTAAGGTCGATCGCACTTCTATATTTCTACCAGCACTGCAAAGTCTGGAGAAGTTCGGCAACGGATTATGTAACGGATTTAACGGATGGATGTTGAAGGAAGAGGGAGAGGAATTGGCAATTGCTAATTATGAATATTTGTCCGAATTATTAGAGAGAGCCGAGCAAATTCAAGAGTGGCTAAAACCGATTACTTACTACAATATATTAGGGCCGATCGGGCTGGCAATTCGCAAATCAATTTTTCGCGTTTCCGATGAATGGCTGGACAATGACAGCGCACCGGAAATCGCATCGGTGCGAGCTTTGCAGCAGTTAGCCAAAAAGTTGCGACAAGCTGCGATTTCGCAATCTGATGAGACTATTTCAACGGCAGAGTTAACACGGGTATTTGCTGAAAGTTCGGCTTTGCAAGCAGAGTTTGCAGAATGGCTTGAGGGTTACGGATATTTGAGCGAAGTGGGAACGGATATTGCTGTTGCTAGTTGGCGCGAACAGCCGGAAGTTTACCAAAAACTGTTAGTGAATATGGCGGTCAAATCTGCTGTAACTAATTCAGCAGAAAAGCGGGAATTAAGCTTGACTTTTTGGCAGAAGTGGCGGTTAGATAAATGTCAGGAACGAGCTAGTGTCAAAAATGAGATTAGCGAAATCTACGCGCGGTTGTTGGCTAATTTACGCTGGACTTTTTTGGAGATAGAAGCTGCTGGCTTAGCAAGGTCGATATTTGAGGAAACTGGGGATATCTTTTATTTGGAATTTGCAGAAGTTCAGCACTGGATACGCAGCGGTGCGAGTGTTTCGTTTGGGGATAGGATTAGCCAAAGGCGCGAACAGTTAAGGGTCGATCGCACTCGCTCCATTCCTCCTGTAGTCTACGGCAATCTGTTGCCAAATTCTTACAAAAGGTCGATCGACCTTGCAACATCCGCAACTAATATCCTCCAGGGAATTCCCGCAAGTATCGGCCGAGTCGAAGGATTTGTCAAAATTTGTCGCAGTGCGAGCACTGAATTAGGCGAAAATGCGATCGTAGTAGTCCCATACACCGATGCAGGTTGGGCACCGCTGCTATTAGGAGCAACAGCAATTATATCAGAAGTGGGCGGCCAATTGTCTCACGGTGCGATCGTCGCCCGCGAATACAAAATTCCCGCAGTCATGAATATTGCTGAAGCCACAACACGCCTGCAAGACGGTCAAAAAGTGCGAGTAGACGGCTATCTCGGTACTGTGGAATTGCTGGAATAATTAGCAACAGGCAAGATGCCTGTTCCACAAAGAGTTGATGTCTTGTGGAACAGGCATCTTGCCTGTTCCTAAAAATGGTCCAAGATATCATTTCCGGTTGCATTAGAATTAGTATTACCCGAAATGAGGAGACGGCAGTGCCGTGTCCCGACCGGTATTAATTGTAGGGACACGGCACTGCCGTCTCCTCTTCCTCTTATATCAATTCCGGTTTCACCGGAATTGATATAAGAATTTCTACGCTTTCAACAAATTCTGAACAACATAGTTGCCCACACTTCTACCAGAACTCAAGCCATCTACGTTAGCACTCATGAAATGGATGCCTCCGTAAATGCGACTCATCCCCGATTCATCAGCAGCTTGGGCAAAGTTTTCAAAAGTCCGCAAACTGTTGACAGTTTTATCTCCCTTGTCCGCAAAGCCAAAATCCGAACCAAATACAGAATTCATAACAGGCTCTGCCGCACCGCTAAAGGTACTGTGACCCGACGTGTACTCAGAGAATGGCGGAGTTGTAATCAGTGGAGTCCACAAGGGGTCGGCTGTGGTATTCGGGTTGTTGTCTGTGTCAGCTTGGCGGATAGCTGTCACTGGCCGCCACAAATCGTACTTATACTTGGCATCCCACGAAGTAATCGCTGCATCAGCCAAGGCAAAATTTAGCAGGGCGAACAAGCGGGCGTTATCTTCCAGAGAGTTACCCGCGAGCGCCGCTGCTTCTTGGGCGATTTGATTCCAGTGTCCCGGAGGGGTAAATGTGCCGGCGCCGTTGGCCCAGAATTTGGCAATCGCAGTTTGATCTGGCGTGCGCGTGAGGCTGTCAATTTTGCCGATTTCTTTGACGAAGTTAACTTCCTCTGCGTACTTGGCGCTATCCAGGGCGGGCGGGCCCGACGGGCGGAACTGGGAACCGCTAGTCAGCGCAAACGGAGTCACATCCGGCCACTGCGGCGCCAGGGCGGCGGCTAGGGCGGGGGGAGTCGGGTTCCAACTGCCCGGTTCCGTTTTGGGGGTGTACTGCACAACTTTCGTGATGCCGTCTGTACTCCGCAAACTGATAATTCGATCGGCAACTTGCTGTCCGATCGCGATACCATCATCTTTAGATTTACCATCAGGAATTTTGGCTAGAGATGATTGCAAGGCTTCGTTAAATTTGATGGCTTGGGCTGGATACAGGTTCACTAACACCCGGTGGGCGGAGGCGGCAGTGGCTGCTTCGGCTGATGCGCCTGCCGGTGCATCGATGCTGACTTTGTAAGGGCTGTATTTTTTGGTGATGGAGTTAACAGAGTCGTAAACCGCTGCCTGAACCATTGCCATGTTGCGCGAGGCCAAAGGAGGCGCGGTGCTGGCTGTCCGCACGGCATCAAGCAAAGTGCTGTTCCAGTCTGTGACAGCATTTCCCGATATAAAAGTTGTGAAGTTGCTGCTGCTGATGCTGCTGCTGTTGACTCCTTGCAATACTGCTAAGTATTCCCCGGTAAGTTTGTCTTGAATTACCGCACTGTTGCTGTTGCTGCCCGTCCCTTGCTGAATGCTTAAATCGTTAAAAGTGAGGCCGTCTAGCAGTCGAATTTGGTCATTGCCGCTGCCGAAATCGGCGATAAAGTCGGCGGCGGCTACAGTTGAACCGCCGCTGCCTTTACTGATGGCGAAAATGTCGTTTCCTGCGCCGCCGCTGATGGTATCGCTGCCTGCGCCGCCGTAAATGGTGTCGTTGCCGGATTCGCCAAAAATTAGGTCGTTGCCTTTACCTCCCCAAATCATGTCATTGTCTGCGCCGCCGAAAATCGTATCGTTGCCTTGGTCGCCGCAGATTTTGTCTTTGCCTGCATCGCCTCCGAGAAGGTCGTCTCCGCTGTTGGCGTAAAGTATGTCATTACCATCGAATCCTTTAATTGTGTCGCCTTGAGTGGTTCCTTCGAGAAAGTCAAATTTAGGACTTGCGGTGAGAGATGCCATGTTTATTTATTGGATAGTTTGATTAAATCACTCAGATTAATAACGCCTGTAGATGCTTAGGCTTATTTGCTGCTGGTTTAAGCTTAATCAACTTTATGGTAGGGAACCAAACACCCAACCGGAACTTTATTAAATCTTTAATATTTAATTCGTTTGTATGAACTTTTGCGCTGTGAATGTGCGTAAAAACACGGTGCTTAAAATTGCATAAAATTGTACAACTTTGTTGAATCTTTACAATAAAACCAGGTTTCTTAAGTTCAGATGAAGAGATTTTCTAGCAGCATAAAATGAGCGAATTGTCTACTTACGTAAGTAAATATTTATTACGCACTTCTCAAGGCTGCGATCGGGTCGAGTTTGGCTGCTTGGCGGGCGGGGACAACGCCGAAGAAGAGGCCCACTGCACCGGAGACGCTGACTGCAAGGGCGATCGCCACTGGTGAAATGCCGGCTTGCAGGGGCGTGAAATTACCGACAAGCAGAATGCCGCCGACACCGACGCAAGTGCCGACAATTCCTCCGGCGGCTGATAAAATCACCGCTTCGACGATAAATTGAAACAAGATATCTTGTTGGGATGCGCCGATCGCCTTTCTGAGCCCGATTTCCTGGGTGCGTTCGCTGACAGACACCAGCATAATATTCATAATCCCAATACCGCCGACTAACAAAGAAATACTGGCAACCGCAGTTAACATAATCGTCAAAGCGCCAGAAATCGCCCCCATTCTTGCCATTAAATCTTTCTGATTTCTGACAGTAAAGTCATCTTCTGTGGTAATCTTATGCCGCAATCTCAGCAAATTTTCTACCTGAAATTGCGCCGCATCCATTTGCAATTCATCTTTAATCGAAATAAATATCGAAGTAACGGCCAAACCGTAGGGAGATTTGCGCCCGACAATGCGATTGGCCATTGTGGCGATCGGCACTGCGGCCGAATTATCAAAATTAGTACCGAAAGATGTGCCTTTTGGTGCCAATACTCCAACTACTTTCATGCTGACATTTTTAATCCGCACCTGTTCGCCTAGCGGATTAGTATTGCCAAAAAGCTTCTCGGCTAATTCCGATCCTAGAACCGCAACTTGGCTGTTTTGCTTGATATCAATCTCTGTCAAAAACCGCCCTTTAGCCATTTCAAAACTTCGCACTTCGAGAAATTCGGGAATCGTGCCAAAAATCAAAGCCGAAACATTTTTGTTGCTGTAGCGAACAATTTCCGAACTGTTAAGTTCTGCGGAAACGCCTTGAACCGAAGGGACTTGAGTTGCGATCGCCTTTGCGTCTTCTATTATCAGTGTTTGAGGCGCATTGCCAAGTCCGCCGCGCCTAGCATTCGGTACTCCAGCCCTCACGATTAATACATTTGTACCCAGAGATTGAACTTGTCCTGCTACAAATTTTTGCGCGCCTTCTCCAATTCCAATCATCGCAATCACTGAAGCGTTACCCACAATCATCCCGATCATCGTTAAACTGCTGCGAGTTTTGTTCGCTACTAATGTTTGACCGGCCATTTTAACGCTTTCAATAAAATTCATAATTTGTTATTTGTTATTTGTTATTGGAGGAGGCAGAGCCTCTAAGTATATATTCCCAGGCAGAGCCTGGGAACAAGGAAATACAGTAAAGTGTCAACTACCAACTATCAACTGCCAACAAACTAATTAAGCACTTCTGAGTGCAACAATCGGGTCTAGTTTAGCAGCTTGTTTGGCGGGTACGACGCCGAAAAATAAGCCGATACCGCCGGAAACACCAACTGCAAGGGCGATCGCCACTGGGGAAACACTAGCCTGCAAAGGAGTAAAAGCAGCCACCAAAAACACGCCGCCAATCCCGAATGCAGTGCCGATCGCACCGCCCGCTGCCGACAAAATCACAGCCTCTATCATAAACTGAATCAAGATATCTTGCCCAGATGCTCCGATCGCCTTTCTGAGTCCAATTTCCTTGGTGCGTTCGGTAACAGAAACCAGCATAATATTCATAATCCCGATACCGCCGACAAACAGCGAAATTGCCGCCACAAAAGCCAGCATCAACGTCAAAGCACCAGTAATACTGCCCAAAGTTTTCATTAAATCTTTCTGATTTCGGACAGTAAAATCATCCTCCTTAGTAATTTTGTGACGCAACCTCAGCAAATTTTCTATTTGAAACTGAGCCGCTTGCATCTGAGTTTCATCCTTGATGGAAACCGAAATAAATGTAACTTTTGTACCGTAAGGAGACGACCTACCGACGATGCGATTTGCCATTGTTGTCAGCGGCAAATAAACGTTCATATCTTGATTGTCGCCAAAACTAGAACCTTTAGCCTGCATGACCCCTATTACTTGAAAAGTAGAATTTTTGATGCGGATGTATTGACCGATCGGCTGTGAATTTCCAAACAATTGTTCGGCAGCTTCCGAGCCTAAAGCTACTACATTTTCTTCCCTTTGTAAATCTAATTTGCTTAAAAATCGACCTTGGGCCACATCAAAACTTCTGACAGTCAGAAATTCGGGAGTTGTTCCCACAATCGAAGACGAGACATTTTTGTTGCGGAAGGTAACGAGTTGACTGTCGTTGAGAGTTGGTGCGACTTCTTCGACAGAAGGAACTTGAGAGGCGATCGCCTCTGCATCTTCCACTACCAAAGTTTGGGGAGGAATCACCGGGCGGCTTTGCGCTTCTGGACTTCCGGGAATGATAAATAGCAAGTTTGAACCGAGAGAGTTAACTTGTCCCTCGATAAACGTTTGAGCTCCTTCGCCGATGCCGATCATCGCAATGACGGAAGCATTACCGATGATAATTCCTAACATTGTCAAGCTGCTGCGAAGCTTGTTTGCCGTCAAGGTTGTGACGGCCATTTTGACGCTTTCAACAATATCCATAATTCGATTTTGGATTTTGGATTTTGGATTTTGGATTTTAGATTGGGGAATGGGGAATTGGGAATGGGGAATTGGTAAGGCGGGTAGGCACGGGGGCACTACCCCTACAAAACTCTTCTTTTCCTTCTCTTGTAGGGGCGGTGCCCCCGTGCCCGCCCTCTTGTAGAGCGATCGAGAAAAATAATGCCCCATACCAATACCCGATGCCCAATTCCCCATTCCCTATTTCTGATTCTTGATAATATCCTCAAGTTTTTTACCTTGAGGAAGTTCGGTAAACACCCGATCGCCCGCCTTCGCACCCTCCAAAATCTGAATCTTATTGCCAATAGTCGATCCAACCGTCACAGGCTTAAACTTGGGCTGCTGTTTCTCATCGGGAACCAAGACGCCTGTTTGACCTTTATTAGTCACAATTGCCACAGTCGGGACAACCAAAGCATTGCTCAGTTTTTGACCGACAAATCTCAAATCAACGTTCATCCCCGATTGCAGCGAATCTTTGCCGGTGTCGATCGCCACTCGCACTTGAAACAGCGTTACATCCCGTTCTTTCACAGCTTCCGGCGCTATCAATTTAACCTTGCCTTTAAACACCTTATCTGGATAAGCATCGGCAACTATTTCAACAACTTGACCCGGTTTAATTTGACTGATGTCTGCTTCGGGAACCTTCGCTAAAACTTCCACATCTCTGGCGAGAGCCACAATCGATGTCGAAGTTGCAGAAGTTGCTTCCGATGCCGAAGTTGCCGGAGTCACAAATGCTCCTTGAATCGCGTACCTCTGGGTAATTACTCCCGCAAACGGAGCGCGAACTTTGGTATCTTCCAACTGCACTTCTTGATAGCGGACTTGAGCTTGAACTTCAGCTAATTCAGCTCGAGCTTGAGCTATTTCTTCCGGGCGAGAACCGTTTTCTTGTACAGCAAATTGGCTCTTTGCTTCAGCAACTGCTGCTTGGGCTTTGGCGATTTCTTCTGGGCGGTTGCCGTTTTCTACTTGCGCTAATTTGCTTTTAGCTTCGGCAACTTCTGCTTCACCTTTGGTAATTTCTTCCGATCGCGTCCCGTTTTGCAATTGCTTCAATGCTTGCTGCTCGACTTCCACACCAGCTTGCAGTTGCTGGATTTGCGACAGCCGATTTTCTTGCAGTTGTTCTAGGCGTTTTTGGGCTTCTGTTACTTTAGCTTGGGCAGTCCGATTTTCTTTGATCAATTCATCCAGTTTATCTTTAGCCAGAGCACCTTCTTGTACTAATGGTCGATTGCGTTGCACCCGTTTAGCTGTTAGTTCGGCTTGGGCTTTACTCGAATCAATTTGGGTTTGGGCTTGGGCAATTTCTTGTTTTGAACTACCCGTTTGAGCATCTGCTAAACGAGCCTGAGCTTGCGCTAATTTAGCTCGTGCTTGACTGACTGCTTCTACACGACTACCAGCCCGCAGTTGCTGCAAGCCGGCTTGAGTTTGCTGCAAACGGGCTCTGGCTGCTGCGACTTCTTCAACGCGACTGCCGGCTTGGTGTTGCGCCAGACTCGCTTCTGCTTGATCCAAGCGCGCTTGAGCGCTGGCGATGTCTTCGGAGCGATTCCCGGCTTCTATTTTGGCTAGTTTAGCTCGAACGCTAGCCTCGCGGGCTTTGGCCTGAGCGAGTTGGGCTTCTACGTCGCGGCTTTCCATGCGTGCGATAATTTGTCCTGCTTGGACTTTATCGCCCTGTTCGACAAATAATTCTGCAATCCGCCCGGAACCTTTGGGGCTGAGGTTCACGCGCTGTACGGGCTGCACCGTACCGCTAGATGTGATGCGCACTGTCAGGTTTTGCGCTTCCACCGGCACAGTCATCGTGGCGATCGCATCTGCTTTCGGCTGCGATTTACTATTTACTATATATATGGTGGTCGGCACAGCTAGCAGCCCGGCTGCAACCAACCCGATCGCCCACCGCTTCGATTTCGACGCGGGTTTCTTCGGAGACTGCTTTTGAGGGGTTTTTGTATCTGCAACTTTAGTCTCTGCGGCCTTGGTGTCTACAGTCTGAGTATCTTCCACCTTGACCTGAGCAGTTTCCTTTTTGGGGCTAACGATCATACCGACTCACCTAATTTAATCTCAGGATTACCTTTAAGGTAAAATTTTTTCTAATGCTTGGCATCGTCTTTCAGACTCATCCGATCGGGTGATTTTAAAAAAAGTTCCCCAACCAGCACCTGTAAACAATTATAGCGAATCTTTGCAATTTATTAAAAAATGTTAAAGTTTCTCAGCCGAAAGAGCTAGATCCGAACAAGTTCGTAGGCGTAAGCCGGGGCGTAGCCATCGCTAGAGCTAGATTTTTGCAGGCTGGGGCATTCCGGGAGTGCGATCGACCAAGCAACTATAGCTTAACAAGGTAAAATATTGTTCAAATCCCCTTAAAAATGGAAAATTTACCCATATGAATCGCCCTCAAAGTGTGACAATTCTGGCAATTTTGCAGCTACTTAGCGCCATCTTCAGCCTGTTCGACGGCTTGGTCATCTTATTTTTTGCGGGTATTTTTGGCGGAATCGGTGGTGCCCTCGGCGGGGCGAAAGTAGGGACTGTCATCGGCGGGGCGATCGCCCTTTTTGCCGCAATCAGTCTGATTATTGGAATTGCCTCTTTAATTTTAACTTGGGGTTTGTATCAGCTCAAAAGTTGGGCTTGGGTGGGAACCTTCATCGTCCATGCGATCGCCGCACTGGCGCAACTAGCTAAACTGTTGGGCACCGCAGGCGCTGGCGCAAATTTTTTAATTCTCGGTTTTGCAGTTGGTTGTATTTACTATCTACTGAAGCCGGATGTAAAACAAGCATTTGGGGTTTAATTTAGCGCTTAAATTTTCAATTCCCCTCTTCTCGGACTTGATTGAACAAGCAGCTATTTTGATCGCCCAATTTACCCAATATCATCTGCATCAGGATCGATACCCATTGCTAGCAGTCGTTCAGCCAGTCGCGCCGCTTTTTGTTCCGCCCTTTCAGCACGTTGACGTTCCTGTTCAGTTTTGAGTTTTTCAAGTTCAGCTCTTTCATCACCAATTAATAATAAGTTCCCCTGAATATCCCACCACCGTAACCAAAGTTGCGTTTGATTTTGGTAACTTCCCTGCCACAGCCCCAGCTCAATTTCTAATGGTTCAATCAGATAGTGACCCCGTTGATTAGGTTCTAGTTTGTGATAAGCAAAATCTCTCAAATGATAAACTTCTAATCTATCAGTGCTCATCTCATAAATGCCGTAGTAAGGAATGCGAATAATTTGCTCATAAACCCAAAACTTACCCGGTTTTTGCACATCTCCTTCATCAGTCATCAACAGAGGAGTGGCATCCCGTTCTTCATTGCCATTTCCGCTGGCAAATTCCAAAGCAATTAAAGGTGCCATATGTTCTCGCCACAGCACGTAAGAACGGCGATATTTTCCCTGTTCCGGGCGTGCTGAAACATTCGGCGCATAGAACCAATCAGGAGCTTCTGCCCCTTTTTCCGGTGGATCGGTTTCCCGCCAATAAATCCCAGAATCTTGTCCGATGCAGTAGCGTCCGTCGGGATGTCGCCGTTGCAAAACAGGCCCGATGGAATCGGTGAGAATTATGCTTTGAGGATGCTCCTGAAAATTTTTCACGAAAGTACCGTCAGACTCAGGAAGTTGTGTATGATCTGGGAATTGGGGGGGCAGACCTATGTCAATTAATGTTTCCGACATAATTTTAGGGCGATCGGAGCTATTGTTAGTAATTTTATGCATTTAGGACGATCGAGCAATTTAGTTCAATGAAAATTACTCTGGCACAACCGACTTACCGATCGAGCATTTGGATATACTAATGTTGTCGGAGTTTCGTTAGCTTAATGGCACTTTCCCCTACAATTCATAACTTTCTTCACCCATACTCTGGAATTCAGGGGCCTCTAAAGTTTCTGGTTCTGCGAATTCCTCTTCATCAACAGAAGTAAAACTTTCCACTACAAACGGCAAACCAGCGGCCATCAAACCGCGTTGAATACGATCGGCAGTTTCATCAAACAACACAAATAAAGGATGAACAGCCTCAGCCTCATCGCTGTAGATGTGCCTGTAGCGGTGCGGCATCACCCACTCGTAACCTTTATCCAGCCAAACCTGACACTGCCGCCAACGGCCCAACAACTCAGAAAAATCCTCATCGGGGCGATGAATAAAAATCAAAATTTCCACACCGACTTTAACTTTCCATTCAGGATCGCACATCAAAATCGCCAAATCGCAGGGTAGACAAACTGCCTGTCCGGGCGATATGCTAGTCCCCCCGCCATTAGCATAAGAAACCCCGTCCCGCAGCCGCGCAATGGGCAAAGGAATCGTAATTAAACTTTCGTTAGCGCGGCGGATGCTCGGAATCATTTCCATGTAAAGCCGATATTTTCTCAGCAGGGCGATCGCAGATGAAAATTCGCTGTACTCTGCTAGTAACGCTTCGTAATGTAATTTTTTAATAGACATCTTAAATCATGTAATCAGTAATTATGTAGCATTCCTCAGTTATTAGTTATTAGTTATTAGTTATTCGTATCAACAAATAACCAATAACCACTAACCAATAATCACTGACTTTTTTACAGCTTCTCAAACACTGAGAACATCGGCAGATACATCGACAGCAAAATAGAACCGACGATACCACCAACTAGAACAATCATCAGAGGTTCTAGCATACTCGTGAGTCCTTTTACAGCCTCTTCCACCTCAGTTTCGTAGAAAGCGCCAACTTTCATCAGCATCTTGTCAAGTTCCCCAGTTTCTTCGCCAATTGCAATCATTTGAATTGCCAAAGACGGAAAAATAGCTTGTTCTTGCAAAGCAATACTGATCATACCGCCGTTTTGAATTTCCTGTCTGGCATATTCGATCGCATTGGATATCGCCTGATTCCCCGCCACATCTCGCACAATCTCCAAAGAATTGAGAATCGGCACGCCCGATCGCGTCAGCGACCCAAATATCACGCAAAACCTAGCCACAGCAGATTTTTCGATCAAATCTCCAAAGACCGGCAGCTTCATCGCGATTCGATCGATTTGCAAGTGACCTATTGGAGTTTTATAGTACATATCGAAAGCGACTTTTAGAGCCGCAATCACCCCAAGAACTGTGAACTGTTGGATGGGAGGCGAAGCCGTACAAAATGCACTAATTCCCAACATAAACAGTGTAAAAGCCGGCAAATCTGCACCAATATCCTTAAAGATTTTAGCGAAAGTTGGTAGCAAGAATATAGTCATTCCAAAAAAAATCACGATCGCGATAAAGAACACAGTCTTCGGATAAGACATCGCCGACTTAATTTCAGCCTCCGTCTTGTGATTTTTTTCCATCATTATAGCTAGACGCTCTAGAGTTTCATCAAGAACCCCCCCGACTTCTCCCGCCGCCACCATACTGATAAACAATTGGTCAAAAACATCAGGAAACTTAGACATCGCCTCTGCCAAGTTTACCCCCTCCTGCACATCAGCATTCATGCTTCTGAGCGCTCGCTTCAACTTAGCATTAGAACACTGATCGTTCAGCACAGAAAGGCATCTAACGATTGGTACTCCTGCATTAAACATAGCCGCAAACTGACGAGCAAAAATAGCCATATCCTTAATAGTAAGACTACTAAGGGTATACTCGACTTGCTCCTGAATCTTACTGAAATCAAAGCCACCTTTTGGTTTTTGGCGGATCGCATTGGTAGCCACAGTTCACCTCTGAAAAAATATTAAAAATTCGTAGTCAGTAGTCAGTAGTCACTGGTTATTGGTGATTCGTTAGTTGTTACTTGTTGTTGGTTCGTAGTTGTTAGGTGTTACTCGTCTGTTGATTGTTACTACGAATAACCAATAACTACTAACTAATCACCAATAACTAATGACTGCTGACTGAATTAATGAGCTCCTACCTTAGCGCCAGCAACCGGTGCCGGGCCGATCAAGCGTTCAAGTTCGTCAGCCTTAGAAGCCTTGCCCATTGCCGATTCCCAAGTGATTTTACCGGTTTTGTAAAGTTCAGCGAGGGCCATTTCCATCGTCCTCATGCCCAATTTCGCTCCCATTTGGATTTGGGAGTAAATCATTGGAGTTTTCCCCTCCCGGATCAAGTTAGCCATAGCAGGAGTATTCACCATGATTTCCATAGCACAGCAACGGCCGCCCCCAATTTTTACAACCAAATTTTGGCTGGCTATTCCCACCAAAGAGTTAGACACCTGGGCGCGAACCTGGGGTTGTTGAATAGGGGGGAACACGTCCAAAATCCGATCGATTGTTGCGCCCGCCGAATTAGTGTGCAGCGTTCCCATTACCATGTGACCCGTTTCCGCCGCCGAAATTGCCAGACCAATTGTTTCCAAGTCGCGCATTTCCCCCACCAGAATCACGTCAGGATCTTCCCGCAGAGCCGCTCTCAGCGCATTTGCAAAGCTCTTAGTATCTTCGCCCTTTTGACGCTGGTGAAACAAACTCTTGATATTCGGAAACACATATTCGATCGGGTCTTCAACGGTCAGAATGTGTTCTGCCCGCGTCCGGTTGACCAGATCCAACAAAGCCGCCATCGTAGTAGTTTTCCCGGAACCCGTTTGTCCCGTCACCAAAATCATACCTCTGGGTCTTTCCGTCAAGTCCCGCAAAACCTGGGGCACGCCTAAAGCGTCGGCGTTAGGAATCTTAGAAGCCAGAGCCCGCATACAAGCAGCCCAGCAACCCCGCTCCCGGTAGACATTCACCCGGAACCGAGCCAATCCCTTCACCCCGTAAGCGCAGTCAAGTTCCCACTCCATTTCCAACTGCTTGCGCTGCATATTGTTGAGCATTTGGAAAATCAGGATCTGCACTTCCTCAGCAGACATAATGTCGCCGTATTGCGATTGAGGAGTTAGTTTCCCGTTGACGCGAAAGAAGATCGGCGCGCCTGCTTGGATGTGTATGTCCGAACCCCCTTGCTCTACCAGGGACTCCAGTACGTCTTCAATCATCAGACCCATAGATACCTCTGCTCGATCGAGTTAGTAGTTATTGACCAATTTAGCTCAGTTAACAGTTAACTGTTGACTGTTGACTGTTAACTGTTGACTGTTAACTGCTGAATCAATCCAAAAAGCGGGGCGTCAAGCAGTACGGACAATCCAGCATCTCCGGCTTCAATTCCGCCCGACAACTTTTGCAGGTTAGTCCCTGCTTGCGTTTGGATTTCAGTTCCGCCTCCAACCCCGAGTCAGTAAACGTTACCCGCTCGACTTCTTCAAAAGTAGTCGCGCCTTCCCTTACCAACTGCAAGCTGTAAGCCAACAAGGTTTTCATCCCTTCTTCTACTGCGGCTTCCTTAATTTGCTCTGTGGGAGCTCCTTGAGTGATCAGAGTTTGAAGCCGCTCAGTATTTTTCAGGAATTCGTAAACCCCTACCCGTCCTTTGTAGCCTAAGCCGCCACACTTCCGACAAAGTTGCTCGCGTTCTGCGAGTTCCTTCCTTTCCTCCACCGGTACAATGTTGGCTTTGTAAATAGTCAGATCAATTTCTTGAGAAGCCGACAGACCGTACTTGCCGAGTTCTTCATTAGTAGGCTGGTAAGGAATGTAGCATTGGTCGCAAACGCGTCGCATCAGACGCTGAGCCAATACCCCCAACAGAGCGGCCGAAACCATGAACGGTTCTACGCCCATTTCGGCCAAACGCGCGATCGCCCCAGCCGCGTCGTTCGTGTGCAGCGTCGTCAGCACCAAGTGTCCCGTCAAAGCAGCTTCCAGAGCCGTTTTTGCCGTTTCCTTGTCCCGTGTTTCCCCCACCAGCATCACGTCAGGGTCTTGCCGCAAAAACGCCCGCAGAATGTTGGAAAAAGTCAAGTCTTTTTCCCGAATTACTTGACATTGGGTAATTCCTGGCAAAGCATATTCGATCGGGTCTTCTGCCGTACTAATATTAACCCCCGGATCGTTGCGTTCCGCGAGAATCGAGTACAGAGTAGTTGACTTGCCCGAACCCGTAGGCCCCGTCACCAAAATCAGTCCGAACGGACGGCTAGCAGTCTCCCGGACTAAAGCCAGAGTTTCCTCGTCGGAGATTAACAAACCCAAACCCAACTGAGTGCTGGAACTGTCCAAAATCCGCAGCACGATTTTTTCGCCGTACCGCGAAGGCAAGCTGTTCACCCGGAAATCCACCGTGCGTCCCTCAAACACCCGGCGGATGCGGCCATCTTGAGCTTGTCGGCGTTCGGCAATATCCAGGTTGGCAATAATCTTGAAACGAGCCGTAATCGATGCGACTACCTGCTTGGGAAACCGGAAATACTCTTGCAGCACCCCGTCTTTCCGCATCCGAATCCGCATGAACTCTTCTTGAGGTTCTACGTGGATGTCAGACACCTTTTCTGACAAAGCTTTAGCCAAAATGATATTCACGGCTTTAATTACTGGAGCCGCCTCAGCATCGTCCAAGGTGTTAGCTAGGTCTTCTTGGTCGGCAGTCTCCTCTTCTAGCGAGAGTTCGCCAAAATCTCCCTCCCCTAAATCCATCTTTCTCTGCTTTTCGACTTCAGCTTTTTTAGCTTCCCTCTTGACTTGGTCGTCTTGATAGGCTGAAGTTATGTCCTGATAGTCGTCAGGCGTAATCACCCGTCGCTGCAAACCCAAGCCGTGAGGCTGTAAAATCCGCCGCAAATCTTCTACGGCGTTGAGGTTGTCGGGATCGACCATTGCCACCATAATCGCCGGAGGCTCAGTTTCAGTCCTTGCTACGGGTAAAAACCGACCTTGATGACAAATGTCGATCGAAATCTTTAACCCATCGAGCATAACTCCGAGTTGCTCGTTAGACATTTCGCTCATCTCCGGGTCATATGCTTCAACGCCGTAGACTATCTTCCGTTCAAACATCTGCTGCTTCTTGTAAAGCCGCAGCAATTCTGGGGGCAACTGCTGCCCAGTAAGTGCTTCTAATACCTCCGTCAACCGCTTACCAGACTTCCGGCTTTCAATTTGAGCTTGCTTCAGTTGGTCGCCGTTGACGTAACCCGACTGAATCATCTTGTTGAGAGCCGGAGTAAAAGTGCTCACAGCAACTATCGATGTGGAGCGAAACCCCTGGGATGTGTTAGTCATAAAAAACACTCACGCTTGTGGAAAACTCAGTCACTTTCGAGTGCTGAGAGGAAAACCAACGCGGGGTTTTTACCCCCGTATTCTTTGCTTGCCGATCGGCGATCGTGATGAAAGCTCAATCCCTATCTGTCAAGTGTAAGCTCCCGGCCCCCTAAGCTTCGCCCGCAAATTGACTCTTTCGTTTGAGGGATTTGCTGATGCTGGCGATCGGATATTGTTCGTTTAGTGCTCCCGTTGCCGGAGTTGCCCGATCGATCTGCGGGATACTCTCGTTATCGGCTCAAGGCCGATCGCGGGCGGGATTGGCCGCAGCGTTCAAGTCAAGCGCGGCGGGTGTGTCGCCGAACCACAATCGTTATTCTATATTCCCAAATTCTTAGGTCAAATCGCAGCGCCCGTGCCGGGGCGGTTAGCTGTACTGGGGGTTGATGCAGTTCCCAAAAATCTAGCTAATTCTCCTCAATACTACTCATATTTATAGCAAAATGCCAATAGTGAGTAAGTTTTTGCTTGGGGGTTTTCAGAAACGCCAACTGGTAGTACAATCAGAACATGAAGCTAGTTGAACGTCATATTATCACAAAAAACCATCCTTTCTGGTCAGAGATTGACCACAAGGCTTTTTTGTCGAAAAATTTGTTTAACCTAGCTAATTATCATTATCGTCAGCACTTTTTTCAACAGCACCAGAAATTAAACTTTAACCAACTTTACCACCAACTATCCCAAACTGTAGACTACAAAGCCCTACCCACAAAAGTTAGCAAGCAAATTATCAGAAGATTAGATTCAGCATGGACAAGTTATTTTCAAGCTGTAAAAGCTTGGCAAAAACATCCCAAAAAATTCTTAGGCAAACCCAAAATCCCTGGATATAAACATAAAACAAAAGGGCGCAATATCCTTCCCTATTCTCACGAATCAATCTCGAAAAAAGCCTTAAAAAAAGGAAGTTGTCAGCTCTCAATGAGTGAAATACAAATTCCGACATCAGTAGAGGAAATAATCGAGGCGAGAATTGTGCCGAAGAGTAGTTGTTATGTAGTAGAAATAGTTTATGAAAAAGCAGAGGAGACAACCAATCATCAACAAATAGCAGGTATAGACTTAGGAGTTAATAATCTAATGGCTGTAACTACAAATCAAACAGGTGTCAGACCTCTTTTAATTAAAGGCAGACCACTAAAAGCGATTAACACCTTTTACAATAAACAACGTTCCTGTTTACAATCTGAGCTAAAAATCAAGCAGAATCAAACCCAATCTCAAAGATTAAAAAAACTCACTCACAAACGCAACTGTAGAGTAGACAACTATCTACATACAGCCAGTAAAATAGTGATAGATTGGTGTAGGGAGCATCAAATAGGAATCTTAGTAATTGGACATAATCCTACTTGGAAACAAGAGATTAATTTAGGCAAAAGGAATAATCAACAATTTGTGAACATTCCTCATTATAGGTTAATAGAAATGTTGACATATAAAGCCAAATTAAAAGGAATTAAAGTGGTCATAACAGAAAAATCATATACATCTCAAGCCAGTGCTGTAGATGGGGATGCTCTACCTAAATATGGGGGAAAAAAACTTGTGTTTCAGGGAAAGAGAATAGCTAGAGGATTGTATAAAACAGCAAAGGGTAAGTTATTAAATGCTGATGTGAATGGGTCATTTAATATCATTAGAAAAGTAATTCCTGATGTCTTAGACCAAGGAATAAAGGGTCAGCCGTTTGACCCCGTGGTGCACGGGCGCACTACGAATGACTGGACTTTAAGCCTTTGAGTAGGTTTGAGTAGGTTTAGTTGAGCGGTTAACTGTATCTGCTAGAATTGATAGGGTTCTGTCGCGCAGCTTTTATGATTGACGAGGAAAAACAGCAAGATCGAGATCCTAACTCAACAGGGGAAACCCCAGAGAGTTCCCCAATGGCAAGCGAAACTCCCCAGGCATCAGCAAACTCCAACCAAGCAGCCGATTGGGAGCTCGAACTTGCTCAAGCTTATCAAAGTGCTCAGGGCGATTCCCTACGGGATAGCTCCGACGTGCGTACGCCAGCAAACGCATCTGGCTCTACCGTCACAGGCAGTTCCAACAGCCCGACAGCAGACGTGGCGGAGTCATTGCAAAGGGAACTGGTGCAGGCAAGAGATGAAAAAGAGGCTTTAAAAACTCAGTTGCAAGCCGCATCTTCTCAAGTAGAAGACCTGAAAAATCAAAATCTCCGCCTAGCAGCAGATTTTGATAACTTCCGCAGGCGCACCCAAAAGGAAAAAGAAGAGTTAGATTTACAGGCAAGATGTGTCACGATTAAACCCCTGTTGCCGGTCATCGACAATTTCGAGCGCGCTCGATCGCACATCAAGCCACAAACAGACGGCGAAATGAACATTCACAAAAGCTACCAAAGCGTTTACAAGCAAATGGTAGAAGGTCTCAAGCAAATCGGGGTTTCTCCGATGCGCCCAGAAGGCGAACAGTTTGACCCCAACCTCCACGAAGCTCTGCTGAGCGAGCCCACAGACGAACACGAGGAAGGAACAATCATCCAAGAACTAGAACGCGGCTACATTCTGGGCGATCGCGTCTTGCGACACGCCAAAGTGAAAGTTGCGGCGCCTGGGTCATCTGTGGTAGCCTCAGATGAAAATCCCGATAGTTCGGAAAGTTAATCGATATACAAGCTACTGCATTCCTCGAAATCACTGACCCCCGAACAGAATTCGGGGGCCAGAAGTTGCTAGACTCAACAACTTCTAAATTCAGGACTCTCAGCAGATCGGCGCTTGTTCAGAAAAATCTGAAAAATGTTTTTACCCGTCTTTGATATTGCATTCTTGACATCAAGTTTAGATCCTACAAATCCGGTCGGGTGATGCTTGTTAAAACAAGCTGAGTCGTTTTTCTTCCCCCAACTTGTAGTTGGAGGTTTCCAAACATCCCACAAAGTTTTATGAGGCGCTATGGGAAAAATTATTGGAATTGACTTAGGCACGACCAACAGTTGCGTAGCTGTTTTAGAGGGCGGTAAACCCGTCGTGATCGCCAATTCCGAGGGCGGCCGCACAACTCCGAGCATCGTAGGATTTGGCAAAGCGGGCGATCGCTTAGTAGGTCAACTAGCCAAGCGGCAAGCTGTAACTAATGCTGTAAATACTGTCTACAGCATCAAACGATTTATCGGGCGCAGGTGGGACGACACGGAAGAAGAACGAACCCGGACTCCGTATACGTGCATAAAAGGCAAAGACGACACCGTTAACGTTCAAATTCGGAACAAGGTTCACACCCCACAGGAAATCTCGGCAATGGTACTCCAAAAGCTCAAGCAAGATGCTGAAGCTTATTTGGGACAAACTGTTACTCAAGCCGTAATTACAGTGCCAGCCTACTTCACAGACGCTCAGCGGCAAGCTACTAAAGACGCGGGTACGATCGCGGGTTTAGAAGTCCTGCGGATCGTCAACGAACCCACAGCGGCCGCCCTTTCCTATGGGTTGGACAAGCAAAATATCGAACAAAAAATCTTGGTCTTTGACCTCGGTGGCGGTACTTTCGACGTTTCGATTCTGCAACTCGGAGACGGAATTTTTGAAGTCAACGCTACCGCCGGGAACAACCATCTCGGAGGAGACGACTTTGACGACTGCATAGTCCAGTGGCTGGTAGAAGCTTTTCGTACTCAAGAAGACAGCGACCTGTCAACAGATAAAATGGCTTTGCAACGCCTCAGAGAAGCAGCGGAAAAAGCCAAAATAGAACTTTCACTATCGCAATCGACTTCCATAAACTTGCCGTTCATCTCCTCTGACGCCAAAGGGCCAAAGCATCTGGAAATGGATCTCTCCAAAGCTCAGTTTGAAAAACTGGTGGCTCATTTGGTGCAAGCGACGATCGATCCGGTGACTCAAGCCCTCAAAGACGCAAATTTGACTCCCCAAAATATAGACAGAATTATTTTAGTGGGAGGCTCAACCCGGATTCCGGCAGTTCAAGAGGCAATTAGCAAATATTTTGGCGGCGTGTCTCCAGATAAATCGGTCAATCCCGACGA
Source organism: Cyanobacteria bacterium OTE_58_metabat_593 (assembly GCA_031372825.1). Classification (GTDB taxonomy): domain Bacteria; phylum Cyanobacteriota; class Cyanobacteriia; order Cyanobacteriales; family Microcoleaceae; genus Microcoleus. Next base: position 39,053 of record JANMLZ010000063.1, on the reverse strand, counting down.
AGCTGTAGCCGTAGGCGCGGCAATTCAAGCTGGGGTGTTGGGCGGTGAGGTCAAAGATTTGCTACTGCTAGATGTGACACCACTCTCCCTGGGACTCGAAACCTTGGGCGGAGTGTTCACAAAAGTCATCGAGCGCAATACAACTATCCCCACCAGTCGATCGCAAATGTACAGCACGGCGGCAGACGGGCAAACAAGCGTAGAAATTCACGCCCTCCAAGGCGAGCGAGCATTGGTTAAAGACAATAAAAGTCTCGGCAAGTTCTTGCTCAAAGGCATTCCCGCAGCCCCGCGCGGCGTACCTCAAATCGAAGTTACCTTTGAAATTGATGCCAACGGCATTCTCAAAGTTGCCGCTGAAGATAAGGGAACCGGAAAAGAACAAAGCATCCAAATTTCTAACACAGGGGGATTGAGCGAAACGGAAGTTGAGCGGATGCGACAAGAAGCCGAACTTTATGCCGATGAGGACATCAAGCGCGCTCAACTCGTCGAACTCAAAAATCAAGCTGACACCCTGGTCTATAATTGTGGTGTTACTTTGAAAACCAACGCGCAATTGCTCTCGCAAGACCTTAAGGCTGAAGCCGAAACAGCAGCAGCAGCCTTGCAGGGTGCAATGGCTAACCCAGACATCACAGGCGAGGAACTTGGTGAGCAAATCGAATCTTTCAAGCAACTGCTATACTCGCTCGGGACAGCAGTCTACGACCAAGCCCGCAGCCCAGTAGCGCCTTCGGGAGCAGAGATTGAAAGCGAGATGATGTCAGAGCTAGAAGAGGTTAAAGCGGATGACGACAGCATTTTGCTGACAGAAGAGCTAGAAGAGGTTGCAGCTACCGACGACAGCATTTTGCTGACAGAAGAGTTGCTACTGGTGACGCCCCAAACTCCGCCGCAAGCTCCACCAAAGTTGGAAATAAAACCGGAATCAAAGCCGGAACCAAAACCGGCACCAAAACCGGAACGACAGTCAAAGCGACCGCCAAATCCACCGTCAAATCCAAAGTCAGAACCAAAACCGAAGGTTCCCGAACCTGAAGTTGATGATATGAATCCTTTCCTTTAAAACTGAAAATCTCACAATTAAAAGTTAAAAATTAAAAATTATAATTTTTGATTTTTAATTGGTAATTTCAGGAAAGGTCGATCGTTTCTTTTTCGTACACTTTTTGTTATTTACCTCCAGGCAAGCAGCTCTATGGCCGGTGATTACTATGAAATATTAAGCGTTTCTCGCAGCGCAGACAAAGAGGAAATTAAGCGTGCTTACCGTCGTTTAGCTCGCAAGTACCATCCAGATGTCAATAAAGAACCCGGTGCCGAGGAGCGGTTTAAAGAAATTAACCGCGCCTACGAGGTACTCTCAGAACCGGAAACCCGCGCCCGTTTCGATCGCTTTGGTGAAGCAGGTGTCAGTGGTGCAGCGGCTCCTGGGTTCCAAGACTTCGGCGACAGCTTCGCCGATATTTTTGAAAGCTTCTTTCAGGGTTTTCAGGGAGGGGCGGGCGGCCAACAACAACAAGGTCGCAGACGCAGCGGGCCCGTGCGCGGAGACGATTTGCGGCTCGACTTGCGGCTGGATTTCCGCGAAGCCGTGTTTGGTGGAGAAAAAGAACTCCGCATCAAGCACCTAGAAACTTGCGAAACTTGTACCGGGACTGGCGCCAAACCAGGAACTAGACCTCAAACCTGCTCGACTTGTACCGGTAGCGGTCAAGTCCGCCGCGCTACTCGCACCCCCTTTGGCAGTTTTACTCAAGTTTCAGTTTGCCCCACTTGCAACGGCACGGGCCAAGTGATTGAGGATAAGTGCGAAACTTGCGGCGGCCGAGGCCAAAAAGAAGTGATGAAAAAGCTGAAAATCACAATTCCGGCTGGGGTTGACAACGGTACTCGCTTGCGGGTTTCCAATGAAGGGGATGCTGGCAAACTCGGCGGGCCGCCCGGGGATCTTTACGTGTTCTTGGCTGTGAATGAAGACCCGTTATTTAAGCGGGACGGCATTAACGTTAACTCCGAAGTCAAGATTAGTTACTTGCAAGCAATTTTGGGGTGCAGGTTGGAAGTTGAAACGGTTGACGGGCCGACGGAATTGTTGATTCCTACCGGAACTCAGGCGAATACTGTTCTGACTCTGGAGAAAAAAGGGGTGCCTCGGTTGGGAAATCCAGTCAGTCGTGGCGACCATTTGATTATGGTGTCAATAGACATTCCGACTAAGGTGACGGCTGAGGAGAGGGAGTTGCTGATGCAGCTTGCTAAGCTTAAGGGCGATCGTACCGGAAAAGGTGGCTTGGAAGGATTTCTGGGCAATCTGTTTCAGAAATAAGCAATTTTTTGACACCCATGGGTGTCAAATTTTCCTGTTTGATGATTCGCTGGCAACTTTCAAAACTCTCTCTCAAAAAAGTGAGACCCATGGGTCTCACTTTGTGCAGGTAGAATAATTGTTTGGCAATTTGTGGGAATAGTCCTCAAAAAAGTGAGACCAATTGGTCTCATTTTGTACAGGTAGAATAATTGTTTGGCAATTTATGTGAATAGTCCTCAAAAAAATGAGACCAATTGGTCTCAAAAATCGGTCGTAGAATAATTGTTTGGCAATTGGTTCACGATAAAATAAGGCTTTCAGGATTTGAGATGGGAAATTTGAAAAGAAAAGGCGCACTATGAATTCAACATCCAAAATTGAAAATCCCAAATCCCCCGATGCCCAACTCGATCTGCGGGGTACGCCCTGCCCGATCAATTTTGTCCGTACTAAACTGCGGTTGGAGCAAATGCCTCCTGGATCAGTTTTGGAGGTTTGGCTGGACGCTGGAGAGCCGATCGAACAAGTGCCTGATAGTCTGAAAATGGAAGGGTACCAAATTCTCGAAACGCAATTTATGGCTTCTGATGATAATTCGGGCTTTTTTGCGATGAAAGTGCAGCGCCCAGAACAGCAGGAAGCAGGATGAGCCTGAATTCGTCCTCGCTCGTTGGTACTGTTGTCGCTGTTCAAGCTAACTTCTACCAAGTGAGTTTAGATCCAGAAGCCTGCATTGATGGGAAAAATCGTCCCTTGGCTGATGCTCCGAGTCTGCTGTGCACTCGCCGCACTAGACTGAAAAAAATAGGTCAACAGGTAATGGTGGGCGATCGCGTGGTAGTAGAAGAACCCGACTGGAATGACAACACTGGTGTTGTTTCTCAAGTGTTTCCCCGCCAAACAGAACTCAATCGGCCGCCTGTCGCTAATGCCGATCGCATTCTCCTGGTTTTTGCCCTCACTGAACCGGACTTAGACCCCGCTTCATTAACTCGGTTTTTAGTCAAGGCCGAATCTACAGGTTTAGAGGTGAGTTTGTGCCTGAATAAATGCGATTTGGTCACGAAAGAAGAATTGGAACAGTGGCGCGATCGGCTTTGTGGATGGGGATACCAACCGATGTTTATTAGTGTCCGTAGCGGCTTGGGAATCTACGAGGAAGCCACCAATGACCATCAAAATGAAGTTTATGAACCAGAATTGGCCAACCCCACTTTATCAACTCAAATAGATCCATCTTGTCTTCCTTCCCCCCTTGGGGGGGGTGAGGGGGGGGTTGCCCTGTCAGGGGGTGAGGGGGGGGTTGCGTTGGTGGAGAGCGAGGGGGTGGTTACCTCCTCTATCCAAACTCACTTGCAAGGCAAAATAACGGTCATTTGCGGGCCTTCAGGCGTCGGTAAGTCCAGTTTGATCAACCAACTGATTCCGGCGCTGAATATTCGAGTGAACTCTGTATCCGGCAAACTCGGCCGCGGGCGACATACTACTCGCCACGTAGAACTGTTCGATCTCCCGGGTGGCGGACTGTTGGCAGATACTCCAGGCTTCAATCAGCCGGCACTTGAATGCGATCCGTCCGAGTTACCTCGATATTTCCCAGAAGCTCGGCACAGGCTGACTTTGGGTAGTTGCCAGTTTAGCGACTGCTCGCACCGAAGTGAGCCTAACTGTGTGGTGCGGGGCGATTGGGAGCGCTATGAGTATTACTTGCAGTTTCTGGAAGAGGCGATCGTCCGCCAGCAACAAGAGCAAAATTCTAGTAGTGCGGAGGCGAGTTTGAAGCAGCAAACTAAGTCGGATGGTACGCAGCAATATGAACCGAAGCTGCAAACTAAAAAATATCGCCGCTCTTCCCGTCGGGTTCAACACCAGTCGCTGCAAGAGATGTGTGAAGAAGACTTGGAAGAGAATGATTAAATAGTCGATCGGCTCCAGAACACGGTAAATTAATAGCTAAAATTGAATGGCCTTAAATTTGTTAAAAAAAGTAGAACAGAAGCCAAGGTTAGCGGGTTATGCAGGAGTAAAAATACTGTGAATATTCAAGAACTATTTCAAAAAGGTGGGCCCGCGATGTGGCCGCTTTTGGTGTTATCGATTCTATCTGTAAGTACGATTATCGAGCGATTGTGGTTTTGGGCGAGCCTCCTCACCAAGGAAAAGCAGATAGTCAACCGTATTCTGGAAACTGCCCGCAGCGATTGGGGCGCGGCTAACGAGATTGCTAGACAAGCTAACCGACAGCCGATCGGGCGATTCCTTTCTGCACCCCTGCGGCTGTACAATCCTGAACCCGACTTATTTCGACTCGCACTCGAAGCCGCAGCCGATGAAGAGTTGGCTTCGATGCGCCGTGGCGACAAAATCTTAGAAGCGACGATCGCTCTAGCCCCTTTGCTGGGATTGCTGGGAACAGTTTTGGGCTTGATTAACTCGCTCAGTTCGATCCGGTTGGGCGACATCGGTACCTCAGCAACAACTGGCGTGACTTTGGGGATTAGCGAAGCGCTGATCACGACTGCTACTGGGATGATAGTAGCAATTTTTAGCTTGACTTTTTATCGGATATTTCAAGCTTTTTTGTTCGATCAGGCAAAAATATTTCGCAAAGCTGGAAATGAACTGGAAATGCTGTACAGGCAATACTGGCCGACGGCTAATGCTAAAGGTCGATCGCTTGATGCAGAATACAATAATTCTTCCTTTGGTTCCGATGGCTTGAACAGGCGTTCTTTGAATTCTCAACCAGAATCTGAAGAACGAAATCGGGAGCCGAAACCGAAATTGAAAGGTTCCGATCCTGATATCGATTTAAGTTCTAACAATTAAAACCTTCAGAACCAATGAAAATTCACTTAGATACTCCTGGTGAAGAGGCTCGGATTGACCTAGTGCCTTTAATTGATGTGATATTTTGCATTCTGACATTTTTTCTGCTCGCTGCTTTGCAACTGACTCGCCAGCAATCGATTAATGTCGATTTGCCGAAGGCGAAGACGGGACAAGCACAGATGCGAGATATGCTGATTGTCAGCATTGACGATTTCGGGCAAACTTATATCGACCAATTGCCTGTTAATTATCAACAGCTCGATCAAGTTTTGAAAAGTTTCCAGAGCCAAAATCCTGACGGGTTGACGGTGTTATACGCTCCTCAAAATGCTAAATATGCCAAAGTTGTCGAGGTTTTGGACAAATTGCGAGAGCTGGGTGGCCGAGTAAGCCTGGCAACTCTTCCTAGTTCGGCGGCATCCCCCCAGCCGAATCCATCGCTTCCCAATTCTGGGATTCCTGCGGCACCTCCGATCGGCAATTCGGCTCAACCCCTACCGTCTCCTGTGGCTCCAGGACAGCAGCAGTTCAATCCCAATCAGTTTCAATCTCCACTCCCGGCTCCAGGACAGCAGCAGTTCAATCCAAATCAGTTTCAATCGCCTCTGGCGGCTCCGAAGCAGCCTACCAACTCTGGGACAAATCTGGGGATTCCTCCTGTTTCGCCTGCACCCACTGCTCCCAATCTTAAGCCTGGATCTGCCCCTCCACCGCAGAATGTTGTGCCATCCAATTAATTAGAAGGAATAGGGAATAGGGAATAGGGAATAGGGAATAGGGAAGAAGGAAGAAAAAAAACAGATAAATAGAAATTCTCCCCATCTCCCATCTCCCATCTCCCACTCATATCAATTCCGGTTGCACTCAGACATGACAAGCGAGGAGACGGCTTGGCCTTTGTCCCTACCGAAAATAATATTGTAGGGACAAAGGCCAAGCCGTCTCCTAATTTCGGCCACTAATAATTCCGATGCTACGGGATTTGATATCACCAACTCTCCCCATCTCCTACTCTCCCCCTCGCGGACAGAAGCTTTGCCCGAGTTGGTATAAATAACTGCAATTATTTTGGTTCGTACTGAGCCTTTTTTTTCTTGACAATCAGCGACAGTTGTATATGTCTGCGGAAGGAACTTTTGCAGACATCCCGCCATCTTTATCCTTAAGTTATTTCCTGGGACAGATGGTAACTTTGTCAAATTATTGTTACCTTTTGTAATATACTAAAGCAAAATAGGCATACAGGCATCCTGAAGCCAACGGTCGATCGCTGAAACAAGTTACAAATCTGGTTAGTCCAGGTTTTCACTTTCCAGTCACCTTTATTTACAGAGGAGTCACGCGTCATGAGCCAACCAGCAGAATTGTCTTTGGAACAGCAATTTAGCCTGTGTTCCTTCAAAACACAGGTAAGTGATATGAGTCGCGAACAAGCTCAGGATTTTTTGGTCAAGCTTTATGAGCAAATGATGTTGCGGGAAACCATGTACCGCCATTTTCTCAAACACCACTGGGGTTTGGAACCCAATCCAGGCGTTGAGTAGACCAGAGTCGCAGTCGGCGACCTCCGTCTCTTACTCTCTTCCCCATCTCAAGTGGAAATGAGTTGGGGGTGATGGGGCGTCACTCGAAGGAAGTTCGGCAACGGATTCTATAACGGATGTAACGGATATCAGGAAGAAGGAAGTTCGGCAACTGATTGTGTAACGGATGTCACGAAGAAGGGAAATGCCAGAAAACCAATTGTTTTAGCAACCATCAATCTCCTAAACGCTAAGGCAACTGCCAGATCGCACTTTGTTGTTTGATTCCAGTAAATGTGGCGAATAGTCTGGGCCATGGTACGACTGTCGCAGGACAATGCAACCCTAATTTAGGGCTGCGACACTCAGAAATTTCAGAATTTTTGAGGATAACTATAAAAATTATCAAAAAATTAAATATATTGGTCTTGAGTTGCAGCGGATGAGGTTTGACAAGAATGGCGCTAGTCGGATATCTGAGCGCGACCTCCAACTAGCGGGACCTTCAATTTTCACATCAAACCCTAGAACTCGGAACTGTTGACAAAGAGGAAAAGTTATTCCGGCTGACGTTCCAGAGTCGCTTCCATCGTACTGGTCAAGTAATGACCAGACATGATGCCACTAGATTGGTAGTAGCGGTTGTCATCAACGCGGTGAAGGGTATCAAAACCCGTCCGCCGCTGCCGTTCGTCTCCCAGTACCCAATAACGCTGGACGATCGACTGGGGAGCAATCCAACCTTCGCCCTCAACGCGGCCGAGTTCGCTGTGTTGGAGTACAAAAGTATACTGCCGTTCATCGTTGTTGAGGTGTCCTCGGTACTGCAAAATAATCTCTTCGCGATCGCCTCCGGGAAACACGAGCTTCGTCACCATACTGAACCAATCTGTTCGGTTCCAGCTCACTAAAGTTTTGCCTTTAACCGTAATTGGCACGCCATTGCGCTCAATCCAACTTCCTTCGAGCGTCCATTGGCCAGATTCCATTAAAAACGTGTGAGCCACAGTGCTGTTCCTATGCTTTTCCTGCTGGCTACAATGCTGGTGCAACAACGCACAGCCGTTGTCCCTCAGACTCTATGCTATCACGCCCAACTGTGCCAACAAGAGTTAATTTCTCCTAAAAGTACGGGTGCGATCGCACCCGTAACTTGAGGCAGATTGCCGGGAATGCCCCGAACCCGCCATGCGGCTAAAACCGCGAAAGCGATCGCCTCTTTAAAATCTACACTCAAGCCTGCCTCAGAAGTAGTCAACACTTCCACTGGATGCAATTGGGTTTGCAGTCGGCGTTTTAAGTAGAGATTGTGGCTGCCGCCCCCGCACAGCAAAACTCGATCGGGCATAGCCGGCAAAAAAGTTTGGTAACTGTGAACGATCGAAGCAACAGTCAGTTCTGCCAAAGTAGCCAGCATATCAGCAGGACTGAGGTTGTAAGCGGAGGCTTCGACCAAACACCGGTCAAAGTAATCTACACCAAATAACTCTCGCCCAGTAGACTTCGGCGGTGCTTGGGCAAAGAACTCGTGGGCGAGCCAATCCTCCACTAAAGCTTGACTGGGAGTTCCGCTGGCGGCCCAAGCTCCACCTTCGTCACAAGTTTTAGTTCCACCAGAGAAGTGCTCGACTGCCAAATCTAACAGGGAATTGGCTGGGCCTGTATCCCAACCCAAGATGCCATCCCCAAGACTAGAAATCTCGGACTCGTCCTGGTTTTCCCGCTTGGACGTAGCCGGAAGATAGGTAACATTGCCAATGCCACCCAGATTTTGGATGCAGAGACGGAGGTTGGGTTCGGCCAGCAGGCAGGCATCAACTATGGGGACTAAGGGTGCTCCTTGACCTCCTGCTGCAATGTCTGCCGATCGAAAGTTACTCACAGTCGTAATGCCTGTCAATTGTGCAATTAGCGCGCCCCGCCCGAGTTGCAAGCTGTAGCCCATTTCACTTCCGGGGTTCGGTGCTGCACAACAGCTTCTTTTTTGGGTATCTCGTGGCGGTCGGTGGTAGACGGTTTGACCGTGAGAGCCGATTAATTCGGCATTATCATATTCTGCTTGAATTGTCAAGGCCGCGGTGGCAAATTCTTGGGCAATGGCATCATCTAATTCGGCTAGTGCAGCCACTGACAAAGCCTCCCCGCTGCAAACCGAGAGAATTTGCGATCGCAAATTAGCAGGATAAGGGAAAGTCTTGCCGGCCACTAACTGCACTTTCAAGTCTGTTTGGGAACCGACCACATCTACTAAAGCAGCATCAATACCATCGACTGATGTACCGCTGATCAAACCGATAACGCGAGTCATGCCATCTTAGATTTTAGATTTTAGATTGTCCGGGGGGTGAACCCGATTTATTTGAGGTCGATCGTCACAATCACCACAGTAATATTGTCACGTCCCCCTTTATCCTTAGCTGCTTCAATCAAAGCAGTTGCAGCGCCCTCGCAGGCGCGAATCGACTTTAGAGGCGAAGCAATCAAAGGATCTGAAAGTTCCTCAGTCAAGCCGTCACTGCACAGCAGCAAGCGATCCCCGGGCTTTACCTCCACCGGCAGAATATCTATCTCGCGCAAATCATCGCGGCCCAGACACTGGGACAAAACGTGACGCCAAGGGTGGCTGCGAGCCTGGTCAACAGTCAGGGCTTTTCTTTTTACAGCCTGAGCCACCCAAGTCTGGTCTTCAGTAATCTGCTCCAAGCGAGCTCCGTGTAGCCGATACAAGCGAGAGTCTCCGATATTAGCGCACCAAGGTCTGCCCTCATCCCTAAAGATCAGAACCACAGCCGTAGTACCCATATCAGCGCGCTCGGGATGGTCGAGCTGATCCGTCAAAATTGCTTGATTGGCAAGCAACAAAGCCTTTTCCAACAACAGGGGAGAATCTTCAGGCCCTTCCCAATGTTCGAGCAAATAAGATTGAATCGCCCCAGTTGCAATCCGGCTGGCTTCTTGACCTCCGGCGTGTCCTCCCATGCCGTCGGCCACTATGAAAAATCGCCCGTCAGAGTCTATGTAGTACGAATCCTGATTTACGGAACGAACTAACCCTGTGTCTGTCTTACCTGCGAAAGAGCGTTTCATAGATTGGGTGATTGCACTCATCGAACTTGAAAGCTTGATTTAACTGGTGCAACGCTTTTTTCCAAAACTCAAATCGCCAACAGAACTTGAAATTTCTGCCGCCTGCGATCGGCAGTTCTGGAAAAATTGCACTTCTTTAATCTTATATTGTAGCTCCTCTGATGCTAATCCCATCTTAAAATTTCAGTAAATCAAGTATATGAAGCAGCGCCTGCAAAAAAAAACTGGATTTCTACAAAAAATTAGAGGTTTAGCTGGCGATAAATCTAGGAAGCAACAGGTTTTTAGCCAGCCGATAACTGCTTTGAACCTCCCCAGCGAAGAGAGCGACGGGGATTCCTGCCCACCTAGAAAAGGCGACAGCGGGACATTCAAGTATCCCTCTAGACCCTCAAAATCAACTATCCTCGGATGTTGCGATTGGGCTTACTTTTACTTTGTCTTGCTTTCGGAGTCCATCACGCTTGCCAATTAGGTACGCTCCACATCTTGCCATTATTTGCCCTTTAACTATTCCAAATCAAGTTGGATATGTCCGTTGCCGGGATTTCTCCGTACTAAGAGGTTTCGACACGTAGATGGTGATTCTTAATCACTGCAACTATTTGATCGCGGCGGAGTCAAACCGCGCACTCGTTTCTAGGCGGAGTCAAGCCGCTACAGGCTCGACCCCATATCTGAAGCTAGGGGCTTGCGCCCCGCTTTTCGGTCAGCCAGCCAAAACTTAACTTTCGAGATTAACTTTTGGCTGGCGAGAAATCTCAAACCTGAAATTTCAAATCCCGAATACCACAATTATGACATCCTGTCCAAACGATCGATCCGCTTGAACAAACGCAGCAGAGCAAACCCTGCACCCGCAGCTAGTACAGCCACCGCGACAGCCGGCCAGATTTGATTGCTGACAAACAAAATGGTTGCCGACAAAGTAAAAGCACTCATCATCAAAGTATAATTCGTGCCCATTTGAACGCTGCTCATGCGGCGGAGCAAGCGCTCTGCTTCGGCGGAACGGACGCGAATCCGTAAATCTCCCTGTTCGAGCTTGTCAATAGTCTCCTCAATCCGGCGCGGCAAACCCAAAGCACTCGAACTCACCTGAGCCGCCTGACGGCCGATTTCGTTAAAAATGCTGCTAGTTGCATCAGGGCCATTTCCATTAGTCATAAGCTGCATGGCAAAAGGTTGTGCCACCTCCATAAAGTTAAAATCGGGATCTAAACCCCGGCCCACGCCTTCAATCGTCGAAAAAGCTCGCATTACAAAAGTAAAGGTAGCTGGGAAGCGAAAAGGTTGACCGTAGGCAATATCGTAGAGGTCGTCGGTAATCGCGCTCACCGACTGATTTTCAAAAGGCTTGTCCATGAAGTTATCCAGCATAAACTGGATGCTGCGGCGCACCGGACTCATATCGCCTGTAGGAACCAAAGCTCCCAAATTGATTAGAGAATCCATAATGCGCTGTCCGTCCTTGGAAGCAATGCCGTAGAGCGTCTCCATCAGTCCTTCGCGGACATTTGACTGGATTTGCCCCATCATGCCGAAATCATAAAAAATCAGAGACCCGTCAGCACTAACAGCGATATTGCCGGGGTGTGGATCAGCGTGGAAAAAGCCATCGTTGAGCAACTGCCGCAAATAAGCTTCAGCTCCCCTGTGGGCGATCGACTTGCGATCGATACCAGCCGCTTCCAAAGCTTCATAGTGGCTAATTTTAATCCCCGGTAGGTATTCCAAAGTCAGCACTCGCGGAGCGGCGTACCGCCAATAAACCCTCGGCACCTGCACCCAGTCGCAGTTGCTAAAATTGCGACGAAAAGTATCAGCATTGCGGCCTTCATGGAGATAGTCAATTTCCAGCCACAGAATGCGACAGCATTCCTCATAAATCCCCATCCAATCTCGGCCACGGCCCCACTTCGGATGGTTTTGAAAGTAGCGAGCAATTCCCTTCAGAATTTGCAAATCGATCTCAAACAGCTTCCGCAGTCCAGGCCGCTGTACCTTAACCACAACTTCTGGGCCCGAATGCAGTTGAGCTTTGTGTACCTGACCGAGACTGGCAGCAGCCAGAGGAACCGGGTCAAAGCTGTGGTAGAGTTCCTGAACAGTCTTGCCCAAATCTTGCTCGACAATTACCTCTAACTGCTCGTAGCTGAAAGCAGGTACTTTGTCTTGCAGTTTAGAAAGTTCTTCGACAAACTCTGCGGGAAACAAGTCGGCGCGGGTGGAAAATAATTGTCCAACTTTAATGAAAGTCGGGCCCAAATCCAATAGTGTTTCTCGAACCCAGATAGCTTGAAAGCGGCGTCTGGCAACTTTCTTGTCTTCAGTCACGCCTCCCCAGTAGCTCCAGTTTTTGCTGTCGAACCACAGGGAAGCGAGCCAGAGCAAGACAAAGGCCCAAATGTCGAAGAAGCGCCTCTGCCGGGAGTATTTTTCGCGATTCCAGCGATAAGCTTTGGTTTTGTGGGATTTACCAGCAGTTTTTGGCTCATCGGCGTCGCCAGTCCGCTTGGGGGAGCGCTGGCGATTAACAGAGTCATCAAGGAGAGCAGACACTTCGGTTCCCAAATTGCTTATTTTATGTTGTTTTGATGGTAGGTAGGAGCGCAGGAGCGCAAAGCGATGCGCTCGTCGTGTAGTAAATAGTTTTTGTGGCAGGCTTAATTAGGGCAAACTGCTGCGGTAACGCTGCAATTCCGATCGCACCAAGGCCACTTCGGCGCGCAGCTCGTCAATAGTTGCTTGCAAGTTGGTGGGATGGATGTCTTGAATCGTGGTGGTGCTTGCAGTGCCAGTTCGGGTCTGCATCGCTTGATCCGCAGCTCGATTTGCCCGTTCCACAACTCGATCGGTGAACTGTCGGAGGCGTTCTCTTTGTTCGGCGTCAAATTTGCCAATTTCGGAGAAAGCGTTGGTTGCAGCGCTTTCTAATTGCTCGTACAGTGCTTCGGCCACTGCTCTGCCTACAAAAAAAGCATGAACTGGGGGTTTACTCATAAAAAAATCTCTGTGCGCTTCCGCAACAAATTATAACTTGCTTATCACTGATGGTGCTTGCTTCCAAAGAAAGGAAGTTTGCGGAAGTTGATGCGCGGCCTGGAGCTTGCACAAAAACAAACCACTTTTTTCAGGGAGCGCGATCGCATCCCAGGCCCCACCTCTACCACCTGCCGGATTCTCAGAGCCGGTGTTGCTGCTAACTTTTTTCTCAACCTTCACAGGTTTCGCCAAAGTAAGGAGCGACATTACATAATTTGTGTTACGTGGCTACACTTTAACATAAATTAAATCAAAATATCAAACATTTCGGCAAATTTTTCTGACGGGCATTCAGATTGCAGAAGGAATAGGAAATATTCGATAAACTCAAGCGACGACTGTTGGAAATTTTTCAGTCAATTGCCGATTTTGCAAGATAGTCGGTGTTGCGGAAGGGCGTTATTTTATCCACAATCAATGGATATTTGGTGACTCACAAAACCAGCTATGTTTACCCAATTTTAACAACCAAAACAATACTAATTTGTCGCAGGTTCAGGAAAAGGCACAGTCGTTTCTGCAACAGGAGGCGGCGAGTAAGGGGCGATCGAACTATTATCTAAATTGGTGCCACTGCGGCTCGGTATTGGCGGTTCTGGCGATCGCAACGTCGGCGACGCCAGTGCTGGCGAAGATTCCGACGGCGGTAAGGTTTCAGAACTCTTGGCAGCAGGCGGGGCGGGTGCCGAGGGCGAGTAGCTGGGGGGTTCCGGCGGCAGGGGCGCAACTTCCGGTACTGGTGCGGATGCTGGTACAGGTGCGGGTTCGATTTCGGTTTTAGGCTCTGGAATGGGAGACTCAGAATGCGCTTCAGGCTCGGGGGTCGGGGATGGCCCTGGTGGCGCTTCGGGTTCTGGGGCGGGAGTTTCCGGGCTTGGGGACTCAGAAGGTTGGGTGCTAGCTGCTTCAGGCTCGATCAGTTCGGGAATGTTGCTGCTGTCTGAGGTGGGTTTGGGGCGCTTGTTGAGTTCGATCGGGGGGAGAGGGCTGCTTTCGACAGACGGCTGCCCGAACATCGGCCCTGACAAATCGCGGGATTTGAGCAAATCTTCCAAAGATGGGAAGGATTGATTTGTGGATCTGTTGCTGCTGAGACTGGTACTGTTGTAGCGCCATGCTAGGTCAAAACCCATCCAGCCTGCAATTGCAGCCGTTACGACAAACGCCAGGAAAGTCAACTGTGGCGGGGGAGGTGCGGGCAATCGCAGACTTTGCTTGCCTTTTCTCTGTGCTGGTACTCGCTCTGTTTCTTGCAGCATGGTAAGCCAATTTTCGACTGTCTGGGGGCGGTTGTGGGGGTCGGTTTCGAGTCCATGAAGGATCGCTCGCTCGATTCCCTGGCTGAGGTTGGGCTGAAATTGCCGCAACTCGGCTAGGGGAATGCGCTCGCGCAGGGGTGCTGCTACGGGCGGTACGCCGGAGAGCAAGTAGTAGAGGGTGGCTGCGATCGCGTAGATGTCTGTGGCCGGTGTACATTTACCGGCCCAGAGGTATTGTTCGATCGGCGCGTACCCCGGCGACAGTAAGTTAGTGTGGGTTTGTTTGGTGCCAGTTGTAAAGTCGCGAGCAATGCCGAAGTCTATTAACATTACCAGGTGAGAATCGGCTCGCCGGATCATATTTTCGGGCTTGATGTCTCGATGCAGCAATCCGCTGTGGTGAACTGCACTTACGGCTGAGGCTATTTGCCGAATGTAGTGCAGGGCCTCGGCTTCTGGTAGGGGCTGATCGGTTTCGACTATTTGAGCGAGAGTTTTGCCGGGAATGTAGTCCATCGCGATAAAAGACTGTCCGGCTTCTTCAAAAAAGTCGATCACCCTGACGATGTTGGAATGCTGGCACTGGCACAGGCGTTGAGCTTCGGCAATAAACTGTTGCTGAAACTGGGCAGATGCTGGGTGTTGACGCAGACTTTCGTTGAGGGTTTTAAGTACGACGGTTTGGTTTAAATGGGTGTTGATAGCTCGGTAAGTAATCCCGAACCCTCCTATCCCTAAAGTCGCGTTAATTGTGTATTTGCCCTGTTGCAGGACTGTTGCTGGCGCTAAGTTCATCTTCAGTTGATGCCGGTTCCCAAACTATGCTACCGCCTTTGGGTCATTTCTCCGAGTTAGGCGCACGGGGACGATCGCTCCGAACCCACGGCTTTGCTGAGAACTCTGATATTTTGGTATCTGGCGATCGTTCTATTGGAATGTTCCACCAATTCTTTCTGTACCAAGCGTTTTAAAACTTAACACAATATTTTCCAATAAAAATCCCGCTCTTGTAGAACGGGAAAGCCATCAGGGTGCATCTATATGATCTGACTATACGTCATGGGGGGTATAACCCCTCTTTTCTTTAACAAATCTTTACAATTCGCTAATTTTTGTAAACATTTAGGTTTTTTATTGACTTTTGAACAGTTTTGTGAATTTTAGCGATTGTTAAACGAAGTATTTAGTAAAAAACCAGGTTTTTGCCTAACTCTGTGAACTTTAAGCTCCTTTACCGTGCTTCGGCAAATCATGCAGCAAATACCATAACATGGCTACATTTTTGATAAATACCACTAACTTAAGTACGGTGACACCCTGAACTAATATCAAATCCGGTAAGCTGTTTCGCATTTAAATTGCGATCGCAGCATTTCCTTTATTTTTGAGTTTTCCTCCCCATTCGATAACCAATTCTCCTTGATTGAAAAGCTTGTGCAACAAAATTTCTAATTATTCAATTGATTTAAAAAGTCGATTAGCAATATATTCCTTGAGCGAAAGCTCCGAGATATCAATATCCCAAATAACCCAAGATTAACCTCATAATAACCAATAGTAATATCAGCCATAAGGCAATACGGTTCACTTAACACTATTTATGCGCCGGAGATCCCCCTCGCATCCCCCTGGTTGTAGGGGGACTTTGACCCCCCCTGTCCCCCCCTTAAAAAGGGGGGGACAGGGGGGATCTGTCTTAAGTGAACCGTATTGAGCCATAAGGGATGTCTTTTTCGTAGATTTTTGCGTGATGATTGACTTTTTTTAGAAATAAGATTAGAGTCAGGATATGTATTTTTGTTGAATTGCTAAAAATGTTATCAAAGGTTTAATTGGCAAGAGGCTCTGATGCACCCTACTACTGACAAATCAGCAGTAGGGAAAGAGGAATCTTGGTCTGTGGATGTATCGGCTCCTCTAATTCACAAATTCTCCAACCCGATGCCGAGAGTTGTTGAAACCACGAACTGACTGTGCGGAAATACAACGGCATCGGCTCTCGAAAAGCTCCGCCGAAGTTGTCGAAAGTCTCGGTTTTCCATCCATCAATATAGGGCTGTTCCTGACAGGCTGTGAATGGATGAACCGTTTGGATAAACAGATGTCTGTCTGAGACTATTGCTTTGCGTAACGATCGCAATAAATCTCCAATTTCCTCACCTAGGAGTGAAAAATTGCACACAATTCCATCGTAGGGTTGACCGAGTATCCCTGGATCGGCAATAATCCGATCGTAGCCGATCGCCCGAAAGCAACTGCCTCCTTTCACAATAGCTCGATCGACCAAAGCAGCGCAACCATCAACTCCGACAACCTCAACACCACGGTTTGCTAGGGCGCGCGTCAGCCAACCTTCACCGCATCCAACATCCAAAACTCGCCGAGGCTTATAGCGCAGTACGGCTTGCAGAATAGCCTCATCCGTTGCTGCGCGGCGACTTTCGATCTGGTTTTGGTCGATCGCCTGTATCCATACGTCAGCATTAGCCACCCAACTTTGTTGAATTTGTTGTTCAGGGCGATCGAATTTCATAGTGATTCTCTTATTGGTACTAAGACTTACGAATAAATCTGATTTTGAATCCGATTATGCGTAAGTCTTGAGTAGATAAAAACGAGTTGAAAAAAGAAGCTTTTCAGACCCATCTACCAACTACAACTCTCACCGTTCCATCTGCCAAAGTTTCCTCTTCTTCAACATGAAAACCCTCTGATTGCACCGCCGCCATCAAACTTTTGCGCGCGTATTTCTGACTGATAGAATTGACAAATTCTTGCTGGTTAATTCGAGCGCCCCAAAAATCCGCCACCAATTCATAATCTTCTCCGCTGCGGCGAAAACCCAAATCGTAACCGTTGGATTGCCGAATCACGTACTCGGCATTAATTTTGTCGCCCCGATAACCCCGCACCTGCACATTGGACTCTACTTGATAACCCAACTCTTCCAATACTTGATGCAGCAGTTCGCCGTTGTTGATCTGAACCTTGATCGTTGTGAAGTGTGACATATCACTTTCGGATTTTTGTGTGAAACGCTGATTTGATTATAATAGCATAAACACCAACAGTCAATAAGTTAGATCGATTCAGGTTGCACTCCTCTGGAATTGTTGACTGTTGACTGTTAACTGTTGACTGTTTGGACAATACTGATGCAACTGTAAACTATATTATAACTTACGCTATTAAACCCGCTGTTTACGAGAAATATGGGGTTTTGCAGCCTCGCATCTGCACATAAACCCTTGGGCAATCATTCTTGGCCAATTTCCACTTTCCAATTCCCAATTCCCAAATCTAAAATGGTATGATGGCAGACAATTCTAACCAACCCAGAGAATATGATGCCGTCCTCGGCGGCCAAAGTCAAATCCCGATCGCCGCCGCTGTTTTGGGAGGCATCGCCGGCGTCAAGCAGCGCTTGAACAGTCCTAGTATCGAGCCGCGCATTGCCGCCGTTAAAGATGCTCCTAAATATGGAGACGCAGGTTTAAATTTAGCAATTCAAGCCCTACTCGATCCGGCCCCAGAAGTGCAGCGAGTGGCTTATTTGACTTTGCAACCGAGAAGAGAAACTCTAGTCCGCGAAGCTTTAAAACAATTCGTACCTTACCAGTTGTTTGACTGCATTCGTACTGTGAAAACTGGGACAAATGTGGCGATTAGTCCCCGAGGAGATCGCACGGCAAGTTTGCACGGGAAAATAATTAGAATTTGTGATTTGGAGACTGGAGAAATACTCTATACTGTTGACAAGTATCCCCGAGCTAAAGAAACTTTTGTGCTTTCCCAAGAAAGTGAAGTTTTGGTCAGGAGCAGAAATACTCCGAAACACCGTGCGATCGATATTTGGCAGGGAGGAGAATTGCGCTATAGTTCCCTCGGACACGAAGCAGAAATTACCGCAATTGTCATCAGTTCCGACAGTCAATTTATCGCCAGCGGTTCGGCAGATACTACTATCAAAATTTGGAATTTAGAGACGGGAAAGTTAATCTGTACTTTTGGCAGTCTTTTAACTTGGAAAGCTCACAAAGCAGGAATTGCGAGTCTTGCTTTTAGCCCGATCGCACAAACTCTCGCTAGCAGCAGTTCAGACGGTACAATTAAACTGTGGAACCTCCGCAGCCGAGAGTGTTCCCAAACTATTAAAGGTTATGCGAATTGTCTGGCTTTCAGTCCAGACGGACAGACTTTGGCGGCTGGTGGCTGGGACAGAAACATTCAACTGCGGCAGCTATCAAATCCAGATAGTCCAATAATTTTGGCTGGGCATTTTAACTCGATAAACGCGATCGCCTTTAGTCCCGACGGAGGTACTGTGGTTAGTGCTAGCGCCGATGGTAATATCAAATTTTGGAATGCCAGTACCGGCGAACCTATTCACACTCTGTGCGGACATCAAAACTCTGTTACTTGTCTTGATTTTAGCAGCGATGGCGAAACTCTGATCAGTGGCAGTTTAGACAAAACTGTCAAAATTTGGGGCGTTAATTGAAGGAAATTCGGCAACGAGCAATGTACAGGATGTAACGGATGGAAGAAACAAGGACAAAGGCGGCAAGAAGGAAGACAGAAGAAAGAGGCGACTGCGTAGCGAAAGTGCAATTAAGCGCGTCCTAACCGTCGGGCGCGGTGGCTATATTTCAAATTTCCCGATTCCCGATTGCTGGGTGCGTGAATATACGCAAACCAATATAATAACTTTATAATTGTATGTATTGTGCAAGCCTGGGATTACAAAATTTTTTTCTCTGCTACACATCGTTACCGTAAAAGTACCGATTCGCAGGCATTATTCAGCTTATTGTAAATTTGTGAATGCTTGCCAGAAAGTCTGAGTCAGCGGCAATTTATGAATCATTTAAGCTAGCTTAAAACTATCGTATCTGGCTCGGATGAGTATCACAGCGAACTGTAATAGTTCACTTAAAAAGCTTATGCTTGAAAAATAGGCTGGATTAAATATAGAGTGCATCCGAAAGTAACCATGTCACACTGCAACCAATCCCTCTGTCGATCGCGCCCGGACGCAGAAATGTGCGACACTGCTGCTAGCTTGCAGCTCATAGCCGATCGACTAACGGTAGAATTAAGCAACACCCGTGCGATACTCCGGGCAGAAATCGATCGGCTAAAACTTGCTAACGAAACCCTGCACGCCGCCGTCAGTTGTGCTCCGATGTTCCTGTGGGCGATCGACTTTGACGGTAAGTTAACCCTTGCAGAAGGTAAAGGATTAGAAAATTTGGGATGGGAACCCGGTACAGCAGTCGGGAAGTCGATTTTTGAAGTTTACAGCCAGCCGGATATCTTAGAAAATATTGCCGGGGTACTAGCGGGAAACGATCGCACTTGGAATGCCAGAGAGGGGCATTTTATGCACGAAGTTCGATCGACAGCGCTGCTAAATGGCAACGGCGAAATTGTCGGGGCTGTCAGTGTTTCTACTGATGTTACGGAGCGCGCTCCTCTGCGAGGGCTTCGCCAACGAGCTTTCGCAACTCTGAGAACCGCAAATCAAGAATTAGAACAAAAACTTCAGCAGCAAACGGCAGTCTTGAATGCAGCCCTTGCTGAAAGCGAAAAAAAGTACCGCAACCTTGTAGAAACTTCTCAAGAATTGATTTGGTCGATCGACATTCAAGGCCTCTTGACTTTTGTCAATTCCGCCGCCAAACGCATCTATGGTTACGAACCACCAGAAATGATCGGCCGCCGCTTCACCGAGTTTTTGGTTCCCGAACAAAAAACCAGCCAAATAGAAATATTTGCACAATTTTTAGCGAGAACCAGCATTCAGCCACAAACCGCTAATTCTCCTTATGAAACAGTACACATCCGCAAAGACGGTAGTCCCGTCCATCTTCGCATCAACAGCATCGTCAACCAAGCTGAAAACGGCGCTATATTAGGCTTGTCAGGAACTGCTACAGATATTAGCGATCGCAAGCGATCGGAACAAGCACTCCAAGAAGCTACAGACCAACTTCGCGCCGTCTTGGATGCCGTCCCCGGGCTGATTTCTTGGATTAGTTCAGATTTGCGGTATATCGGAGTCAATCAGCACTTAGCAACTTGCTTCAAACGATCTCCTGAAAGCTTTGTCGGTCAAGAAATTAACTTTCTCGACAAAGGCTCGACTTTTGGACAATTGATCCGCAACTTTTTTGACATTTCATCTCAGCAAAGCTGGCAAGAAATAGACGTAGAAATTAACGGCTGTATCCGCAATTATTTGATAGTATTTCAGAAATATCATCAAGGAACCGCAGCAGTTTCTGTGGGAATAGACATTACCGATCGCAAACACGCCGAAGCTCAAAAAACTCAATTAATCGCTTCCCTGCAAGAATCTGAACGCAAATTGCGCAGTCTTTACGAAGCCACCAGCGACGCAGTAATGTTGCTTGACAAAGAACAATTTTTTGATTGTAATCTCGCCACCTTAGCAATGTTTGGCTGCAATAAAGAACAGTTCTACGGCAAGAAACCGAGCGAATTTTCCCCGCCATTTCAGCCTGACGGGCAAGACTCACGCAGTCTAGCAACAGAGAAAATATTCATAGCAATGCAAACAGGTAGCTGTCGCTTTGACTGGGTGCACAAACGGCTAGACGGTTCAGAATTTCCCGCAGAAGTGCTGTTAAATGCAATGGAAATTAACGGGCAAAAAATCATTCAAGCCGTAGTGCGGGACATTACAGAACGTAAGCGCGACGAAGATCGGATCAAAGCATCTCTCGCCGAAAAAGAAGTCCTTCTCAAAGAAATTCACCACCGCGTCAAAAACAACCTCCAAGTAATTTCCAGTTTGCTGAAACTTCAGTCCCGCTACATCCAAGACGAGCGCGTTATAGAAATGTTAAAAGAAAGTCAAAACCGAGTTAGGTCAATGGCCCTGGTTCACGAACAATTATATCAATCCAAAGACTTCTCCGAGATTGACTTTGCTGAATATATCCAAAATCTCTCCCACAATTTATTACAAGCCTATGAAATTCATGCAGAAGGCATTAAATTAGAAACAAATATTGCCCCATGTTCGTTAAATATTGATACAGCAGTCCCTTGCGGATTAATTATCAACGAACTGGTGACAAATTCTCTTAAGTATGCTTTTGGAGAAATTCAAGGTAAGATTAAAATAGATTTCAGTTTAGATAATAACAGGGTTTGCGTGCTAACGGTGAGTGACAGCGGAATTGGTTTTCCTCAAGACTTAGATTATCGAAATGCTCGAACTTTGGGTTTGCGGCTGGTCGGGTCTTTAGTCAAGCAAATTCGAGGGAGAATAGAACTGTTAGAAACTATCGGCACGACTTTTCAAATAATATTTCCAAAGCCAAGATCCGACTCTGAGGAGACAAGTTAATGTCAAATAAAAGTATTCTGATTGTTGAAGATGAGAGCATCATTGCAGAAGATATGTCTGATAGTTTAATATCTCTGGGATATCGAGTAACTGATATTGTTTATTCGGGAGAAGAAGCTATTCTATCTGTAGCCGAATTACGACCAGATTTAGTGTTAATGGATGTTAATCTGCAAGGAGAAATTGACGGAATTACAGCCGCAGAAGAAATTCGATTGCGTTTTCAAATTCCGGTAGTTTATCTAACAGCTTATGCTGACGAAAATACTTTGCGGCGAGTTAATGCGACTAAACCTTTTGGCTATATTGTCAAACCCTTTGAGGAAAAAAACTTGCATACAACTATTCAATTAGCTCTCCACCGACATCATTACGATAGTTTGACAAACTTGCCAAATCGTTTGCTGTTGCGAGAGGAGTTAAGTCAGTTATTGCACAAGCAAAAAGAATTGCCGGGAATCATACCGATTGTTACTCTCAGTTTAGATAGAATTAACCGGATTAATAGTACACTGGGACATGATATTGGTGACTTCGTACTTTGCAGTATTGCCGATCGCCTAAATAACTGCACAGATAACATTAAGATTGTAGCTCGTCTGGAAGCTGCCGAATTTGCAATTGTTCTCGAACCAGTTGCGGGAAAACTGGATGCTGCCAAGATTGCTCAAAACATTTTAGATATTGTAGCCCAACCGATGATGGTCAAAGGCTCGGAACTGTACGTCACTGCAAGTATCGGCATTTGTTTATCTGCGGGCGACGGTAGCGATGGAGATGAATTGCTGAAAAATGCTTATACAGCTATGTATGATTCTCAGCAACAAGGTGGCAACAAATATCAATTTTATACCTCAAAAGTCGCTAATATTTCTATCGATCAATTCACTCAAGAAACTTGTCTACGTAATGCTTTGAAACGGTCGGAATTTGAGGTTTACTATGAGCCTCAAATAGAAATCAAAACAGGAAAAATTATTGGTGCTGAGGCTTTGGTGCGCTGGAATCATCCACAAAGGGGCAGAGTTTCGCCAGCAGAATTTATTCCAATGGCTGAAGAAATGGGCTTGATTGCACCGCTGGGCGAATGGGTGTTAGAGACTGCTTGTAGGCAAACTAAAGCTTGGCAAACAGAGGGTTTGCCTCCGTTGCGGATAGCAGTCAACCTATCAGCCCGCCAGTTTGAATCCAAAAATTTGACGGAGAGAGTGATCGAGATATTGAGAGAAACTAATCTCGAACCTAAATATCTGGAATTAGAGTTGACGGAAGGTTTGATTTTGCAAGATGAAACGGCAGCAACTGGAGCTTTTACTGTGTGGAAAAGTATGGGAATTCGGATCGCAATTGATGATTTTGGCACGGGATATTCTTCTTTGAGTTATCCGAAACGCTTTGCGTTTGATGCACTCAAGATTGACAAGAGTTTTATTCGAGATATTGCAGACGATCGCCAAAATGCAGCAATTACCGTAGCGATTATTCAAATGGCACACTCGATGAACCTGACTGTGATTGCTGAGGGGGTAGAAAATCAGCGGGAACTTGCTTTTTTGTGCGCGCACGGGTGCGATGAAATTCAAGGTCATTTTTTCAGTCAGGCGTTGCCAATGGCTGAGTTTGGGGCGCTGCTGAAAAGCGATAAGTGTTGGAATTTACATCAATTCCGGTTGCAATCCTCATGATTTTTGACTGTTGACTGTTGACTGTTGACGAATGATTAATTCAAAAGATGCGATCGACCAACCAGCGGCCCAACCACAGCCCGAAACCGGAAGTAGCGACTGATAGGATAAATGTGTAGAATCCGCCGCCGGTGGCGATCGACCTTTCTGCGGCCACCATCCGCGCCACAACTCCCGAAATAATCCCGATCGCCGCCCAAGCCCCATAAACAGTCTTAGATCCAGCGATGGCCAAGGCGATCGCGATCGCCCCCGAACCAGCCCCAGCCAAAACCCCCGCCCACGCCCCAATCAAGAGCCCGATCGCACCCGAGAGCCCGACGGGGCCTCCAGAATTCGCGCCTAATTCCGCCATCAGCCCGCACGTCAGCCCCACAACCGCCCAACACACCGCCACAACCAACGCCTTCACCCAATCGCCAGAACCAGTTCCAGCCATCAATCCCACCACTGTCGCCACTCCACCCGTCCCCAAAACTACAGCCACGGCCCGAGACTCGGCCTCGGAACTGGCGATCGCCCCCAAACCAGCTCCAACTAGCGCCCAGACAGCCCCCGTGACCATTCCTCCCGCCTGAAAACCGGCGATCGACCCCCCCACCGACCCAGCCGAAACCAGCGCCGCCAGCCACACTCTAGGCGTTGCCGAACCCTCCGCCAGCAAAATCGCGGCCCACAACCAATCTGCGCCACAGATTAAAATCCACATCCACAGCGGGGCGGCTAATACAGTCAAAATCCAACCAGTCAAAGCGTAACTAGCGACGGCGATTGTCAGCGGCCCCCAAGGGAAGATGGAATATTGTTGAGATGGCCGGGGTTTGGAGTATTGAGTGGGAAATTCTTTTTGCCTTTTCGGGGTCAGATTTGAATAGTTTTGAAATCGCCGCGCTTTCCTGGCGACGCTGATCTCAGGTTGCTTTCTTCCGGGCTTTGCTTGGCGATTTTGAGTTGTAAATCGTTTCTTATTTTTCGGGTTTTTTTGAGTTGGAAATTTTTGGGAGGTGGATGAAGGGCGGGTTTTACTGCGTTTTTCACCGCCCTTGCTGGCTGATTTTCCAGAACGCCTTCTCAGAGGCTTGTCTGGTGGCGAGGGTGGCGGCTGCTGAAACTGTTTGTCGATCGACCTTGGTTCCGGCGCACTCAGAAACAACACCAACTCTTCGTAAGCTTGATTGATTTCTATTAATCTTTGTTGAGCTTTTTGTTGCAGGCGATCGTTATGTGCAAACCGATCGGGATGCCACACAAAGGCTAAATCCCTGTAAGCGCGCTTAATTTCTTCTAGGGAAGCTCCCGGCTCAATTTCGAGGATTTCGTAGCATCGATTAATGTCAGCCATAGCTTCGATCGACAGGTGTTGATAAATTGGCGACCGTACTTAACATCTTCTACCATTCTGAGCCAAGCTGCACATTATGCCGATCGGCGGGCGATCGTTGGGGTCGATCGATGCAGACGGACAAATGAGTACAATGATAAAATCCTTTCGTGCGATCGCCATCAGTGCCAGTGTCGGAAAATCAAGCTCCTACCTTCATCCTAGTTGACGGCCACTCCCTAGCCTTTCGTTCCTACTACGGCTTTGCCAAAAGTCGAGACGGAGGCTTGCGAACTACCACAGGCATTCCCACCAGCGTCTGTTTTGGCTTTCTCAAGTCGCTGCTGGAAGTGATGGCGACCCACGAGCCCGAGTACATGGCGATCGCCTTTGACCTCGCCACGCCCACTTTTCGCCACGAAGCAGACGAAACTTACAAGGCTGGACGCGTCGAAACTCCCGAAGATTTTATCCCCGATCTCAAAAATCTCCAAGAACTCCTCACCTATTTCAACTTACCCGCAATCACCGCTGAAGGCTACGAAGCGGACGATGTTTTGGGAACTTTGGCCAAAAAAGCCAGCGCGGCAGGTTATCGGGTCAAAATCCTCACGGGCGATCGAGATTTGTTTCAATTGGTAGACACCGAAAAAAAGATCGGCGTATTATACTTGAGTACAGATGAACTTAGGCGATCGGGCAAAGGCAAATCCCAAGAATACGGCCCGGAAGCAGTCAAAGAAAAACTCGGTATCATACCAGAACAAGTAATAGATTACAAAGCTTTGTGCGGCGACAAATCCGACAACATTCCCGGAGTCAAAGGTATCGGCGACAAAACCGCCGTGCAATTATTGGAAGCTTACAATTCCCTCGATGGGATTTATGCAGCCATCGACGAGATTAAAGGCGCAACTAAGAAAAAGCTAGAAGAAGGTAAAGAAGCAGCCTATCATTCTCAGCGCATGGCGACAATTATTCAAGACGTTCCCTTAGAAATCAATTTAGCAGATTGTCAGTTGATCGGATTTGACGAAGCAGCCTTAATTCCGATGCTGGAAAAATTGGAATTCAAAACTTTTTTAACCAAAGTTAAACAAATTCAGAAGCGCTTTGGCGGTGTAGAAGAGCCATTGACAGACAGTGAAACAAGCATCTTGCCTGTTGCAAAAGGCGGGCAAGATGCCCACCCCAAAATCAATTCAATGGACAGTGGAACAGGCATCTTGCCTGTTGCAGAAAGTGGAACAGGCATCTTGCCTGTTTCTTTAGAAAATTCAGAAGAAACAGACCTATGGTTTTGGACTTTTGCTGACACCAAAGCCGCCCAGCAGGAAAACCAATTACCAATCAAACCCCGGATAATTCAAACAACAGAACAGTTAAACGAATTAGTCGAACTGCTGCAAACATTCACCGACAAAGCCTCACCCGTGGCGTGGGATACCGAAACCACCGCCCTCGAACCGCGAGATGCGGAGTTAGTCGGAATTGGCTGTTGTTGGGGAATCGGCGAACAAGATTTAGCCTATATCCCCACCGGACACAAAACGGGGAAAAACTTGGATAAAGCCACGGTTTTAAATGCTTTGCGCCCGATTTTGGAGAGCGAGAGTTATCCCAAGGCGTTGCAAAATGCTAAATTTGATCGATCGATCCTGCGCTGTCAAGGAATCAAACTAGCAGGAGTCGTCTTCGACACCATGTTAGCCAGTTACGTGCTCAATCCAGAAACGGCTCACAGTCTCAGCGAATTGTCAAGGAAATACTTAGGCATTGTCGCCAAAAGTTACAAAGAATTAGTATCCAAAAACAAAACAATTGCTGACATCAGCATTTTGCAAGTAGCTGACTACTGCGGTATGGATGTTTACACCACATTTCAATTAGTAGAAAAACTTAAAGCCGAATTGGATAAAGCTGATGAAGCTAGCTTTCCCGGAAAAACTTTGCACGGGTTACTGCTAGAAGTCGAACAGCCTTTGGAACCAATTTTAGCAGAAATGGAATACTGCGGAATTCGGATTGATTCAGCTTACCTGCAAGAACTATCCCAGCAGCTAGAAAAGAGATTAACCGAACTCGAAGCAAACACCTATGAAGCAGCGGGGAGAAAGTTTAATTTAGGTTCGCCAAAACAACTCAGCGAAATCTTGTTAGAAAAAATTCCCGACGAATTTCAGAAGAAGTCTCGCAAAACCAAAACAGGATACTCCACAGACGCCGCTGTTTTGGAAAAATTGCAAGGATACCACCCGATTGTAGACGATTTATTAGAACACCGTACATTATCCAAGTTAAAATCAACATACGTCGATGCTTTGCCGCAGTTAGTGCGTGCAGATACCGGGCGAGTGCATACAGATTTCAACCAAGCTGCGACTGGTACCGGAAGGCTTTCTTCTTCCAATCCAAATTTGCAAAATATTCCCATCCGTACCGAATTTTCGCGACAAATTCGCAAGGCATTTTTACCAGAATCAGGTTGGCTGATGGTGTCGGCTGACTATTCTCAAATTGAACTGCGGATTTTAGCTCACTTGAGTCAAGAACCTGTGTTAATCGAAGCATACCGAGATAATATAGATGTGCATACTTTGACGGCTCAACTGCTGTTTGAAAAAGAGGAAGTCACAGCCGATGAAAGACGCTTTGGCAAAACGATTAATTTTGGGGTAGTTTATGGTATGGGAGCGATCAAGTTTGGTCGATCGATGGGTAAGACTTCCAAAGATGGCAAAGAGTTTATTGCGAAATTCAACCAGCGTTATAGTAAGGTGTTTGAATTTTTGGAAAAAGTCAAAAAAGAGGCGATCGCCCTTGGCTACGTTACCACAATTCTCGGCCGCCGCCGCTATCTAACATTCGACAAAAATGGTACCCTCCAGCGCTTAAAAGGCAAAAATCCCGAAGACATTCACTCCGAACAACTGGCGCGCCTCAGCAGAGATGACGCCCAATCTTTGCGGGCTGCCGCCAATGCTCCCATTCAAGGCTCCAGTGCTGATATCATTAAACTGGCCATGATTGAGGTACAGAAAATTTTGCAAAACTATCAGGCGCGGCTGCTGCTGCAAGTTCACGATGAATTAATCTTTGAAGTACCTCCCGACGAATGGGAAGAATTGCAGCCAAAAATTAGAACTGCGATGGAAAATGCTCTGCCACTTAGCGTACCCTTGATAGTGGACATTCACGCCGGGCAGAATTGGATGGAAACAAAATAAACAAATAGCAATATGAGTCAAATTAAAATCGCCATTCTCCCAAAAATGAAAAGCTTAAGTGCAGTCATTCTGCTATTGTTACTATTCGGATGCCAACAAAAATTCGCCGCCAATAACTATGCGGTAAAGCGAGTTAGCGACGGCGATACCCTGGTCGCCAGCGATAGCGCTGGCAAAGATATCAAAGTGCGTTTTGCTTGTGTAGATGCACCGGAAGTTGCCCACACAAATGCCGAAAAAAATAGCAAAGCATCAGGACTAAAAAATCAATTTAAGTGGGGAAATCAAGCGCTGCAAAGAACTGAGCAGCTAGTTAAACAAGGAGGCGGCCGGGTAATTTTGACTGTTACAGATACCGATCGCTACGGCCGCCAAGTCAGCGAAATTCGCTTGCCAAACGGCACATTCGTGCAAGAAGTTTTGACCCGCGAAGGATTAGCAATGGTTTACCGCCCTTACTTAAAAAACTGCCCTAGTGCAAGTGTTCTGGAACAAGCAGAAGCAGAAGCTAAGAAAAGCAGGCGCGGTGTTTGGGGAGACTCTAAGTTTGTGCCAGCTTGGGATTTTCGCAAGAAATGATTTAATTATTTGTTGTTGACTGTTGACTGTTGACTGTTACCAGTTCTCCATGCCCAATTCCCCATGCCCAATTCCCAATTCCCAATTCCCCAACAAATGTGATAGGCTCCAGATAAATCAATAGGCTGCTGACAAAAGTGGTCTATTGCAATCACCCAAAAATTCACAGGGGACATCAATGAATATCAAAAATCTGGTTATTTCCGGCATGGCTCTGCTCCTCGGTACTGCAATCGTTGGAAATGCTATTGCTCAAGAACTGACCGACGACCAAAAAACGGTTGTTTGTCGCTTGAAAACAGAAGTTGACCAGCGGAAAGGCAACAATCAAAAATTAGTATTTGTGCCTTTGCTGGCAAATGTTCGCAAGCAAGTTTCATCTCCTTTTAGAGCCACGCTGTATCCTGATATGGAGTATAGTTTTGTTGCCACTTGCGACGGCAACTGCAAGGATTTAAACCTAACTCTCAAGGATGCAAGCGGTCAGGAAATTGCTGCGAGTCAAAAGACGGGCGAACTCGCAACAATCTCTTTTACTCCCCCATCCCAAGGCGAATATCAAATCACTGCCAAACCGGGGGAATGCACGAAGGCAGAGGGTTGCAGTTTCGGCATGGGAATCTTCGTTCCAGCAAGTGCTAGCGTACCTAATGCTTCAAAAATTCCTGCTGAAATCGCACAATTTCGAGTTTGCCAGTAGAGGAGAGGTTATAACTTTTAAGCTCATCCCCTGCGCTACATTGCGGGGGATTTTACATTCACAATAAATAGTCAACGGTTAACAGTCAACGGTTAACGGTTAACTGCACCCATAACTCCTGCTTTCCTGCCTGTGCCGATCGAGCCGTGGAACCCTGCAAAGACCCCATGACTGCCTTGACGGAGGCCCTCTCCAAGCCAGAACTTTATTTACCGTCAGGCAGGCATCAATTAGAATATAGATAGTGCCTTTCAAAGGTGACGAGTACATTGCCCATGTCTTTAACCTTAGCCTTGAAAAATCAACTCCAGAACCCACCTCAAAGAGGGTTAAAAAGTCTGTTCAGCCGCTTGGGTATCAGGCAGAAAATCGGCTGCGGATACGCCTTGGTCATTGGTATTGCCATCTTGGGTGCTGTGGCGGGACGGGGAGTAGAATCCTATCACAAACAGCAAGTTAGAGAAAAACTAGCGATCGACCGAGAGAAAGCGGAAATCCTGACCAATCTCAATAATACGGTGCAGGAAGTCAGAATTCATCAGCAAGAGCTGGCGAGTCTAACCGCAAAACCGCAAATTTTTGATCGGGAACGCTCGGAATTCCTGACTCGCGTTGCTCAGATGAGCGGCATCCTCGAACAACTGCAAACCCTGCCGCCAACGAACAATCCCGAGGTAGCCAAAGACTATCAACTGTTGCAACAGTTTGCTGAAGCCAACGGCAAAACCGTAGAATCATACTTTCAACAAGTACAAAAATTGTTGGCGAATGCAAAAATATCTGGTTTGAATCCGAAGCAGCGACAGGCTTTCGCGCGGAACTTAAACAATTTTGCGACTGGCGAAACCGCTTTGCAACTCGAACAGTTTTCGCAGGATTCAGCCCAACTCGCCGGCAACTTTCGCGAAAAAGCAGATGAGGCATTTAGAACCTACGAGAAAGCAGAACAACTCGGAAGTCTAATTCTGGTTTGCTCTCTATTGATATCAGCCGCGATCGCAGCAATGCTAGCAGCATACACCAGTGCTGCGATCGCCCGCCCATTAGAAGCCACCACCCTGATCGCTCAACGAGTTACCGAAGAATCAAACTTTGATTTGCAAGTACCCGTCACTACCTCCGACGAAGTGGGAATGCTAGCAACTTCTCTCAACGAACTGATTCAGCGGGTAGCAGAATACACAGAAGATTTGCACGAAGCAAAAGTAGCAGCAGAAGCCGCCAACCGCTCGAAAAGTGCATTTCTCGCCAACATGAGCCACGAACTCCGCACCCCCCTCAACGCCATCATCAACTACAGCGAAATGCTGCAAGAAGATGCTCAAGATTCCGGTTCCGAAGATTTTCTCCCCGACTTAGAAAAAATTCAAACCGCAGGAAAACATTTGCTGGATATGATTAGCGACATCCTCGATATTTCTAAAATAGAAGCCGGTCACGTCACTCTTTATTTAGAAAACTTCGACGTAGCAACCATGATTGAAGAAGTGATGACTACGGCTCAACCGCTAGTAGAAAAAAAAGGCAATGCTTTAGCATTGAAAACCAAAGGCGAACTCGGAACAATGTACGCCGACCAACCGAAAGTACGGCAAATTCTTCTCAATTTGCTCAGCAATGCTGCGAAATTTACCGAAAAAGGCGTCATTACAATCGGTGTTGAAAGAGTTAAAAATAAAAAATCTAAACCGACTAAACAAAATAAAAAAAATGATTTTTCCGGCTCAAATTACAGTTCTCAAATTTTAATTTTTCGAGTCAGCGATACCGGAATTGGGATGACGGACGAGCAATTAGAGCAGATATTTAAACCTTTTACTCAAGCTGATGCTTCGACTACTCGCAAGTATGGAGGTACGGGTTTGGGATTGACAATTAGCCAGCGTTTGTGTCAAATTCTCGGTGGCGAAATTAGCGTGGAAAGCCAGGATGGTAAAGGTTCTACTTTTACTGTCAGACTCCCGGAACGAGTGATTATGCAAGCATGAAGGAAGTTCGGCAACGGATTATGTAACGGATGTAACGGATGTAACGGATAGACAGATGAAGTTATTGTGAAAAATCCAGTTTCTTTGGTATCTATGTGTAAGTCCTGTTCATATAAATTAAGGACGGAAATACCTATCTAAATGTAGGGGAATACCGATCGCCCGATCGTCATTAATTCCCTACAATGATAATTATACGGGCGATCGAGCATTCGCCTCTACAGTATCGCTCTTTTAAAATTCAGGGAACTAAAATTTATGCAACCGAATAATCCAAACCAATTTACCGAAAAAGCCTGGGAAGCCCTCGCCCGCACCCCCGAACTCGTCAAAGCAGCCCAGCAGCAGCAGCTAGAAAGCGAACACTTGATGAAAGCGTTACTGGAACAAGAATCGGGACTTGCGGTCAGCTTATTTAACAAAGCAGGCGTACCATTAGCCAAATTGCGCGATCGCACTGATGAGTTTATCAGCCGCCAGCCGAAAATCTCTGGAAGCGGCGGCAATGTTTATCTCGGTCGTTCTCTCGACACTTTACTCGATCGCGCCGAAACTTACCGCAAAGACTACGGTGATGAATTTATCTCGGTCGAACACCTGATACTAGGATACGTTAAGGACGATCGCTTTGGCAAAAATCTACTGCAAGAATTTAAACTAGATGAAGCCAGACTCAAAGATATCATTACCCAAGTCCGAGGAAACAACAAAGTGACCGATCAAAATCCAGAAGGCAAATACGAAGCGCTGGAAAAATACGGCCGAGATTTGACAGAAGCAGCGCGTCAAGGCAAACTCGATCCAGTCATCGGACGAGATGACGAAATCCGCCGTACGATTCAAATTTTGAGCCGTCGCACCAAGAATAACCCCGTATTGATTGGGGAACCGGGAGTAGGAAAAACTGCGATCGCCGAAGGACTCGCCCAACGAATTATCACCGGAGATGTGCCGCAATCCCTCAAAGACCGACAATTAATTAGCTTAGATATGGGCGCATTAATTGCCGGTGCAAAATTCCGGGGAGAATTTGAAGAACGCTTGAAAGCGGTGCTCAAAGAAGTGATGGATAGCAACGGGAAAGTCATCTTATTTATTGATGAAATTCACACCGTTGTCGGTGCGGGTGCAACTCAAGGCTCAATGGATGCCGGCAACTTGCTAAAACCGATGTTAGCGAGGGGTGAATTGCGCTGTATCGGCGCTACAACTCTCGATGAATACCGCAAGTATCTGGAAAAAGATGCAGCCCTAGAACGCCGTTTTCAACAGGTTTATGTTGACCAACCAACAGTTGAAGATACTATCTCAATTCTGCGGGGTTTGAAGGAACGGTACGAAGTTCATCACGGCGTTAAAATTTCCGACAATGCGTTAGTGGCGGCGGCTACTTTGTCAACTCGATATATTAGCGATCGCTTCCTTCCCGACAAAGCCATTGATTTAATGGACGAAGCGGCGGCTAAACTCAAAATGGAGATTACTTCCAAGCCGGAAGAACTAGACGAAATCGATCGCAAGGTTTTGCAGCTAGAAATGGAAAGACTGTCGCTGCAAAAAGAAAGCAATGCTGCATCGATCGACCGTTTAGAAAGACTGGAAAAAGACTTAGCAAATCTCAAGGAACAGCAAAGCGGTTTGAACGCACAATGGCAATCGGAAAAAGGTGTCATTGGCAGCATTCAGAACATTAAAGAACAGATTGACAAGGTGAATATTGAAATTCAACAAGCTGAGTTAAAATACGACCTTAACCGCGCTGCTGAGTTGAAATATAGCAAATTAACCGAGTTGCAAAAACAACTGGAAGAAGCGGAAGCTAAACTGACAGCAAGTCAAATTACAGGTAAAACTCTGCTGCGGGAAGAAGTCACCGAATCTGATATTGCCGAGATTATTTCTAAGTGGACGGGAATTCCGATTAGCAAGTTAGTTGAATCGGAAATGCAGAAACTTTTGTACTTGGAAGATGAACTGCACAAGCGGGTAATTGGGCAGGATGAAGCGGTGACGGCGGTTGCAGATGCAATTCAGCGATCGCGCGCAGGATTGGCCGACCCAAATCGTCCGGTGGCTAGTTTTATCTTCCTCGGCCCCACGGGTGTTGGCAAAACGGAATTAGCCAAAGCATTAGCGTCTTATCTGTTCGACACCGAAGAGGCGATCGTGCGAATTGATATGTCGGAATACATGGAAAAACACGCGGTTTCGCGGTTAATTGGTGCGCCTCCGGGATACGTTGGCTACGATGAAGGTGGACAATTAACTGAGGCTGTGCGCCGCCGTCCTTACTCGGTGATTCTATTTGATGAAATCGAGAAAGCGCACCCTGATGTCTTCAACATTATGCTGCAAATTCTCGACGATGGCCGCGTTACTGATGCCCAAGGTCACACAGTAGATTTCAAGAATTCTGTGATTATTATGACATCGAATGTCGGCTCTCAATACATTTTAGATGTAGCGGGAGATGAGGAACAAATGCGGAGTCGGGTGATGGAGTCGATGCGGGCTACTTTCCGCCCGGAA
Organism: Cyanobacteria bacterium OTE_58_metabat_593; assembly: GCA_031372825.1. Classification (GTDB taxonomy): domain Bacteria; phylum Cyanobacteriota; class Cyanobacteriia; order Cyanobacteriales; family Microcoleaceae; genus Microcoleus. The sequence goes on along the minus strand of JANMLZ010000063.1, from coordinate 5,586 downwards.
TTCTTGAACCGGATTGATGAGATGATTATTTTCCACAGTTTGACTAAGGCCCAATTGCGGCAGATTGTGCTGTTGCAAGTTAAGCGCTTGGAAAAACGTTTGGCGGAACGCAAAATGTCTCTGAAATTGTCCGAATCTGCGATCGACTTTTTAGCAGAAATAGGATTCGATCCAGTGTATGGTGCGCGGCCTTTGAAACGGGGTATTCAACGGGAGTTGGAAACCCAAATGGCGAAGGGTATTTTGCGGGGAGATTTTGTGGATGGGGATACGATTTTTGTGGATATTGAGAATGAAAGGTTGGCGTTTAAAAGGCTGCCGGCGCAGTTGGTGACTGTTAAATAGTTTGAGATAAGAAATCAGGAGACGGCAGTGCCGTTTCCCTACGATTAATGAAGGTAGGGAAACGGCACTGCCGTGTCCTCTATATCATTCCGGCTGCTAATTTACTTTCGCACCATCACAGACTTAATTACAGCATTCGGCTGATACTTATTAGTCTGAAAAAATCCCCCTTTACCAGCGCCATAAACTCCTCCAAATTGCTTCCCTTCAGCCTGGGGAACAAACATAATTTTTCTAGTCGGTTGATTGGCAAAAACTACATTTTCTCTCATTTCATTATCAACATTATAAGATAAGGTAGCCTTGCCGTAAATTGCCTCTGCTTGTTTGAGAGTCATTCCCGGCCCGACACCCTGAACTGTTTTATAATTGGCGTTGTCAGTCCTTAAAAGTTCAATGACATCGCCATCTTTGAGTTTTGTACCCGCAGCATAAATAATCCGATATTGTACTTTTCCAGACTCGCTGACAGCCACGGCATCAAAGTCTACCATAAAAGGAGACTGAACCTTAAACTGCGCGGTGGAACCCAGAGCTTTTTTCAGTTGTCCGAAAGTCATCCCGACCTTGGCTGCTCCAATTGTGCGATCGGAAATTGTTAAACTTGCAGAAGGAGCTTTTTGAGCAGCATTAGCCGCTTCTCCCAGCGCATTTGTACCCACGGGCGCAATAGCGGAACCAGGAGTCGAAATTGCTCCCAGATAAGAGCCGATCGCCAATAAAACAGCTATCATTGATCCAGACAAAATTTTAATATTCAACATGACTAATTCTCCTAGATTTCAAATGCGACTATCAACCCGCATCTTTCTGAGTATCCTGGGCATCACCTTGCTAGTTTGGATTCTCAGAGGTGTTGGCCTCTTGACATTCATTCCCGGTGCTGTTATTTGGATACTGGTTTTGGTTTCTTTTGTTGCGGGTATCCTCAGCACTATACTCCGTAGGTAAGCGACTATCCGGTAATAATAGTTTGTTGACTGTTGACTGTTGACTGTTCACTGTTCACTGTTCACTGTTCACTGTTGTCATAACAAATGCCCAATGCCAAATGCCCAATCCCCGTTATTTTAGTTTCATTGCTTTTCCGACTGTCACATTCAACTGAGCTCCGATCAGCATCGCCAAACAAGAAAGATAGAGCCACAGCAACAACACAATAAAAGTTCCGATCGTCCCGTAAGTCCAATTAAAATTGCTTAAATGCAAAACGTAGAATCGAAAAGCAGCCGAAAAAAAAGCCCACAAAATAGCAGCAAAAATAGCTCCTGAAAAAATCGGAGTTTCTGACGAGCGGCTCGGCCCGTAACGGTAAATAAAGGCAAAAGCAACTGATACAATTCCCAAAGAAGTCGGCCAGCGCCACAGCCGCCACACAGCTAAAAGTTGCGACTCCAAAGGGCAACTTTGGGCGGGGAGCAAACAACTTTGAACATCTTTTAAATCGCAATTAGCGACAGACTCCAGCAGGCAACTTTGGCGGGAAACAGCTTGTACAATTAAGTCGCTGACAAATACAGCTCCCGATGCTAGAATTAACAGCAGAATTGTACCTATACTCAGCCCCAAAGAAATAAGTTTAGATTTCCAAAAAGCTCGGCTCCGATCGCTCGGAATTTCATGGATGCGATCGAGAGCAGCCATCGCCGCACTCATCACCCCAGAAAATGCCCAAATTGACGCAAAAAAGCTCACCGAAAACAGCCCTCTATTGCGAGTTAACAAAATTTCTTTGATTAACCCGCGAATCAAATTGCGAACGTTGTCAGGTATAACTTCGCCCAAAAGACCGGCGATTTGATAAAGTGTTGATTGCAAAGGTTCAAATAGGGCGATCGCCGACAACACAGCCAACAGCCCCGGAAACAGCGCCAGCATAGAATTGTAGGCCATTTCCGCCGACAGCCCAGGCAACCGCTGCTCTCCCGCCTTCACGCAGACTTCCCTGAGCGTGCGCCACGTCAAACACCGACAAAACAGCCAAAAATCACCAAATTTCTTTTTGATGGCTCTCCACAGCCTCAAAAGTACCCGAAACAAAGCTAAAATCACGTATCGCAGCCAGTAAAAAATGTTCATATCTAAAATCTAAAATCTAAAATAAATATGGCTCAAGATGTCAGACAGTGGTTAGATGAAATTAAGCGACTGCAACAGCAGTTGACAGAAATGACGCGCGATCGCGATGAGGCTGGTGAAAGTGCCGCTCAGTGGCGTCAACTCTACAATACCGAAGCGGAACAGCGCCGGAATGATGCTAAATTAACTCAGCAAAGCATCGCTTCTCTGGAAGCACAAATCGAGCAATCGCAAAATTTTTCTCCCAATGTATCCGAAAACGACGAAGCTGGAATCGCCCGCCAGCAGGAAGTCGAACAACTGCAAACAGTTGACGAACTTAAAGCTAAGTTAGCAGAAGTGATCCAAGAGCGCGATCGGGCTTTTGAACAAGTCAAACAACTGACTCAAGCCCTCAAACAAGAAGAATCTCGCCACGCTGAAACGAGTAAAAATTTAACTAGCGCCCTCGGAGATGCGGTTGACTTGCTTACCAAAGCAAAAAATCCTGCCCCGATAAAAAAAGAGACAGCATATTCTTTAGAGATAGTACCTGTTACTACGGGAAATCCGGGAGAAAGTGCGATCGAGATCCGCCACAATCCGGCCCAACTTCCGCCTTCTCAAAATCAGTTACTTCAGCTACCACCTTTTGAAAGTTAGTCATTAGTTATTGCCTGCATTTAAGGGTGGGCTCTCCGGCCCACCCCACAAGAGGTTTTAACTAACAGTGGAACAGGCATCTTGCCTTCTTCCTTCTTCCTTCTTCCTTCTTCCTTCTTCTAAAATCCCATCGCCCCAGCTACTGCATCCAAACTCGGAGCAATGCCCTGTTTAAACGAATTGTTGCTGTGATTAATCGCCGTATCTGGGTCTTTCAAACCATTACCAGTCAGCACACAAACCACTGTTGCTCCCGTCGGAACTTGGTCTTTCACCTTCAGCAAACCGGCCACAGATGCCGCACTCGCCGGTTCGCAAAAAATCCCTTCCTGGGATGCTAACAAACGGTAAGCATCCAGAATTTCCTCATCGGTGACAGCACTAAAACTGCCGCGGCTGGCTTCCGAAGCAGCAACAGCCTGTGTCCAACTAGCCGGGTTCCCAATCCGAATCGCCGTCGCCAGAGTTTCTGGGTGCGACACCGGATGTCCCGTTACCAACGGTGCAGCCCCCGCCGCTTGAAATCCCATCATCCGTGGTAGGCGCGAACATTTTTTGGCTTGATGGTATTGACAAAAACCCATCCAGTATGCTGTGATGTTTCCCGCATTTCCTACGGGAATGCACAGCCAGTCGGGGGCATCGCCTAAAGCGTCCACCACTTCAAAAGCGCCGGTTTTCTGGCCTTCCAAGCGGTAAGGATTCACGGAGTTGACCAAAGTCACGGGGTAGTTGACGGCCATTTCCCGGACAATTTCTAAAGCCCGATCGAAATTACCGACAATCGAAATCACTTCCGCACCATAAAGCAAAGCTTGGGCCAACTTGCCCAACGCCACGTAACCTTCGGGAATCAACACAAAAGCGCGCATCCCCCCACGTCGCGCGTAGGCGGCCGCTGCTGCCGAAGTATTGCCCGTACTGGCGCAAATTACCGCCTCGGCACCAGCCTCCTTCGCCTTGGAAATCGCCATTGTCATCCCCCGGTCTTTGAAACTACCAGTGGGGTTGAGGCCGTCGTATTTGACCAGGACTCGCACGTCTCTACCGATGAGAGCGGCGATCGCAGGTGCTGGAATTAAGGGAGTATTGCCTTCGTGGAGCGTCACTACGGGCGTGCTTTCAGTCACCGGCAGGTAGCGGCGATAAGCTTCGATCAAGCCCGGCCAGCCGTAGTGTTTCGGCTTCGCGGCGCGGGCTGCTGAGTTAAGAGCAGAGTCAGTTACAGGTAGAATCAGGGTCACGATGTCAATGGTTTTTAGGCAATGGTCGAGGAATTTACACCAATTTTAGCTCGATCGGTTAATTTGATGTTTAATACGATCGGTTCAGGTTAAAGTAACTTAATGGTGTGAATGTGTAGATATGTCTACTCAATTACTAATGTCAAATAATTCCTCCACTCTTTCTCGGCCTCAAATCACCGCGAGCAATCCCGAAATGGCTAGTTCTTCTACCCTATCGACCAGTTTTGCCCGCAAAATTGATTCGGTCAAGTGTCCGTACCAAGCCGATCAGCAAGTTAAGTTCCTGCACCTGCAAGCGGAAATCGACTCCTTGCTGCTGCAAGTGCAAACCCTCAAACAGCAACGCTCGATCGCTGGATTGCCACCTATAGACCCGATTTCTGGCAGCCACAGCAACTAGCGGACAACAGCAGGTCATGCTAGTTGTATTGCCCATGTGTTATGGAAACTCAGGTTTTGCTACCCGCAGTTTTTTTGCCCAAAGTGCCAAAAATTTTTAACTGCGGATAGTCCTAGCATTTGCTAAAACGCACCTGCCTAAAGCTCAACTCGTCTGCCACTTGCTGGCAACGAGCTGATATTCTACTGCGCTTTTTTATGGCGCTAATCTTGTTAAGCCATCATATGGCATACGGAGAGTCGAAATTAATTTATGACAGCATCGATCGAAAAACCACTAAATTTGACATCCGCAAGTGACACATCCAACTTGCGCCTCAAAGATATTCTCAAAACCTTGCCGCGGGAAGTATTCGTCAAAAACCCCCGTAAAGCTTGGACAAAAGTCATCGTCAACGTTTTGCTAGTTGCTGTCGGTTATTTGGGCATAGCAGTATCGCCTTGGTATTTACTGCCAGTAATGTGGATTTTCACAGGTACCGGATTGACCGGTTTTTTTGTGATCGGACACGACTGTGGACACCGCTCATTTGCTAACCGCCGCTGGGTAAACGATTTAGTCGGACATCTCGCATTTTTGCCATTAATTTTCCCGTTTCACGCATGGCGTCACGGACACAATTACCACCACAAGCACACCAACAAAATTGGCGAAGATAATGCTTGGCAGCCCATGACAGCAGAGGATTACGCTGCTGCTCCCAAGGCTTTACAAATAGCTTATAGTTTAATCTTCGGTCGGATGTGGTGGATTGGCTCGATCGCCCATTGGGCAAAAGTCCACTTCATGTGGTGGCGCTTCAAAGGCAAACAACAACAAGAACAAGTCCGCTTTTCTGTGTTATTTGTTTTAATCGGTGCTGCGATCGTATTT
>JANMLZ010000041.1:0-51485 GCA_031372825.1 Cyanobacteria bacterium OTE_58_metabat_593 | reverse complement strand
TAAAACGATCGGAGAGCTGTAATCGTTATGGGCCGTGTAGGAGTATTGCTATTAAACTTGGGCGGGCCCGATAAAATCGAGGATGTCCGCCCTTTCCTGTTCAACTTGTTCGCTGACCCGGAAATCATTCGCCTGCCGTTTCCCTGGTTGCAGAAACCACTCGCCTGGTTGATTTCGACCCTGCGTTTTCAGAAATCCCAGGCAAACTATCAGCAAATCGGGGGCGGCTCTCCTTTGCGTCGCATTACAGACGAACAAGCCATAGCCCTGCAAGAACTTTTGCAGCAAAAGGGACAAGATGCTCAAGTTTATGTAGGGATGCGCTACTGGCATCCTTTTACTGAAGAGGCGATCGCCCAAATTAAGCGCGATCGCATCGAACAACTGGCAATCTTGCCCCTGTATCCTCAATTTTCCATCAGTACGAGCGGTTCTAGCTTCCGACAGCTAGAGGAAATGTGGGGCCAAGATCCAGCCCTGAGTCAGATTGAATACACTGCGATTCCTTCTTGGTATCAGCAGCCAGGCTACATTCAGGCAATGTCTGAATTGATCGCCCAAGAGTTAGACAATACTCCAAATCCCGATCGAGTTCACATCTTTTTCAGCGCCCACGGTGTCCCCGCCAGCTACGTAGAAGAGGCTGGAGACCCCTATCAGCGTGAGATTCAAGATTGCACTCGTCTGATTATGGAGCATTTGAATCGATCGAACGAACACACTCTAGCCTATCAAAGTCGGGTCGGCCCGGTGGAATGGCTCAAGCCTTACACCGAAGATGCCATCACCGAATTGGCAGCAAATGGAGTCCAAGATTTGTTAGTAGTTCCGATTAGTTTTGTTTCCGATCACATCGAAACTCTCCAAGAAATTGACATGGAGTATCGAGAATTGGCAGAAGAGTCGGGGATTCACAATTTCTACCGAGTACCAGCCCTAAATACTTATCCGGTGTTTATTGAGGCCTTAGCCGATTTAGTCATCGAGTCAATCGAATCTCCTAGCGTTAAGTTCTCTGATGTGATCCGCCCTTCCAAGAAGGTGAAGATGTACCCTCAAGAGCAATGGGAGTGGGGTTTGACGACTGGGGCAGAAGTCTGGAATGGTCGTGTGGCGATGGTTGGTTTTATCGCACTATTGATCGAGTTAATGACTGGTCAAGGCCCGCTACATTCGATCGGCTTGCTTTAAATTGGGAATTGGAGGACACGGCAGTGCCGTGTCCCTACCCCCGATAAATTGTAGGGAAACGGCACTGCCGTGTCCTGATTTCGTTTAATATTAATAACAAATAACTTGCTTTAAATCGGGAATTGGAGGACACGGCAGTGCCGTGTCCCTACCCCCGATAAATTGTAGGGAAACGGCACTGCCGTGTCCTGATTTCGGCTAATATTAATAACAAATAACAAATAATCAATAACAAATAACAAATAACAAATAACAAATAACAAATAATCAATAACAAAATTAATCTGGATTGCGCTTACTTTGGCGGGGATTTCCCCGATCGCCTGGTATTTCCTGACTTCTGTACCAGCAATACCACTCTTTAGAACTGCGAATAGCCATCCACAACAGCATCATCGCAATTAACCCTCCCTGTCGCGGGGCGTCAAAAGCAAACAACACCAAGGAAATGCACAGAACATCTTGGAGGAAAATCATCCAAATCGGCAAACTCCGCAGCCGATAAAGCCATCCTGCTTGTACCAGTTGCAGCACTAAAGCCAATAAACCTCCGACAACACCAATAATCCACAGTATCCAAGGATGAGCAACAATTTCGTCGATCGAACTTACCTGTGCGATCGCAATTCCCATAATTGCTCCTACAATAGGACTGAAAATAATTTGGACAATTTGCAGCACCCGCATTCCCACAAAAGTTTTAGAAGCAAATAACTCTAACAGCGACCAACTCACCAAAATCGTAATCACGACTTGGGGGTTAACCCGACACAATAAAGGTATTTCCGACCAAAGCTTATCGATGCGTAATAGGCCAATTAACAGCAGGGGCATGGCAATTCTCATACCCCCCGCCGCAGACGCAGAGAGCGCGGCTAGGAGTCCAACCATAATAATAATTCACTTTATATAACGTCAGCTACAGCTCGATTTATTTCAGAATTCAATTCCCCTGGTGGCTGACTGTGATTTGAGCGATTTCTCCTCAGATTACCTCTTGAGCTTAAATATTACCCTCCATTATAAGTGTATTTACTTAATAAACGCTGGGGACTGCGCCATCAATTCCGGCCGCGCCGGAATGACAAGCGAGGAGACGGCTTGGCCTTTGTCCCTACGCCAGATTAATTGTAGGGATACGGCACTGCCGTCTCCTGATTTCGGGTAATATTAATTCCGATGCAACCGGAATTGATATGATATTGGCGATCGACAACTGACAACAGTCAACTCACAACATTCAAATAACTTCCTATGTCTGATTCATTATTTGCCGATGCCAGCCGCCGATTAGAACGAGCCTTAAAATATGTGTCCCTTTCCGAGGATACGATCGAGCGACTAAAATATCCCAAATCCAGTTTGATTGTATCAATTCCCGTGCGGATGGATGATGGCTCGCTGCGAATTTTCCAAGGTTATCGGGTGCGCTACGACGATACGAGAGGCCCGACAAAAGGGGGTGTGCGCTACCACCCCAAAGTATCCCTCGATGAAGTACAATCTTTAGCCTTTTGGATGACTTTTAAATGTGCGGTTCTCAACTTGCCATTTGGAGGAGCAAAGGGCGGAATTACTCTTAATCCTAAAGAATTATCCAAACTGGAATTGGAACGGTTGAGCCGGGGCTATGTCGATGCGATCGCCGATTTCATCGGCCCGGATGTCGATATTCCCGCGCCGGATGTCTATACCAATCCGATGATTATGGGTTGGATGATGGATCAATACAATATTATTAAACGCCAGCTTTCTCCGGCAGTTGTAACAGGTAAACCAGTTACAATCGGTGGTAGTTTGGGCAGAGAAACAGCAACGGCAACCGGTGCTTTTTTTGTGATTCAAACTCTGATGCCCAAATTCAAGCGAATTCCTAGCGAGACAACTGTAGCTGTGCAAGGTTTCGGCAATGCCGGGGCAGAAATAGCAGAATTGCTCTGGAAAGCGGGTTACAAAGTTGTCGCTGTCAGCGATTCCCAAGGGGGAATTTATGCTAAATCAGGACTGGACATTCCCAGCATTCGCCGCTTTAAAGATGCTAACAAAGGTATCAAAGCTATTTACTGCGAAGGTTCTGTCTGTAATATTGTCGAACACGAAATCTTGACAAATGAGCAAGTTTTAGCATTAGATGTGGACGTGCTAATTCCAGCAGCTTTGGAAAATCAAATAACAGAAGCCAATGTCGATGATGTTAAGGCTAAGTTTATTTTTGAAGTAGCTAATGGGCCGATCGATTCGGCTGCCGATCTAATTTTAGAAACGAGGGGAATTCAGGTGATTCCTGATATTTTAGTTAATGCTGGCGGCGTAACCGTTAGTTATTTTGAGTGGGTGCAAAACCGCTGTGGGCTGTATTGGACGCTGGAAGAAGTGAATCAGCGGTTGCAGCATAAAATGGTCGAAGAAACTGAGGCAATTTGGAAAAAGTCTGAGGAATTGTCAGTTTGCATGAGAACTGCTGCTTACGTGTATGGTTTGCACCGACTCGGTGCAGCGATGAATGCGAAGGGGACTCGGGATTATTACGTCAACGGTTGAGATGCTGGGAAGTTCGATCGGGCGCATCTCTATAAGTGCAAGGGCGAAGCATTTCGGCAGACAATTTATTAATGAGAATCAGAGATTTACTACCGAAATGCTTCGCCCCTACGAATATATTTGCAAAAATGAGATGCACCCAGTTCGATCGTTCCTTATGACTGCATGATTCTCAAAAACACGCTGAATGGTTTGTGAAGCGGGAGTTTAATGTTCTAGTGGGGCGTCAAGAATCGGCTAGAAGCCTGTTCGACAAAACTAAAGACTAAGTATGTCTGTTTTGTGCACGCACACAAGCCGGCCCACAACAGGCACCTAACGATTAAAAAATTGCTTGACAGAGATTGACTAATATTATTTAATACTGTAAAATTCAAAGTTAAGGGCCGCAAGATTTAATAACTAAATGTGGCAAGGGGTCTCCTGTGAGCTCGATCGAGTTTAACAGGAGAGAACGTAAAAATCTTTGAATGATTAAAACTATATAGGCTACCCAATGAGACAACCTTTATTTGGTACGATCGCAACCGCGGCGATCGTCATAGGTACATCGGCTGTTGTATCCTTGCCGAGCCAAGCTCAAACCAGAAATCAATTCTACTGCGGGATTAGCGAAGGCAAACCCGCAACCATAGTCCGCACAGCATCCAGAGGAAACATACCCCTGATAGTTTGGAACAACGAAGCTTTCTCGACTTCAGGCTGGACTCCCAAAAAGCGCTGCGAGGAGGTATCTGCCAGATTCCAGCGGTTCAACGACAACGGACAGCTCAATTTCATGAGATCGGGGACGTTCAATGGCCAACAAGTATTGTGTATCGATCGAGCCAAAGGCAGCGGCAATTGTTCCAGTGCCGCGGCAGTAGTGCTGACATTACCCCAGCGCAGTAATGGCAACCAGATTCTCGAACAATTGCTCGATACCCGCAACCGCGCTTCCAAGCAACCCCTTTACCTGAGCGGAGAAAAGCAGTTGGTAACGTACGAAAATGGCGACGCTAACGTCAATCTCAATTTGTTGCTCAACAACGAACCGCCAGACAACGAGCGTTTGTGGTAAAAGTAGCAAAGAAACTGCGAGCTGAACAAACATGGATTGGCGTTCACTGATTATGGCAACTTGTATTGGCGGCATCTCAATGATGCTGCCGGCACAACTTCCGCCTGCCAAAAATTCCTTAAAACAACTGCCAGTCGAAATGTCGCAACAGCGATTGCAGCAGCAAGCTGAGTCTATAGCTGTCAGGGTTCGCTCGTCGGGACAAGTTGCAGGAACGGGAATCGCCATTCGCAAGCAGGGTTCGCAGTACACCGTACTGACAAACGAACACGTCCTCAAATCGGGAAAAGCCCCCTACCAAATCCAAACCCCAGATCATAAAATTTACCCTGCCACAGAAGTTAAAGACGCTAATTTTAAAGGCAACGATTTAGCATTGTTGCGCTTTACTAGCAACGCTGAATACACCACAGCGGATCTGGGTGCTGTACCGAAAGTAGGGGATGAAGTATTTGCAGGCGGCTTTCCTTTTTCAGAAGAAGGTTCAAAAGACCGAGGATTTGTGTTCAAAACCGGCAAAGTTTGGCGAGTGCTAGATAAAGCTTTGGAAGGTGGCTATCAAATTGGTTATACCAACGATATTGAAAAAGGAATGAGCGGCGGGCCACTGCTGAACGCTCGCGGGGAATTGGTGGGCGTTAACGGCATCCACGCTTACCCGCTGTGGGGAGACCCCTACCAGTACAAAGACGGCACTGAACCGAATGCAGCGCTGCGGGAGCAGATGAGTAAGTACAGTTGGGGCATTCCGATCGACACTTTCAAGCAGCTAGCACCTTCAGCTTTTGAAATGACCAATTCTCTGAAGAAATAGCTGATATCGTGCACCGCGCTTATCGGTGCACCAGAATTCATAATTTCAGATCGAAAATATCTGTAAGTCCATCCTGCGATTGCTTAAATTAAATTAAATAACTGGAAAATGACGAAATTTTATAGCAGAATTCCAGCCGCATTGATTGGGACGATCGCGATAATCGCCTCAATTCAAATATTGCCAGCAACCGCCCTAGAACGAACCGAAATCGGGGAAATTGCCAAAAAATTTACGGTAATGATCGCTGGCGACTGTCAGGGATCGGGATCGATAATTGAGCGTCAAGGTGAAAATTATACTGTCCTCACTGCCAATCACGTCGTAGCAACTACTGGTGAATGCTTTATTCAAACTGGCGATGGGATGCGCTACAAAATCTACGAAGCCCTAAACGTACCGGGAACAGATTTAGCAGTGTTGCAGTTCCAAAGCAAGAATAACTACGGAGTCGCTCAAACTGCGACCTCTGCAAATTTGCAGCCTGGGTCAACAGTTTATGTAGCAGGCTATCCCAGTCCCGGACAATTTGATACCAAACGCGGCTACCGCTTTTACCCTGCCAACGTCAACGGTAGAGCTCCCGGTTCTCGTGAAGGTTACGAACTATCCTACGACGGCGCCTCTCTCCCCGGTATGAGTGGCGGCCCGGTTCTCGACAGCAACGGCCGTGTGGTAGCAACTCACGGCAAAGCTGACGTGCGGCTTCAACAGGCTGTAGAGAATTACGGCGTTCCTTTTGAGATATTTCTGGCGAGACGCGGCCAAATAAGTCGCGACGCTCGATCGACATCAGCCCAGAACCCCCCCGTGCAAATAGCACCCCCACCGCCGATAACGCCAGCACCCGCACCCGCACCCGTACGCGCTCCCGCTCCAGCCCCAGCTCCAGCACCAGCCCCGGTAGAAGCACCGACGGCTTTCGTTCCGCCAGAACCGGAACCCATTGCAGCAAGGGGACCAGAATCGCCTGCGGAGTCGGCAATTAGTTCGATGGTTCGCGGTCAGCAAACTTATGTTGCGAACAACCGCAATTTTCTCAATTCTGTGCCGTCGATCGCCAAAACGTTTACCATCTTACTGCCCCAGGATTACAACTTTGCAATTCGCACCACGACTAGAGGCGCTTTTCACTACGCAATACCTAAGTCTGCGGAAAATAAAGCTTATGTAGGAGCGATTTTCTTGGAGGAAAACAGCAATTTAAACAATCCGATGACTGTCTCAATTGTCTGCGAAGCAACGACAGCAATCAATGTTCGCCCTCCCGATCCGACTTACGGCAGAAGCAATTTAGCTTGCGGTGTGGGTACAAATCTCAGAAATGCCAGCAGTGTACCGCAGCGAAATCTAGTAACTCGGCCAGCACCGACGACCGCAGCCCGGCCAGCACCGACTCCCGCAGCCAGAGCAGCACCGACTCCCGCAGCCAGAGCAAATCCGCCTCAAACTAGAGCAGCAGGGCCGATCGGCTTTTTGAGTTTGGTAAATGTTTGCAATACTTACGACCTCAGCGGCCAAACTCCGCACCAAGAGAGAGCTTTAGAATGGTTGCAGGGCAAAATTCCCGCCCAAACCATGCAAAAATTTGCGGAAGAGTGGCGCACTCAATTGATCGCCAGAGCTGGTAACAGGCCGATTAATTTGGTCGATGTTTGCAAAGTGTACGATCGGGCTGGCCTCCACCCGCACCAAAATCGCGCTTTGGAATGGTTACAGCAGCAGATTCCCAAGGAAACACTGACAGACTTTGGTAAAAAGTGGCAAAATCAAACAGCAGGTGGATAGTTAAATCAACTTGTAGGGTGCGTCAGATCAAATCCCGTGGCTTCGGAATTAATGTTACCCGAAATCAGGACACGGCAGTGCCGTGTCCCTACAATCGATCGCGGTAGGGACACGGCACTGCCGTGTCCTCGCTTGTCATTCCGGCGCAGCCGGAATTGATATCAGATCAAATCCGGTGGCTTCGGAATTAATATTACCCACAATCAGGACACGGCAGTGCCGTTTCCCTACCCTTATTAATTGTAGGAAAACGGCATTGCCGTGTCCTCCATTGCTTCTTATTGCTTCGGCTATATTAATTAATTTCCAAGGAATTCATCATTGATTCAGCCGTGTTTATGTGTTCCGCATACTCAGACTTTTCCGCCGTGTAAGTCAGCACATAAGCCTTATTATTCATCAGCGTCCAAGTTTGCATGATTTTAGTAATTTTTGGCCCGTCTTGAGCATCAAAAATTATTGTATGACCTCGATTATTTGCGAAAGTTTTGGAATTTTCTTCGAGAATTTTGACATCATTAAAATTAGTTTTAATAGAATTGATAGACGACTGATTGTACTCATCTAGAGACATCGGCCTTGGCAAATCTTCTATGCTGACAGTAATTTGTTCTTGAAAAGAATCAGCGCTGTTCTTTTTTGGGGCGAGGAATACAACCACGTCGCTAATTAATGTATTTTGCGATTCTTGCTTTTCCCATTTTTCAGGATATTTGATTTTAAACTGATGGGTAGAACTTTGATAAGTTAAGAACTTGTCAACTCCAGTTTTTGAGAAATTTTGAATTGCGAAGGCGGAAGCTGCGATCGCCCCAGCAACTGAGATCCCCATTAAAGCTTGCTTCCATCCCAAAGCAAATGCAGGAGTTTTCCGCGACGGAGATGGAGATGCAGATGGTCGATCGACCATTTTAGCCAAACGCTGCAACAAAACTTGCGTATCCTTCGGCCGCCCGTTCGGAAAATGAGCCATCAAATCGTCTACCAAATCCGCTACCGGCTTCGATACTTGAGTCGCGAAAGTACGCCAAATCAATTTACCAGATCGCGGATCGTCCTGCAAAATTCTCGGTTCTTGAGCCGTCAGCAAATACACAAAAGTCCGGCCCAAAGCAAAAAAATCCGAACGCGGCTCAGCTTTGCCATTTCTTTGTTCCGGCGGAGTGTAACCCGCTGAAGAAATTCTTGTCACCTCTCCACTGTTTCTCTGAACAGTTTCTGTGAATTCCCGCACCGCCCCAAAATCAATCAAGGCTAATTTCCCGTTAGAGCGGCACATAATATTTTGTGGCTTAATATCCCGGTGAAAATAATTTTGATTGTGAACGAGATTCAAGATTTCCGTCAGTTGCGTCAACCAGTCGATAGCGACTTCCGAGGAAATAGGTTGGTAGTTGTGAGATTCCAACCACTTCTGCAAATCCTTACCTTCTATTTTCTCCATCACCAGACAGTGCAACAAATTGCTTGTATCGTTAGGCTTGAAAGTAAAATAGGCATCGGGTTCTACTTTCGGGAGTCCTGGATGCTTCAGCCGCTGCAAAACATGAGCTTCTCTCTGAAACAGTTCCACCCCCAAAGGATCGTTGTTAATCAGAACTTTTAAAACTTTCCGAGTCCCGTCTCTATCTCTGACTTCAAAAGTTTTGCCAAAGCCTCCTTGTCCCAAAATAGTAGTTACCCGATAGCGTTCGTCTATTAACAACTTTGAGCCGCAGCTTTGGCAAAACTTGATAGTATCAATATTTTCTGAATGGCGGCAATTGGGATTAATACAGTAGCTGTAGTTCATGGTATGAGGAATTAGCTTGGTAGAAATAGTATCTCGTGCCAAAGCAGCTTCCTGAAAGCTATCGAAATTGGGGATAGCTTGGAATTAGTGCGGTGCTTGTCAGCATTGATTATTAAACATGATATAACATTACTCATGTTTTGAATACTCAATTCTCGCAGAATCTAAAACCTAAAATCTAAAACTTAAAATTCTATGACCGGTCAAACCCATAAGAAAACAAACTTAATCGCCAGCCCCTATTTAGAAATCGACTATCAAGGCGAAGTAGTACGCTTGGAACTGACCAAGACTGAACACGTATTGGGACGAGATCCCCAGAAAGCGGACTTGCTGGTTCCTCAAGATTGGGAGAAGCTGTCGAGATGTCAAGCGATTTTGCGCCAAGAAGGAGACGACTACCGCATCTATGATGGCGATGGCCTCAAACCCAGCAGTCGCGGGTTATTTGTACTTCCTGCTGAAACTCCTGTAACTCCAACTCAAGGCTGCGTTTTGCAGCACGGAATCGAGTTGCGGATTGGTACAGATTTGAGAAATCCGGTGCGGGTGACTTATTTCAATCCCGGAAGTCCGGCGCTGGCGAGATTGGGTTCGCGGGAGTCTGTGTCTCTGCAAAATCGATCGGTAGTCTTGGGGCGCGATCGCGCTTCTACCCTACAGTTAAATTCGCCGATCGTTTCCCGCAGCCATTGTACGATCGATGCGAACAAACGCGGAGACTACATTCTCACAGACACCAGCACCAACGGCGTGTTTATCAACGGCAAACGCATCAAAAAATCCGCTATTTTGACCGAAGGTGCAAAGATTCGCATCGGCCCTTTTCTGCTGATTTATCAAAAAGAAGAATTAACAGTTATCGATCCGGGAAATGCGATCCGTTTGGAAGCAATTAACTTAGTCCGACCTTTCGTCAACGATATTTCCCTAGTAATTGAACCAGGACAATTAGTGGCGTTAGTCGGAGGAAGCGGCGCGGGAAAATCTACATTAATGCGAACTTTTCTGGGGATTGAAACCACAAAACGCGGTGCAGTTTACGTCAACGGCGAGGAATTGCGAAAAAACTTTGAATGCTACAGTTCTTTAATCGGTTACGTGCCGCAAGACGACATTGTTCACGGCGAATTGACAGTCGCCGAAGCCCTGACTTATGCAATTAAATTGCGCTTGCCGCCCGATGTCGATGTCGAGCAAGTTTTGACAAAAACTCTGACAGATATTGAGATGTTGGATAAGCGGGATACTGCTGTCAAAAAACTCAGTGGTGGCCAGAGAAAGCGGGTGAGCATCGGCGTGGAACTGCTGGCAGATCCGAAGTTGTTTTTCTTAGATGAGCCGACTTCTGGGCTCGATCCGGGGTTGGACAAAAAGATGATGGAATTGCTGCGAAATTTGGCAGATCGAGGGCGGACGGTGGTTTTGGTGACGCACGCTACGGCAAATGTCAGTTTGTGCGATCGCTTAGTTTTTCTCGGCCGCAACGGCTACCTTTGTTACTTCGGCCCGCCCGCAGAAGCCGCCAATTTCTTTGGAGTAAATCAAGCAGATTTTGCCAACATTTACAACGAGCTAGAAATTAGCGAAAATGTTATCAAAGACTGGGCGAATAAATACCGAAATTCCGCTTATTACCAGCGCTATATTGACACTCCCTTGAGTGCGAAAGCACCTCAAAAACAAGCTCCTCCCGTCCAACTTTCCCAACCCGCCAGAGTTTCCCCCCTCAAACAACTGTTATTAATCGCCCAGCGCTATTTTCAGCTAACTTTGCGCGATCCGGTTAATGTTGGTTTGGGACTGTTAACAGCCGCCGTATGCCCGATTTTGCTAGCCGGAATTAAAGATGTAGAGCCATTAGTTACGGGTACAGAAGATGACCCAGCCCTGGCTTTTTTAGCGCTGCGAATTTTGTTTGTGTTTACATCAGCAGCTATTTGGGTCGGTTTGTCAAGTTCTCTGCAAGAAATTGTTAAAGAATCGGCAATTTATCAGCGAGAAAGATTGGTAAATTTAGGTTTGCTGCCCTATGTCGGTTCCAAGTTTCTAGTGCTGGCGGGATTGGCACTGCTGCAAACGCTGCTAATGACCGCAGTAATTTTAATTGGCTTTAAACAGCCGAATCCCGATATGATTTCTTGGTCTCTGGGTTTAGCAATTACTACATTTTTAACGCTGCTGGCGAGCATGAGTTTGGGGTTGATGGTATCGGCGTTTGTGAAGAATGGGAGTCAGGCTAACAGTGCTTTGCCTTTGCTTTTAGTGCCGCAGATTATTTTTTCGGGAGTCTTGTTTAGTCTGGGAAGTTTGTTTAAAATAGAGAAAATCGGTCAGTATCTGTCGTGGTTGACGGTGAGCCGGTGGTCTGTGGGGGCTTACGGGAGCTTGGTGAATGTGAACGCGATGGTGCCGAAGCCGATCGAATTGCCCGATCGAACAATCTTACCGCAGCTCTTTGAAAAAAGTGCAGTCTACGAACCGACATGGCAAAACTTAGCTCTGAATTGGGGAATTTTAGGCTTGCACGCCGCAGTTTATTTAACCGCCACTTTGCTATTGCAGAAGCGGAAAGATATTTTCAAATAAGTGGGTCATCTGGGTGTTAAATCCCAGACTTTTTCGGAGTATTTGAGTAAAAAATCGGACTTATCTAAGAAGTCGGAGATTTTGGGACTAGCTGGGGGAAGAAAAAAGCAAATGAGTTAGCGCTGCTGTTTCCTTCTCCATAAGCATCTTCTATGATGACATCAAAGTCAGACGCATCATAATTTCGTAAATATTGTTTTACCTTCTCCTCATCCCGATCTTTTAGCAGCAAATATGCAGCAAATCTCACGGACATTATCCGATCGTGCAATGCTCCAATTATCAAATCCAAGCCTGCTTCTCCATATTTCAGCGCTTCGGAGAGTGCGGCGCCTTTATCGTAGGCAGTGGGCGAAGCCAAGCGGCTTTTAAGGCCAGAGAAGCCTCCTAAGACAGCAGCACCTATCGGGGGTGGATTTTGACCGCCGAGGACGGCATCGTCTTCTCTAGGTTCATTTTGGTGATCTGACATAATTTAAACCAGGTAATTGTGCTAGTTGCTGGGCCTGCAATGGAGACATCGCGAGCAATTCCTCAACTGAGAAAGGTCGGGGTTGAGGAATTGCAGCTTCAGCATCCATGAGTTCTTTGATTTTATCAAAAATCAAAACTGCTTCTGCTTCTGAGTCAGTTAGTTTCTCGTAAAAATTAGGCGTGGAGAACCAATGCTCAAAAGCAATCTCTAACAAACCGTTAGTTGCTAATTGCACTTGCCAGTACCGAGAATATCTAGCATCGACTATCTCAAATAAGGGAGCTGGATTGTGTATGGGATAATAAGTATAGCGCTCATCACAAATACAATACGATAAATTACCTTGCCATTCAGAAATAGCATAGACAATATACTCTTTACCTACGATCAGTTTAAATTCAGTTTCTTTGGTGATGTCTAACGGCAGATTTAGGTAAGTTTCCGGCAGTTCGGTTCCTTTGTTGGCAATGCAGCGAATCTTCATAGTATATTAACCTCACTGGTTTGTAGGTGCTATTTTGGGGTATGTACGTTTGATTTTGTACTCGACATTTTGAAGAGTGGAAACATTTCTATACCAATGGATTTCAGCCACATACCCCTCGATAATCGCGCTTTGGTTACTAGCCATTTTATACCAATCTTCAGGCTGGCCGCCATAGTTGGCGACCAATCTGGGAGAATCTCCTAGCGGTTTCCTGGAACCGCCTTGAATCATGATGGCAGGTTGAGCCTTAGCGTCTTGGAGCAGTATTTGCTCTTGTAAATTATTGGGGATATCATCGGGAATTGCACCTCTAATCATCTTGCTATTAGTTACAAATTATAAAATCTAGGCTATAGCAATCCTAAATGATTATACTCGTTACTCGTTACCAGGAAGAGCCTGGTAACGCAGATCCGGAGGCTCTGCCTCCATTTTCGCAGGCGAGGGAGAGCCTCGCGTACAGCGGTTCCCAGGTAGTGCCTGGGACCCAGTTATTGAAAATGATTTAGGATTGCTATAGCTTTAATTATACAATTAAGCTATAGCTTGTTGGTGGGTGGGGGCGGGTTTACGAGATCGTTATTTTTAGGCAATTATTGTTGGTGAACCCGCCCCTACGATTTTGGTTAACCTGAAATTAAACATAAAAAAATCCCCCATTTTTGGGGGATTTAATAAAAGGCGATTACATAGCCTTAGTTTCCGGCATCAAACACTTATCAGAATCGCAGCCCGCAGGCCCCGAATCCATCATTTCACCCAAGTCATAGCGACTCAGTGCCACCTTAAAAACATCTATTTGACGGCGCACTAAAACGTCTTTCAGCATCGTC
This sequence comes from Cyanobacteria bacterium OTE_58_metabat_593, assembly GCA_031372825.1. GTDB lineage: Bacteria > Cyanobacteriota > Cyanobacteriia > Cyanobacteriales > Microcoleaceae > Microcoleus. Next base: position 37,915 of record JANMLZ010000041.1, on the reverse strand, counting down.
TCATAAGTTGCCTTTTCAATTGGTTCAAAGGGCAAACGTGGGAAAGTTTCCAGGGCATCAAATCGAGACAAAAGTGCGGCGGAAATGTAGCCTTCGTCATCGCGAATCGCTTCATAAATCCGCGTACCCAAACTTTCAACTTCATTTTCCCGCAACTCAATAGTTGCGCTGGTGTTGTGCCGCACGTAGAACTTTTGCACTTGCATATAAAAGTCCATTTGTGCCGCCGCTGAGAATTTGTTGATCTCAATTTCATCAGCACCAGGCAAATCCGCCCAACTTACAGCAACGGGTATTTCTACCAGCCATTCTGTACAACGTTCATCGAAGGGATTGTTCAGCAAATTGCCGTTTTCATCTTTGTCAGATTGGGACGGAATTACGTTGTATCCGTAGTCGATGCAGGCGAGGGCTACAGGGTCGTTTTTGCCGAAAGTGATTCGGCGAATGAAACGCTGCGATTTCGGGGGATGCCAGCCTGGGGAAGCACCTGTCAGTAGAGATTTTGTACCCGATGGTTGAACGGTTGTGCAGCGATTGGGGCGTTTCAAGGAATGGCGATCGCAATAATCCCATACTACCCGATTCACAATCTCCCGCCAACCAGTCAAATACTCTTCTTCCCGCTGTTTAAACGCCATTCCCTGGTCGGTTTGCGGACGGCCTTCCACCCACCAACGCAACCACTCAACGCCAAAAGCATGAACGAAGAAATCGAACAATCCCGTGAAAGAGACGCCGACAATCGGGTCTAATTCGCGGCTATATTGATAGCGAGGTTCGCTAAATTTGTGATTGAGAAGTACCGCTACAGATAAACCTGCTGCGGTGAAAGCTTCCTCTTGTTCTTTGAAGTTGTAAGGGTCAAGTTGATTGAGGTGAACCTCAGAAAGATTACAGTTTCCAGCTAGGGTATTGCCGAAAACTCCCTTATGAAACTCTGGTTCGTTGAAACAGTAAGTATCATGCAATCCTGGTAATTCTTCGACACTTCTGACGACTTGCCATTTACCTTTACCTTTAGCCTTCGTCCCTTTGCTCACATCTAACCGCTGACAAGGAATTTCACCACAGTCAGTAATTTGCAAATAGTACAAATCCCGACTTCGGACGCCGTAATTAGTAACTGCTCCTTGATGAGCACAAAGATTTAGCGATGAGCTAATACCGCATTTGGTCAAAAGTAGCTGAACTCTAAAAGCGCGATCGCGATCGGAGATATAAATTCTGATACCATTACTATGGGTATTCGATCCGTCCGTATCGGCTAATCCAGCAATAAAATGTAAAATTGCTTGCCGATTCCAACTCGCAATTACATTTAGTGCTTCCGGGTTAACTTTCAAACTTTTCAGAAATTCTCCAGAAAAGCTCAAGTTAGTTACATCTGTAAAAACAGGTAAATAGTCATAGTTTCTTTCAGGAGACTTATTTCCTGCTACTGACAATGCCATTTTGCCTTCGTAAAGTCGAACTTTCGCATTGTCATTTTGGTCTGTAGTTCCATCTCCTACAGCCACACCCAAAGTGTAAGCATAACTTGAATCGATATTCATGCCATCTTCATACTGAATTGTAAAAGGTTCAGTATGAATGCTATATCGACTTGTATCCATCAAGTCTTTGGTTTGAACTTCTTGGTAAACTTTACCAAAGCGATCCTTGACAAAGAAACGATGATATTCTGTGGCATCCAGATAAGTACCATCAGCAAACTTTACACGATAAAGTTTGCGTCGTCCAACCTTGGTATCACTCGCTGTCTGAAATGGTGTGACAGAGCTCCATTTTTTACCATTCCAAATTTCGATTTCACTTCCAACAACATCCTTTATTTTATGCAGTCCGTCTTTCGTAATTAACAGAGTTTCCCCACTGACACAGTGAAAATTAGAGCCGATGATTTCCAGTGTTGTTATCCTAAAGGCTTTTTATCCTCTAGTTCTACAGATTCCATTTTATCTGTAGCTCGGCGTACTTTTTCATTTACTTTAGTTGCAAATGCCCCGCACTCTTGCCAGGATTATGTTCTTCAAAAAAGAAGGTTCACCCGGTACGCTCTACGGTGGTAAAGGATTTTTAATTCCCTTACTTACCTCGGAATTAACATCTCAGTCTTCTCCGATTTTGCGAGGTTTTTAACGTGAGGCAAAATTACTTACCACACGGGTTTAAGCCCAAACGAACTGACCGATGCTCTAATTCTTCCGCAGTCATGTTAGGATAGCGTTCCTGCAACCAATCTTTAGCTTTTCCTTCGTCATAAGCTTTCAAGAACTCAATTTTAAGACTAGGTGTTGAAAGTAAATCAACATTAGCTCTAGCTACAGCTTCACCAGCCCATTGAATTGCACCTTCACCAGAGTAATACTGTTTTCTAACAGCCTCAATACATTCTTCTAATGTAGGTTTGTAATGGAAAACACGAGAGTGATTTGCCATTCTCAAAGCATCGCGTTCTGGATCTATTTTCCAGTTGCCATTTTCATCTTGTTGCCACAGATTATCTTTAGCATTTGCACCTAGTTCATCACCAGAATCAAACTGACGAATTCCCGCGCTTCGACGAATATTGCCAGCCACAATTGTAACCGCAGCTTCATCTATCAACACGCAGCATTCAACTGAATTCAACTGCCGTCCGAAAGCTTTATTCAAAATTGCTGAGCAACGTTGATAAAGGTCAGGCAATTTGACTGGATTTGCAACTCCACCAAAACCTTTCAAAGGTTCTCCCACGGGGCGGACATCGCTCAAATCGATGTAAACTTGAACTTCTCCGGCAAATCTTTGATCTGTGGATAATTCCAGCAAAGCTTGATAGGATTTCACCCAACCTTGACGAGAATCACCGACATAAATAGTTGCGGTTTTTTCGGCTATTTTTACTTCGGTTTCTTGACGGCGGGACTCAGCGGGTGTAGAGCCAATTTCACCTTGCATTGTCACGGTTAAGCGGTTGCTAATCGGTGGCAATTGGTTGATGTATTTGGGTTCCAAAACTGCGCCGGTGCCGCAGCCCATCATTGCCAAATCCATCAACAAGCCAAAGGCCCGCCAGTCGATAATATTTGTTGATGAGCAATTATAGGCGCCGGAAAAATTCTCTGGTTGCTCAATCCATTTGCTGCCGCCCACCCACAGCCAGCGCCCGGAAGCGAGGGTTTTGAGCTCGTTTTGCATCCGGTGTAGGAGTTGTGTTTCTTCGGAGGTGAGGTTTCCGAGCGATGCCAAGCCCTTGACGGTTCGATCGCACACATCGGCCCAAGTCTCCCGCCCTGTCTCGGTACGGCGGCTGTACGTCCTGAAAAATACTGGATTGGCTGCGGGTGCTGTTTCGGGGAAATCGGACAGGTGGCGTTTCTCGCGGGCACTCGATCGCTCTAATTCTCGAACCATAGGTTGTGTACTGACGTGTCGGAATATATCAACAGACTATGAATATACAACACGATTCAGATTTAGGGTGAAAGCTTGATAAATTTGACAATTTGCACTAGATATGGGGCACAGAAGTCTACAAGCTCGATCGGGCGATCAACTCAAAACTTCAGCAAAAAACCCGATTTCTTCCAGAAACCGGGTTATGCACAAATGTTGTAAATTGTCAATTATTTGTTAATAAAAACTCAATATTCGGTAACAGCGGGTCTTGAACAACCCCGACACCGTTAAATCCCCAACGTTCGAGCAGCTTTTTCACAGACGAACCAGAAATCGATTCTACTCCGAATCGATCAGCAACATCGGCCGCGTGGGCATTCAGATAACTCAAAGCGTCATAGTCTTCGCGAAACATCAGCAGGTAACTCACCGCCGAGTCTGGATTAGGATTGGCTGAGAGATATTTGCCGTCAGCACGGGAACGAAGTAAGTAAAAAACTTGGGATAACATCTTATTTTGTTTGTCAAAATAATAGATTAACTCAAATTGGTAATTGGGAATCGGGAATCGGGAATCGGGCATTGGGCATTGGTAAATTAAAAAAGTTTAATTATTTTTCTTCCTTCTTCCTTCTTCCTGACATCCGTTACATCCGTTACAGAATCCGTTGCCGAACTTCCTTCTTCCTTTCCCTATCTAAATCAAAGTCAGTGCCAAACCTTTAAATCCCCTGCCGTCGCCAATTTGACCGACGATCGCAGCCCGACCAGTTGTCAAATTAATATTGTACAAGCTGGAAACTCCGCCAACATCGATCGCAGCCAAAGCCGTCTCGTTACCGCCAACACTCCTGATATCAAAGCCGAGAACGGTACCAGCATCAATTCCCAAAGATCCGATCGTATTTAACACTCCATTATTCGGCGGATCTTGGCGCACCAAAACGTCTAAAGTGCTGTCAATTGCAAATAGTGTCGTCGAAGTTGCGCCCGCAAAGTTATTCACATACGCAGCACCAGCAGCCACCGGAATTGCCCCAAAATTGCGCTCCCCCGCAGCATAAGCCAAATTCCCATCAAGTTGAACTCCCCCCGTCAGCGTGTCAGCATCGACAATTGCCCCGGTATCCGGGTTGAGGCGGGCGTTTTGACCCGCTTGATTGACAAACCGAATTCGATCGACTGTCGGATTGAAATCCAAACCCGCAGCCCCCGGAGTCAGCCCAACAGCAAACTGCCCGCTACCGACTTGACTTGCAGCCCCAGTCACCGGATCGATCGCGTACAATCGATTGCTAGAACCCAAACCGTAAAGCAAACCGTTAGCGGGGCGAAAATCAATTCCCAGCAAACTTTCTCCCGGCTGCAATCCCGTAACTGCCGCGTCGCTGAGTAAAGTGCGCGGTGCCGCCTCGTTAAAACCGACAATTCTGTCGGCGCCACTTGTGACAGTTAAGCCGTAAGCTGTAGGCAAAGGCAAAGCCAAACCGTTAATCTGTCTCCCGTCGGCAATTTGACCGACAAAGGAAGCTTGACCGCTACTTAAATTAATGTTGTACAAGCCCGAAACGCCCCCAACTTCCAGTGCCGCCACTGCCACCTCGCGGCCGCCAATACTCCTGATATCAAACCCGAGAATGCTGGTTGCGTCAACTCCTAAAGAGCCGATCGTATTCAACACTCCATTATTCGGCGGATCTTGCCGCACCAAAACGTCCGAATTGCTGTCAATTACAAACAAAGTTGTCGAAGTCGCCCCGGCAAAGTTGTTCGTATACGCAGCCCCCACAGCCGCTGGAGTTGACCCAAAATTGCGTGAAGCGAAGCTATCCCGAAGGGAATCGCCCGTGGCATAAACTAAATTTCGATCGAGTTGAATTCCTGCCGATAAAGTGTCAAAATCAACAATTGCCCCGTTATCAGGATTGAGGCGACCGTTTTGTCCCGCTTGATTGACAAACCGAATGCGATCGACTGTCGGATTGAAATCCAAACCCGCAGCCCCCGGAGTCAAACTAACAGCAAATTGCCCGCTACCGACTTGACTTGCTTCCCCGGTTTTCGGATTAATTGTATACAAGCGATTGCTAGAACCCACACCGTAAAGTATGCCGTTAGCCGGCCGATAATCAATCGACAGCAAATTTTCTCCCGCTTGCAATCCAGTCACGGGGAAATCTGTGATGACACTTTGCGGATTGGCAAGGCTAAAACCGACAATCCGATTAGCAGGAGTTAAAGCATAAGCCGTTGTCAGCGCTTGAGGCGGGGGATTGGGAACAATGCTGCTAATATTATTAGTAAAATTTGCCCTACCGATCGCACTTTGTCTCACCCCTCTGAGAGTAGCGAAAAATTCTCCTGTTACCCGGTCTTGAATAACAGTATCGTTTCCAGCTTCCAGAATATTCAAATCGCTAAAACTGACACCTTCGCCCAAACCGATTAAATCTGTACCGGGTGCAAAATCGGCGATCGCATCAGCATTTGCCAAACTCGCACCGCCGCTGGTACGGGAAGGGTCAGCCACAGCGTAGCGGCTCAAAACAAATACGTCTGCCCCATCTCCACCTATCAGGATATCAGTATCTCGATCGCCCGACAAAACATCATTGCCCGCGTTTCCAGAGATCGAATCGCTGCCTTTTCCGCCAAATAAAAAGTCGCTATCATCACCGCCATTAACAGTATCGTTACCTAAATCCCCAAACAGCGAATCTCTGCCGGAATTCCCCTCAAGTGAATCGCTGTCTTTACCGCCAAAAATGCTGTCATTTCCCGAATTTCCAGCAATTGCATCACTGCCCATCAAACCAAAAATCAAATCATTTTCCGTAGTTCCTGCAAGCGTGTCTGCTTGTGCAGTGCCTCTAATTTCTGCCACGATCCAATCCCCCTCTAAATTTGACACTTCCGCACCTTTAGGCAACGGAATTCTCAGTACAAAATTTCCCAAATTCGCAGCAACGGCTAATCTGACCGAAATATTTTAGGCTTAAGGAGCCGATTTTACCAGAAATATTGTACACAGCTAAAACGATACATAAATCTGCCTCCAGAAATATATAAAGTTGCTCCTGATACAGATATACCGCCGATACTCCACAGTTTGCAGTATAATCAGTCGTGCCGACACTGCAACTGCAACTCCCCAAACTGAACTTTTTAGCCGTGCGAATTTATGAAACCTTGTACTGCGTTCATCAGTAATATACGTTAAATCTCTAATTTTGGATCTGTACAGTCAGAAATTATTTTTCAACTTTAACAGGACTTACGAAAACAGGACTTACGAATGGGGGCTTAGAAACCGGGTTTTTTTACGAAAATATTTCGTTGCAGCCCGCAGATTCGGTAAAAACCCGGTTTCTGAGAGTCGGAGTGCCTAAGTCTTGAGCGTGTAAAAATTGCACCAAGAGCCTAAGTCCGATCCTTTTCCTTCCCTGCTTTTTCAAGCTTTCAGCAGTGCTTTAGAAGCTGATTCTCCGGCGAGTTTCAGTTGCGATCGCAATTTCAGATTCAACAACGCCAAAACAGTCCACTGGGTGAGTATAGACAGCAAAATCGCATTTACAGATCCGTCAGAAGAAGACCCAAAAATCGGAAATGTTGCAGATAGCCAGAAAACAGGATATTTGTTTGGAGTGAGCAACAGCATCGATAAAATCACAGGTGGTAACAAAATAGCACCACAGATAGTACCTACTGCCCAAATTTCCTGATTGCGGGTTTTGAGAAATAGGAATAGTTGGGTGATGGCTGCGTAGATTAGGATCAGATTCATCCCGAAAATTACACCCCAAAATAGGTTTGTATCAAACGTCTCCATTTTGGTTTTAAGTGTGTAAATTAGTCCGCAGATGACAATTAAGGATGAGCTAAGGAGATTAATCGCGATCGCAACTATAGCCGGACTTTTTTCGCTCCACACCAAATCGAGTAGTGGGTAACGTCGCCACAGTTTCTGGCCACTGGGAACGATTTGTTGACGATATCTCGCCCAATCGTACAAAGATTGTCTGTCAGATGTTAAAGATGCTATGACAATTAAGAACATTATCAAATTCAAGGCTAGCAAAGGAAAATCTTTAGCGTAGGCTATGGACTTAGTTTGGAGTGCAAAGCCTAAGATGATTGGCTGACAGCAGATAACCGCAAAATAACTTTGTCGCTTGCTAAAAACCGTGGTAGTGGGATTGGGAAAACGACGCTGCCATCCCTGCCACATCCAATAGGTTCCGATACCACAAATTGACATAGACAAAATCAAGCCACTCACAATATTTTTACCTATTGGCAAGTAAAACCATTGTAAGTTATCTATATCTACACCTAATGAACCGAATGCGTATTTATCAATTATTCTTCCAAAGATTAGATATCTGAGGATGCCAATGGAAGATACAAATGTTCCTAAATCCCCAGCACTTACTGTCAACTTAATCGTAGAAATTCCAAACACAAACAAAGCGATACCGCTAGCCAACCAAGGTTGAAATCCTCCCAACCAACTGGTTGTCAATCCAAATAGCATCGCAGCGCTGTAGAATAAACTACAACTAGCTGCGATCGCCATGTAGAAACCTAAAATTTCATACAAAGGTATTTGAGCAGCTAATCCACTGTATAGATGTAATGGTATTGCCAAAATTGCTGCTAGATAAAGTAAGATAGGGACAGCAAGAATTTTGCCAATAAAAATGGTGTTGGCAGATTGGGGACTGAGGCGAATAAAGTTGAGCGTACCCCGTCGTTCCTCCTTGTCTAAGTCACTGACGAGCATATAAGTGCCTGCTACTAATAAAGCTAACAGGCTAAATATGCTCAGCCAAATAAATATTTCTACCGACCACTTTGGCCCGTCAATCAGTAAGTTACCCAAGGTATCTGTGAGACATTTTGATCCTAGTTTTGTGTCAGTGGTCGCCTTTAAAACACAAAATCTGTTATAAATCGGTTCAGTACCCTCAGTATTATGAAGAGCAACGGGTAACTGGGCCCTGTAATACATGAATAGTAGCAGTTGAGGCCCTAGGGAGAAAGCAGAGGCGATCGCAATATTACCCATTTTCCAGCGGCCTTTGATTTCTCGAAATAACTGGGGATTCCAGTTGCCAATTTTGTCAAGTAAGTTGAGTGTCATGGTTTATTGGTAATTGGTGATTGGTGATTGGGTGATGACTCAGTTATAACTCACTGTCTCTCTCGTTTGTATCGAAGTTTCGATCCCCCTCGCATCCCCCTTAAAAAGGAGACTTTGAGTGTTTCCAGTTCCCCGCCTTCGATCGGGGGCTGATACTAACAATAATTTTCTTGGGGAGTTGTACGGGATATTGGGGCTCTAAGCCTGAAGGTTGATTTTTATACCAAAAATCATCCCTCTACTCTCATCAAACTCTTCAGCCTCCCGCCAAGTCTTCGATTGCCGTGTGATATCAAATCCGTTAGCTTCGGAATGATATAAACCGAGGACACGGCAGTACCGTGTCCCTACAATTAATTGGTAGGGACACGGCAGTGCCGTGTCCTCGGTATCATTCCGATGCAACCGGAATGATATGACTCAACCTCGAGAAACATAATTCAATCATTAGATTTTGAGGTACTCGCCCTTCTTTTTAATGTATGTGCGACATAAAGTCATGGAAAATCAGCCCAACTTGAAAATGTTTGTGAGTTACTTTTCGGTTTTTCTAATCGAGACGAACCAGTTAAATCCTTACCCATCGCACAAATAGGGTAAGGTTCGCAATCGGCACTCCCAAAAAACTGCATTAGTCTACGAATTTTTCAACTTAAACTCATCAAACTTCACCGCTGCCGACTCCGGTTTCCGCGTATCAAAATAATAGCTGCTAACCGTACCCTTCCCCGTATCAAAAATACTAAAAGCCGTAATATCATTACTATCAATATACGGCAGCGGCCGCCCGTCTTCTCCCAACAAAGGCGCAACAGTTGGCACTACAGGTTCCAATCCATTCGGATCTCCAATAGCGCTGTAATCTTCCCGATATCCCGGCGGCACAAACCGACGCTTTTCCCCCGCAAAAGCACCGTAACTGTTGCCAACATTGGAAGTCTCCAAAAAGTGCATTCCGCTGGAACTCACAAACCGATTCCACAAGTGCGAATGTCCGTACAATACCAACTGCACCCCTGCTGTTTCTAGCAGCGGCACCAGATCCCGAATCAGATAATCTTGCTGTTTCGGATATTCGTAACGCACCATTTTAATCTCGCCATCGAGAGCGCGATCGACTATTTGCACTGGGTCAGTATAAGCAGGTACAATATTGTCACCCAGAGAATGCGGCGGGTGGTGAAACATCACAATTTTATATTTTGCCTGCTGGAATTCCGAACTATTTAACTCTTGTTGCAGCCAATTATATTGGTCACTTCCCTTGACAATTGGCTCAAAAATGTGCTGTCCGTATCCCCATTTGCCGGGATTATTAAAATCTTCGTCGCGTTCGCGATACCTGCCTCTAGCACCTGGATCTAAGTTGGGAGTGCGCCAGATATTCGTAACATACAAAGTTACTAACCGCACGTCACCAAAAGTCACAGCATAGTAATTTTTGTCACTGGGAAGAGTGAACATTTCGTCATAAGTATCACTATTAAAACTATTGTTTTTTAACCAAACATCTTTGTCTGTCACCACAGATTTTTGAGTTGGGTATGGGTATATTTTCTCCGCAGCAGCGCGGGGGAAAGGATCGTTAAACTGGTCGTTGAGTGTGCTGGCCGTTGAAAACCTACCCATAATTTCATGGTTTCCAATCGCCGGAAATAAAGGCGCGTGTTGGATCAGTTCGCCGCCGCTGTAAACTGTTTTGATGCCGTTTTTGTCCAGTTCGGAAAATGCGCGACCTTGTAGACCGGGAAAGAAGGCGCGACCTCGGTAGTCGTCGAACCATTCAGAAGCGCGATCGGGTATATTAACTAAATCCCCTGCCATGAAAACCGCGTCAACTTTATCAATTGTTTCTGCTACTTTCTGGAGATTTGCCGCTGTCATCGGCATCAATTGATGGTCTGAAGTGAGGAGAATATTGAGTGCAATTCCTGCTGCTGGTGTCGGAGAAAGACTGAAAACTTTGCTGCTGACAGATGCGCCATCTTTCCTTTCGCTAGTTACCCGATAAGGAATCCGAACACCAGGGATTAAATTGGCGACTTCTGCTTCATGCCGCCAAATGTCGCGGACAATTGGATTGTTGTCAATTATCCCCTGTTTCATTTTATCGGAGATGCGCGAGTCTTTGTCTTCGCGAGTGCGACTTAGCTTGGTAGTATTTGCAGCCGCAATTTGACTCATGTTTTCGCCGTAAGCAACGGTGTTGCGAGTACCTGGAAATTCAGTGAACCAAACAACTCGCACCGAGTTTGCTGTTGGGAGTTGCAGAAACGGATCTGTTAAAAGTTGAGGTTTGTTGAGGTAAGATTGCATAATGAAACCTAGCAATAGGACAATCAGAAGCAAGATAGCAAAAAACCAAGGGTTACGATCGGAACTTGTAATATTTTCTACTTCGTCGTGTAATGGTGTAAACATAATTCATTTAAAGACTATTTGTGGGGTGGGGGCGGGTTTATTTAACCTGTCTGCACCCTAAAATTTGTTGGTGAACCCGCCCCTACAGCCCCTTGTAGGGTGCGTCGCTGCCAGAAAATCGATTTTAGTTGCAGATTGTGGATGGCGACGCACCCTACAATATCTACAACTTTTTTAGTTGCATTATCAACAGGCTGATGCAACAATCTTAACATAATCTCCCATTTTAAATTTAAAATAGATATGACCAGGCATCTTCTCAAAGCTACTTGCGAAACTGTACATTTGGGCGGTTTCTCTCCGAATCTTAAACCAGCCTTAATCGTTGACTCGGGCGATCGCATCGACATCGAAACATATTCAGGATATCATGTTGCTGACAAAGCCCCACCCGAATTTCTTACCCCCGAATTCTTAGATATTTGTCAGAATTTGCCTCCCAAGCGCAAAGTAGGCCCAGGCCCGCACTTGCTAACAGGCCCAATTTATGTTAACAATGCCGAACCCGGAAACGTTTTAGAAATTCACATCGAGGAAGTTTACCCAAGTTTACCAGTAGGATTCAATGCAATCCGCGCCGGTTGGGGAGTTTTACCTGAGTATTTTCCCGAACCTAAATTGCGGTTTATTCCCCTAGATTTAGAGCAAAAGATTGCCGAATTTCCCGCAGGTAGTGGCATTCGGATTCCCCTACATCCATTCTTCGGAATTATCGGTGTTGCCACTACAGAAATTAACCGTTCTTCTATTCCTCCAGAACGCTATGGCGGCAATATGGACAATCAGGAACTCCAACCAGGAACGCGGTTATTTTTACCTGTTTGCGTGCGCGGTGGTTTACTGTCTATCGGCGACGGACATTCGGCACAAGGAGACGGCGAAGTTGACGGTACTGCCATTGAAACTTCGATGAATGGGACTATTCAAATCATCTTACGCAAGGATTTATATTTTATATTTCCGTTTGCTGAAACGCCTACTCATATTGTAATTATGGGATTTGGTCAAACATTAGATGATGCCTTTGATATGGCGGTAAAACAGACGGTTTATTGGCTGCAAAGGTTTGCAGGCTTCAAAGAAGAAGATGCTTATGTTTTTTGTTCCCTTGCGGTAAATTTTCGGATTACTCAGGCTGTTAATAATCCGCAAAAAGGAGTACACGGAATGGTTCTTAAATCTATGTTGCCAGAATTACCTACTATATTAGTCGGCGGTTTAACTGGTTCCTAGGCTCTGCCTGGGAACCGATATCTAGAGGCTCTGCCTCGTTTTCTTTGATGAAAAATAGAGGCAGAGCCTCTGGATCTGCGTTACCACGCAGAGCCTGATAACGAGTAGATCGATCGCACATTTTAGCGATCAGGAATTGCGACCGATCGCAAAAACTGAGCACTTTCTTCTGGCAAAGCAGTATTGATAAACATCCCGCTACCCAACTCAAACCCAGCCTGCTTCGACACTCTGGGAATAATTGCCATATACCAGTGAAAGTATTTTGTCCCCTGTTCCGCTGTTGGGACCGATCGAATATTATAGTTGTAATCAGGATCGTTTAATCCGTAATAAAGCTTAGCGAGTACAGTTTTCAAAGTATCAGCAAGATCCGTAATTTCTGCATCGGTAATGTCATCAAACGAAGAGGAATGGCGACGCGGAAAAATCCAGATATGAAACGGCGAAAGTGCAGCATAAGGAATAAAAGCCACAAAATATTCACTCTCGAAAATCACTCTTTCACCAGACGCTAATTCATCTTCCAAAGTGCGGCAAAACAGACATTCTCCCGTATCGTCAAAATAGCGAATTGCGGCATCAATCCGGCTGCGAAATAGGATGGGAACAACGGGCGTAGCGGCTATTTGCGAGTGAGGGTGTTCGAGAGAAGTTCCGGCACTTTCACCGTGATTTTTGAAGATAATAATTGTTTCAATATGGGGATATTTTCTAATTTCCAAATAACGCTGTCTGTATACTAAAAGTATGTCTGTCACTTCTACGACGGTCAACAAAGCTGTCGTCAAATCGTGTCGCGGGTTTTCGACAATTACTTCGTGAACGCCGATTCCTGCCATCGTGCGGTGAATTCCCGATGATATTCTCATCCATTCTGCTGTCGGGGAGAGGGCAGGATATTTGTTGCCAATTGCGCGGACTTTCCAGCCAGTGCGATCGCCCAAACGGCAAGTTTCTACTGTTCCATCTTCCTCATTTCCCACGCAAAATGGGCAGTCTGGGCGGTGTCGGGGCAGTGGTGCGATCGCCTTTTTGGGATTGGCGAATTGGTCAGGTCTTTTTGCGCGATCGGTAGCGATGATTACCCAATCTCTGGTAATTAGATTTTGTCTAAGTTCAGACATTTTCTTACCTTTTGTTGCAGGACTGAGCCGTTTCTTATGGTAAGATAAGAGATTGCCTGATGTCACGGCAAAATGTAAATTTTTAACAAATCTTGACTTGAATGTGTGTGTAAATCTGGTTGTGTGCGATCGGCAAATTCAAAATAAACGTGATCGGAGTTACGCACGGGTGGTCAGAAACCGGGTTTTTGCGACAATACTGCATTACAGTCGCAGAAACCCATAAAAACCCGGTTTCTTGGGTTTTGATGCGTAAATCGTATAAAGTTAACAACAGTTTTAATAAGTGAAAAATCAGAATCAAAACAATCTGCGTGCATCAGCGGTTAAAATTTCTCACCCAGCCATTCCCTGCCCCTCGCCAACAACTCATCCAAACTTTCCACAGGCCAAAACCGCACCTTTCCATCCTGGGAACCAGTTATTAAAAACTTCCCGTCCAGACTAAAACAAATACTATAAATCGGACTTTTCAACTGCACAAAATCAGCCTCACCTTTGGATAAATTGCCTTTATATCCGCTAAAGTCAGCCAGTAAATTGCCCTGCAAGTCCCACAATTTGGCGGTGCCGTCATATGAACCAGTGGCGATTGCCTCGATTGTGGGGCTAAAACAGACAGTATTTACGCAGTCATTATGTCCGGTGAATGTTACCAAGCAGTTGCTCTCCAAGTCCCACAATTTGGCGGTTTTGTCATCTGAGGCAGTAGCGATCGTATCTCCAGTCGGGCTAAAACAAACACTTGTTACGCAGTCATTATGTCCGATGAATGTTACCAAGCAGTTGCCCTCCAAGTCCCACAATTTGGCAGTGTTGTCATATGCGACAGTAGCGATCGTATCTCCAGTCGGGCTAAAACAGACATTTGTTACCGAGTCATTATGTCCGGTGAATGTTACCAAGCAGTTGCCTTGCAAGTCCCACAATTTGCCGGTTTTGTCAAATGAGGTAGTAGCGATCACCTTTCCTATGGGGCTAAAACAGACACTTGTTACCGGGTCATTATGTCCGGTGAAAGTTACCAAGCAGTTGCCATGCAAGTCCCACAATTTGGCAGTGTTGTCAAATGAGGTAGTAGTGATAGCATCTCCTGTTGGGCTAAAAATGACACTTGTTACCGAGTCATTATGTCCGGTGAATGTTAGCAAGCAATTGCCCTGCAAGTGCCACAATTTGGCGGTTTTGTCAGATGAAGCAGTGGCGATCATCTTTCCTATGGGGCTAAAACTGACACTTGTTACCGGGTAATGATGTCCGGTGAATGTTACTAAGCAGTTTCCATACAAGTTCCACAATTTGGCTGTGCCGTCTCTTGAGGAAGTGGCTATCGCATCTCCAGTCGGGCTAAAACAGATACTATTTACGCAGTCATTATGTCCGGTGAATGTTACCAAGCAGTTGCCATGCAAGTCACACAATTTGGCAGTGTTATCATGTGCGGCACTAGCAATCACATCTCCTTTCGGGCTAAAACAGACACTTGTTACCAAGTCATTATGTCCGAAAAACTGGTGTCGCTCGCGGATTTTATCAATAATTATCTGCAAAACTAACAAAGGATTGGTAAGAGGGTATTCGGAAAGTGGGGGATTGTCTGGGATCCACTTCTTTAAATTTTCTCCTGCTTTGATAGCTGCCCGTAAGGCATCTATTTGCCTTCCCTTTGACTGAAAAAGATTTAACGCCATTCGTCCAGCTTCTTCAACTTTCAGAACTTCCATGCCTTGTCTGCGAACTTCTTTTAATAATTTATTAGATATCCTCAATTTTTGCCGTTCATCATCTCGACAGGCATCTAAAAAATCATTATCCTCATCGCTCAAACGTTTCCCCACTTTCCATTGCAACGCATCATCCAACGCTTGGCCACGCAGCAGTCGGGAAGTATCTTGACGATTTGAAGCTATCCAAGCGGCGAAGTTTTCCTGGTAGGGGCGGAGTTTCGCTAATTCTTGCTGTACCCAATCGAGGTTAAAAATAGCGGCGTATATGGGGTTGTAAACTTGTAGATATCCGTTGCGTTTGACGACCAATCCTGATAGTTGTAACTCCATTTGGTCGGGACTGTTATCAGCGGCAATTTGTTTTTGGGGAGACGCGAGGATTTGCTGATAAATGCCGAGGAGTTGGCTGGTACGCTGTTGGTTACTGAGGATGCGATCGCGAATTGTGCCGAGGTGTTCGGGATTGTCGTTCTCTTCCCAATTGTTAATAATGTAAGCTTGTACCAGTGCAGCAATGTCAGGATGGCTATTTTCTGCTTGTTCTAGGACAATTTTACAAAGTTTTTGAGTCAAGAAAGGCTGTCCGCCAGTCCACTCTATAATCTCATTTAAAACTTGAATGGGTTGATTTACTTTTCCTGCTAAACCTTTGGCTAAAGGTGCAGCTTGTTCCTTAGTGAAACCTTTTAATTCAATGGCTTGACCGATATTAAAAGGAGTGCGTTTTTTATCTTGAATCAAATCTGAAGGTGTGGCAACACCCAAAAGACAAAAGGTAATGCGACTGTATTCTGCATTTTGGGTACGACGATTATAGCAGCTTCTGATAAAAGCAAATAGATCATCTGCCGAAAAATTTAAACTGAGAACGCTATCGATTTCATCAAAAAAAATGACTA
Organism: Cyanobacteria bacterium OTE_58_metabat_593; assembly: GCA_031372825.1. GTDB lineage: Bacteria > Cyanobacteriota > Cyanobacteriia > Cyanobacteriales > Microcoleaceae > Microcoleus. The sequence goes on along the minus strand of JANMLZ010000041.1, from coordinate 21,981 downwards.
TTTTTCCAGAAACCTGCGACAGCATCACCAATTCAATAAACTCCCGAAACCGTCGCAAGGGAGACAGCCAATTTCGTTCCTGCAACCAGCTTTTTAAATCAACATTAAGATTTAATTCATAAGCTAAAGTATCAAGTATATTAGCATACCACTGTTCGGGATGCTCTAACTTCGTCTCGTCACTAGACAGGTCAATAAAAACCGATAAAATACCTACGGTTCGCAGTCGCTTGATAGTTTGCAGGGCTAAGCTAGACTTACCTATTTTGCGAGAATTGAAAACATAACAAAGTTTACCTTCTAGCAACGCTTCATAAAGATGACAGTCAGCTTCTCGCGTTACATAAGTTTGGGTATCTTCTGGGAGAGTTGACTCAGCTATATATTGATATGTCATAGACGCTTGGAGAAATATTGACGGTACAAATCACAGCGGGGAAAACAATCATTATTTTCCACTCGCACCAATCCCATACTTTCTAACTTAAATGTTTGATGAGTTTCCAGGATAGTTGATTTATTTTTAGTGACGACTTCTCGATAAACTTCTGCTAGTTCTGGACAGAGTTTTAGCTTCCCCAAAAGTTCTCGCAAGTGATTGATAAAAGGACTTTGTTCAGTAGGTGAAATTTCCAAAAGCTTAGTCAGAGAAGATTGAGGAGTTTGCAGGTAAGCAAAAGCAGTTTGCACCAAATAAGGATAGCCACCAAACATTACCATAAGTTGTTGAATATCATCTGTACTTAGCCAATTATGTCGATACCGCTGTGCTAACTGCTGCACTTTTTCCACGGTAAAATCTGGCAAAGGTACTGTCAACCCAACACCCGCCAAAGGGGATGAGTTGATATCAAGAGAACTGTAAACTTCTGTAGCGTGAACGACAATCAACCGGATTTTTTTCCAGATTGCACCACGGCGATCGTTTCTTTTCGCTGCATCATTCCACCCGCGCAGCAAGCGACAAAAATCAACATTAAAAGTAGCTTGCTCGAAAACGAGGTCTACTTTCTCTAATACCAGTACCAAAGGTCGATCGAAATCTTTGAATAAATACCTTTCTAAATATTTAGTGACGTTAGGGTTGATACCACCTAAAGTGTCATCCCAATGTCCTACTAATTTATTTTCCAACTCCAGCGAATCGCCCAGAGTAACGCACAACCACTGCAATAATTTCCGGTAATCCCCCAAAACTTCGCTGTCAGCTTCCTCGAAACTGAGGAGTGCTGTTTTGTAACCTGCTTGCGATGCGCGATCGAGAATTCTATCTACCAATAAAGTCTTGCCCATTTTCTGAGGAGCTTTAATCCGAATCAGCGCTCCATTTTCTAGAATTTTATCATAACATTTATGCTCACAATCGCGTTCTACATAGTAAAATTTAACTTCTTCTAAATTGTCAGGGGAAATTCCACAAGTTTCTTTTAATTTATCGCTAACTAATTCAGGTTTATACTTAGCAAATAGCGGGATTAATTCATCACGCTGTCGGAAACGTTCGCCCGGCTCATTTTTAAAACCAAATAACTCGCAGATATTTGAAATATGGTATCTGACACCTGATGAATCATTAACTTTGATGGATTTAGCGATCGCTTCCTCTGATTTTCCTTTCAAAAATAGCTTTAGCACCTGACCCTGTTTATCGTTTAGCTTATCGTACTTTTCCTCAAAGTCTTTTCGTTCCATCATCCGCATACCTGCCTTAGCACTTTACCTACCAGTCTTACTAATTTACCACAGTTGTCAGCTTCAGCCCGGATAGCCAGTTTAATTTCACAAATTGACAAACACCAGTTAATTTGTGAAGATTTTTTCACAAACCCTTCTACTCAATTGTGAATGAATTAGATCATTCCGAGGTGATTGACAATTTTGTCGGATTTATTTGTCAACGAGATTATACCAATAGAACTCGTTCTATATTTGAAATTGTAGAGAAGGGAATGAACTAAATGAACATTTTAAAACGGCTTCCACAAAACCAGACTAAATTAGCTAAAAAGGTAAATCCAGTGAAAAAATCAGACAATTCAAACATCAAGTGGTTCTTAGAGAAAGTTGTAGTACCGATCGCAGTCGTCGTAATTCCTGCCCTAATCCCCTTAGCAACAGCCTACATCACCCCTCCAAATACCCAACAACCGCCGACTCCAGCGATCGATCGCACAATTCCACTGTCTAAATGATGTTCTGTGCGATCGCCCCTAATCCAAGAAACCGGGTTTCTGCGATAATTTACGCATCCCCACGAGATTTTGCAAAGAAACCCGGTTTCTGACTCCGCGCGCGATCGCCCTAAGCCAACTGTAACTGCACATTCTGCAACTTGCAAATCGCCTTCAACACTTGCGCTAATAAGAGCGATCGCTCTCTATCAGTCAAACTCAAGTCCGGTAAAATCTGATAAGTACAAGGATTCCCCCGCGTTAAATAAACAAACTGATAGTTACGTCCATTCGTTGTCAATCCCCAAACCGACGGTTGATGCTGCAAACTTTTATAAGCATAAGTCAGCAATTGCGGCAAACCAGCCCAAGAATCGATCGCGCTATTTTTCGCCTCAACTACCAAAATCCAAAACGGTGTCGCCCCTATCTCTGCATCCGGCTGATTTACGGCTAAAATATCTAACCGCCCTTTGATTAAAGTATCCTCATCCTCAACTTCAATGGGTATGCTATCTTCCATTGTCAGCACGATCGGAATATCAAAAAATCCTGTTAATCTCATCAACAGTGAAAGCACTAAAAATTTCACCATTTTTGCAGAAATTTTCCCTGCTTCTAGATGACGCCAAAAGACATTTCTGATTAGCAATAATTCCTGCTGTTCAAAATCCGTCAGAGGTTCCAGAGAGAAAAAATCAGCAAAAGATCCTTCTGTTTGTCTTTCCAGTTTGAGAAGGCGGCGAACGTCATTTAACGAAAGTTGGCTTGCTTCTAAATTTTGGGTCATGGCTTTTGTGCGATCGGCCTTTCCTGTAAAATATATTGCAGATTTGATATAATGTAATATTATCACTTTTCATTACCTTTTGACATCAGTCTATTTCTTACACCCTAGATTACCAGGAGTAACTATGAAAGCAATTAAAGTGATGGCAACGATCGACAATCGAGGACAATTGTACATTGATGAGCCACTAGATTTAGAGCAAAATAGCAGAGTAGAAGTCATTGTGCTGGTTCCCGAAGTAGCAGAAAGTAATGAAGATGAGCAATCTAAAGAAGCAATTTTAGCAGATTTACGTCAAGCTTGGCAGGAAGCAATGACTGGCAAAACAATTCCTGTTTCCCAAATCTGGGAGGGAATTGATGATGTCTGAGCAACCATCTATCCAAGTTGAAGCTGCACCAACGTTTACCAAAAACTTACGCAACCTCGCCAAAAAGTATCGTAGTATTCGTAATGATATACAACCAGTTATCGAACAACTTGAACGGGGAGAGTTACCAGGCGATCGCATATCCGGGACTGGTTACGATGTGTTTAAAGTGAGAGTTAGAAATAACGATATTCAAAAAGGTAAAAGCGGTGGCTATCGTCTGATTTATTATGTCAAAACTGAAAGCGGAATTATTTTACTGACTGTTTATACAAAATCTGCACAAGCTGATATTCCAGCCGATGAAATTATGGGCATAATTTTAGAATACGAACGACGTACAGGTAAAGATGAAGAAGATACCTAAATTTTGAGTCATGGCTTTTGTACGATCTTCTGTTCAGGTCTTATAATAGTATGAAACATAATCCCAATAAACCAGCCATGCAACTAGAAGACTATTTCAACTTCTTAAGACCTGACGATATTCGGCTCAAAGGTTCCCGCATCGGCATCGAAACAATTCTTTATGAATACCTGTTTCGCGCTCGAACTCCCGAAGAAATCGCCAACATTTATACATCCCTCACCCTCGAACAAGTTTATGCGACAATTTTGTATTACCTGCACAACAAAGAAGCAGTCGGTAAATACATAACCGAATGGTTGGAATGGAGCGAAAGAATGCAAGAAGAACAACGTCGCAATCCTTCTCCAGCGGCTAAAAAACTCCGTAAACTGAGAGCAGAAATAGATGCAAGGAGAAAAGCTGATGGCATTCCAGTATCTCTTTGATGAAAATGTCGAGCCTGCGTATGTTACCCAAATTCGCAGGCGTAATCCTGATGTGGTTGTTCTCGCAGTGGGAGAATTCACTACACCTCCTAAAGGTACTCTTGACCCAGAAATTCTCATTTGGTGCGAAATTCACAATTTCATTCTCGTTACCAACAACCGCCGCTCTATGCCCGTTCATTTAATAGATCATCTAGAGCAAGGTCGTCATATTCCTGGAATTTTTATCCTGAATTCCAAGATGAGTATTGGTCAAAACATTGAGGAACTACTTTTTATTTATCAAGGATCATTTGATGATGAGTACCAAGATAAAATTGAGCATTTACCAGTGTCATAATTTCTAACACATCCCCAAGATTGACAAAATTCCCCAAAGTCTTAAGGAAAATAAACATACTTTTGCCCCAACTTGTGCAAACAATAGTTACAAAGACTAACCGAAATTAAAACTAACAGCAATGTCACAAGATACCATCGAATCAATACTCCAAGAAAAACGCCTATTTCAGCCGCCTGCTGAATTCTCCGAAAAAGCTCAGATCAAAAGCCTAGAAGAGTACCAAGCCCTCTACGACAAAGCCAAAGCAGACCCCCAAGCATTTTGGGCCGAACTCGCCACACAGGAATTAGACTGGTTCCAAAAATGGGATGCCGTTCTCGACTGGCAGCCACCTTTTGCTAAATGGTTTGTCAATGGTAAAATTAACATTTCTTACAATTGTCTCGATCGCCATTTGACAACTTGGCGAAAAAATAAAGCCGCCCTAATTTGGGAAGGCGAACCCGGAGACTCCCGCACCCTCACCTACGCGCAACTCCACCGCGAAGTCTGCCAAATGGCGAATGTAATCAAGGGTTTGGGTGTCCAAAAGGGCGATCGCGTCGGTATCTATATGCCGATGATTCCCGAAGCTGCGATCGCCATGTTAGCCTGTGCCAGAATCGGTGCAGTACACAGCGTAGTTTTTGGTGGATTTAGTGCAGAAGCTTTGCGCGATCGCCTCAACGACGGCCAAGCAAAACTCGTCATCACCGCCGATGGTGGCTTCCGCAAAGATACCGCCGTCGGCCTCAAAGCACAAGTAGACAAAGCATTAGCAAATGATGCGGCACCAACTGTTACCAATGTTCTCGTAGTTCAGCGCACCAAACAGCAAATTGAAATGGAACCTGGGCGCGATCATTGGTGGCACGATTTGCAACAAGGTGCATCGGCAAATTGTCCAGCAGAACCGATGGATAGCGAAGATTTGCTATTCATTCTTTACACTTCGGGAAGTACCGGAAAACCGAAAGGTGTCGTCCATACAACGGGCGGTTATAACCTTTATACCCACATGACAACCAAGTGGATATTTGACCTCCAAGATACCGATATTTACTGGTGTACTGCTGATGTCGGCTGGATTACTGGACACAGTTATATTGTCTACGGGCCACTGTCTAATGGTGCGACAACTTTAATGTATGAAGGTGCTCCTCGCCCTTCTAATCCCGGCTGTTTTTGGGATGTGATTGAGAAATATGGTGTCACCATTTTCTACACTGCACCAACCGCAATTCGCACGTTTATGAAAATGGGCGAACACTTGCCAAATGCCAGAGATTTGTCGTCTTTGCGGTTATTAGGAACTGTCGGCGAACCGATTAATCCTGAAGCTTGGATGTGGTATCAGCGCATAATTGGTAACTCGAATTGTCCGATTGTCGATACTTGGTGGCAAACGGAAACAGGCGGAATAATGATTACCGCTTTACCCGGTGCAATCCCCACAAAACCAGGTTCTGCAACCCTTCCGTTCCCCGGAATTGTGGCTGATATTGTTGACCAAGATGGCGAACCAGTAACTAATGAAAGTGGTGGTTATTTAGTTGTGAAACATCCTTGGCCGGGAATGATGCGTACACTTTACAACGATGCCGATCGCTTCCGTCGTACTTATTGGGAGTATTTGCACCCGAAAGATGGCGAATTTGTGTACTTTGCAGGGGACGGCGCGCACAAGGATGAAGATGGTTATTTCTGGGTAATGGGCCGCGTTGATGATGTAATTAATGTGGCAGGACATCGACTCGGTACGATGGAAGTTGAATCGGCTTTGGTGTCTCATCCAGCGGTGGCGGAAGCTGCGGTTGTGGGGAAACCGGATGAGATTAAAGGTGAGGAAATTGTGGCATTTGTGACGTTGCAAAATACTCAGCAACCTAGTGATGAATTGGCTAAGGAATTGAAGCTGCACGTTGTGAAGGAAATTGGTGCGATCGCCCGTCCCGGCGAAATTCGATTTACCGATGCTTTGCCGAAGACTCGCAGCGGCAAGATTATGCGGCGTTTGTTGCGTTCTTTGGCTGCTGGTTTGGAGGTGACGGGGGATACTTCGACTTTGGAGGATCGGACTGTTTTGGATAAGTTGCGGGGTGAAGCTTAGGGGTATTTTTGCGATCGCAGATGTAGGCGGATGAACGCGGATGAACGCAGACAAGATTAGATCTGCGTTCATCTGGGTTTAATTGTTAATTCGCTTATTTACCGCGCCACAGATGAACGGCATCGCTGTTGATTTGCGACCTTAATTGCAGCCAATCTTCTAGCAAGTAGTCATCATCAACTACTTCAGAATGCTGTTCGTCTTTGAGAATTGCTAAGACGTGAACTCCTGACGGATAGTTGACATGACGGATTTCGGGGTCATATCCCAAGTCTTGAATTTTTGCTAAAATGCGATCGACTGCACCGGCAACAGTCAAATCGACGGCGAGAATAATTTGACCGAGTTTAGCACCCGGTTTTACACACTCCAGAACAGTCATTATTCTTTCTCCTTGTAGTTGCAACGATAAACTTGAGGGCGATTTTCTACTTTTCGAGGTTGAGTTACAGATTCTAATTCAACCTGGTAGCGGCTCGTTTTTGGCACTCCTGTTTCGCTTGCTTGGGGTTATCTGCTAAAATCGGCTCATCCCAGCATTCTGGTTCTTTTTCTGGATCTTGAATCATAATTAAATAGCTCCTTTGTTGGACGTTCAACTTCGGGGAAGTCGTCTTGGCATGGTGCGGCAACATTCTGTCAAGGCGCATTTCTCTGCTATAATCGTACTGCATTTTTCAGTATAATTGCAGTATGAGTAAAAATGTTAAAGTTCTAACCATCCGACTCCCTGAAGTAGAAATGCTTCGGCTGGAAGCTTATTGCGCGAACAGCGGTAGAACAAAAACTGATGTGATTCGCGAACAAATTAGGGGTTTAAAAGTTGAAGATAAGTTGCAGGGTGGTTCGTAGAGAGATTTTGCAACCGCAGATTTAGGCAAATTAACGCAGATGAACGCAGATCAGATTTATATCTGTGTTCATCTGCGGTTACAGAATATAAAAAGTAATATTATAGCACCAGCAAACTCATGTACAATATAGCCAATATATGAATCAAATCTCAAGTTTAACAGGGTTCACAATATGGCAACCAGAATTCAGAACCTGCAAATAACTCAAGTGGTTGATGGCGATACTATTAAAGTTGCTCTCAACGGCAAAACCGAGTCTCTGCGGCTGATTTGCGTCGATACAGAAGAAAGTCATTCGGGAGGCTCAAAACCTGTAACTGTGGCGGGGAAAGAAGCTTCAGAAATGGCTAAAAAATACTTTGCGACGGAAGGTGGCGGACTTGCTAAAGTTGACATTGAATTTGATACAGACGATCCAGTTGAAATTGCTGTAGAAAAACACCGCGATAACTACGGCAGCCTGCTGTGTTACGTACATAAAGACGAGGAAAATTACAATCTCAAACTGATTAAAGAAGGCTGGAGTCCCTACTTTGTGAAATACGGGCGATCGCGATTGTATCACCGCCAAATGACTGATGCAGAATCGGGCGCAAAAGCTTACAATCTGATGATTTGGAATCCAATTACTAATGCCAAAATTCCCTCTCGCAATTATGCTAATTTGTTGCCTTGGTGGTCGATGCGAGCCTCAATTGTCGAAGAATTTCGCTTGTCAGAAGCAACGGGAGGAGCATTTTCTTTAAGGTTGGATTATCCAAAAATCTTAGCGGCTTCGGAGACAGGTAGATCTATTACTGTTTTCTGCGATTTGCAAGCGGGAATTAATAAATGGATCGGGGACAATGCTCTGATTCATGCGGGTTCGGTTTATCATAAATTAGATTTGTGGATACCTGATGCCGAGACTGACACGATGGCACCTTTAAAGCGGCTGATAGACAAGCGTTATGCTGGTCTGGGACGCGGCTACGTTTATGTTAGCGGGAAGGTAGAACATTACAAAGGGAAACCTCAAATAGTTTTGAAGGATATCAAACAACTTTCAGATTTTCCCCGATAATATTTAAACTCAACTTAATTTCATCGATTGTTTTTACAGCATCTAGTTTTTTGAGGAAGTACGATCGCAAATTCCGTACCTTCTCCTGGTTTAGAGGTGCAAATCAGATTTCCTTGATGTTTGTCTCGCACAATCTGATAAGCTATAGACAATCCTAACCCTGTGCCTTTCCCTACAGGTTTTGTGGTGAAAAAAGGATCGAATATCTTCGATATTACATTTCCGGCTACACCCAGCCCATTATCTTGAATGCGGACGATCGCACAATTTTCTGCGGTAACTTCTGTGAAGATTGAAATAATTAACTTGCTTTTTTTATGAGGAGTATATGATTCTTCAATAGCGTCGATCGCATTACTTAAAATATTCATAAAAACTTGATTTAATAAACCGGGATAGCACTCAATTTTAGGCAAATAACCGTAACTTTTGATAACTTCAATGGCTGGTCTTTTATCGCTAGATTTTAGACGGTGCTGTAAAATCAGCAACGTGCTTTCCAAACCGGAGCAAAGATCAACTTCCTTTAATTGTGATTCGTCTAGTCGAGAAAAGTTTCGCAAATTTAAGACAATATCTTTGATGCGATTAGTTCCTTCTTGCATGGAATTCAGTATTTGTTGCAAATCCTCTTTCAGGAAAATTACATCAAAACTTTCTAAAGATTGCTGAATTTCATCCGCCGGATGGGGATAGTGTTTTTGGTAGAGATTAATTATTTCCAGCAGTTCTTGAATAGATTCCTTAGTACAGGTGATATTACCGTGGATAAAGTTGACTGGATTATTGATTTCATGAGCAATACCAGCAACCATTTGCCCTAAACTTGACATTTTTTCAGTCTGAACTAATTGCGATTGAGTTGTTTGCAGGTTGTAAAGAGCTTCGGAAAGTTCCTTGGTGCGTTCTTTGACTCTAATTTCTAATTGTTCGTTAGTGTTTTCTAAAGCCGTGAAAGATTCCCGCAACTGCTGGGCCATGCAGTTGAAAGCTCCAGCTAAAATTCCTAGTTCTCGAACATTTGAATCTGGTACTTTTTGGTCTAATTTTCCAGCTGCGATCGCTTCCGACGCCCTGACAATATTAAAGATGGATTGGATAATGCGGCGTGAGGTAAAAATCCCCAAGCCAACTGCTAGCAATAAAGCTCCCAGACACAGCAAAACTGTAGTGCGAGTATTGGCGTTAATTTGTTCTGTAAAGTCAGACTCTGGGACGACGACTACTACTAGCCAGTTCAAACCGAATTCATCCTGCCAAGGTGCAGTGTGGACAAATTGACGATCGCCTTTTTGAATAAATTGTAGGTTTTGATTTTGTTGGATTTCTCGAAAGCTACCAAATGTTTGCTGCAAATAACTAGCTGTCGATCGGATCAAGATATCGCTGCTATTTACAGCATTCATTCTCTCCGCTTTTTTGTCAATAATTGTAAACGGCTGTTCCTGAGATGAACTCGCTACTAGCAAACCGTCCAGCTCTACAATAAAGATTTTTCCTGACGGACTAACTGCTAATTTTCGCAGGAAGTGGCTGATTTGAGAAAGGCGCACGTCAACAATCAAAACACCTTGTAAAGTGTTATTATTGTAGATGGGATAGCCAGAAGCAATAGATAAGATTTCGGGAAAACCTTCCCAATTCGTAATTCTACTCCAGAGCGGTTTTCCGGCTCGGCTGGCATCTTTATACACGCTATCTTTTCGAGGCTCGTAATCGTAGACATAGCCCAACTGAGTGCGATTTCCTTGCTTGTCAGTCTCGTAGCTGTGAGTTTTACCTTTAGTATTCGCTGAAAGTTCATCAATAGAGATTTTTCCAGGATCGAGGAAATATCCAGAGCCAGCATAGTAACCTTGTACTGAACTGTAAAAGATGTAGCCAACATTAAACACCTGCATTTGTTTCCAAAAAAAATGTCCTAGCTTGGGTAAGTTTTGCAGGTTGAGCTGTCCCAAGCTGGCAGCATCTGCATTGATTTGATTGATTTGTTGGGGGGTGGCGAGGTAGGTGTCGAGGTGCTGATCGATGCGATCGCTCACTTCGCTGCTGAGTTGATTGGCCAAGTCGTTAATCGCTTTTTGTCCGTTGCGGAATGATAAATATCCAGTTAAACCTACGGCTGCGAAAATTTGTAGGACAAATGGAACAATTAGGAGAGCTTGCAGCGATAACTTTGGGAGTGTTTTTTCTGATAAACGAAGTTGTCGGAGCGTTTTGGCTGGCTTTAGCATTGGCTGTATTTCGCAAGTTTCCCGATCGCAGAAATAGAGAACGATCGCAAACTACGATCGCCTCTATTTAGCAATGATATTCGATTTATCTAGAGATGCAATAAAATCTATTGCCGCATGGAAGGAACATCAAAAAACCGACATCCTAAAGGATTTATGCGTGGAGATTGAGTTGCAGGAGTTGTGGTAAGAACACTAGAGTTAGGAGGTGTGCGATTTAATTCTGAGACGGTAAAAGATTTAGAAATGTTACGATTTTTTGGGCGATCGCTAGCAGGAGTATTAGCAACGTCTGGCGACTGCCCAATTGCGAGCCCGTTTGTTTCTATTGCATCAATTCTAGATTCGACAGTCGTTTGTGCCTGACAGGGATAGGCAGTCATCGCCGAAATTACAGCTAAACTCAGAAAGGCAAAAAAGTGGGTTGATTTAATCATATTATCGAAGCCACAAATTAAAGAACTATTAATAATGCACCTGATAATAGATTAAGTTAGGAAACTGTAGATTTCAAGCGTGTTTATTCGGAGCTTTTTAAACTTAATCGTTACGTATTTGTATGTAGAAAAAATGATTTAAACCGGAAAGTTACCGATCGAGTGTAAAGTTTCAGTAAAGATAGCGGGTTTTTACTGAAACAAAGCATTAGGACATCCCGCTAGCGGTAAGGTGCGCGTCCGCACCCGGAGAGAATTAGTTTATGCGTAATTCACAACCGTCTTAAAAAGAAAATGAAGTTCTCAATACACCAACTGCGATCGGGTCACTATTCGGAGTATGATCCGGTTGAAAAATCAAGATCAATCCAGGGGTGACGCTGACATTATTATTCACCTGCCAGCGGTAAAATACCTCAACATGAGTAGTCGTTCCAGGTTGTCCGCCCCTTCGCCCTAAACCCGTATCTAAAAAATCAGGAATATTATTACCTGTAGCTAAATTGCTGCTGACAATTTTCGGCGGTTGGCCGATATAAATTCCTCCTAAATTTCCGGTTTTAAACAAATCGGGAAAATTTACAAAAACCATATAATTTGTAGTTGCTACCGTACCAGACTTCCCCGGAATCCGAGAATTACTATAGCCAGCCCAACCTCCCACAGAAACTCGCGGTGAAATGCGCCAATTTAAACTTGCTCCCACAGCATTTGTTTGCAGAGATGCTGACTTGTTTGTACTGGGATTAATAGCAGTTAATTGGGTGTCGCCAGCGAAACTAAGCAGATTCCCGTCAGGTGAATAATCGTTCACATAATAGAAAGTAACATCCACTGGATCTACTGGTGTCAAAGTTAGCTCTACTCCCAATGTATTGTGCCCTGTAGCTCCGGTTGAACTGACAAAAAATCCGGGAATATTAGTAGAATAAACTGCTTGCAAACTGGCTCTTTTGGCAAATTGCCAGTCAATGCCGATGCCTCCTTGACCCAAACCAGTGTTCAAAATTGGGTTCCTTTGGGCGAAGCTAGAAATGGGACCAGCAGTTGCACTTTCTGCCCGATTTGGCCCTCGGAAACTGCTAATCATGTTGACTCCTGTTGTCCCTGCAATCACGGCTAATTTATCGCTAACCAGAAAGCGATAATAGAGGTCGCTGAGAGTTGTTCCAGAAGTTTCACCAAAATTGTAAGCTAGGTTGATGTCTTTGGTTAATTGCGGTGCAGTGCCTCCACTTTGGTTGTAAAAACCGATTAATAAGTTACTGCGAGGACTCAATTGAGTGGTTAAGTAGAATTGACTTAAGGCGATCGTGTTGACATTTGTACCGGGGTCTTTGGTATCTCTTTTGCCGTCTCTTGGGGCGCGATCCGCACGGTTGGGACTGCGCCCTTGGATACCAAAAACTGCGAATCCTGATAGCTTAGTTTGTGGTGAAAATTGATTGGCTTTGAGTTCGGTATTTCGCGCTTCTAGCAAGTCGGTTCGACCTCGCAATATGGCAATTTGTGCTGCAAATTCTTCTTGTAATTTTTGGACTTTGATTAAGTCATTGCGGTCAACTATATTTTCGCTTCTTTGGCTAATTAACTCGCGTATTTTATCCAAGCAAGCATTGACTCCTGCTGCAAATTCAAAGCGGGTGATGGCGCGGTTTCCGCGATAGGTTGCGTCGGGGTATCCCGCTATGCAGCCGTATCTTTCTACTAAGGATTGTAGTGCTTGAAATGCCCAATCTGTAGGCTGTACGTCGCCCAGTTGGGAGACTGATGTAACTTGATCTAGGGAGTTGTCAGTAGGGTAAGTTGATTGAGGATTTTCTAATTGATTCTCGGGAACTAATGGAGGTATTTCTGGAGGCTGCGTCTCAGTGGCGTTAGATATTTGAGTTTCTATCTCACTCACGATAGGTACAACTGGCTCGGGTGTCGGAGTAATTGGTGAATTTACCTCTACATCGCGAGCAATTTCGATTAATTTATTATCAAAGTTATTCGGTATATTTTTTGGGGAAGGTGGTTGATACCATTCATTGACTGGGTTTTCAGAATTTGCGATATTTGGTGTTGTTTCAAGTTCTGGTTTAGTCGTTTCTGCTAATGCTGGAATAACCGATAATGCCTGCAATCCGCATCCTAGAATCAAGCTGGTGATGATTTGCGAAACGTATTGGTGATTTTTCATTGGTTTTTTATACTTAGTGATTTGTGTCAGAAAAAAAGTGAGAGAAAAGGCGATCGCCTATGAGATAGCTACGTTTGCGGGTATTATTCTAGATTAAGGGCGATCGTAAATTCCGTCCCTTCTCCCAAAACAGACGCACAAGTCAAACAGCCGCCCTGAGTTTCTTCCACTATTTGACGGCTGATTGACAAACCGATTCCCGTTCCTTTCCCAACAGCTTTTGTAGTAAACGAATGGTCAAAAATCTGCGCTATTATTTCCTCAGACATTCCTTTCCCATTATCTTTGACTTTAATCAAAACATCTTCCTTACTATCGGATAATTTAGTAGTAATAGTAATCGTGTTGGGTGCGGCGGCAATTGATGCAAAAGTGCGTCCTTGGTTGGCTTCTTCTAAAGCATCGATCGCATTTGCGAGTACATTCATAAACACCTGATTTAGTTGTCCCAAATAGCACTTAAGCAAAGGAATATCTCCATAATTTTTGATAATTTGAATGACCGGGCGGTGATTATTTGCCTTCAAACGGTGCTGCAAAATCATCAAAGTGCTGTCAATCCCTTCGCGGATATCGGCTAACACTTTATACTCGCTGTCTGCACGGGAAAACGTGCGAAGCGAGTTGCTGATGTTGCGAATGCGATCGATTCCGGTTTTCATCGAAAAAAACATTTTGGGTAAGTCTTCTATGATAAATTCTAAGTCTATCTCTGATGCTTTTATCTCGATTTCAGAACCGGGGATGTGACATTTATCCTGGCAAAGGTGCAAATATTCTGTCAAGTCTTTAATGGCGTTAGTCGCTTCCTCAATATTGCCGACTATGCAGCCGACTGGGTTGTTGATTTCGTGGGCAATACCAGCAATTAGTTGACCAATTGCAGACATTTTCTCACTTTGAACTAGGTGCAATTGCGTTTGCTTTAATTCTTCTATAGTTTTGTAAAGTTTTGCAGTTCGTTGCTTTACTCGCTCCTCTAGCTGCTGATTTTGTTCTGCCAATTGTAAACTCAGCCGCCGCAGTTTTAAATGTACTTTAATTCTAGCTAAAACTTCTTCTTGTTGAAACGGTTTGCTGATGTAATCTACCGCGCCTAAACTCAGCCCTTTAACTTTATCGACTGTATCCGAAAGAGCCGTCATAAATATAATCGGAATCTCTTTTGTTAACGGATCTGTCTGTAAGCGAATGCAAGTTTCAAATCCGTCAATTCCCGGCATCATCACATCTAACAAAATTAAATCTGGAGGAGAATTTTTCACGAGTTCGATCCCGCTTTTACCGTCCATTTCAACCAAAACTTCATATCCACGATCGGACAAAGCTTTATACAAGACTTGTAAATTAGTAGGATTGTCATCTATGACTAAGATTGTTCCTATTTCTTCTAAATTTAACATTTTTTTCCCTATTTTCAAAATTTATAGATTTGTAGTTGCGTTCTTAAATATGTCGCATAATTCCTAACCATGTTGCAGAAATTGTCGGATCTTCTGAATGTTAAACTCTTGCACTAATTGATTCAACTGGTTGACAAACGGCTGATACTTTGCATCGGTTTTACTTAGCTTTTCTAACTCTTTCTCGATTCCTTTCATTTGTCCCTTTCTAGCATACTCTATTAAGTTTGCCAACTCTAAAGCAGGCGGCACAATCATTTCTAATTCTACTTGCTCTTGCAAATTTGCGATCGGGACTGTCAGTGTTTCTGCGTAAACCCACGACAATTCTAAATGTTTTGCTAACAAAACATAAAGTTCTTCAGCTTGCACAGGTTTTGACAAGAAATCATCTCCACCCGCTGCTAAACTCTGTTGCTTGTCCATTTCGTAAACACTAGCTGACGAGACGATAATTGGAATATTTTTGAAATTTTCCGATTGTCGCACTTTTGACAGCATCTCCCACCCGTCAATGACTGGCATTGACAAATCGGTAATAATTAAATCCGGTGGCAATTCACCAATCTTTTCTAATGCTTCTCGCCCGTTTTCTGCTTCCACCATTGCAAAACCTAAAGGTGAAAGCAAGTTGACAATTACCGATCGATTTTCCCACCTATCGTCCACAATTAAAATTTGTTTTTTGCTGCCAGAATAGCCGATAATTTTTCCGGTTTTAGTGAAACTGCTGCTGTGCATCCAATCCGCAGCAAGGGGGCAAGATATCTCAAATTCAAACAGACTACCCGCACCTAATTCGCTGTGCACGCTGATGCTGCTATCCATCATTTCGATGATTTTTTGAGTGATGGCAAGTCCGAGTCCAGTCCCTTCTGATTTGCGGGAATCATCTCCGACTTGCTCGAAGGGTAAAAATATCTTTTCTAATTGTACAGAACTCATTCCTACTCCTGTATCTCGTATTTGAAAATGAATGTGAATTAGAGAGGAGTCTGATTGGTTGCTACGGGCAAATATTTCTAACCCGACGTTGCCGTTGTCAGTGAATTTGATTGCATTTCCAAGTAAGTTTAACAACACTTGTCGCAATCGCTTCTCGTCTGCAATAATGCCAGCGGGTAAATCTGCGGTGGGTTCGTAATTAAATTTAATGTCTTTTTGTTCGGCTTTGATGCGACTAATTTCGACTACTGCTTGCAGGAATGAAGGAAGATGAAATGCAGTTGGATGCAGTTCCATTTTTCCAGCTTCAATTTTTGATAGGTCGAGAATATCGTTAATTAAGGTTAATAAATGACTGCCGCACTGGTGAATGATGTTGATGCCGTGCTGGTCTGGTTCGGTCATAGTTTGAGAGCGTTCGAGGATTTGAGCGTAGCCTAAAATCCCGTTTAACGGCGTTCTTAATTCGTGGCTCATATTGGCTAGAAAGTCGCTTTTAGCGTGATTTGCGACCTCGGCGACGAGTTTCGATTCGGTAAGTTCAGCGGTGCGCTCTTCGACTCTAATTTCTAGTTCTTGATTAGTTTTTTCTAGGGTAGCAAAGGATTCGCGCAATTGCTGGGCCATCCGGTTAAATGAATTGCTTAAAACGCCTAATTCGTTAACTGATGAGGCTTCTACTTGTTGGTCTAGTTCCCCAGATGCGATCGCCTCTGATGCTTGGCCCAATCGCAATATCGGCTGAGAAATCCAGCGAGAGGTGTAAATCCCCAGGGCGATCGCGACTCCTAAAGCTCCCAAACACAGTAGAATTGTAGTGCGAGTGTTGGCATTAATTTGTGCCATAAAGTCCGATTCCGGGACAACCACAACTACCAGCCAATCCAAACCCCATTTGTCTTTCCAGGGAGTTACCTGAACAAATTGTTTATTGCCCTTAATGTCAAATTCTAACTGTTGACCTGCTTCAATTGCTCGGAAATTGCCAAATTTTTGTAGTAAATATTCAGTAGCAGATTGAATCAACGGATCGCGAATTTCCATTGCTTTCAACCGCTGCGGTTTGCCGTTGACTAGCGTATATGGTAACTCCGTACTGGAACTGGCAACTATTAAACCACTGCGTTCCAAGATAAAGATTTTTCCCGAAGGACTAACTTTTAGCTGCCGCAAAAAATCGCTAATTTGCGAAAGTCGCTGGTCAATACCCATGACACCGATCAAGTTTTTGTTTTTATCAAAAACCGGACGGTTTGCAGAAACAGCTAGTGGAAATGGCGGGACTTCCCACTGATAAATATCGCTCCACATTGGTTTTCCTGATTGCATTGTCTGTGCGTACCAAGCTTCTTTATAAAACTCAAAGTTTTTATAAACCTCAACAAGTTTGATCCGGTTGCCGTCCCTATCTGTTTCATAAAAGTAGTGGTCGCGGTGGCCATTTTTCTTAAGAGAAGCCTCACCAACAACGATGTTATTCCCCGTGTAGTATCCAGCACCTGTAAAATCACCTGTTTTAGTACCAAAGTTGATGTAGCCAACATCATACAACTGCATTTGCTTCCAAAGAAAGTGTCCGAGTTGTTCTTGAGATTGCGGATTTAGCAACCCTAACTCAATGGCATCTCCGTTAATTTGAGCGAGATATCTTGCAGTATCCAGGTAGCTTTTCAGGTGTTGATCAATCCGCAAACTCACTTCATTTTGCAGCCGACTAGCTAAATCGTTGACCGCTTTTTGCCCATTGCGTAGCGACAGATAGCCCGTCAGCCCCACAACCGCGAAGAGTTGCAACACAAAGGGAACAATTAGGATGGTGCGTAGGGGAAGATGACTGAAGCGTTTGCCGTGAAGCGAAGCTATCCCGCAGGGAATCGCCGATTTTTTAAATTTCAGTAGCATTACGGTTGACAATCCCTAAATTTTATGAACTTATTTTAAATGCTAAATCCCTTACTACTATAATAGTATCATCGCCAGTCTGTAGCTGCCAATAGCTGCGGCATCAGTAGTCAAAACTTCATAAATTTAACAGCTATGTGCCAATTACTGGGAATGAACTGCAATGTGCCAACAGATATTTGCTTTTCCTTTGAGGGTTTCTCTGCGAGGGGTGGCAAAACTGACGTTCATCAAGACGGTTGGGGAATTGCTTTTTTTGAAGGTTTGGGATGCCGCATTTTTATAGATTCCAAACCTGCGGTTGCTTCTCCGGTTGCTGAAGTAGTGCGGCGCTATCCCATTCATTCAACTAACGTGATTGCTCACATCCGCAAAGCGACTCAAGGCGAAATTGCTTTGGAAAATTGCCATCCTTTCATTCGGGCACTTTGGGGGCGATATTGGGTGTTCGCTCACAACGGAAATCTGGAAAATTTCAATCCTGAAAGTGCAGGTTTTTACCAACCTGTGGGCAAAACTGACAGCGAAAAAGCTTTTTGTTTGATATTAGAAAAATTGCGAGAAAGCTTTCCTCAAAACAAGCCTGTTTTGACGGAACTTTACGCGGTATTGAATGAAATTACTAAAACTTTGGCAGAACACGGAATTTTTAATTATTTACTTTCAGATGGGGAACACTTATTTGTGCATTGTTCTACTAATCTGCATTATATTGTGCGACAAGCACCTTTTGCCAGTGCTCACTCGATCGATGAGGATGTGACTGTGGATTTTCGGGAATTGACCAAGGAAGGCGATCGCGTGGCTGTAATTGCTACTTTGCCGCTTACGGATAATGAAGTTTGGACGCAGATTCAGCCGGGAGAATTGCTGGTATTTCAGGAGGGTTTGCCAGTCAATTTTGAGAGATAATATCGTTTCCGGTTGCACCGGAATGATATAGAGGAGACGGCAGTGCCGTATCCCTACCGTGATTAATTGTAGGGACACGGCACTGCCGTCTCCTAATTTCAGCGAATGGTTTCGACTGAAGAATGAAGTGCGTATTAAAGCAAGATTTGGTGTCAAATCACAATATTAATATCACCGATCGTAAGACCATATTGATGAGCCGCCAACTCTAAAGAAACGTCTGGAAGATTAACCAGTATCTCATCCTAATATCAGTTAAAAAGTCTCACTATAGGTCTGTCTGTACGAATTGCGATCGCAAATAACTTCCAGGTAGCGCGGCAACTGCTACAGTGTTTCCCTTGACCTTAAGTTAAGGTAATCTAGAATGATTCTAGTCGATCATTTTAGTCATTTTAGGAGCCACCATGAAAACAATTGGGCTAATTGGGGGAATGAGTTGGGAATCTTCTATTGAGTATTACCGCATTATTAACGAGGTCACCAAGAGCAAGCTTGGGGGATTGCATTCTGCTAAAAGCGTGATGTACTCAGTTGACTTTGCAGAAATCGAGGCTTTGCAACATCAAAGTCGTTGGCAAGAAGCAGCAGGTTTGATGGTTGCAGCAGCACAAAGCCTTGAACGGGCAGGAGCCGATTTTATCGTTCTCTGTACAAACACAATGCATAAACTTGCGGATGAGATTGAGGCAAATATTCAAGTTCCGTTTCTCCATATTGCGGATACGACGGCTGAGAAAATTCAGTCCAGTGGCATTCAAAAGATCGGCTTGTTAGGTACTCGTTTTACGATGGAGCAGGATTTTTATCGAGGGCGACTGGTAGATAAACACGGGCTAGAAGTGCTCATTCCAAATGATGATGAGCGAGAGGTAGTCCATCGAGTCATTTATGAAGAATTGTGTCTTGGAATTATTAATCCAGAATCGAGAAAGCAATATGTCGAGATTATGAATAACTTAGTTGAATCCGGTGCAGAAGGCATTATTTTAGGCTGCACAGAAATTGAGTTACTAATTCATACTGGAGATGCCACCGTTGGCTTGTTTCCAACAACGAGGATTCATGCAGAAGCAGCAGTAGAAAAAGCAATAACTGGCGCACTTATTTGCGATCGCAAATAACTTCCAGGTAGCCTGGTAGATACAGGAAAATTCTCAGAATATTTTGACTTTCTCTTGACAGGACATAAAATATGCAGTAATTTAAGAAAAAATTTTAGTAAGTAAGATGATTGACTATCAAGAGAACGAAAACTTGTCTTTTGAGGAATATTACGACTTCTTAAAAAGGAGCGATCTTGGTAGTCAGTATCCCAAAGAGCGTTTTGAAGAAAGGATAAGGAAGCTCTTGACTGCTCGCTCAGTTGCTGTTACGGCTAGGAATGATGAAGGGAAGCTAATCGGGGTAGTCTTTGGTATTACGGATTTTGTGTATTTCCTTTTTGTCACAGACTTGGGTGTGGACAGGTGTTATGCAAAACGAGGAATAGGAAGTGAATTATTGGTTCGCATCCGAGAGATGGTTGGTGGGGAAGATGATATTACGGTTGTTACAGTCGCACATGAAAACGCAATGGGTGTCTACGAAAAGTGTGGATATATATCTGAGGACTGTCTATTTTGGAAACCTTGCAAACTTTGGAGTGAATTCACCGTAATTTAGTTTACCAAACTTCTTCTCCTTCTGGTTTTCCCCAAGAGATTTCTTCGCTGGGTTCTATTTCGCCTGACAATAATTCATCGAGGGTAGATTTTGAAATTTTCTGATTTACAGGCTCTATGACCATTTTTCCATTTTCTATACTGCAAATTACTGAATCATCTGCTTTCAGATTAAAAAACTTTACAATATAGTCTGGTATTGGTAAAGCCAAGGAATTACCCAAGTTGCTGAGGTGTATTTTTGCTGTCATACATTTGCGATTTTAATGCTCAGGTTTATCTATTTTCTAGTCCTTCAACGAGTGCTATTGATTTACCAGTCCTCGCAGTTCCTTAATATCGATGTGGATTCCTTGACGTTTCAGATATTGGCTCAAGTTAATCTGGATGAATAAATCTTTAAGTTCTTCAGCAATCTCTGCGGGGGGATTACCAGATAACGCAGTTGCAATTAGGCGTTCTGCCATTCGTAATTCGCCACATTCGATCGCTAAAGATGCTGCGCTGCGGTGAAGTACAGAACGAGTGGGTTCAGCATCAAGGGCGCTAGCGATTAAGGCTGCGGCCTGAGTTTCTTGTTCAAAGGCTTGGCGCGTTAATTGTGCAGCCAATTCCAACGCACCTCTTAAGCGGGCGACTGCTGCTGCTTCGGCTAAATCCATTGCTTGTTTGTGGAGCGATTGAATCTGGCTCATTGGAGTACGGTTCCTTCAGGATTTTGGTTGGTACTAATAATAGAAATCGGTCGGCCCAAGTCTACTACAATGATATACGCTGGCAAGCCTTGTGCGTCTGAGGTGTGGGTTTGTTCAGTTTTTAGCTTGACTCTAGTATTGATTTGACTTTGATTGCCTTTGCCAATTCCAGAAACCTCTAGGCGAGCCATTCGCTCAAATGGCAGTGTGGTAGCTGAATTTTGACTTCCTAACCAATAGTCAAATCCAGTTCCTTTACGAGAGCGTTCAATGACTGTGAGATTTTTTAATTGTAGAATTAACAGGAATGCGATTCCATAAGCAGCCTGCTCGGTAGTGTATTCTTCGTCATTCCAACATCGTCGGGTTTGCTCGGTGACTGGCTGCTAATCTAACTAGACATCTCCAAAAACAGTTAAAGCCTTTGTGTAACTAGGCTGTAAGACGTAATCCCCACTGTCGTAGGTGGGCGCGACGTAGATCTCCACGCCCTGGGCGTAGAGCGCGTAGCGCGCCAGCGGCATGTAGTTTTCCCAGCAGATGAGGCCGCCGACCCGGCCGGCAGACGTGTCGACCACGCGCAACCCGGACGCGTCGCCCAGGCCATGAACCATGCGTTCAGGGTTGGTCGGCATCAACTTGCGGTGCCGGTTCAGCAGCCTGCCGTCGGGCCCAATGATCACGACGCTGTTGTAGAGCGTGCCGCCGCCGCGCTCACGATCCCGTTCATTGATGCCGCACACGATGGTCACGTTGTGAGCGCGGGCGGCCTCACACAGTTCGGCCAGGTCGCCGCCCCCGACGTCGACCGCGTTGGCGAGCAAGCGTGCATGCAATTGGCCCATGACGGCGCCATCCCTTCCTGCCGCGAGCCGCCATATCCAGGACGAATAACCCGCAATGAACGACTCGGGAAAGACGATCAGCGAGGCCCCTGCCGCTGCGGCTTCGGCGACCCATTGCACGGCCCTGGTGAGGGTGGCGCCTCGATCGAGCAAGACCGGCGGGCGCTGAATGATGGCGATCATCGTCATGGCGTCTTTCTTGGGCAGGTGGTGCCCGACATCGACAGCTTGCGCGTGACCCGGCGCCCAGACCAGTCCAGAATCTGAAGCGTTTACGCTCCGAA
>JANMLZ010000227.1:0-7409 GCA_031372825.1 Cyanobacteria bacterium OTE_58_metabat_593 | reverse complement strand
TTCAGATAAAGACTGATGATGTTTGAGCATTAAAGCAGTAATTTCGTCTGAGTAATACATAAATTAAGTTAGTAAGAAATGATTCAAATCAACAAATCATCAGCGACATAAGAAGAAACAAGTAGGTATAATATTTGACATATATACCGAAAGATGAACCTATTTATATTCACTCATTTATTTATTATACATCGCTGATGTTATTAAATTTTCATTCCTAAGGATACCATATTTGAACTGATGGATGCCGTATGTTATCCCTCTTGTGTCACTCTCCGAAAACTTTTGCCATTTCTGAATTCTAGAGCTTTTGTATGCGAAGCGATCTCCAGATTTTTTTATAATAACAATTACAATAACCAAGTTTTTGTAATAGGATAGCTTGTATTTATTGACTGATAAAGCTTCTGGAGATTGCCTTCCAGGAGAGTTACAGAAGAGGGTTATAGCAACTGCCTTGGCGGTTAGGACGAAAAATGCAAGACATCCTCAATCGCATCTTGTAAACAATCAAACTGATCTAGTTTTTTGCGGATTTGACTCTTCAACCTTGACCAGCATTGCTCAATCTTGTTGAAGTCTGGTGAATAAGGGGGGAAGTACAACTCTTTACAGCCCGCATTCTGAATCAGTTGCTCTATGCGCTCGCCCTTATGAAATGTGGCATTATTCATTACCAAAACCTTTCCAGTAACCAGTTTTGGAAGTAAACAAATGGATGAAAAATCTGAAAGACCCAGAGGGGTATGTATCTCTAAACCAGCCTTTATACCAATTTTACATGAAGTTGCATAGAATGAAGCTCTATATTAAAGGGGATCTGAATCTTATGGCACGTCAACTAATTCTGGCGATCGCAGAAAGTGCAGAGAGTTTAGAATTGCGATTCGTTGTTAGCCGAATCACGGTGTGTGCTTGTTAGCCACGATCGCAAAACGATGCCATCAGAGTTTGCTGGATTCATAGTCAACAGCCAAAGCGCAGGAGTCATTATCGTTTCAAGGAGGCTATCGATAGAAGTTATCATCGAAGAATTGCTAATCATTTGGGCGGTATCTAGTGCTGAGGAATGGGTCGATCGCATTGCAAAGCTACCCCTCTGATGCAGGCTAAAAATCCTGTGGTTGGGTTTTTACATTTTTAACTTAAAGCCGATCGCCCTAACCATCCCGCACCATCCAAACCAACATTCCCAGTCATTAGTTATTTGTTAGTTGGCAGATGAATTAGAAATTGCCAATTACCAATTCCCCATTCCAAATTAAAAAAAAATAGGCTGGCAGTATTTCACAGCGCCTATCTCAATCAATACTTTAATGTGGCTCCCCGCAACGCCGTCTTACCTCAGCTTTTGACCTGGTATCATACCAGGTGGGCACCGTTGGCTCGGACTTAAAGTTTCTGGGTACAAGCCCAGTTTACTGCTGTCCAAACATCTTGATTCCCTAGAGTTAAGAGTTATAGATCAAAAAAACATTATTGGCAGTCACCAACGTCGCAGTAGAACCTGTATTTAATATATACCAACTAACTCGATTTTGGCAACTCTGCGATCGATCTAACTTGCACGCCAGATAGATTCAACGGTTTGAGCGATCGCCAGTGCGATCGATCGTCCATCCTCCACCGAGAAGCCATCTAGCAAAACAGTAACGTGACCGAGTTTGCGACCCGGACGCGATTCTTTCTTACCATACCAATGTACAAAACTACCTGGTATTTGTGCCAGTTGTTTTCGTTTTTCTAAATAATCAGACTCAGCCGATTCGTAGCCGAGTAAATTTACCATGACAGCACCTGCACATTTCAAATCGCAATTGCCTAAAGGCAGTTGACAAACTGCACGCAAATGCTGTTCAAATTGTGAAGTTTCGCAAGCATCGATGGTAAAGTGTCCCGAGTTGTGGGTGCGGGGCGCAATTTCATTGACTAACAGTTTATTGTCGGTAGTTAAAAATAGTTCAATGCCGAATACGCCGACAGCTTCTAAGCTGTTGAGGAGAGTACGGACGATCGCCTCAGCATCACTTTTTACATCTAGACTAATCTGGGCTGGTGCAATCACCAGACGGCAAACCTGATTTTGCTGTTGAGTTTCGACGATCGGGTAAATCGCAATTTCGCCCGAGGCCGATCGGGCTGCAATTACTGCCAACTCGCGATCGAACGGCACAAACTCTTCTACTAGCAAAGACTGACCCTTGAGATCCGCACGAATTGACTCAAAACTCTCTCGATCCTTGACAATAAAAGTACCTTGGCCGTCATAACCGTGGCGACGAACTTTGACGACAAAGGGAAAATCGAGGTGTAAATCCTGACTGCAATCCCACGCCCAAAATCTCGGAGTTGGTAAACCTAAACCTTGTAAATAACAGCGCTGCACGTACTTATCTAACAAAGGATCGAGTGACGACAAACTCGGCTGAAATAAAACACCTTGCTCTTCTAGCGATCGCAAACCATCCAAATCTACAAACTCATTTTCAAAAGTAATAACATCACACTCATTCGCCAATTTAGCAGTAGCCAAAACATCATCAACAGCAGCCAAAACAGCACCAGCAGCAACAGAAACTGCCGGGTCAGTCGCATCAGGAGTTTGCACCACCAATTCAATCCCCAGCGCCTTAGCAGCATCCCCCATCATCGCAGCTAGCTGGCCGCCGCCGACAACGCCCACCCGCTTGAATTTTGCAGACGAACTGGCAGTGGCTTGAGTTGATTTCATGTCAGTAAATGTAATTATGTTAGCCTTTCTATTTTATAGCAATTAGTACCGCAATGAATATCCTGTAGGGGCGGGTTCACAAACAATATATAACAAGTACCGACAATCTCAATAAACCCGCCCCCACCCAACAGTAAATTGCAATTTACCTCTTAAATAAAAGTATTGAATCAAACAATAACCGCAGCATCCTGGCTCTAGGAAAGTCTTTAATTATTGCACGATCCCAGCCGCCCTGAAACAGCGATCGAGCCCCAGCCATCGATAAAAGTGCCACATCTAGCAATTCCGTAGCACTAAGCATGGCATAATTGACAGCACTGCAAAAAAGCAGATAGACAGGTGCAAACACTGAAAATTCAGACATTCAGAGAACAAAAGTTATAGGTGAGGATGCTGTGAAAGTTTTGGTTGTGGGGAACGGAGGTCGCGAACACGCGATCGCCAAAAAATTGCTAGAATCTACGCGGATCAAACAAGTGTTCTGCGTACCAGGCAACGGTGGCACAGCTACCACCAAAGGCTGTCAAAATCTGTCGCTCAACATCGATGACTTCCAAGGCATGGAGCGCTTTGTGATGGTCAACAACATCGGACTCGTCATCGTCGGCCCGGAATTGCCCCTATCGCTAGGCATCGTTGACTACTTCCAACAGCGAAAACTGATGATTTTCGGCCCCACCAAAGCCGGAGCCCAAATTGAATCGAGCAAATCCTGGGCCAAAGAATTGATGCTCGAAGCAGGCATCCCAACGCCCAAAGCTGCCGTATTTACAAACGCAGAAGCAGCCAAAGCATACGTTGTCGAACAAGGAATTCCCATAGTTATCAAAGCAGACGGACTCGCATCAGGCAAAGGAGTCACCGTAGCCACCACCATCAAAATGGCTCACAGCGCCATTAACACCATTTTCCGAGGCGAATTCGGCAGTGACAATATCCGAGTCGTCGTCGAAGAATTTTTGACAGGTCAAGAAGTATCGATTCTCGCCCTCACCGACGGCATTACAGTGGAACCGCTGCTGCCGGCCCAAGACCACAAATCGATCGGCGAAGGCGACACGGGAGCCAATACCGGCGGTATGGGAGCCTACGCCCCAGCGCCAATTGTCACCCCCGAACTCATGGAAAGGATTCAAACAGAAATTCTCGAACCCACCCTCGCAGCTCTGCAAAAATATAAAATCGACTACCGGGGCGTCCTCTACGCAGGTTTAATGATTACACCAGAAGGAAACCCGACAGTCTTAGAATTCAACTGCCGCTTTGGAGACCCCGAAACTCAAGCGGTTTTGTCTCTGCTGGAGACTCCTCTGGAAGATTTGCTGATGGCTTGCTGTCAGCAGCGTCTCGGTGAATATTCCAATATTCGCTGGAAGTCGGGGGCTGCTGTTTGTGTAGTTTTGGCTTCTGGGGGCTATCCTGGAAATTACCAAAAAGGCAAAGTTATTTCGGGAATTGAGGAAGCTGAAGCCAAAGGGGCAGAAGTGTTTCACGCTGGAACTCAGTTAAAACAGCAGTTAGTCACCGATGGCGGCCGGGTTTTGGGTGTGACTGCGACGGGAGAAACTTTGGAACAAGCTATCTCTAAAGCTTATGCAGCAGTAGATTGCATCCAATTTGAAGGGGTATACTGCCGCCGCGACATCGGCCGTCGAGCACTGGGCGATCAAAATTAGGAATTGCGATATCAGCCATTTGGGGGAAGCCAAGCAATCTCAAAGCAGAAGTGTAACAATGAAGTTTGGCATTTCTGCGGCGTTCGTACACAAGTCGCAGTAAAAAATCCCAGAAGGAGCCAATTTATTCAATCCTGCTTTTAATATTGAACTGGTAAAATGCTGGCCATACTAAACAAAATCGGAGAAATTATTGCTCGCTGGTGGTCGGATTTTACCCTCCAGACCCGCCTGATGGCCGGTGCTACCCTCGTAGTTTCGTTAATTATGAGCGGCCTGACATTTTGGGCCGTGAATACTATCCAGCAAGACGCCCGACTTAACGATACTCGCTACGGTCGCGACCTGGGCTTGCTGTTGGCGGCAAATGTGGCGCCGCTAATTGCGAAAAACGATAGCTCCGAAGTCGCCCGCTTTTCCCGCCAATTTTACAGCAGCACGACCAGCGTCCGCTATATGCTGTACGCCGACGATGCAGGGGATATTTTCCTGGGGATACCTTTCTCGGAATCTGAGGTGCAAACTTCCCTGACACTGCGCCGCCAAATTAAACTCCCGGATAATTTTCTCGCCGACATTGAGGCGAGAAATTTAACTTCTTTACCTTTGGTGCGGCAGCACTTGACGCCAGATGGAGAAGTTACTGATGTATTTGTGCCGCTAATTCACGAAGATAAATATTTGGGCGTTTTGGCGATCGGCATTAACCCAAATCCCGCAGCAGTTGTCTCTTCAAATCTGACTAGGGATGTGACTTTAGCAGTATTTGTCACCATTTGGGTAATGGTAATTTTGGGCGCTGTATTTAACGCCCTGACAATTACTCAGCCGATCAAACAATTAGTTTTCGGGGTCAAAAACATCGCGACGGGGAATTTTAAGCAGCGAGTTGACCTGCCTTTGGGGGGAGAATTGGGCGAGTTGATTGGCAGTTTTAACGAGATGGCCGAGAAACTAGAAAGCTATGAAGAACAAAATATAGAAGAGTTGACAGCGGAAAAAGCAAAGTTAGAAACTTTGGTTTCAACTATTGCTGACGGGGCGCTGTTGCTGGATGCGAATTTGCAGGTGATGTTAGTCAACCCGACGGGAAAGCGGATTTTTGGGTGGGAAGGCAAAAATGCGATCGGAGTCAACCTCCTCCAAATCTTACCGGCCCAAGTGCAGCGGGAGTTGGCAAGACCCCTGCACGACATAGCTGCGGGCGTGAGCGAAGGCGGTGAATTTCGGATCTCGATCGACGAACCAGTCAACCGTACCATGCGGATTGTTTTAACTACAGTCATTCTGCACAAAGCATCCGATGCCGAACCGCTATGCAAAAGCTGCGTCCGCCACGAGGAAGATACCTGTACCGAGTCGCAGCGCCCGATCGCGGTAGAGTGTACTTTCTACGAGCAAACCCCCAAGCATCAAGGTTCCGGTCAATACCGCGAAAGTCTCAAAGGCATTGCAATGACAGTGCAAGACATCACTCGCGAAGTAGAACTAAATGAGGCTAAAAGCAATTTTATCAGTAACGTTTCTCACGAATTGAGAACGCCGTTGTTTAATATCAAATCCTTTATTGAAACTCTCTATGAGTACGGAGAAGACCTTCAAGAAAGCGAGCGCAAGGAATTCCTAGAAATTGCCAATCGAGAGACCGATCGCCTCACCCGTTTAGTCAACGACGTGTTAGACTTGTCGCGGCTCGAATCCTGCCGAGTTTATCACTTAGACGCCGTTGATTTGCCACAAGCTGTAGAACAAACCCTGCGGACTTATCAGTTAAATGCTAGGGATAAAGGCATAGAATTAGAGCAAGATGTCGATCCCTATTTGCCACCAGCTTTAGGTCATTACGACTTGCTGCTACAAGTATTTGCAAATTTAGTCGGAAATGCCTTAAAATTTACCGAATCCGGTGGCAAGGTAGGAATTCGAGCCTATGTGGTAGAGTCGGAAGTGGCAGCCCATAAAGAAAGCGCATCTGGAAACCACAATTTGTCACACAATGCCCGACATTTTCCGATAGTGCGGATCGAAATTTCTGATAATGGGATTGGCATAGATCCCGAAGATCAACAAGCAATTTTCGAGCGCTTTTTCCGAGTAGAAAACCGAGTTCACACTCTAGAAGGAACCGGATTGGGTCTTTCTATTGTCAGAAACATTATTGACAAGCACCACACTAAAATTAATATAGTTAGTGAAGTTAATGTGGGTACGACTTTCTGGTTTGACTTACCAGTTTATGAGCCGAGACAAGCCCTAGAAATGGAAAATTCTTGGCCAGTGGAAGCAAAGGTGGAGAATGAAACTGTAGTCAGTTAGTAAGGTGCTCTTCGGCGCACCCTAAAAATAGAGTTGGCGCGTAAGTCCTGTTTACGGGAATTAAGCCGCAACAGAAATTGCCTTAGCCTTAAGCGATGGTTCTGGAATAAGTTGACTATCCTCTCGGAGGGTGTCAATATAAAGCTCAATTGCTTCTTTAATATTGTTTTCTGTTTCTTCAAGTGTCTTACCTGTAGAAATACAACCAGGCAAATCTGGAACATAAGCTGAATAGTTAGTGCCAGCCCATTCAAAAATTACAATATATTCTTTCATTGTTCTTCTACTGACTATTTTGCCTACTCAGAAACAAGGAGAAATTTGTTTAAAATTGGCTGAAAATCTGCTTAAAATCATCCGGTGTTAAGCTGTACAAATGGGAAAACACGTTTCTGGATAGAGAGATTATATCAATTCCGGCTGCGCCGGAATCATATAGAGGAGACGGCAGTGCCGTTTCTTGCGCGCCAGATTAATTGTAGGGAGACGGCACTGCTGTGTCCTGATTTCGGGTAATGTTGGCGTTGCTGAATTTACGTATGATTCACTCAGCGACGGCAATCCCTGAAACTCGCTAGTAGGGGCAATTCATGTATTGCCCCGGCCATTCATGTATTTGCCCAAAGCTAAATATCGGTGGCAAATCATACTCCAAATCAGCAAAACCATAATTCTTATTAAAT
>JANMLZ010000224.1:0-5577 GCA_031372825.1 Cyanobacteria bacterium OTE_58_metabat_593 | reverse complement strand
ATTACCCCAAGTAATTTTAGTTCGTTGTGCGGACTACAGTCCGCTCCGTTTGGCGGATTGATTACCGCACTACGAACGAACCGTTTTTATTACGAGTAATCGACCGGACGTGATATTAGCGATCGCTCTGATTCAAAATAGCCTCAATTTGATTTTGTACTTGTTCGAGTTCTAGACGTTTGTCAGCCAGCCAAACTTTTTGGGCCTCGCATTCTGCTTGATTTTGGCGATCGCGATTTTCCTGCTGTTCTAATAAATTTTCCCACAGCGACATTGCTTGCGCGATCGCACCGCTACTCGTCTCAACTCTTTCTTCAAAGACTGCAATAATTCTTTCGTGTATCTTATCAACAATAGACTGTGAAGATTCGTTGAACTTTTGAAACCCTAACTCAAAGACTTTTTGCTTAATCTGGTTGTGAATTCCATCAACATCTAGCATTCCCAATCCAAATGCGCCACCCCCACCAGCAGCTAAGCCACCCAAAATAAGTGGAATAATACCAAGTCCTGTGAAAAACAGCAATCCCGCCGCTACTAATCCACCAAGGCCTAAACCGCCAAGATAACCTCCAGGACCTCCAATATCTGAGTTAATTGATGAAGCGATACCGCTTCCACCGATGCCAATTCCGCCCAGATTTTTTGCTATTCCTAAGTTATTAAATTGAGCAACAAGGCTAGTGCTAAGTCGCCGATCGAACTCTTGAAACTCTTGTCGGATTGCATAAAACTCTTCCTTAAATTTGAAGTCTAAAGTTTCTATTTTTTCTTTCAATATAAAGTGCAATTTTTGGTCGCTCCAGACATCAATTTCTTGTGTTAATTCCAACACAAATTGATTGGCATAATCTCGGATTAACTTGTCTTGGCTCCAAATATGATGATGCTTTGAAGTCCATTTATTACTTTTGGTAGCCATGCGATCGCGCAATATTTTCACCCATTCATTCCAAGATTCAGTAGCTTCTCCTACAGCTTCCTCCCTCAGTTTATTAGCTAAATTTCTCATCTTAACATCGCGACCGCTTGCTTCCGCCATTTGTTCAAAAATCTTCGCCTTATCTCCTTGAGAAACTGTCAACTTTCCTTCTAAAATTTTCCTATATTGAGTCAATTCATCGCAGCCAGTATTAACTATTTGCTTCATTCCAGATGCCGACTGCTGAAGTGCGATCGCCCCCCGTTCAACTGTCAAAAACTGTTCGAGAGATTTCGTAAAATCCTGAAAAGATTTCACATACTCATTTTCCGTCCCATCCAAAATCGCCTCAAGTGCAGATTGAGCCGAAATAAAATGAATCCGGTTTTCACCAGCAATCAAATTTTGACTCTTAACAATCGTTTCTACCCTTTGTCTTACCTGCTTGCGGCTTTCTTCCCGACGCAGCAAATCGGCAAAATTAACTAAAACAAAAATACTCTTCGCAGCTTCATCATCTTTACCGGGATTCAACTCTTGTTTCAAATACAAAAGCAGTTCCCGTTCTTTTTCTGTCAAAGCATTTTGAGCGTGAGTCAAAAAAATCACCGCATCAGTTGTTTTGAGAACCTGTTCCGTAACTAACGTGCGTTCCGCTTGTTCGTTCAATCCGGGAGAATCAATAATTTCTACACCGTTGCTACACAATTCGAGATTCGGATGCTCGAAAATGATTTCTTTGATTTCTGAATTGACAATTTCATCTCCAAAAGAACCTAAAGCCGCTTCCTCAGAAATCGAAGCTTTATCTTTATATTGCTCAGGTGAAATCTCCTCCTCGCGTCCGTCTTTGTATTTGCAAATCACCCGCTGCTGCGGCCCGTATTTCAAAACAGTCACCGTACCGCTACAGGGAATATCCCGCACGGGTTGAATTTCCTCGCCCAGCAAAGCATTGAGTAAAGTAGATTTTCCTTTACTAAACTCGCCGACAACAGCAACGCGAAAACATTGAGATTCTAATTTACGAGATATCTTTGTTACTTCTTCTGTTAAATTAGGAGAGAGCACGTTGCGATCGATTCCATCTTGCAGAGTTGAACCGAGTTTTTCACAAACAACATCAAGTTGTTGCCGATATTCCTTAAATTTTTTCAACTCCTGATATGACGAGACTGACTGTTTTTGATTTGTTCGCTGTTTCGGTTTGGCTGGCAAATGTTCGATAATATGACTAGCAGCACGGACAAACATAGAATCGAGAGCTTGAAATCGTGCTGGATCGAGTAACGAGTGAACTTCTGCTAAAGCTGCTGTATCGCCGATCGCTTGACTGCTAAAACTCGCTTCCAAAACAGTCAAAAATCGCCCCGCGATTCCGAGTCTATTAGCGATGTTTTGCAAATACTCTTTTTCTCGTTCCTCTATTGTCCCATCTGCCGCCGACATTTGATACCCAAAACTAATCAGCAGCAGTTTTTCCTCCTCAGAAAAACACGCTGTCAGTGCTAGCGACTCCTGAATTTTTTTGTAAAGTTGCTGTTCTCGCACGCCCTTAACCATCGGCATTACCAATTGGCGCAAACTGTTGTTCGCGGGGATGAGTTCCGTCAAAGTTGCCCGCAGTCGCTGCGTTTCCTCAGCACTTACCGTATCATCGGCATACATGACTCCCAACAACACCGTCACCAGCCCCGCCAGAAAAAGCACAGGCGGAGTAATATCCTCTTTTCGGAGTTTTTGCCCGGTCAGCAGCGAAACAAGCTCAACCGTTTCCGAACTAATTAGCGAAGTGTCCATTTGCAGGGCCTATTGATAATTTTTTTTTATTTAAACTATCATAATATATTAGTTATTCTGTGGTTTGCTACCAGGGTAAAAATTGATGATGAACTTTGTATTTCCCGCAGCGGTACAGGCTGCGATCGAGGCTGGCAAGTACGCACAAGTGTTTACATCTGCTGGAGTGCCGATCGGCATGGCGAGAGATGCAGCGACGGGACAGTTCATGGCCCATGCCGTTGGCGCGGCAGTCAACAACAGCCCGCTATCGCCCTTAGTGTCTCCCGTACAGCTTGCAATGGGAGGCTTGCAGATGCAGCAAATGCACATGGGCTTTCAAGCCGTCCAAGCCAGTTTGGGCGTGCTGCAAGCGACAACAGCCGTCATTGGTGTGGGAACTTTCGCCGGGGTAGCCTTGTCAGCGGTGAATTTGCACCAGACATTGAAACTAAAAAAAGCGGTTGAAAGGCTGGAAGTTAAAGTAGAAAATGGTTTCATCAATTTAGAACAACTTTTGAAAGGCCAAGGCGCGGAAATTAAGCAATTAATTTCCGAAGTGGTTGCAGATATAAAATTTGACAGCCATCGTTTAGTTTTAGTGCGGGCTTACGGGTTATTTAATCAAGCAATTCAACGAATGCGATCGGCTTTGCAACTGGAAGACATCAACCGCCGCAACGCTGAAATTGATGCAGCGCGGGGGATGTTGTTTGAAGCTTTAGCAGATTACACAAATCCGCATTTGTTGGCAGAAACCTGTGCGGCGGGACAGTTGCGGCGGTTAGAGTGCAGTTGGGCGATCGAGCAAAGTATTATTGCGACGTATCAGGTGCAAAATGAATTTGGTGCTGCGGGCGATCGGATCTCTCAACTCCAACAACAAATCCGTCAAGATGGCTTAACAGTAATTGCCGACTGCGACTCTGACGACGAACTAGATTTTCTCTTCCCAGAAATCACGCGAATTCACAATCACGATTTAGCCGCATTAGACATTTGGCTTAATCAGATTGAATGGACTAAAGGTTTGCCGCAAAGTGAGTTAAAGCAGTTACAAAGTGCTGATTTCAGTCTATCCAACTTAGCTGTTATTGGCGATGAAAAATTAACCACAACAGCTTTAGCAATACCCGATGAACAGTTATTTTATGAAAATTTACGGCCGAAGTCTCATTTTTATGCGCTTCGCAGTCAACTGGAACTGATGCTAGACACCAAGCGGCGTGAAAAGTATGAAAATTATATCATTGAGCAAGGGGAAATAGCAGGTCATAAAAGTTTAGTATTGTCCAACTTGGAGAAAGCCTCTGATTTGGCTGTTGCTAATCTTTTTTACTATTTCAGAATCCGGGATGAATCGGAAGACGAATTAGAATTAGCGAACACCCCGTAGGTTGGGTAGAACGAAGTGAACCCTACGCTTCGCTCCGCCCAACGCAAAGGAATGATTAATGTTGGGTTTCGTTCGTCAATATAACCTGTGGTTGCTAATACCCCAGAAAAAACTTTGAATCTATAAACACGGAGCGATCGCAAAATGGATGAATTTGTTAGAAAAGCAGCAGCACTGGGATTACCCGCAATCATTCTGCTAATTGTGATGGCAACTACAGGTTTAGCAGGTGCGGCTGCAATTACAACAGCTTTAGCAACGTTAGGTGGTCCAGCAGGTATGTTAGGTGGAATTGCGCTGCTTGGAATCATTGGTTTAGCTACAGAAATGTTGTCTAAATATGGTCTTGAAGCGTTGCTAATTAGCATTTACCGACAGCGTATTCAAAACGGAGAATCAAGATCGAGTATCCGCAAATAAATTCGCAAATTACCTATCTCTAGAGAGCTAAGCCTCAGAATTGACCAAGAGTTTGGCTGCTAAGAGATAAGTAGAATGAAGATTCGTAACCCATCTTTTTCTCAACGCAAACGCACAGGATATATCTGTAGGGTGAGCACTGCTCATCGCTACAAAACGAAGGAAGTTATAAAAATGCGATCGCTCAACTAAAACAGGAGGAACCATTGATTAAGTTTATTGGACAAGTCGAACTGCGTAACCATCGCCGAGTCTACTACCAAGAGGATTCTTACCGAGTAGAGCAAATCAATCCAAATCGGGAACAAGTAACTTACTCTTACGACATTCCTGACAAAGCTGTGGAGTATCTCTACAACCAACTAAAGGGTTGTAAAGTTACACCAGAAGATGCTTCTACCATTCTCAAGCCCGTTGCTAAAAGCTTGAATCTCCCATTTAACTATGGTCATAAACTTGACTACTACGCTCAGGAAGCATTAGTGGTACTTGTGGCATTAGGTAAAGCAAGTTTAAGTAAAGAAGGTCGAGGCTACTTCTACACCATTACCTAATTGTGTTGGCTTTTGTTGTAAAACAGCGTTATATTGCCATTTACACGAGTAGAAATAATCTGATTCTGCTTTGTACAAAAAATGATAAAATTAACCAATTTCGTTCCGAAATTATAGAAGCTTGTCGTCCTAAACCGAGCTATATTTCCCAACCCTCTCAGTCTCTACCAGCACCACCTTCTTTAGCCAAAGTGATTGACACTTAGTTAAATTTAACAGGGCGATCGCTATTTCTACCAACGTGCGATCGAACCAGGATCATATGGAGCATTCTTCAAGGAAAAGAGGAAGTCAAAAAATAAGCCTAAAAACAAAAAAGCCCCTATCTTAATGTAAGAAAGAGGCTTTATTGATTTCAAATATAGTCCCAGGCATCGAGCTATTTTCTCAGGCAGTGACCCGCCAAATATCTTCGCCACCGCAGCGTTTAACAACCGAGTTCGGGATGGAATCGGAGTGGTGCCACTGCGTCATAGACACCTAGAAAAAATGTAAGGGTAGAGAAC
>JANMLZ010000223.1:0-10892 GCA_031372825.1 Cyanobacteria bacterium OTE_58_metabat_593 | reverse complement strand
CTAGAGTTTTCATTTCGAATTCCATTTTTTCACGGATTTTGTGTGCCTTGGCGAAACCCTACCGCAGGGTGTTACCGGTGGTAATCGTATCTGGCAGAGACATGCAACGTCGACACGAACCTGTTCATGTAACTTCCGTTTCTTGAAAAAATTCAGCAACTTGTGGTGCTATCCCGGTATGAGTGGGTAGTCCTCACCTAGCTGCTTTCGGGGGAAGAAAGCAACCGCAGAAAGCAAGAGCTATCGCTGAAAGTTGGTGACGGGGGGATTGGGTGGCATATCAAGGCGTTGTTGACGCGCCGCAGTTCTCGCAGAGAAAAGGATATGCCACATGACGAAGGATACGGTTGTCTACCCAAAATTGTAGGGACACGGCACTGCCGTCTCCTCTATATTTCTCGATCGATCGCACGCGCAACAATCTGAATATCCGGTGCAACCGGATTTGATGTGATTTGGTGGGTGGGCACTGACATCTCGATCGAACTAGACTAGAGTGGAGTTCCCGAGCCCAAATCCTTGCGGGGCAAATCTTTCGGGAAAAAATATATCGGCGGTGAGCTTGGTTGCGGGTTTGTCGGTTTTATTTTTGGGCGAAATTACACATTTTGTGAATTTGTGCAAGGGCTGATATCGATGTTGGGAAAAATGGGAACTATAAAGATGGGATCGTACTGTTCAGCAGTAACTACCTGCAATACCATCTCTGAAACTATTCAGGAAGGCGTCAATGTTTAAGAGCAAATTATCCAAGGTTATCGTATCGCTGCTGCGGCGTATTGCTGGTGTTACTAGATCCGGGGCGAAGCGGCTGATGAGAGCAATGCTGCAAGCGCTGATGGCTATGGGCCGTCGGGCAAAATTGCCGGTGGCGGGTTTCGTGCTCCCGACGGTGACGATGGTGTTGCTGGTGGTGATATTACTGACTGTGGCGATTGTGTTTCGATCGTTCGATCGGGCTAATATTGCTCGCAACGTGCGCGTGAACCAGCAGGTGCTGGCGGCCGCCACTCCCGCGCTCGATCGGGCAAAAGCGAAAATTCAATATATGTTAGGAGACGGCAAGACGACATTAGATACTCCGTCCGATGAAACACTGTATCAGGCTATGTCGTCTTATAATGCAACAACCGATCTTTATACTTTTGGGGACGAGCAACGCCTCGTTCTGAAAGCCGATCTTTCAGCAACAGCTAATGGCATCACCCCTGACAACCCACAAGGATCGATTTTTAACGCGGCTGGACTGGAAAAAGAGACGATAAATACTGCCTGGAGATATCCTGTCGATACTAATAACGACGGCAAATTTGATACTTTTACTCTTTACGGAATATACTTTCGCACCCCAAAACCCCCAGTAGGAACAACGAGAACGAGAAAGTCGCTGGATGCCAGAACGCCGCCAATGCGAACAGGAACAAGCAATCAGGCTTGCACTCAAGGAGAAGGAACAGTTGCAAGTTTGGTGGGCAATTCCGGTTGGGAGAGAGCCCTAGATGGCAGATTCCAGAAAAGTTTTTTTGTTTATACAGTTAACGTACCCATAACAAATACAGATATCACAACGAGCGCGTTGCCTGCTGCTCAGTATGAAGCTTTCAAGGGAACTTCCAGCGTATCAGCCCTAGAATACCAGCAAGACCCAACCCTCATTCCGCTCACCAACAATGCGGTTGTGTATGAAGACGATCTAGATATCTCTCCTGGACCTCCGCTAAACCTAAACGGGCGGATATTGACAAATAGCAACTTATTGGTCTCAGGATTGGGCGGTGCCAGAAACATCAAATTATTTCAAGTCAGCAGCAAAGACTCTTGTTTTTACAATGCAGAAAATAGCAAAATTGTTGTAGCCGGTAATGTAGTAAACGGATGGTCAGGTGCCGCAGGGCCGACCAATCCCGTGGAAGTACATCTTTTCAAAACAATCGGCGACGCACAACCGGATGTAAACGCACCTGCAATTGACAGCACCAATCAATCTGTTGCAGAGAACAGTCTTCAGGTAATGTACAATAACCAGGCTTACTCCCTGCGGTTAAACGCGGTAGTGGGGGGTCAAATGGACGCAGACACAGCAGGTACGAACGACCCGTTTTCCGTTCGGGAAGCGCAGAAACCCCCCAAGAGTCAGACCCGTGTTCAAGCACTGGAAGATTATTTTAAAGACAGGCTGCGGAAAGTTCCTTTTGCAGAAGTGCTTCCGGGAACTCCAAACGGAGGAATAAATCCTGCAATACCAAAGATTTCCTACATTCAAGGCAGTGGCGAGAGCCTGAGACCGATCGATGCTTGGAGCTTTCCTACTCCTGAAACGGCGGGTGACATAGGTAGTCTTGCGGGGCCGACTAATCTCAATATCCGTCCCACTCAGCTAGAATCGCGAAAATCAGTACCTTCAGGTGAAAGCGAAGAAAATTTGGGCGAACGAGTCATCGTCGGCAACAACTTGCCTGCAAAGCGCTGGGACAGCACCAAGAATGAATCTAACGGTAGACCACAATCTGTAGACGGCGCGACCCCGTGGACAGGAGGGGAACCGTCTCGTAGCCGCACACCGCAAGTGACAAAAATTGGTGACGTGGGAGCAACGGATCGCGGCAACGGTACAGGCGAAGTACCAGACCTGGCAAATGCTCCAAATCCTCCTTACAGAGACGGTTTCTGGGAAAGAACAGCCGCTGAAAAATCCAAAACTCCCCTGGACAGCGTGGGTGGGCTGCGGGTAATTACCAGCGCCGGAGTGTACGATCGTACCAACTCTTTCCTACCACCACCCCGCTGGATAGATACTACTGCTACTGGTACTGCTGGCCGCTTGAAAAGCGGCCCTGTATCTGCCTTAGTTCCTGGAGATCCTTTATTAAATACTTACGACGATCCTGCAACTATTGCGGTAGAGCAGTACCCTGTCGTCTGGCCGGACTCGATGCCGATGTCGCCTTTGGGCCCTGGGTCACAAGTGTACGATAACACTCTTCCAGATCCAATTGAAGCTAATCACTGGAGAACATGGTTGCCAGGGATTGCAAGCCCAACGCCGCTACCAGTTGCAGCGACAGATTATTCGGATCTGCCGCTGCCAACACCAACAAATCCTATTATTTTTCCTTTTGTTAATGAAAGAGGGGTCGCGACAGCTCGCCAATTTGCCAAAGGCGACTTGCGGATGCGGGCAACGGCAGTTTATCACTACGCAAACGGCCCAACCGGCGGGTACGACCCAGTAGTGCTAGCAGCCGCAGCACCAGGAACCCAACCACAGCAAACCCCCTTGGCCTGCGTCAGCAGCTACTACGACCCCAGCAACGCTTCCACAGCCAAAAATTTAAGTGGACTTGTTGGGCCTTTAACAGATGCCAGCGGAGAAGGAGGGGACGCACAAAATACAATAATTCCTGTAGCGAACAGACCGGGATCGCGGCAGGTAATTATCGGCTCGAACAACGGCATTACCTACGGCTTCCCAACGGAAAGACTGAATCCCGGTACTTCTATTCCAGATCCCACTGGCATACTTAGGGGTGGAGACCTAATATTGGAAGCTCAGGCAAATTTGGTCTTCCCCGACGGTAGGTTTGCCAACGGGCCGTTGAGAACCGCCCTCCAAGTCCCAGATGCCCAGCGCACGCTAGCACAAAAATCAGCTATTGACTCGACAAATTGCGCCCTACAGATACTTGATGGCTCGATCGTTCGTGCTCCTGGACTCATTCCCGACGGGGCAATTCAAGAAGTAGCATTTTTGAACGGCCGAGAAATTAAGGCGGTCGATCGCGACGAGCCGACTACCATCGTCAACGAAGCCTTTACCCTCAGCAGTCCTCTGACAGGCCTACAAGCAGCACAATTAACACGGAATTACAACCAACCCCTAGAAGAACGGGAACCCTTAGAAATTCGGGCCACTCAGATAAACCTCGATGCTTTGCGTCGCCAGCCCGCGCCCACTATTACAGCGCCCGCTACTGCACCTGAGTGGCTGCTGCCCAACAGCGGGATTATTTATGCCAGCCGAGACGACGCATTGCCCGATCGTAGTAATAGATTTGATCCAACTGTTCCTGGTGCTGCCAGCCCCAGCAAAAGAGCCAGTCCCTCAGACTACCAGCTCGATCCCACCCGCAAGCCCAACGGCATTGTCCTGATTCGGGGACAGCAGCTCTTTCGCGGCGGTAACGCCCCCACAGTAACAAGCGACTTAAATGCCATAGTCCGAGAAAAAGGGCTGACATTGGTATCCAATTTGCCGGTTTACATCAAAGGAGACTTTAACCCTCATGGGAACATCCCGCCCGTGGCTGCGGGCGCTCCACCGGCTAATTTTACGGAAGTGGAAGAGTTTACAGATCGCGTTAATGGAACTTGGTCAAATTTTTACGGACGCACAAAAAATCAGCTTGACACCAACTTTGCCTGCCGTGCCGGCGACCCGAGGCTCCCGAAATGCACAACGGGCGACTTCTGGAGGCCAGCAAATGTACTGGCAGATTCAGTCACCCTGCTCTCGCAAAATTACCGTTTTGGCTTCCGCAACGAGGGAGATTTTGACCTGAGAAACAATGCGGGCGCTGCTGCTGTCTTCCCCCGCAGACAGCAAGGATTTTTCAACAACAACTTTGTTACTAACGGACTTTCCAGCGGGGCGTTTTCAAGAAGTAACGGCAATTTATTAGGTGGTGTCCTACCTGCTCCCTTACCAGCCCTGACAGACGCCAACTACACGGCAGCCTTTACCCAGGGGTTGTTCACGAGCTCTTACTTCAACAACTTTGTCACTCCCGTCCAGCGGCGCGGGCCTTTCCCAGAGTACGTGATGGAAACTTGCATAAAACTGCCGGTATCTGAGTGTACGGATGCTGACTGGTTTGTCGATCCGCTAGCCGTACCACCACAGACGGCAACCGCTGCCGTGGCCGCTGCGGGTGGGATTTATGTGTCACCAGTTATTACCCCTACTACCCCTTTTAAAGCTGGGTCAACAGTCGATCCCCCATTGCCCGCCTTGCAGCGATTCCCCCGCCGCGTGGCTTTTCAGAGAGCAACGGGTGGTACCCAGTTGCCAAACCCCGCCAACCCAGTGCCTTGGGGGATTAGGAACGGACCGATCGCAGCAGGTGTCGGCGCTCCCAGAACCGGAAATAATAATGCTCTGTGGTTTGCCGCGGATAATGCGGGTAACGTCGCTTACGATGCTAACAATCTTCCTTATCGGCTCAACACCAACAATACCAACAATCCCCCTGCTGGCACTACAGAGGGCAGCAGAGTACCTCTACCAACCGTCGCCGCAGCATCAGCACAAATTCCACCACTACCAGCACCGCCAACGTCATACAGCGGATCGCAGCCGCTACTGGTGCCAGTCCCGCAGCTTATGAACGGAGCAACAGCCGCCCCGGGGACGCCAGTAGGTCCAGGTAACGTACAAACTACAGGGTGGATACCTCAAGCTGTAAATACCACATTCAATCTCATCATTGCAGCGGGCGATACTCCTTCGAGAGCCCTAGATACTGCTAACGGTGACTTTAACGGCGGTTTGCAAAACTTGCCCCGATTCTTGGAGGTATGGAGTGATAGCGGCAACACATTTCCTTCAATTCCAACTAACATCCGGGGGTCTTTCATTCAACAAAACCGCAGTGCCTTCAGTACCGCACCCTATCTGCCAATTTTGCCTAGGGGTTTTCCGGCAACTTTGGCCAATCAGCTCGCAAGTCTGTTCGCCCTATCGACTAATCCTCCAGCACCTCTTGCACCAACCTACAACATACAAGGTGGTCGGATTCCATATTTCACCCCGCCAACGCGGAACTGGGGTTTTGACGTGGGCTTGCTATCTCAGCCGCCTGACTTGTTTACCCAAAAGTTCACCACTCCTTCGACAGAGACTGAGCCTGCTGAATATTTCCGGGAAGTATCTCGTAATGACGAGTGGGTAACAACTCTGATGTGCGGAGTTGTAGCTCCCGATCAAAATCTGATCGGGGGTCAGAACGCGACTTCTAGTCGCCCCGATAACTGCCCCGCTTAACCCTATAACTTTCCGCCGCGCAATTACTGGAGTCCTATTTATGAATAAGCGACAACAACAGCAAAATTTATCCAAGTCACGAGATGGTGGCTACACGATTATCGAGTCATTGGTAGCGATGATTGTGGTTTCGGTGCTGATGATTGCGATCGCCCCCGTGATGGCTTTCTCAGTAGCGACTCGCGTACAAGCGCGGCGGACAGAACTGGCAACGCAGGCGGCGAGAACTTACATTGACGCTCTCAGACCGACGAGTAAGACGGCTGATGCGGTCATTAAACCCGGTGGAAGCATAAAAGGGTTCCCAATAATTTTCAATACAGGCGATTTGGTAGATGCACCAACTCCTACAGACCCCAGCACTTTATACTGCGTTGACATGGATGGAGGAGATTGTAACCCCAGTAGCAATAAAGACTTTTACGTTCAGGGTGCTTGGAAAAATCAAAATGTAACTACTGGTGATCCCACATCAAAAGGCTACCAACTCCTAGTCCGAGTTTACAGGGCTGATTCCTTTGCTCCGGGCGCAGCGCCGCTGAAAGCTCCCAAGGGTGCGCCCAAACAATCAGTAGTGGGTTCTGGTTTGGGCGACAAAACAATGCCAGTAGTAGAAATGTCTACAGAGATTCTCGCCACTGAAAATCCTTATAATTCAATCTCCAATCGCCTCAAAAAACCATGAACTACTGTAT
Organism: Cyanobacteria bacterium OTE_58_metabat_593; assembly: GCA_031372825.1. Classification (GTDB taxonomy): domain Bacteria; phylum Cyanobacteriota; class Cyanobacteriia; order Cyanobacteriales; family Microcoleaceae; genus Microcoleus. The sequence continues at coordinate 4,157 of JANMLZ010000223.1, read as the reverse complement.
GCCCATAATTACAGTGAGTGTTATTAGATTAAAATCCCTCCCAACCACTTGCCAAAGGAAGAAGTCAAAATGCAAACTTTACTCAGGTTGCTTCTAAAAAATCACCACCAGCAAAACCGCTCTAAGCCAGCTCAAACAGAAAAGGGCATGACTCTAGTCGAGCTATTAGTCGGAGCGATTATGGCATTTCTCATCATTACGCCGATGCTCGGTTTTGTAGTCGATATGCTGAATACCGACAGGAGGGAACAAGTCAAGACAAACACCGAGCAAGACGTTCAGGCGGCACTTGATTTCATCGCTCAAGACTTGAGTCAAGCCATTTATATTTACGATAACGCTGGAATTACTGATATTAGAAAGAATAATTTTCTTCCTAGCGCTCCAAATGAAACTCCCATTCTGGTATTTTGGAAGCGGAAGCAGCTTAAAAATGCTGTTGATCCCAACCAAGCAGCACCAAGAACGCCACGCGCGTGTAATTTAGATACTCCGCCAAATGGTCCAAATCTTTGTAACGATACCTATGTACGTTCTTTGGTTGCTTATTATTTGGTTGCACAAAATACTCCTAACCCTCCTACTTGGTGTCAGCCGTCAGGAAACGATTGTCCATCCCGCATTGCGCGCTATGAAATTAGCGAGGGTGTGAAAGACTCACGTATACCCCCCGTGAACGCAAATGGTTACTTCAGCGACGCTGAGGTAAAGGACAGTCAAACACACAGCCTAGCTTTTAATTCAGCTTTTGACTGGACTAAACCAACGGATAATGTGACAACTCCAGCGGGTTTGGCGGCGTTAGGCTCTGAAGTGTTAGTTAATTATATAGACCGCAGTCCATTGGTAACACCGCCTCCAAGCGACGAGTGCCAAAAAGCTCTAGGCAATCCCACAGCCCCAGTACCAGGGACAACGGGAACAGCCCCAGTCCTAGAAACAACTCTAAAAGTAACAGATACAAATAGCAATAGCTTCTACGCTTGTGTAGATACACAAAAAAACTTAGCCAGAGTTACGATCAGAGGAAATAGCCTCCGTCGCCTTCAAACGAAGGATACTGATTTCAAGGACAAAAATTCTGCATATTTCCCAACAGCAAGCGTGCAAGTAAAAGGTCTAGGTGCACGAGGAAAATAACTAATGCCCAACACTGATTTCCGAATCGCCGACTAGCAGCTCAAACAGGAGAGTAAAATGAAAACCGCAATATTATTAAAACTTTTGCAGAGTTGTGACAACACAGCAACTCCCAATTTCCCAAACACTAGATACAGAAAGAGCGATAAAGGGTTCACCCTTCTAGAATTGATCGTAATAGTTTTGATATTAGGTATATTAGCTTCGATCGCGGCTCCGGGCTGGCTGGGATTCATCAACAGACAAAGAGTCCGCACAGTCAACGATCGAGTTTTCCAATCATTGCGACTTGCACAAAGCGAAGCAAAGCGAACTAAGAGCCCTGTCACAATTACATTCAATTATATTCAAAACGATCCGGTTTCTGACCCGCCAACAGTTAAGTTTAGCCCAGCATTAGCTACGGGCGGTGAGATCCAGAAGTTAAATGCTGGAGGCGAAATCAAGCCCGGTACTATTAAACTTTCTGCTGTTAGCTGTTCTGCTGGTGTATGTACGCCTGCGACATCACTCACTTTTGATTACCAAGGCAATCTCACCCCAGGTACAACTCCATTTATAGTCGCAGTTTCTGCTGTTAACGGCGGTGGTAAGCAATGTGCGATCGTCGAAACTATCATAGGAGGAATGAGAACTGCCGATCAAGCAACTGATTGCCCGACGCTACCCTAGTTTTCAATAAATTTAGTTTTAATCTTTAACATCAATTCCGCATAAGTGCAGAATTGCTAAGATATATTAACATAAATTATTTTATATTTCAAATCGAATTAAAACAGACAAACTATGCTATTAGAACTAAAACAAATAATCATCCAGCCAGGAAATCAACTATTACTAAAAGACATAACCTGGCCGATGTTTGAAACCCTACTAACAGAATTGGGAGAAAGTCGCGCATCCCGACTTTCATACAGCAAAGGAACATTAGAAATCATGGTTCCCCTACTCGAACACGAAGTGGGCAAAGTCCTGATTAGCGACTTAGTAAAAATTCTCCTAGAAGAATTAGACATCGAATTTTGGCCTCTGGGTTCCACCACATTCAAAAATGAAAACATCGCTCAAGGAGTAGAACCAGACGCGTGTTTCTACATCCAAAACGAAGCCGCAGTCAGAAGCAAAAACCGCATCGACTTAGAAACAGACCCACCTCCCGATTTAGCCATAGAAATCGACCTCACCTCCCGCACTCAGCTCAACAACTACGAAGCATTAGGAGTGCCCGAACTGTGGCGCTACAACGGCCGCAAACTGGAAATCAGCGTATTGCAAGATGGCAAATATGTCAAGGGCGAGATAAGTCTCCAGTTTCCCAATTTCCCGATCGCCCATCTAATCCCCCAGTATTTAGATCAAAGCAAAACAGCCGGCAGAAACGTCGCCATGAAAGCCTTTCGAGCTTGGGTGCGATCCTCTTCGAGGGCTTCGCTAACGCAAATTTAGCCATCGGGCTCACCACTCTCATCCACACCGTGCGATCGAATCCATACCTGGGTGAGTAGGGAGACGGCGGGAGTGCAAATTAGCCATCCGACTCATATCAATTCCGGCTGCGCCGGAATGACAAGCGAGGACACGGCAGTGCCGTTTCCCTACCACGATCAATTGTAGGGACACTGCACTGCCGTGTCCTCCGTTTAGATCATTCCGATGAAGAGTGGATTTGAGATCGCGACTCTCATCCACACCGTGCGATCAAATCAATACCCACGATTTCTCCGATCGGGCGATCGACAAATTAGTGCGATCGGTCGATCGGTCTCTCCTTACCCGCAGCTTTATTAAATAAATATAATTTTTCAGTAAATACCGATCTATACAAAACCAAGCTCGACACTTAAAATAAACCCAAGCAAAAATAGCTGCTCCTAGCTATTTTTTTTTTCAAGCTAAATATCAAGGAGTGCATCTACGTGTCAATAAACAAAACGCTAAAAAGCAGAACCACTGCATCGGCTGCCGGTTTTACATTCCTTGAAATATTAATACTCGTCACACTCATCGGCATATTCAGCGCCATCGCCGCCCCAAGCTGGCTAATGTTCATCAACAACCACCGTTTAAAGCAATCGCTCGATCGGGCTTATTGGGCAATGGAACTAGCTCAAAGCAACGCCAAACGCGACAAAATAGCATGGCAAGCCAGCTTCAAGGAAGTAGGAAACACTGTACAAGTAGCAATTCACAAATCTGAAATTTTCCCAGCCAAAGTACCAGCCAACCAATGGAAAAGCCTAGAATATCAAATTCGGATAAATAGAAATGACACAACATTGCGCCAGGTCAATGAGAATACAAACGAAGTAAAAGAAAATGGAACAGTCTGGCGAGCCATGTTCAATTACCGAGGTTGCCCAGTCTATAACAAAACCGACGAATGCGGCCAGACAAGCATTCAATCAAAAGGAACCCTCACCCTATCTCATCCTCATCTCAAAAAGGGCGATCGATGCGTCATCATCTCCACACTTTTAGGACATACACGCACCTCCAAAAGACAAAGCACAGCAAATCAATACGGAAGATTTTGTTACTGAATTCAAATTACCCGAAATGAGGAGACGGCAGTGCCGTGTCCCTACAAATCCGGGGTTACATCCGATCATTGTAGGGTAGGGAAACGGCATTGCCGTGTCCTCCATCGCCCCACCGGGCGATGGTTAAATCGAATTGGGCGATGATTAAATCGAATTGGGCGATCGATTTTACGCATTACCCGAAATGAGGAGACGGCAGTGCCGTGTCCCTACAAATCCGGGGTTACATCCGATAATTGTAGGGTAGGGAAACGGCACTGCCGTGTCCTCCATCGCCCCACCGGGCGATCGTTATACCCGGGTTATATCCGATAATTTTGGGGTAGGGAAACGGCATTGCCGTGTCCTCCATCGCCCCACCGGGCGATCGTTATACCCGGGTTACATCCGATAATTGTAGGGTAGGGAAACGGCACTGCCGTGTCCTCCATCGCCCCACCGGGCGATCGTTATACCCGGGTTATATCCGATAATTTT
>JANMLZ010000211.1:0-8887 GCA_031372825.1 Cyanobacteria bacterium OTE_58_metabat_593 | reverse complement strand
AATAAAAAATCGTTTTCAATGGTATTATAATAAACGTTGTATACGTTGTAGCGGGATTTGCGGTGCCCAAACCCAAAAAAATTGTCGGCACAGGCAAATGCCGTCTCCTCTATATTATTCCGGCGCAGCCGGAATTGATATCAAATGGTATCGGTTGTTTTTGATTAGTGAGTTAAGTGCTAGTTATGAATCAAAAAGTATTAGAAATTGAAAATTTGACTGTTAGCTTTGACGGTTTTAAAGCTATTAACGGTTTAAATTTTAGTATGGATGCGGGCGAATTGCGAGTGATTATCGGCCCCAACGGTGCGGGGAAAACAACTTTTCTCGATTCGATTACCGGGAAGGTGCAGCCGACGGAAGGGCGGGTAATATTTAAAGGTCGTAATTTGCGGAAATTGTCGGAATATCAGATAGCCCGTCTGGGTGTTGGCCGCAAGTTTCAAACGCCACGAGTTTACTTGAATTTAACGCCTCGCGAAAATTTAGAGCTATCTTGCAACCGAGATAAAAATGTATTTCCAACTTTGTTTAAGCCTGCTCCAGTTGCTGAAAAACGTACGGTTTCTGGGTTGTTAGAAACAATTGGTTTAGTTGCTAAGGCTGATGTTTCGGCTGGTTTGCTTTCTCACGGGGAGAAGCAATGGTTGGAAATTGGGATGTTGGTGGCCCAATCTCCTGATTTGTTGTTGGTGGATGAACCTGTGGCGGGTTTGACTGATGAGGAAACGGTGCTGACTGGAGATTTGTTGGTTTCGCTGGCCGAAAGTCATTCGGTGTTGGTGATTGAACATGATATGGAGTTTGTGCGGCAAATTGCTCAAAAGGTGACGGTGCTGCATCAGGGTGCGGTTTTGTGTGAGGGAACGATGGATGAGGTGCAAAATGACGATCGGGTAATTGAGGTATATTTGGGAAAACCGGAAGAGTAAGAAGTTCGGCAACGGATTGTGTAACGGATGTAACGGATGTAACGGATGTAACGGATTACCGATTACCAACTACCCATTATTGAACATATGCTGCAAGTTTCTAATCTGAATGTTTACTACGGCGAAAGTCACATTCTTCGGGGTGTCGATTTAAGTGTTAATGCGGGGCAAATGGTTTGTTTGATCGGCCGCAATGGTGTGGGCAAAACTACTATGCTGAAAACTCTGATGGGGCTTCTGCAACCCCGCAGCGGTACTATTAGTTTTGAGGGAGAGTCTATTGTTCCTAAGTTGACTCACCAGCGGGCTAAATTGGGAATTGGTTACGTTCCTCAAGGGCGCGAAATTATTCCACGATTGACTGTTAAAGAAAATCTATTATTGGGTTTGGAAGCGAAACCAACTAAGACAAAAAATCCTGAAGTTCCTGATGAAATCTTTGAGTTGTTTCCGGTTTTGAAAACTATGCTGGAACGGATGGGGGGTGATTTGAGTGGCGGACAACAGCAGCAGTTAGCGATTGCTAGGGCTTTGATGGGTGAGCCGAGATTGCTGGTTTTGGATGAACCGACGGAGGGGATTCAACCGTCGATTATTTTAGATATTGAAGCTGCTGTGCGCCGCGTGGTTGCGACTCGGGGAATTTCGGTTTTGTTGGTGGAGCAACATTTGCATTTTGTGCGGCAAGCTGACTGGTATTATGCTATGCAAAAAGGCGGGATTGTGGCTTCTGGAAACACTAGCGAGTTGAGTGATGAGGTGATTGGGAGGTTTTTGGCTGTTTGATTCATATCAATTCCGGTTGCACTCTTCGTGATGATGGTTGACTGTTGACTGTTGACTGTTTGGACATTTGAACAATACGGATGCAACCGGAAACGATATCAGAAGGAGGTTCGGCAACGAGCAGAGTACGGAATTTAACTTATTTAAATAGGGCTTGCTAAAATATTAAGGGAACAGCATTCAGAAAGATGAATTAATATCATTTCGCTCGTGCAACTGGATTTGATATCGTTTCCGGTTGCATCGGAATAATATAGAGGACACGGCAGTGCCGTTTCTTGCGCCGCGATTAATTGTAGGGAAAGGGCACTCGCGGTGTCCTGCCTGTGAGTAATATTAATTCCGATGCTACGGGAATTGATATCATCAGTCGATTGAGGCCGATCACGAACGGAAATTCGCCACGGATTTTTGCAATTTGCTAACACAACCGGACAAATCGTCCAAGGATTCCTTAACGTCGGAACCTTTTTGAGCAGTTGTATTCGCAATCTCGTTGACTTGCTGCATACTGTTAGAAATTTCCTCAGCCGAAACAGTTTGCTTCGCCGCCGCCCGGGTAATGTTCTGTACCAAGGAATTCATTTCGCGACTGACTTCAATGATTGCATTCAGGTGAGTTTTAGCTTCGCTGGCGAGCTTTGTGCCTTCGACAACTTCTTGCGTTCCCGATTCCATTGCCTTCATGACGCGGCTGATTTCTTCTTGAATTGTACCGACAATTTCGGATATTTCCTCAGTAGCGCCGGCGGATCTTTCTGCTAGTTTCCGCACTTCTTCGGCGACAACTGCAAAACCTAAACCTTGTTCGCCGGCGCGGGCGGCTTCAATGGTAGCATTGAGAGCTAACAAATTGGTTTGGGAAGCAAGTTGAGAAATGGAAGTCACGATTTTGCCGATTTGTTGGGAAGATTCGCCCAAACGTTTCATCATTTTTGAGGTTGAGGCGATCGTCAATCGGAGCTCGTTAATGCCTTCGACGGCTCTATCGACCGCCATACCCCCAGCTTCAGCGGTGTGAGAAGACTCCTGGGCGACTGTTTCGGCGCGCACCGAAACATCTCGCACGTCGCGGATTGAGTTGACAATGCGATCGATTTCTCGCATGATAGCAGATATTTTGGTTGCTTGAACTTCCGCTTGTTGGGTGAGTTGGCTGGTATTGTTAATTGACTCGCCGGTGGCAGATGTTACCTGTTCTGCTAAAGTTTGAATTCCCGTTACCACCTTCCGCAGAGAACCGATTAAGAAGTTGAAAGAGTCGGCGACAGCACCTAAAACGTCGTTACTAACTTCCGCCCGAACGGTCAAATCCCCTTGAGCCGCGCCTTTAATTTCTCCCAACAATTTGAGGACTTGCTCAGTCAGCGAATCGGCTTCTGCTTTGCGTTCGGCTGCGAGTTTTTCTAGTCCTTCTTCTGCCTCTTTGCGCTCGGTGATGTCAAAGCGGATGGCGATGTATTTGACTATTGTGCCGCTGGTATCAAAAATGGGGGCAATCGTCGAATCTACCCAGTAAAATGATCCATCTTTGCGCCGGTTTTTGATTTCCCCTTTCCACACCAACCCGCCAGAAATTGTCAGCCACGTTTCTTGAAAAAATGATTTGGGATGGTAGCCGGAATTGACGAGGCGGTGGTCTCGGTTGAGGAGTTCTCCCATGCTGTAACCCGATACTTGACTGAATCTTTCATTGACGTAGGTAATCGTGCCTTTGAGGTCTGTTTCGCTGACAATTGCAGCTTCGTCGAGGGCATTTTGCCGCGTTTTAAGTTCTTGCACCAAGCGTTCCTGTGTCTGGGCCAACTGCTGCATCTGCTCTTGGGATGCTTTTTCCTGGGTCACGTTGCGACAGACAACTACGCCACCTTTGATCGCTCCAGTTTCGTCTTTGATCGGCCTACCGTTAATTTTTACCCAGGCACCATTTGGTTTGCCTGCGTGCCTGGTAAAAACCTCTATGTTGTCAATTGATTCTCCTCGAATTGTGCGTGTTAAAGGGATGTCATTTGAGGGATATGGAGTAACTGTATCGGGCAAAAACAGACCGTATTTTGCCGACCACTGTTCGGGAAGAGTATCTGTCGCACCCAGGCCAAAGATATCTTTGGCGGCGGGGTTAAACAGCACAAAATTACCTTTTTCGTCGGCAGCAACTATGCCCTCGCCAATGCTGTCAATTAGCAGTTGTAAGAGATTGCTTTGTTGCCTAAATTCGTCTTCGGAACGAGATAATTGTGCTGTTGTTTCTTGTAAATTAGTAATTGCCTGTTTGCTTTCGGTAACGTCGCGAGCCACTGCATACATGATTTTTTCTTCTAGCAAAGGTCGGGCGTTCCACGACAGCCATTTGTAAGTACCATCTTTACAAAGGTAACGATTTTCAAAAGCGATTATTTCGGTGCCACTGGATATTTTATCGGCTTCGGCTTCGCTTTGTTGGCGATCGTCTGGATGAATGAAATTGATAAAAGGTTGGTCTTGGAGTTCCTCTGGCGTATAACCAAGGGTGTTTATCCAAGCGGGATTGAGGCGCTTGAATTTGCCTTCAAAATCGATTATGCACAGCAAGTCGAGGGACAGGGTGAAAAACCGATCGCGCTCTGCTTCGGCTTTTTTGCGATCGGTAATTTCGATCGCTACTCCGCCAACACCGATCGGCCTACCATCCTCTCCGGGTAAAGGAAAGTAAGACGCCAGCCAATCTCGAATCAGGCCCGGTTGGTTGACAGTTGTCCCCGACACCTCAATGTTTAAAAACGGTTGGTTGGTGTCGAGAATCTGCTGCAACATCGGCTGTAGGGTATGAACCATTTCGGGTATAACTTCGCTCACCGTTTGGCCGAGGTGTTCGGCAACTGATGGCCCGGTGGTTTCGGCTAATTTCTCGTTGACTTGCACGAACCGCAAATGGTCGTCAAAGATAAACATGGAGGCTGGGGCGGCTGCGAAAAAGGCGTCAAAGCGGGTTTGACGCAAGGCCAGCTCTCGTTCTAGGTTTTTGCGATCGGTCACTTCCAAGATGAAAGCGCCAATCCCGATCGGCTTACCATCTTCTCCCGGCAGAGGAAAGTAAGAAGCCAGCCAATCCCGCGTCACATCTGGCTGTGCGGTGGTGGGATGGGAGAGTTCCATGTTTAAAATGGCTTGGTTGCTACTGAAAACCTGCTGGTACAGCGGCCCGAGGGCTTCTGCTATTGCGGGTTCAGCTTCCCATATATTATTGCCAATGTATGCTGAAGCTGGCTGACCGCCTAGTTCCGAGAGCTTGTCGTTGAACTGCAAGAACCGGAGTTTGTCGTCGGTGATAAACATTCCCGCCGGTGCGGCATCGAAAAATGCGTCAAACCGAGCTTGACGCACTGTGAGTTCTCGTTCTAGGGCTTTGCGATCGCTGATATCGCGGCCTTCGGGAATCAGCAGCACGACTTTGCCGTCATCGTCTACGATCGGCTTGATTGAGAAGTCAATGGTTGCTACTGCACCCCCAGCAACTAACACGTCGGCTTCATAGCGGACTACCTCGCCAGCGGCGGCTTTGGCGATCGCCTGACGCACCTGTTGCTTGGCTTCTGGGGAAATCTGCCACCACTGGTTTTCCCAAAACGGAGTGCCTACTACATCTTCTAGTCGTAGCCCGCCCGCAGCGAGGGCTGTTTGGTTGGCTTCCAAAACAGTGCCATCTGGTTTAAGCAGCCCTACGAATTGGAACGATTGGTCAAAAATGGCTCGGAATAGTCTTTCGCGCTCGCGCAGCATTTCTTCTGCCCGTTTGCGATCGCGAATGTCCCGGCTCACAGTTGCTAAGCCAATAGGCTCGCCTGTTTCTGGGTCTTTGAGAGTAAATAGGGTAAAGTCAATGGGAATATTTTCCCCGGTTTGGAAGTGTCTCAACCGGAATTCGCCCTGCCACAAGCCATCTCGCACAGTAGCAGGAAGAATCTCTTCTGTCAATATTTTCCCATCTTCCTTCGAGAAGGATTCCAATATACTTTTGCTTCTGACTTCTTCGAGATTTTGAATTCCGTTTAGCTTCATTCCAGCAGGATTCAGGTATGTTGACTCTCCCTCCATTGTTGCTACGCCGATAAAATCGGTGCTGTTTTCGACGATCGCAATTAATCTTTTGTTTTCGATTTCGGCAAGCTTGCGATCGGTAATATCGTTGTTAGTTTCTAAAATTGCCTTCGGGTTTCCCTGTTCGTCTCGCTGCAAAGTCCAGCGGCTGAATACTGTAATTTGAGTGTCGTGATTGGTGCTATGAATCAGTTCTCCTTCCCAATAATCTTGGTGTTCGAGCTGTGCCGAAATGTCTGCCAAAGGTTGTTTGGGAAAGATGGTATGAAACAGGCGATCGGTGACTTGGCCCAAAGCTTCTTGCCTGGAAAAGCCGTACATTCGCTCGGCTCCCTGATTCCAGTAATTAATCGTACCGTCTAGTTCTCGAATAATCAAAGCATCGCTGGCGAGGTCGAGCATTTGCAAGTTTTGTCGCAAGGCTTGTTCCGCGCGCTTGCGGCTGGCAATGTTGCGGGCGATCGTTGACAGAAATTCAACTTCTCCCTTCTCAGATTTGTGAGCAATAATTACCTGAGAAACTGGTATTTCTTGGCCGTCTAAAGTCTGCCAAATTGTCTCGCCACTCCACACCCCGTCTTTGCAAGCTGCGGGTATGCCGACTTGCACAATAGTGTCCTTACTTTTGGGAGATATGACCTCAGAAATGCTGACTTCCGCTAAATCTGTATTCTCGCCAACGTTCAACATTTCTTTGGCGGCGCGGTTCAGATAAATACTGTGCCCTTCGGCGTCTGCCATAGCTACCCAGTCTGTTGTTGCTTCTAAAATTGATTTTAGCCGTAATAGCTGCTGTTCGACTGCGGTGCGATCGCGAATTTCGTGTTGTAATTGTGTATTTGTTTCCAGGATTTGCTCAGTTCTTTCATTCACTCGCTGCTCTAGTTCTGCGGTTAGCTGCTGCAATGCCGCTTCTGTCTGTTTGCGCTGAGTAATATCGCGACCTTCGGCGAGTATTTGAAATACTTCTCCTGCTTCATTTAATAAAGGTTTAAAGGACACGTCAATTACTGTCACCTGGTTATTGAATCCGGTGATTTCGTATTCTTCTCGGACAAATTTGCCTGCGGAGACTTGTTTAATGTTCGTTTTTAGACACTGCTGGTTAGTTGGGGATGATGCCCACCAGGCTGTATCCCAAAATTTCCGCCCCAGCACGTCTGACTGTTGCAAATTTCCCAACTCCATAGCTGTCTGATTTGCTTCGAGCAGAGTACCGTCTGGCTCCAATAGGGCGATCAATTGAAAAGCTTGATCGAAGATTGCCTGAAATCGCTGGGTAGTTTCGCTGAGTGCTTGTTCTGTGTCTTTTTTAGATTGGAGGATTTGGGTGGAACCTACTAAGAAGCTGTAGCGGTTGGAGAGGCTTAAAAAGGCGATCGCCGGAATTACAGTCAGCCAATCGGAAATAGTTTGCAAAACTGGAGAATGTGGCAATCCTAAGTGTTCTGCTGCGTGACCGCTGTGCCCGAAGGCACAACTCCAAAATATAAATGCTGTGACTGTGGCGAAGGTGTCGAACCCAGCTTGGCGACTTCGCCACAAACCTAAAGTAATCAATGAGGCGATCGCAAAGTAACACAAAGAAACAATAGAATTCGCTACACCAATCAGCAGCGGTTGGGAGATATCAGGTAATGTCAGTGTGAAAGTCGTTGCGAAAAAGTAATAGAGAAGTTGCATAAGTTAGTGGTTATTTGTTATTTGTTAGTGGTTATTGGTTAACAGTCAACAGTGAACAGTCAACAGTGAACAGTCAACAGTTAACAGTTAACAGTTAACAGTTAACAATTTACCAGCGTTCGGAATGGGCGATCGCTTCTACATCGACAATCATTAGCAAGCGTCCTTCGGAATTGTACAAACCTTTTAAAAAGGGAGCTAAGTCGGGACTGACATCTACCGCCGAGACAGTGCGATCGGGATTTAGGGATAAAACTCCTTCGACGCGGGAGACGGCCAATCCCATCCGCATTCTAGACAATCTCACATCTCGCGGATCGGGCGCTTCCACCACTAAGATGCGGCTGCTTGGGTGGTGGGTGTCAACCGGATCGAGGCCTGTAAACCGTCCGAAGTCTGCTGCTGCTAAGATTTCGCCTCGCAAGTTGGTTAATCCCAGCAAAAATGGCTGGGTGTTCGGAACCGGCGAAATTGGTTGTTCCTTGAGGGAAAGCACTTCTCGCACTGCGTCTAATTCTACGCCGAACAGACTGCCTCCTTGACCGAAGAGGAGAAATTGCTTTGTTCCACTTGTCCCAGTCGCAGCGGCGGGAGCAGTTGTTTTCATTGCTTATTTTTAGTTTCTAGTGTAGCTTACAAAACAAAACTTTGTTTAATGAGTTTGGTATTTGCCTACTTCGCAGCCCGGGCGAGAGGATCGCCATTAACAAAATGTCAGCATTCATCCTTACCTATAAAAACTCTAAACAATAGCTCCCTTTGATGTTGAGTTTAGGCTGATAGCAAACGCTGTACAATGTTGACAAGTTGCTGAGGTTCAAAGGGTTTGCTGACGTAAGCGTCTGCGCCTAAATCTGTTCCCCAAGCTTTATCGATATCAGTGTTTTTATGAGTACAAAATACTACGGGCAAATGTGCAGTTGCGCGATCGCCCCGCAATTCTCTGATTACTTCAAATCCGTTCATTCGCGGCATCACCACGTCTAAAACAACGAGATCCGGGGGCACTTTTCGGATCAGGGCGATCGCTTCTTCGCCGTCGCCAGCCCGGATCACCTGCATTCCGGCATCTTGCAGAATGCGGCAGATGATTTCTAGTTCGCTGGGAACATCGTCCACTACTAAAATTTTTGGCATGATTCCACACTTCCTTGCTGTTGTTGACGCCGGACAATCTTGATTCAGAACATGGTAGCGACTATTTAACTGCACCGCGCCCACGAACAAATTTATTTGGTGTCGAATACAATATAGCCGATCGCATCGCTTAACGGTAGAAGCAATCAGGAATCAGAAGAAAAAGGGAATCAGGAATCAGGAATAATATCAATTACAGTTGCATTCATACATGATAGAGGAGACGGCAGTGCCGTTTCCCTACAATTAATCTGGCGTAGGGAAACGGCACT
>JANMLZ010000210.1:0-29130 GCA_031372825.1 Cyanobacteria bacterium OTE_58_metabat_593 | reverse complement strand
AAAAATCCTACTGAGTAAAATCAACTATTTTTTTTGACTCTTTAATGCTAAGTTTTCAGCCCGAACCTGGAAAAATGACACCAATTGGTGACAAAAATCCTACAGAGTAAAATCAACTATGATTTTTGACTCTTGAATGCTAAGTTTTCAGCCCGAACCTGGAAAAAATGACACCAATTGGTGACAAAAATCCTACAGAGTAAAATCAACTATGATTTTTGACTCTTGAATGCTAAGTTTTCAGCCCGAACCTGGAAAAATGACACCAATTGGTGACAAAAATCCTACAGAGTAAAATCAATTCTCTCCTTTAGGAGGACTGCCGCCATAAGCTTTAACTCGAATCCTCCATTTCCTACCAATGAATAATTGCTATGCAGACTACCAATACCATACTAAAAAGCGAGTATGCCACCGCCCAACTTGATGTCACTGAACAAGCCAGGCTTCAAGAACTGGAATCGATAGTGGATCATGGACTTCAGACATTTTACGAAGTTGGCAAAGCTTTGGATGAGATTCGCGAACAGAAATTGTACCGGGAAACTCATAAAAGTTTTGAGATTTATTGTCGCGACAAATGGGGTATAGCAAGGCAGACCGCCCATCGATTTATTTCAGCAGCGCAGGTCATCGAAAATTTGACACCAATTGGTGTCAAAATTCCTACAAAAGAAAATCAAGTCCGTCCTCTAGCAGGATTATCACCAGAACTGCAACTCGAAATCTGGCAAGAGGCTCTGAAGTTGTCGCCGAACGGTATGCCCACTGGTGCAGCAGTTCAGCGCTTGGTGGATCAGCGATTTCCTTCAGGAGTAGCTGGTCGAACGCCTAAAGAGACTGATTCGGAACTGGAGAAACTGCGATCTGACAATAAGCGGCTTAGAGAGCAAATCCGACAAGAAAACAGAGAGAGAGATCGGCGTGCTGCTGTGGCTTTGGAAATGGAGCAACTTCGAGCCGAAAATCGACAGTTGAAAGCTGAATTGCTACAGCGCGATCGAGATTGGGAAGTCCGTCTGGCGGTTGAAAGGAGAAAAATTCGAGAAGAAGTTAGATCTGAACTCAGAGAGGAAATCAGAGCTGAAATCAAGGCAGAATACGAAGGACAGATTAACTCGCTGACCCAAAAACTAGCAGAAATGACAAACAATTATCAAGCTGTACTCGCAAGACTGACAGCATTAGAAGGGGCAAAATAAATAAATGGTCACAATTCTTGAAAACCCGCTGCGGGTAGGTTTGCGAAAAGAACGGATGCCAGAACCACAAATTCTGGTGATCTTCGGAGCCTCCGGGGATCTCACCCAGCGCAAACTCGTACCAGCAATTTATCAGATGAAGCGCGATCGACGTTTGCCACCAGAAACTACCGTCGTGGGAGTCGCACGTCGCCCTTGGAGTCACGATTATTTCCGGGAGCAAATGCGCGAGGGCATTGAGGAATTTGGTGGCGGGATTGGCAATCAAGAATTTTGGGAAGACTTTGCTCAGAGTTTGTTCTACTGTCCGGGCGATATTGACAACCCCGAAAGCTATGAAAAACTCAAAGCCCTCCTAGAAGAACTCGACCAACAAAGGAGAACCCGCGGCAACCATATATTTTATCTTTCCGTTTCTCCCAACTTCTTTCCCGAAGCGATTCGGCAATTGGGCGCAGCTAAAATGCTGGCAGATCCCATCAAACATCGCTTAGTTATTGAAAAACCCTTCGGCCGTGACTTGAATTCAGCAAAAGCTCTCAATCGAGTAGTCCAGGAAGTTTGTCAAGAACAGCAAGTTTACCGGATTGACCATTATTTGGGCAAAGAAACTGTTCAAAATCTCCTGGTTTTTAGATTTGCGAATGCGATTTTTGAACCGCTGTGGAACCGCCAATTTGTCGATCACGTACAAATTACCGTTGCAGAAACAGTGGGCGTAGAAGATAGAGCCGGTTACTACGAATCCTCTGGGGCTTTGCGGGATATGCTGCAAAACCATTTGATGCAGATTTTTTGTCTGACAGCAATGGAAGCGCCCAACTCCCTAGATGCTGATAGTATCCGTACTGAAAAAATGAAAGTTCTGCAAGCAACACGCTTAGCTGACTTGCAAAACTTAGAGAATTCGGCGATTCGCGGCCAGTATTCCGCTGGTTGGATGAAGGGCAAACCAGTACCCGGATACCGCACCGAACCAGGAGTCAATCCTCAATCCATGACTCCAACTTTCGTAGCGATGAAGTTTACGATCGACAACTGGCGCTGGCAGGGGGTGCCTTTCTACTTGCGGACGGGGAAGCGGTTGCCGAAAAAAGTCAGCGAAATTGCCATTCAGTTTCGCGAAGTGCCCCTGATGATTTTTCAGTCAGCGGCTCAACAAACTACTCCTAACGTTTTGACCATGCGCGTGCATCCCAATGAGGGGATTTCGCTGAGGTTTGAGGCGAAAATGCCGGGGCCGGATTTGCGGACGCGGACGGTGGATATGGATTTCAGTTATGGTTCTTCCTTTGGGGTGACTTCTTCGGATGCTTACGATCGCCTGTTAATTGATTGTATGTTGGGCGACCAAACTTTGTTCACTCGTTCTGATGAAGTGGAAGAAGCTTGGCGGATCGTGACACCAGCCTTGATGGCCTGGGAAGCACCGAGCGATCCGGCACTGGTTCCTCAGTATGAAGCGGGTACTTGGGAGCCTGCGGAGGCAGAATTGCTAATTAATCGAGACGGCCGCAAGTGGCGAAGACTTTAAGAGTTATTGGGCATCGGGCATCGGGCATTGGGCATTGGGCATTGGGCATTGGGCATTGCCAACAGTCAACAGTCAACAGTCAACAGTCAACAGTCAACCGTCAACAGTCAACAGACAAATAAAAAAGGAGAAAAAACCGATGATTATGACACCGATGAAAGCTCCACCTCTAGTTTCATTGCAAAGTCCGAAAGATGTTTCGATCGACCAAATAGAGGCAGAATTAGCTAAAATTTGGGAAAGTTACAGAGAATCAGGGTCGAAGGGCGATTTTCCGATCGCCACTAGAGCCACAACTTTTACTTTTGTAGTCTACGAACCCGAAGAAACTCAACGGTTATTGGCGGATGTCGGCTTTTATGATGGTCCGATCGATGGTATTACCGGGCCGATGACAGCATCTAGCATCAGGGCTGCTCAAAAAGCTTACGGCTTGCCGAGAACTGGCAAAGCTAATGCTGAATTGCTAGCAACTTTGCGCGAAGAAATAGCTCGCAAAAACTCAAATGGCAGTAAGTTAGGGCCAACGGGTTTTAATTCTGGGGGTTCGGCTGTAGCGGACGCGATTGTTGCTGCGAACCCGTGCCGAATTATTGCTCTGTGTCCGACGGCGGGGGAAGATACGGGGGTTCAGGCTCAAGTAGCTGCTTATTGTCCGGTTCACAAGGGTGGCAGTGGCAATCTGATTTGTTGCGAGTATATTACGCTCCGGGGTACGGAAGCGGCTCTGGAACGGGTGAGCGGTATCGTGACAGGGTTGACGATCGCGGATTTGCCAACCCTGCTATGGTGGAAAGCGACTCCTGATGCCGATCGCGATTTATTCCAGCGGTTAGCAGCGACTAGCAGTTCGGTGATTATTGACTCTAGTTGTTTTGCCTCTTCAGAGGCTGAATTGCTGTTGATGCAAAGTTTGATTGAGGAAGGAATCCCGATCGCGGATCTGAATTGGCGCCGACTGGCTGCGTGGCAGGAGTTGGCTGCTGAGGCTTTCGATCCGCCGGGACGCCGTGTGGCAATTCGGGAAATCGATCGCGTGACGATCGATTACGAACGTGGTAATTCGACTCAAGCGCTGATGTATTTGGGCTGGCTGGCGAGTCGGCTTCAGTGGCGTCCGG
The DNA here is from genome assembly GCA_031372825.1 of Cyanobacteria bacterium OTE_58_metabat_593. Classification (GTDB taxonomy): domain Bacteria; phylum Cyanobacteriota; class Cyanobacteriia; order Cyanobacteriales; family Microcoleaceae; genus Microcoleus. The sequence goes on along the minus strand of JANMLZ010000210.1, from coordinate 25,273 downwards.
TTGCTTTCAAGCAGGAGGAGGGCGACTACCAAATCAAACGGATTAAATTTGTCGGTGTTGACGATCGGGTGATCGAAGCAGAGTTGGCTGCGATTCCAACTGCGGATAGTGGTGATGTCCCTGGGGATTTGATTGCTCTGCGTTTGAATTCTACTAACGAGAATGCTGACTGCGGTACGGTTTTGTGTTCGGAAGCTGGCGGCTGTATGCGGATGGAAACAAAGGGCGGTGCTCAAACCGATCGCTTTAATCAAGTGACTCCCCTGTTAGATCAAGTGACAGAACAGTTACTGGGTCAGCACTTGCAAAGTTGGGGCCGCGACGTGCTTTACGAAGAAAGTTTGGCAGTCACAGCTCAAATTTTGAAGTTAGCTAAGCAGTAAAGAGAGGATTGAGTTAATATTCAGTGGGGCTGGCAATGTCGGTCCCACTTTTTTAGGAGTTATCAATTTTAAATTAATAATCTTCTTTATTGTTAGTGAATAATCGAGAACTATGACTTTAGTAATTGCTGGCGAACGCAGCGGTGCGGGAAAGACGACTGTTACGATCGCCCTTTTAGCTTATTTAATCCGTCGCGGCTTGAATGTTCAATCTTTTAAGGTTGGCCCAGATTACATCGATCCAATGTTTCATGCTTTTGTGACTGGTCGTCCCTGTCGGAATTTAGATGCTATATTGACTTCTGAATCTTACGTGCAGAAGTGCTTTTATCGTCATATTCAAGATGTCGATTGTGCCTTGGTTGAAGGAGTAATGGGTTTATTTGATGGCGTGAGTCGAAGGCAACCCCCCGCTGCCCCCCCCAAGCGGGGAAAGTCAACTGCCCCCTACGCATCCCAAAAGTCAACCCCCCCCTGCCCCCCCGAAGGGGGGAATGAGAATTATGATTTTTCCTTTGCTTCTACAGCTCATGTCGCTGCTTTGCTGAATTTGCCCATACTGTTAGTAATCGATTGCAGCAGGCTATCTGGTTCTGTGGCTGCGATCGCCCACGGTTTTCGCTCTTTTGACAAAAATCTTAATTTCGCTGGTTTGGTGCTGAATCGAGTGGCGAGCGATCGACATTTGGAGTTGCTTACAGATGCTCTGGAACCGCTGGATTTACCTATTTTGGGGGTGCTGCGACGGGATGAGGCTGTGACTATTCCTGATCGCCATTTAGGCCTGATTCCGGCCCAGGAGTTGCCGAATCTTCATGCTGCGATCGATAAGTTGGCCGATTTGGCTGCTGTGGCTTTTGATTGGGAAAAACTTTTGCCAATGTTGGCTGCTACTTCTAATGAGGGGGGTGAGGGGTCTGAGCAACTTTTGGGTAGACACAGTCTCCCTTCGGTTATTGTAACCGAAAAAGATGAGGTTGTCAACAGTTTGGATGGGAAATTTGGGGTGCGGATTGCAGTGGCGCGCGATCGGGCTTTTAATTTTTACTATCAGGACAATCTTGATTTATTAGAGGAGTTAGGTGCGGAGTTAGTATTTTGGAGTCCGCTTGATGATGCTGTGTTTCCTGACAATATTCAAGGGTTGTATTTTGGCGGCGGTTTCCCCGAAGTTTTTGCGAAGGAATTGAGCGGTAATGTGGTGATTCGAGATTCTGTCAAAAGTGCGATCGTTGCGGGAATGCCGACTTATGCCGAATGCGGGGGTTTGATGTACTTGTGCGATTCTATTGTAGACTTCGAGGGCAATTCTTGGCAAGGGGTGGGAATATTGCAGTCTACTGCTGAAATGGGAAAGCGTTTGACTTTGGGATATCGAGAAACTGTGGTGGTGAGAGATAGTTCGGTGTTAGTTGTGGGGGATGAGGTTTGCGGACATGAGTTTCATCGATCGCACTTGACTGTAGAACCGACTAATCCAGTTTATCACAGTTGGAGGTACGGGAAGCGGGGGGAGGTTGATGCGGTTGCTGAGGGTTGGGCGGTTTATCAAGTTCATGCTGCTTATTTGCACTTGCATTGGGGGGCGAGGCCTGATATTCCGGCTCGGTTTTTGCAGCGGTGTGCTGATGCGTGATTGTAATGGTGTTTTGGGCGATCGAGAAAGGAATTAGATTTTTTTACCGCAGAGGGCGCAGAGGGCGCAGAGAAGAGAGAGAGGAGTATCTGTATTATGTTTTTGATGAAATGAGCGAGGAGATGTTGGGATTTATGAGCGAATCAATTTCGATTAAGCAGTTGTTTGCACAATGGATAACATCGGAGAATTTTCGGAGTTACGGTCAAGTTATCTCTTCGAGTTTTGATGGTAAGTTTTTTGATGCTGAGGATGCTAGGTTAAATTTACAAAATGGCATTCCTAGATTTTACATTATGCGGTTGCACGAGAAAGGTCGCAAGTTTGGTAAAATCACGCGACACGTTAAATGTACGCAGTGTTTGGGTTCTCTGGAGGGGAAGGATTGGTTGATGGCGGTTGCACCTCCTGGGGATAGCGATAAACCGACTTTAGAGGATATTGTTGCTTTTCGGATTCCGGGTAATTGTTTTATTAAGTTAGAAACTGGAACTTGGCACGCTGGGCCGTATTTTGATGCAGATTTTGTTGATTTTTACAATCTGGAATTGAGCGATACTAATATAGTTGACCACTTCAGCCATGATTTTGTAATAAGTCATAATCTGGAATTTGAAATTGTCTGATATTTTCTCGTTTGAAAGATTGGATGGCACAATACATAGGGCATAATCATTATTTGAGCAACATCTGAAATTGTTACACTATGAATCAAGGTGCTATTCCAGATGAGAGTCCGAGAAATTTACCAGAGCAATTGCTCCTGCAAGATGCTAAGGCTGGTAATTGCAAAGTAATTCGTCGTGGTACAGATAGTCTATTGGGGGATGCACCGAGACTTATTGCTGTTTATGGCGGGAATTCTGAAGATTGGGATAAAATGACAAGTATTGAGGCTTTTGAAATTAATGGAGCTTCCGTACAAGTCCATTGGTTTCGGAACAGTCAGACTCTTCAAGAGGTGGAGTTCAAATTCAAGCGACAGTATCCCAAAACAGCCCCTAAAAATCTGTAGGTAATCAAGTTATGAAAATTCGTTGTATTGCTAATACGGGTGAATCTCTCCCTGAAGAATATATAGATCCACCACGCGGTTACACTGAAAAAATTAACTTTGCACTAACAATAGGCAAGGAGTATGTTGTTTATGCTATCCGAGAATGGAAAGGAACTATTTGGTACTATATCTGCGACGATATTTTTAGCTATTATCCGATGGAGAATCCGGCACCGATGTTTGAAGTGGTTGATAGCAGGGTTTCTAAGTATTGGCGGTTTGAAGTTTCGCCCAATGGCTTGTTAATGATAGCGTTTGAGCAGTGGTTTACTGACCCTTATTTTTATGATAAGCTGACAGACCAAGAAGAGGCGGAAGTTGAGATTTTTGAGAAGGTTAAGGAATTGATGGATGCTGAGGATTTTGATTTGCCGACGCTGGATGTCGCTGTTGAGAAGTTGCGGGAAACTGTCAGTGTTTGAGTTGGAAAAGTGCGAGAGTCAATTGATTTTGTTAACCAGCTTGACTTAGATAGCTTGAAATGGTATCAAATAGGAATCAGCATAATTTTGCGAAATAAAATGAACGAAAAAAATGAAGCCAATAAAAACTATGAGACAGTTGGCGATGATGATGTTTTGTTATTCGATGAAGCTACTTTTATGGTGCGTAGGTTTAAAAAGTTAACCGCCAGCAGGTTTAGTAAGATACTTGAGACTTATGTAGAACATAATACCCAAGGAGGTAAGAAACAGATAATTGATTGTATGAACGAGCTGCGGATCAACGAACAAATAATAATTTTGGGATCTGAAATAAACTGGAACTCCCCTAAAGAAGGAATCGATTGTCAAGTTCTCAAAATTGGTTCTAAGGGTTGGCAAAAAGGAAAGATTAAAATAGAAGTTAATGAAGATTTACAGTTGGGTGAAACACAGGTATGTATAAAGTTTTGTGCGGATGAAGCACTAGAGGAAAAATCACCTTTAGATGATATCAGACAATCAGAGGAATACAAAAAACTGAGCAATAACAACTGACAGCCCGATCGCCCTTACAATACAATAATCGATCGCACCTATATCTGAATCTTAGATTTTAACCGCAGATGAGGGCAGATGTACGCTGATGAACGCTGATGTTTTTTGGATGGACTTATGATAAATATAGAAGAATATGTCGATCGCACTGCGGAACTGATAAACTTACCCTTAGACCCAGAACACCGCCCCGGTGTTGTGGTAAACTTCGAGAGAATAGCTGCGATCGCCCGACTCGTTACTGAATTCCCCTTACCCCCAGAAATAGAAGCAGCGCCAGTGTTTGAACCTTAAATTTTTAAGCGCAGATGAATGCAGATGTTTTTTTAGATAAGGCTGATGCGGTTGCTACGGCAGCGGCGGTTAAAAGCGGTAAGATTACGGCTACAGTGGCTGTAAATTCTGCTTTGGAACGGATTGCTGTTGCCGATCGAGCTTTTAACTGTTTTACTAATGTCATGGCTGAAAGTGCGATCGCCGATGCCGAAAAAGTCGATCGCGCGATCGCAAATCACGAAAATCCAGGCCCGTTAGCAGGTGTTCCCTTCGCCGTCAAAAACCTCTTCGATGTCGGCGGAATTACCACTCTCGCAGGCTCAAAAATCAATGCTGACAACCCTCCGGCTACCCGCGACGCGGCGACGGTAGCCAGACTCAGACAAGCGGGTGCGGTGCTTGTAGGTACTCTCAACATGGATGAGTACGCCTACGGTTTTGTCACCGAAAACAGCCACTACGGCGCAACTCGAAATCCCCACGATACTACACGCATCGCCGGCGGTTCGAGTGGTGGTTCGGCTGCTGCGGTGGCTGCGGGTTTAGTACCCGTTACTTTGGGCTCGGATACTAATGGTTCCATCCGCGTACCGGCTGCGCTATGTGGTGTGTTTGGTTTTAAGCCTACTTACGGTCGTTTGTCAAGGGCTGGAACTTGTTTGTTTTCGAGTAGTTTGGATTGTGTGGGGCCGTTTGGGCGATCGGTCCGAGATATGGCGCTGCTGTACGATATCATCCAAGGGTCTGATAATGATGACCCGGTTTGCACTAAACGTCCTCCCGAACTTTGTTCACCGCAGTTAAATCAAGGTATCGAAGGATTGCGAATTGCAGTTGCTGACGGGTATTTTGCGACAGAAGCCGAACCGGAAGCATTGGATGCCGTAGAAATAGTTGCCCAAGCCTTGACAAATGTGCTTAATTGTGGTATGGAGATAGTAAAAACAACAACAAACCCCCCGAAAATTGGGGGGCTTGGAACTGTCAGCATACCGGAATCCGATCGCGCGCGGGCTGCTGCATTTATCATTACGGCCTGCGAAGGGGCAAATTTGCATCTCGACAATTTGCGATCGCGCCCTCAAGATTTCGATCCGGCGACGCGCGATCGTTTTTTGGCCGGAACTCTGATCCCGGCGACTTGGTACTTGCAAGCGCAGAGATTCAGACAGTGGTATCGCGATCGAATTCGGGAAATTTTTCAACAAACTGATATTATTCTCGCACCAGCAACCCCGATTGCTGCGCCTTTAATTGGCGTCGAGAAAATGGTAATAGCCGGACAAGAAACAAGAGTGCGTCCTAATCTCGGACTGTTCACCCAACCCTTATCATTTATTGGCTTGCCGGTTCTTTGCGTGCCCGTACAGCGGCCCGGCGCTTTACCCTTGGGAGTGCAAATTATTGGTGCTCCCTACAGCGAAGCGGTGATTCTCCGAGTCGCTGCGGTACTAGAATCGCAAGGCATTATATGTGCCGAATCAATTTAGTGCTAATTCTAGGGTTTGTTGTTGCGGTGGAAGCGTCTCTTCGTCCTTCTGGCAATAGCTTTGCGCTTCTGCTTTTCCAACGGGGTTTCAAAGTGGCGGTGCTTTCTCATGTCGGGGAAAATCCCTGCTTTGGAAACTTGTCGCTTGAACCGTCGCAGGGCTGACTCGATCCCTTCGTTTTCGCCGATTACAACTTGGGTCATTCTTTCTCCTTAGTGTTTGTTAGATCAAATTTTATGATATCAAGCTTTCTGGCAGCGCGATCGCCCAAAACCTCAAAATTATACCAGAAAATAGGTTCTTCATTCAGTTGACAGTTAATTGACTACTAACCACAGGTCAACTGTCAACTAAGAGGGCGGGGTACCGCCCCTACCACAGGTCAACTGTCAACTGTCAACTGTCAACTGTCAACTGACTAACTGATTTTCCTGACGGAGGTAAGCTTGAATAAACGGGTCTAATTCACCGTTCATCACATCTAGGATCGCGGTTGTTTCCACTCCAGTCCGCAAATCCTTGACCATTTGGTATGGGTGAAACACATAATTCCGAATTTGCTGACCCCAGGCCGCTTCCACCATGTCGCCGCGAATCTCGGCAATTTCCGAAGCCCGCTGTTCCTTCGCAATCACCAACAGGCGCGCTTTCAGCAGTACCATCGCTTTTTCCTTATTTTGCAACTGACTGCGTTCTTCGGTACAGCGCACGGCTAAACCTGTCGGAATGTGAACGATACGGACTGCGGTTTCTACTTTGTTGACATTTTGCCCGCCCTTGCCGCCTGCGCGGGAAGTAGTGATTTCCAAGTCTTTTTCGGGGATGTCCAGCTTTACGGATCGATCGAGCACCGGCATCACTTCAACGCCTGCAAAACTGGTTTGACGCTTGTCGTTAGCATTAAAAGGTGAAATTCTAACTAAGCGGTGAGTACCTTTTTCCGATCGCATATAACCGTAAGCGTAGCGACCGACAATTTCCAAAGAAGCAGATTTAACGCCGGCTTCCTCTCCCTCAGAAATCTCCGTTAAATGTACTTTGTAACCTTGACTTTCGCCCCAGCGGGTGTACATCCGCAGCAGCATTTCGGCCCAATCTTGAGCATCTGTGCCGCCAGCCCCAGCGTTAATTGTCAAAACGGCGCCGCCTTCATCGTAGGGCCCGGATAGTAATTGTTGCAGTTCCCACAGGTCGAGTTCGCGGGTTAACCGAGAAAGACTGGATGAGGCTTCTTCAAACAGGGACTCGTCTGCGTCTAACTCCAGCAGTTCTAAAATAGCTCTAGCGTCTTCTAAGCTCGTTTTCCAGCCGTGGTATTGGTCTAAATGAGATTTGAAGTCGTTAAGTTCTTGGAGGGTTTCTTGGGCTTCCTCTTGATCGTCCCAAAATGCTGGTTGGGCGCAGACTTGCTCTAAATCTTGAATCTTGGCGGTGAGTGCGGGGATGTCAAAGATAGTCCTGGGTGGTTCCCAGTCGATCGGACAATGTTTGGATATTGTGCTTGATGTCTAGAACTTCCACTGTTACTTTTCCTAGTTGTGGGGTGTAATGTTAATCTTAGCTTCCCGCTGACTTGTTGTGGCAGAAATACTAACAACACTCAGGTCAAAAAGTGGTTTGAGGCGCGAATCATCGAGGTAAGGTGTTTAGGTTGCAGCCTACATAGGTCGATTCTGCGTCCAGGACTGACTAATAAGAAAAAGTTTTCACCGCGGATGAACACGGATGAATGCAAATTTGAGCGGAAACTTTGATATACCATAAAAAAAGCGCGACTCGATCGAGTCGCGCTTTTTGATCTAAAGTTTCAATTAATCGCGGCCGTTGAGAGCAATCATCAGACGCAAAATGAAGATGAATAAATTGATGTAAGTCAAGTACATCGACAAAGCGGCGGGTAAATACTGATCGTCACGGTAGCTGCGCGGCAGAATATAAAAATCAACAATTGCAGCACCAGCAAATATAAATACGCCGATACCAGAAATGCCAATTTCCAACCAAGTTGGAGTGTAAACGCCAAATAGAGATAGCAGAAATTGACCGCCAACGACTACTAATAAAGCAATCACACCTAAACTGATAGTTTTGGTGAGGGCCATCCCATCTGTTTCGGACAAGTTGGAGCCAATTTGGCGGGCGGCGATGAAGGTAATGCCACAGCCGAGGGCTGCAAAACCGATGCCTGAGATGCCTACGCCTTCGCTTCTGAGGGCTACAGAGATTAATCCGCTGAGGGTGTAGCCGGATAGCAGGCTGTAGGTAGCCAGCAGGGGCAAAGCGGTGTTTTTGTTACCTTGTTCGGCGGCACCGCGAGCGACAAAGAACAGAATTAATTCTAGGACGATCGCGCCGATAAATGTGGGAAGGAAGATTTCGGGATAGTTGCGGATCACTCCGAGGCCACCGTAGGTTCCTACCGCAGTTAAGACAAGTCCGCCGCCGACGAAGGGGAGGGCGTTGGCGATGACGTTGGGGCCTACCAGCGCCTGGTTTTTCGCCTCGCGCACGGCTTCGCGGAAATTGCTAGTGTTGCTCACGAGATTTTACCTAATTTTGGCTGAGAGTTACTATCTCTATTTTGACAGCTTTACACTCTGTTGACAAAACCTGGAATAGTTTAAAGATTTGATAAAGAACGGGGATGAGATCACTTAAAAGCAGGAATTGATTGTTTATGATTGACGGCGTAGAAGTAATTCTGTGCCGTGTAGCTGTTGTGTCGGGACAAAATCGTCCCATTTGCAGTATTCGGCGTCGCGGCTGCGGCTATCTGCGGTGAAGGACGACGTTAAAGTCGATCGAATTGAAGATAGCTGAGGTCAATCAATTTTGGGTTTCGGATTTACGATTTAAGATTGAAGATTCTATGCTTGAGGCAGGGGGCGCGGTTGATTGGGGGGTTTTAGGTTTGGGACGCGAGTTGAAACTAGGAACAGCAAAACCCAGTAATCTCGCATCTAAAATCTGTTGAGTTGGTTGTCAAGGTAGCTGAGACAGGGAATGCTCTAAAAATGAACGATCGAGATATTTAACTCGTATCGACAAAATGCTAAACAGGTAATCTCTAATGCCCACCTTTTTTGATCGCAAATTATTTCCACTGACAGCCGGAATCTGCTTGGCTGCGGCCGTTATGTCCGGCGCTCAAGCTGCCCTTGCAGCTAATGTCCGGCAGGGTTCAGAAAATTTTCTGCTGGCTCAAGTCGGTCAACCTCCCCAAGGTACAATTTCTCCAAGCCCGAACCCAGGAACGGTCAGACGCGTGCCTTTGGCGGTGAAAATTCCTGAGCCTTCGACCGTGGTAGGGTTAGGTTTAGTTGCGGGTTCGCTGGTGGTGACTCGCCGGAGAGTGAGAGTTAAAAATTAGACTTTTTAACCGCAGATCAATACGGGTATCAAGATTTTAGCCGATCGCGTCGCGTAGAGCATTTTTAGTCATGGCTGCGATCGACTGTTCGGTAGCTTTCGGCAAGTGATAGTATTTCCCGCCCGAAGTCTTGGCCAACTCCTTCGCAAAACCAGTCGAAATAAATTTACTCTCAGTATCAATCACCAGCAACTGCATTCCCAAACCGCGAATTTTGGCAGCAATTTCTAACAATTCCTTCTTAATATCCGGCTTTTCGCCATCTAAAATCGGTTCGCCCAAAGAACGAGCCAAAGGAATATTACCGCGTCCATCAGTAATGGCGACAATCGCAACTTGACCAATATCTCCAGACAGGCGCGCATTGACTCCCACGCGCACCGCCTGCGTCAAACCGTGGGCGAGAGGCGAACCACCACCGCAGGGCAAAGTTTCCAAACGCTTGCGGGCCAAGGCTATCGAGCGAGTCGGTGGTAGCAGCACTTCTGCTTGTTCTCCACGAAAGGGAATCAGAGCAACTTGGTCGCGACTTTGATAAGCTTCTGTGAGTAGCTGCATCACCGCACCTTTCGCCGACTGCATCCGGTTGAGGGCCATCGAACCCGAAGCATCGACGACAAATACGACTAAAGCTCCAGCTTTTCTAGCCAAGCGCTTCGCCCGAATGTCTCCCTGTTCGACAAATACGCGCTTCTCTCGATTGGCGGTTGCTTCTTGGTCTGAATTCTTTTGGCGGCGGGCTTTTTGGTAAGGTGCGGCGGCTCTGAGAGTGGCGTCAACGGCGATGCGGCGGACGGGGCCTTTGGGCAATATTGGCTTGACGTAGCGGCCTCTATCTTCGGAGAAAATAGTGGTTCGGCTGCCGGATTTGCCTTGTTTGTTGGCGGATTGTTGGGCGAATAAAAGCACGCTGGGGTCGAGAATTACGCCTTCGGGGTCAAACAGAAATTCTTCGGGAATGGTATCTTGTTCTGGTTCTTCTTGAGGTTCCGGGTTGTCTTCGTCTTCTTGGTTTTCTTCGTCTTCTTGCTCGTTTTCTGGTTCGTCTTGTTCTTGTTCTGACTGCTTTTGAGGCGGTGGCGGCGGCGGGGGAGGAGGAGAGTTTTCGTCTGGGGGAGATTGGATGACGGTGGCGCGGGGTACGATGACTAATTCTACGGCGCGGCGCAAGTCTTCGGCGTTAACTTCGGTGCGTCCTTCGATGGCGGCGCAGGCGCGGGCGACGCGGACTGCGAATATTTCGGCGCGGTGTCCTTGAACTGCGCCTCGGATTGATTCTTCTACTAAGTAGGCAATTTGTTCGCGTTGAATGGTGACATCTTTGAGCCATTCTCTGGCGAGGATGATTTGGGTTTTGAGGTTGTCGGTGTCTTCGGCGTATTGACTGAGAAATTGTTGGGGGGAGCTGGAGTAGGATAAAGCTTGTTCTACTGCATATACTCTTTCTTCTAGTTCGAGTGCTGCGTCGGCTGAAAGGACGATCGCGATGCGATCGAGCAAATGTTCTCTGAGCGGGCCTTCTTCGGGGTTGTAGGTGGCGATAAATAGAGGTTTGCAGGGATGTTGAAAGCTAATTCCTTCGCGCTCTATTTGGTTGCGCCCTTCGGTTAATACTGTTAGCAATTGGTTGGAAATATTGTCATCAAGGAGGTTGATTTCATCTACATAAAGTACGCCTCGATTTGCTTGGGCTAATAGTCCAGGTTGAAATACGGTTTCGCCAAATCTTACTGATTGTTCGACATCGACGGAACCTAAGAGTCTGTCTTCGGTGACACCGAGAGGAATTTGAATGAATGGTGTAGGAATTATTTGAGTATTTGAGGAGTCAGTATCGATTATTTGGGCATTTTTCCCATTATTTTCTACTGTGGAATGGGCATCTTGCCCGTTATTTTCTGGTGACAGGGAAGATGCCTGTTCCACTAGGATTTCATCAGGTTCGGCGTTGCAAAAAGAGTCTTTAACAATTTCAATTGGTGGTAGCAAGGAGTGCAAGGCACGGGCCATGACTGATTTGGCTGTGCCTCGGCGGCCTGCGATCGCAACTCCTCCCAGTCCGGGATCGACTGCTGCTAAGAGCAGGGCTAATTTGATTGCTGCTTGCCCGACTACGGCGGTAAGGGGAAAGGCGGTTGTGGAAGGGCTAAGGTTGGCTGCGGACATAGGATTTTGGGATGTGGAAATTTGAACTTAATGTTTAACTTACTGGTTGAAGGATTTTAACTTCTAGAGGGAGAATGACGGTAAAAGTGGAGCCGACTCCTATTTCTGATACTAACTCTATTTTGCCTTGCAAGAGTGTGACAAGCCGCGATACTATTGCTAATCCCAGCCCGGTACTTTCAGGGGAAAAGTGCTGTTTGCTGGCTTCTCCTGCTTGAAAGAATGGGTCAAAGATGCGGTTTGTATCTTTGGGGGCGATGCCAATGCCAGTATCTGTAATGGCGATCGACCAGTTTCCGTCTCCGGCGTGGTAGCAACTTAATTCGATGCTACCAGATTCTGTATAGCGAATGGCATTGCTTAGCAGGTTGGTGAGAATTTGTTGCAGGCGTTGCGCGTCGGCGATTACTTGTTTTGGGGCGAAATCGCTGCTAACAGCGAGCTTTAATCCTTTAGCATCAGCCAGTGGCTGCATCATTTCTACTACAGTGTTAATTACCGATCTTACATTAGTTGGCCGCAGGTGAAGTTTAATTTTTCCGCTGTCGGCGCGAGAAAGTTCTAGTGCGTCATTAATTAGGCGCAGCAACTGTCTGCCGTTTCGCAAGACTCGCTCGATATGTTCGATGCCCGGGAGGGTATCTTTGATTTCGGATTGCCATTTTTCTTGGCGCAAAAACAGTTCGGAATAACCGATAATTGAGTTGAGGGGAGTTTTGAGTTCGTGAGCTAAATGATAGACGTTTTCTTGATGGACGCTGACGAGGCGATTTAGTTCTTGATTTGTGAGTGTTAACTGAGTTTGGATTTGTTGAAGTTCCCGCAGCCTCTGAGCGACGTAGCTATCGAAACACTGGGCAATTGCTTCGTCTACTACGGCATCTATCAGCCGAAAAGCTCTGAATACTTCTGCGGTGGTTCCTGCTAGCAATTCGGCTTCTAAGTGGGAGAAGATTACTTGACGCAATAAATGGTATTCCCGGGCGACTTCTGCGGCGTCGTAGCCTTGTTCGGCTCGAAGAAATCCGTGATCTAAACTGGCTTCAATTATGACTTTTATTTCGCTCTTTTGATATTGGGAAAGCACGGTTGCCATCGCCGCTAACAGGTGAGGTATGTGATCTTCGATCGCTGAGTGCGGTAAGGCATCAGCGGTTTCAATTTTCCGATCCTGACGAACTGCTTCAATCCAGTTTTGGACGATAGTATCGGTTTTGTCGGCGAGCACTTGGCTGTAGTCCATAATGTCTGCGTGGGGGTGAATTTTGGCAGATATTGCCCATGCTTCATTGTAGTGGAGCGATCGCCCGATCGCCATACCAAACTTCGGGCGATCGCGACAGGGCCAAAAGAAGTAGTTTTGATGTGATTTTTCCCCTGTGCTGGATCAATGTCGATGACTCGATCCCAGCTTGTTGCTGCCAAAACCAGCACTTAAATCTATTGACGGAATAGCCAGAAAGTAGTACAATCTCTCAATTCTAGAGTGTTAAGTTTTAAAATTTTAATTTTGTTCAGGGGACTAAATAGAAAACACGCAAGCTGCGATCGCGGCGGCAAGATTTATAGGTGTAATTTTATCGATAATTGAATGGATACACCTAACAGTTGCGGCATTTCTGGGAGCGCTGATTCTGATTTTTACCCATGTGATGACGTTAAACGACGCGATCGAATATATCAGTCGGAGTGACGCCAAGTTGGGCTTATTCTTCGGAGCCATGGTAATAGTAAGAGCCTTTGAACCAACTAAAGTATTCGACTACTTGGCAACTCAAATGGTGTTTTTTGCGAAAGGAAAAGGCAAAAACCTCTTGCTAGGTATTATCGCGATTACTGCGGCAATTTGTGCAGTTTTGCCCAATGCTACGACAGTCAATTGATTTTAGATTTTAGATTGTAGATTTATCCCACGGATAAATGCGGTGGAAGAGAGAATTTTCGATTTGCGATAATGGAATTGATTCCACGAATCAATCACGTGGCGGGTACCACCTTTGAAATTCGATTGTCATGCTGCTAGCACCCTTAATTCTGCCAATGGCAGAAGAAGTCGGTGTAGATTTGGTGCCATTACTAATTTTAAGGGTATTTGTAGCTAACAGTTCGGGACTGGTGACAATCGTAGGCGATCCGGCGACTTTTCTTGTCGGCGATGCTATTAACAGGAGCTTTGCCGATTATTTTGTCAAGTTAAGTTTGGAAGGTGCGATCGCAGTAGGATTGCTATAGTAGTTATTCTGCCCTGGCTATTCCCCGAAATCTGGCACAAATAATTGGACGATTTAAAACACTTGCCGCATCCCAAAATTAATCACCCGCGAGTTTTAGCAGTGGGCGGTTTAATTAAAGTATTTAAAATCGCCCATGTCTACTCCTAGAGACGTATTGACAAAATTATAAGCTCGTGCTAGGTTAATTAAAATTGGCTGCAAAAGTCAAGCCTAATCCAGTGCTGCGCGATCGCACAAGTTGCCAAGACGAGCGTGTCGCTGGAGCGGAGGAACCAATTTTCGGGGCGAATCTCTACAGAATTAAAGAGGAAAGTTAAAAGTTGCAAAATTTGAGTGTAATTTTTGATTTTGAAATCTCTAGAGAAGGACATCTCTCAGTCCTAGCCCGTCAGCTAACTTCGTAGGCATTGAGAAGAGACTGAAGAGTCAACTTGTCTTTAATAGATGGTTTGGCTTCATCAGTGTCTCCGGTTGGTATTGTTCAAGATTCTTGTACCGCCCCTGACTCTGAGGAGATTAAAATGTCAATTCAACTTAATTTATCTGCGATCGCAGTGGCCGGAGTTGCAGCGTGGAAGCGGGCAAAACCCGCAGTCATCCGAGATAGTGTATTGTTGCCAGCGGCTGGTTTTTTGGGAATTCTTGGCCTGTGGTGGATTGTTGCCAGCTTCAAAAGCGATTTGATTCCCACTCCATATCAGGCGTTAATCGCTAATTTAGATTACATATTGCATCCATTTTACCAGCGCGGGCCTGGAGATTTAGGCATTGGCTGGCTGCTGCTAGCGAGTTTGCGGCGGGTGTTGCTGGGATTTTTGCTGGGTGCAGCAGTGGCGATTCCCGTGGGATTTCTGATCGGGATGTCGAAACCGGCAATGATGGCGCTCAATCCGGTGATTCAAATCTTCAAACCGGTGTCCCCGCTAGCTTGGCTGCCGATCGCCTTGTCGATTTTTAATTTAGCAGATCCGTCGGCAATTTTTGTGATATTTATCACGTCTTTGTGGCCGACAATGATCAACACAGCTTTGGGAGTATCTAGCGTTTCCAAGGATTATTTGGATGTGGCGCGAGTGTTGGAAATGTCTAGCTGGAGGCGGATTACCAAGATAATTTTGCCTGCGAGTTTGCCATACATTTTTACAGGTTTACGGATTAGTTTGGGGATTGCTTGGTTGGTGATTGTGGCGGTGGAAATGTTGACAGGCGGTGTGGGAATTGGCTTTTTTGTGTGGGATGAGTGGAGCCGTTTGAATCTGAGTTCGGTATTTTTAGCGGTGTTTGTAATTGGCTTAACTGGATTGTTGCTCGACGCGGCGGTTGGCAAAATTCAGGAATTGGTAACGCACCGCTCAGTCATTAATCATTAGTCATTAGTCAGTTGGCAGTTGTTAGGAAAGCAGTTGTCAGTTGTCAGTTGTCAACAGTTAACAGTTAACAGTCAACAGTCAACAGTCAACAGTCAACAGTCAACAGTCAACAGTCAACAGTTAACAGTAATTAGTCAAATTAAATATGAGCAACACGTTTTCAAATGAATGGAAGCGCCGAGAGTTTTTGCAAGGAATGGGTGCGGCGGCGGCGGGAATGGCTTTATCTTCTTGTGCAATTAGCGCGGATCGATCGGCAAAAGGACTGACTGAAGAAGCCGAAGCAGTAAAGCCGATCGTCAATTCTCAAACCTTAGAAAAACCAAATTTAACCATAGGATACGTCCCCGTTAACGATTGTGCACCATTTGCGATCGCCTGGAAAAAAGGATTTTTCCGTAAATACGGCTTAAACGTCAAACTCAACCGCGAAGCAAGCTGGGCAACCTCTCGCGACGGCATAATCTTCGGCCGCCTGGACGCTTCCCCAGTCGTATCTGGCGCAGTCACAAACGCCCGCATTGGGGCTGAAGGAGCGGGCCACGCACCCATGTGCGCCGCCATGACAATCCACCGCCACGGCAACGCGATGACGATGAGCAAAGCGATGTGGGATTTTGGTTTGCGCCCGTGGCACGAATACAACGGCAATTTAGAAGAATTTGGCAAACAATTTCGAGGTTTTTTTGAGAGTCAACCAGTAGAAAATAAAGTTTGGGCAGTTGTACTAAGTTCTGCTATTTACGAATACTTTGTGCGTTATATCTCTGCCGCTGCTGGTGTCGATCCGTTCAAAGAATTTCGGGTAATTATTGTGCCGCCGCCTCAAATGGTAACGAATATGAGAATCGGGGCGATGCAGGCTTACATGGTGGCAGAACCTTGGAATACGCGGGCAATTAAAGGTAATTTGGGTGTCGGGTTTACCTTCGCGCAAGGCAAGGAAGTTTGGGAGGGACATCCCGATCGCGTTTTGGGAGTAATGCAATCGTTCATTGACGAAAACCCGAAGACTTATTACTCACTGGTTAAGGCAATGGTGGAAGCTTGCCAGTATTGTAGTAAGCCGGAAAACCGCGACGAAATAGCGCTGCTGCTGACAGAAAGATCGTTTACAGGGGCTAAACCGAAAAAAGGGGCGATCGATAAATTTACGCGGCCTGGAATTGTGGGAGACTACAACTACGGTGGATTTGATGGAAAAGATCGCACAGTGCGATCGGAGGATACAACTATTTTCTTTGACATCCCCCCTAATTTGCCTCAAATAGCAGGAAATCATTCAACATTTATGTGGCAATCTCATAGTATTTGGTTGATGACTCAAGCTGCTCGCTGGGGACATATTAAAGAGATTCCCAAAAATGCTAATGAGTTAGCAAAAAAAGCTTGGAGAACCGATCTTTATCGTAAAATTGTTGCTGAAATGGGAATAAATTGCCCTCAAGAAGATTATAAAATAGAACCTGCGGAGGTGTTTATTGACAAAAAAGCATTCGATCCTAGCAATCCAGTAGGTTATCTCAATAGTTTTGAAATTAGAGCAAGTCGCCCTCAATCTTTTTTTATGTTTTAAAGTTTGACATTTCCTATTACAAGCGATATCTACAATTCCCAATTACCCATTCCCAATTACCCATTCCCAATTCCCCATTACCCATTCCCAATTCCCCATTACAAGGAACATCAAGTGACTCAACATACTGCTACTTCAATCGGCAATAGCCAAGTCCCTAATTCTTCGGCTTTTTTGGAAATAGACAATTTGTTCAAGTCTTACAAGAGTGCTGATGGTACTGAATCTAGTATCCTCCAAAACATTAACTTAAATATTGCAGAAAATGAATTTATCTCTGTAATTGGTCACTCCGGCTGTGGCAAATCTACGCTACTAAAAATAGTTGCAGGTTTAGAAAAACAAACTACGGGAATGGTGCGACTTGAAGGCAAGGAAATTCGCAAACCAGGGGCCGATCGCATGATGGTATTTCAGCACTATGGATTGCTACCTTGGCTGACAGTGCGGGAGAATATTCGGTTAGCAGTTGATGAAGTTTTGCAAAATCTGGGCCGCCCTGAGAAAATTAGTCTTGTCAATGAACACCTCGCAATGGTAAACTTAACGTCTGCGGCTGACAAATATCCCGATCAAATTTCAGGGGGTATGAAACAGCGGGTGGGAATTGCGCGAGCTCTGGCAATTCGACCTAAGATGTTATTAATGGATGAACCGTTTGGGGCTTTGGATGCTTTGACTCGTGGGAAGTTGCAGAAACAGGTATTGGATATCTGGGAAGAGCACAAACAAGCTGTCATGATGATTACTCACGATGTGGATGAGGCTATCTATATGTCCGATCGCATCGTGCTCATGACAAATGGCCCAGCGGCGACTATCGGGGAGATTTTGTCAGTGCCTTTTTCGCATCCGCGCAACCGCCAAGAGTTACGGGAAACGACTGAGTATTATGAACTTCGGAACTATGCTTTGAATTTTCTCGATCACCACTTTACACAAGACGAATGATTGTCAAGTCACCAAAAAATCTTACAGGATTTTGCATGGCTAGTGAGTAAAACTCAACAATTGTGCGATCGCCTATTTCTCAGTTACAAGATAAGGCGATCGCAATATAACCATTAAGCTATATTATAGCCTCAAAAGATGTGACAGAAAACAACAAAAATTGTGAGTAATATCACGTTCAATACTCACTAATTCTGAACTGGTTTGACGACAAACAGAGTGACTGCAATATAAAGTTTTCTAAAGATTTGCGATCGGCACTTCCTCAACCAATTCAGCTAACTCAAACTTGAACACCCGCGAATAGAAATAGAATTCGCCATCGAGAGTTCTTTTGATATTTTCAGCGCGCCGGAAACCGTGTTGTTCTCCTTCGTAAGCAACGTAAGCAACGGGTAAACCTTTTGCTTTTAAAGCCTCCACCATCATCTCGGCTTGATTAGGAGGAACAACTTTATCTTCCAATCCTTGAAAGAAGATTACAGGACAAGATAAACGTTCTGTGAAGTGTATGGGCGATCGGGCTATATACAAATCTTTTCGTTCAGGATAAGGCCCGATCAGTCCATCCAAATAGCGCGATTCAAATTTATGAGTATCTGTGGCTAAAGCTTCCAAATCACTCACTCCATAATAACTCGCACCCGCCTTAAAAACATCACGGAAAGTGAGAGCACACAAAGTTGTGTATCCTCCTGCACTACCGCCGGCGATCGCCATTCTATCGCGATCGACTAAACCGCGATCGGCTAAATACTTCGCACCGTTAGCACAGTCGTCAACATCCACAATTCCCCAACTATCTTGTAGTCTTTTTCTGTATTCTCGACCGTAACCAGTGCTACCACCGTAATTCACATCCAGGACAGCAAAACCACGACTTGTCCAGTATTGAATCTTCAAACTCATGCTGCTAGAAGTCGCAGCAGTGGGGCCGCCGTGACTTTTGACCACCAGCGGTGGTTTTTCAGATTCTGGGGCTGTGAAGTCCTGATTTTGTGGCGGATAGAAGAAACCGAAGGCCGTCAAACCGTTTTCAGTGGGAAATGCGATCGGCTGCGGCATCGAAAGATAACCTGTGTCAATAGTTAAATTACTCGATCGGCGCAATACATCTATCTGACCTGTCGCTAAATTTAATTGTACAATAGCACTAGATTCAGTCGGCGAAGCTCCCAGGAAAACCGCCATTTCTCCTGTTACCTTGACAGACGAAATATCAGTATAATGAGTTGCGATATTTGTCAACTCTTTTGTTACCAAATCTAGACTTCCTAAATACCACTGTCCTTGCTGATTATAAGTACAAACAATCTTGCTTTCCGAGACAATAGCATAGGTAGACATCCCAAATACCCACTGAGGAAGACCGAATTCCGCAGCCATTTCATACAACGGTTCAATTCCAACTTCTTCACATCTCCCCATCTCCCCATCTCCCTCTCCCCCAATCACTTGAGTTTTTTGCTGAGAGTGAAACAGCCCTGGGGAATTGAGAGTTATTCTATAAATATTCCACCAATTCGACCTATCAGAAACAAAATACAAAACTCCATCCGGCGACCATTCCGGTTGAAAAATAGACTCTTCCAATCCACCAGCAATTAACTGTTCACCCTCTAAACTACCATCAGCATTAATGTCAGCTACCCACAATTCTGTCCCATCCCAAGGCATATTCGGATGGTTCCAACTAATCCAACACAAGCGAGAACCATCAGGACTCAAACGCAGGGAAGCATAAAAATCATTCCCCTCACTTAAAATCCGAATATCTTCACCATCAGCCAAATTAATACTAACAATAGTATTGACAGATTCACCTTTCCCTGTATGGTCTTCGCGCACACAAATCAGGCGATTTCTTGCCTGATCAACGATGCCATCAGCATACCGACAATTAACCGCAGGCGTGAGAGGTTCTGGGTGAGAATCTAATGCTTGACAATAAATCCGCTGGTCGGCAAAATGAGAAAAATATACCACACCGCTAGCAACAGCAAAGGAACCGCTGCCATATTCATGAACGCGAGTACGAACATTAAAAGGTGGCGGTGTCACATCACTGATTGTACCGTCGGGAGTGCGCCGCACGATGACGCTTCTTCCTGCTTCCGAAGGCCTGCCTTCTACCCAGTAGATATCATCACCGTCGATCGCAATTTGTCCCAGTCCTACAGTTCCCGAAACAATTAAATCTGAGGTAATTGGCGATTTCCAAGAGCCGTAAGGTGATATTGTGTTCATATAGTTGAAGCAGTTGTGTTTTTAGAACAAATAAGTTTATTTTGTATTTTACAGTAAGATTGTGCCACTACCCATTTAAACTTAATCTAGACTAACTATCTGAAGGAACACAAAAAAATAATGCGAATTTTATTTGTATCTGCCGAAGCAGCACCCCTAGCCAAAGTCGGCGGCATGGGGGATGTAGTCGGGGCTTTGCCCAAATTCCTACGACGCATGGGCCATGATGTCCGCATCTTCATGCCATACTACGGGTTCATCCCCGACAAAATGGATGTTCCCAAAAAACCGGTTTACGAAGGCGCGGCAATGTTTGAAACCTTCTCCGTTTTTGAAACTGTTTTGCCAGGCACCGATGTTCCTTTATACTTAATGCAACACCCATCTTTTTTACCCCGCCGCGTTTATGGTGGTTTAGACGAAGACTGGAGATTTACTTTCTTTTCCAATGCTGCTGCGGAATTTTCTTGGAATCACTGGAAGCCACAAATTATTCACTGTCACGATTGGCATACGGGAATGATTCCTGTTTGGATGCACCAAGACCCGGATATTAGCACTGTTTTTACTATTCACAATTTAGCATATCAAGGGCCGTGGCGCTGGCGTTTGGAGCAGATGACTTGGTGTCCTTGGTATATGCAAGGTCATAATACAATGGCAGCAGCGGTACAGTTTGCCAATCGAGTAAATACAGTTTCGCCAACTTATGCCCAACAAATAAAAACAACAGCTTACGGAGAACAACTAGAAGGTTTGCTGTCTTTTTTGGGCGACAAGGTATCGGGAATTTTGAATGGAATTGATACTGAGTCTTACAACCCAGAAACTGACAAGTACATTACTCAAAATTTCACTGCGGATACGCTGGAAAAGCGCCCTGCTAACAAAATTGCGCTGCAAGAAGAAGTCGGATTGGAAGTGAATAAAGGTGCTTTTTTGATCGGCATGGTGACGCGGCTAGTGGAACAAAAGGGGCTGGATTTAATCATCCAAATGCTCGATCGCTTCATGGCCTATACTGATGCTCAATTTATTGTACTCGGAACTGGCGATCGCTACTACGAAACCCAACTCTGGCAAATGACAGCCCGCTATCCCGGCCGGATGTCCACCCAATTACTCTACAACGAAGCCCTCTCCCGTCGCGTATACGCAGGCTGCGACACCTTCCTAATGCCGAGTCGTTTCGAGCCCTGTGGCATCAGCCAAATGCTCGCCCTCCGCTACGGATGCGTCCCCATGGTGCGTCGTACCGGTGGTTTGGTGGATACAGTATCGCACAATGATCCCATAAATAATACAGGTACGGGTTACTGCTTCGATCGCTACGAACCCCTTGACTTGTTCACCTGCATGATCCGAACTTGGGAAGGTTTCCGCTACAAAGATAAGTGGAAAGAACAGCAACAGCGCGGCATGAGAGAAGATTTTAGCTGGGATATTTCTGCGAGGGAATATGTCAAGTTATACAGCGATGTTTTGGGTTTGCCAGTGGAAGAATCTGCACCAGAAGAATCTGCGCCAGAAGAACAACTAGAATTGATAGTTGACAGCTAGAATTGACAGTTGACAGTTAACAATTAACTGTTAACTGTTGTTAGTTGGTTCCAATTCCCAATTCCCAATTCCCAATTCCCAATTCCCAATTCCCAATTCCCAATTCCCAATTCCCAATTCCCAATTCCCAATCAAACAAATAAATCGAGAGGTAAATGACCGTAAGTTTCGTTAATTCCTCCTTCTTCAGAAGACTGACAACACACCAAAACACCACGATAAGTTCCAATATAGCTATCAACATAATAGGAACCTTTCAAAGTATTAAACTTAATATAAACTGAGCTTGTAAACGAAGCAACAGAATTATGGTCTAAAACAGGTTGATATCCCAAAGCCTTTAAATAGGTTTCTAATGCGACAAAACCTTCATCTGTCGAAGACGCACAAACCCCCAGCATTTGGTAATCAGACAAACTTGCTACTAGCAAAATAGCTTGACGGAGTTCCTGTTTTTCCAGCGACGATGCTACAGATTGCATATCTAGACAAGTGAAGTCTTTGAGGATTTTTTGTGATTGTTCAAGGGTTAGGGTAGTCAGGTTTTGAGTAGACATCAATTGTATTGTTGACAGTTACAGTTGAAAGTTGATTATAGCATTATGCGATCGCCTATATAGCAAAATTCACCTAAACTATAAAAAAATAGCAAAAATTATCTTACTATTACTGAATTTGCCTCTATTAATGGTAAAGATAAATAAGAAACAGACCCATGAGGAGACAGATGAAGAACCAGCAATTGTTAACAAACCGAAAAGTCCCCCTAAATTTCCTCTTTCGACTGCTACACAAAACCAAAATTATCTATTTAATTCTGATATTTTTAATCAGTATCGGTATTTCTGGATGGACTGTAGAATCTTATTTTGTGAGAATTCCCATTTTCGGCTTTCACAATATTGTAGATATGCAGAATCCTGCCGACTTACCACCTCGCAGACGTAGTTTTCCAACAGACTATAGCAAACAAGATTTGGCAGTATTTTTAGAATACTTAGTTAAACAAAACTACTGGTTTTTATCATCTCAAGACTTGTATATATATTTTATTCACAAGTCAAAGCCAGTACCACCCGAACACCAGGGTCAAAAACCGATTATGATCACCTTTGACGACGGCTACAAAGGCGTTCATACGAATGCACTGCCCATTATAGAAAAACTATCATTTATCTATAAAGAAAAAGGCAAATTTGTTTTGTTTGTCAATCCGCACTTTTTGGGTGTAGATATGGGCAAAGAATTTTTACCTCACACTACCTGCAACGATTTAAGAGAGGGATATAAAAAGGGATTTTATGATATTCAATCTCACGGTTTTACTCACAAAAACTTAACTACCCTCAGTGGGAAAGATTTAGAGTTTGAAATTGCTAAATCTAAGTCTGTTTTGAGAAAATGTATGAGCAATTTAGACAAAAATAAACTTGTCGGTGCTCACATAGCGTATCCCTACGGTGCATCAGATTGGGAAGTCGAAAGTATTTTACCTAAATATCATTTAAGTGGGTTTTTGTACGATGACAAATTGTTGAGAGTTAGCCGACTAAGAAATAACTATCGCATCTCTCGGATGACTGTTAGCAAAGAGATGTTGCCTACCGATTTAATTCGGATAGCTGAAAGGAGTTCTACTTTAAGAAGTAAAAGATGGTTTTAGTCCAAAAGCTGGTTCACTTGTACCCTGAGTTATTAACAAATATAGCTGGTAAAATCCACCCCTATAGTCAATATCTTAGGTAACTTTTTCCCAATGCCCAATGCCCTATGCCCAATGCCCTATGCCCAATTACCGTTTATTCTTAATTCGTTGAACCTGTTCTAAAAATTCTGCACCTTTTTCAGGATTTACCATTGCTACAAAGTTAGCAAAGCCTTGAATCGATGCGAGCACATCCTCCGAATTCCCCCAACGCTTCCCATCCGGCCCGTCTTTTTCAATTTGAAATAAAGTAGCGCGGAAACGTTTCAACTCTTTTTTAGAAATACTGAGATGTTCGTTAACTACAATGCCAGTCACTTCTTGCTGTCGATTTTTTCGCAAAATTCTAGTCTTTTCTTCATTAATCACCAATCCTTCATGAGCGACAATCGACTCTGTGCGTCTGAGTATATTACAAATGTTTTGCAGGCTATCTCCTGATGCAGAAAATGTTAAATCGTCGGCGTAGCGAGTGTAAACAAATCCCAATTCCCCCGCCATTCCATCCAGTCGTTGATCGAGGCGGCGACACAGTATATTTGTAATAGCTGGACTTGCCGGAGAACCTTGGGGCAAATGGCGTTCTGTAACTGCCACAAAATAAGTTTTACCGTCCAATTCTAATTCTTCAATTTCTGGTTCTGTGCATAGCAATCCCAAGATTGTGGCCGCGGCTTCTGAGTACCCAAAAGATTGAAACAGCCCTTTAACTCGCTTGTAAGAAATGGAGGGAAAAAAGTTCTTCAGGTCAAAGTTGATAATAACTTCTGAGCCAACATGAGGGCGGGCATTTGTCACAATTGAATGGCTGTTGCGAAAACCGTGTGCTGCGCCGTGCAGTTCTAGTTTTTCTAAGATATTGGCAAGAATCCAATGCTGTGCTGCTTTGAGTCGGGGCATGGGAGCCGAAATTAGCCTTTCTCCGCCAGTTTTTTTAGGTATTTTAAACCGGATGTAGTGGGAAATATGGGAGGTTTTGCGATCGAAGGCAAGAAATCGCAATTGT
Source organism: Cyanobacteria bacterium OTE_58_metabat_593 (assembly GCA_031372825.1). Classification (GTDB taxonomy): domain Bacteria; phylum Cyanobacteriota; class Cyanobacteriia; order Cyanobacteriales; family Microcoleaceae; genus Microcoleus. The sequence goes on along the minus strand of JANMLZ010000210.1, from coordinate 1,266 downwards.
CCAACACTAATCTCCATTGCAGCGGCAATTTCTGCTGCTGTATTGCAAAGCGGTAACTGATAGCTTTGCAACCGTTCTTCGTTGCAGCTAGTGTTGTTAAGTCCGGCGGATACACCGTCACCGAGGTAGCAAATTTCTTGTTGTTTTCGCTGCTGCCAATTTTCGGCGCGATCTTGCCGTTCTTTTTCGCGTCTTTCTTTAGTTTCCTGCTGTTTTTGGCGCGACTGGATCAACCGCTGTTTTAGCATTTCCTTGCGGAGTGCTTGTTCGTTATGTAGCAGCGAATTTTCCCGGCGCAATTCGTCAAGTTCTCGCCGAATTTCGCCCATGCGCCGAATTTCTGCGGCGGGATCTTCAGGAATTTCGCCGGCTGCGGGCCAGAAACCGAAGCGGATCATTTCTTCGAGAATGAATTCTTCTTTGCTGGTTTCGCGGATGCGATCGTACAATTCTTGGCGAGTGCGCGGCTGGTCATTCATAAGCCAAAGTCGGTAATTTTTACCTGTCTTTTCCAGTTTAAATCAATCCGCGTTTTTTGAGCCTAGCTAGAGCGTCTTCGGCTGCATTTTTCTCAGCATCTTTCTTGCTGCGGCCTTTACCTTCTCCGAATTCTTTGTCAGCAACGCAAACTTTAGCGAGGAATTCGGGGGCGTGAGGAGTTCCTCCTGCTTGGACTGTCACGTATTTAGGCGGAGTCGTGCCTACATTGGCTTGCACCCATTCCTGAAAGCGGTTTTTCGAGTCTACAGTCGATCGCGTTTCAACAACATTTTCCGGCACCGAATCAAACATTTGTCGCACAAACTTGCGAACTTTGTCCATATCTTGCGTGTCGAGATAATAAGCACCAATAAATGCTTCAAAGGTGCTACTGAGCAAATTAGGATTGGTAATGCCACCTTCTCGATGAGCACCTTTTCCGAGGCGCATTCTGATATCTAAACCGATTTCAATCGCAAATCTGGCTAATTGTTTTTCATCTACTAGGGCTGAACGCCTGCGAGTAAGTTGGTCTTCTCCCATTTCTGGGTGACGCTGGTAGAGATATTCGCCACTGAGAAAAGTCAGCAAAGCATCACCGAGAAATTCTAAGCGTTCGTTGTCTTCTTCGCGATATGTGGGGTTTTCGTTGACGTAGGAACGGTGGGTGAGTGCTTGGCGAAAGAGTTTTTCATTATTGAATTCTGGAAGGGTCATTTGTCTCTCTTTTGTTGGGATAGTTAATTGCATGGAAGTTTGTTTTTGAAGTTTTGTGTTGTTATGTGG
>JANMLZ010000202.1:0-7160 GCA_031372825.1 Cyanobacteria bacterium OTE_58_metabat_593 | reverse complement strand
CGCATTTGAAGAAGGAACAACAGCACCTGTGATGATGTTGTTTCCGAACATCAAGGAACCAGCAACTGGTTCGCGGATGCCGTCGATGTCTACTGGGGGTGCACCAATGAAGGCGATGACGTAGCAGATGGTGGCAGTTAGTAAGGTAGGAATCATCAAGACTCCGAACCAACCTACATAAATGCGGTTGTCGGTTGATGTTACCCAGTTACAAAACTGATCCCACAGATTGGCGCTTTCGCGCTGTTGTAAGGTAGCTGTCATGTGTTTATGATTGCTGTATTTGGTTGTTAATGTTCGGATGATGTTTCTATTATTAACGGTATTACTAAGGTTTGTAAAGGGGTCTGGCGACAGTAGAACTGATGAGGGTCATCAGGAAAGCTGATGAGCCTGAGTGGCCGCAGGAAACAAGCCGCACCACGGGGGAGGGATCGCAGCCATCGCCCGCGTGAATTGATGAAGAAAGGAAATGAACTCATATATTGCACGATCGCCACAGTCGCAGATACGAGGCTGGTTAGAGGCTGGGCCCAGAACAGTTTATTTCTGGTGGAACCCGCACCCGAGACCGTTGCTGACATTGGTGCTCTCCTGCGAGATTGAGGCAGTAGGGCCAATCCAGCGCAGTTGTAGCGATATCAAGAGGGTTGCTGCATATAGTGTTTTGTAGGGGTAATCTCTCTGTTTGCAGTAGCGCGATCGATGGCTGGGAGCTAGCCCGTGCTGCGGGATGCGCGGCAAGTCTGAGCTTTGAAAATTGCTGAAAAAATATAGATGCGGGGTAGGGAATGCCAGTCTGAGGGCGATCGCCAGGCCCCCTGGCCCGTGCTGCGAGCGGGTTTTAAACCAATACGGTTCACTTAACACTATTTATGCGCCGGAGATCCCCCTCGCATCCCCCTGGTTGTAGGGGGACTTTGACCCCCCCTGTCCCCCCCTTTTTAAGGGGGGGACAGGGGGGATCTGTCTTAAGTGAACCGTATTGGGTTTTAAACAGCTTGTCACGCAAGTCATCTATCATAAAAAGGGTGTAGTTGCGCGCATCCTGCCAAAGCAGTAGGGTAGGAGTCGATCGACAATCCAAGCAAATGCTATCCGCGATGTACTGAGCGTTAGTTCGCAGTCATGAAATCATCACAGCAAATCCTGTCGAAATTTTATTGAATAGACGATCGAATCGCCTTTAAAAACATAAAAAAACCACTATCAATACTTAATAAACTAACCCAAAAAGAGTCAAACCCATGTCAGAGAATTACTTAGTATTAAAGCCAGAAGATTACGATTCCCTCAAAAGCGAGCTAGAAACCCTGAAAGCCCGAGTTGCAGAACTAGAGTCGGCCGCTAAACCAGAACCCGCTAGAGTTGCCAAACAAAAGGCACTGTTTGCTGTAGTGACCAAAATTCGGGAGTCGCTAGACTTAGATATTATTTTTAAATCAACCGTTAGGGAAGTGCGCCAACTCCTGAATGCCGATCGAGTGGGAATATTTAAATTTTACGCCGATTCAGGATTTGACGACGGCGAATTTGTGTCTGAAGACGTACTGCCCGAGTTTGACTCAGCAAAAGCTATCAAGGTGCACGACCACTGCTTTGGAGAACAACACGCACTACACTATCAGAAAGGAAGAATTCAGGCAGTTTCTGATATTTACAATGCTGGATTGAGCGATTGTCACATTGCTATTCTGGCTCAATTTAATGTCAAAGCAAACTTAATCGTACCTTTAGTCAAAGGAAAGAAACTTTGGGGATTGCTGTGCATTCACCAATGTCGTGCCCCGCGCCAGTGGCAGGAAGATGAAATTGAGTTTGTCAGTCAAATTGCGGTGCATTTGGGAGTAGCAATACAGCAAGCACAACTTTTAGATGAAGCCCAGAGGCGGTCAACAGCGCTTCAGACTACTCTGGAGCATCAATTGCGAAATCGCACTCAAGAGCTGGTGAAGGAGGCAGACCGAGAACGAGCCATCACTCGGATGATTGACAAAATCCGCCAAACCTTAGATATGGAAACAATTTTCCAGACAGCAGCGACAGAAGTCCGCAAACTTTTGAATGTCGATCGCATTGCCATTTATCAATTCCGTGAAGACTATTTCGGCGACTTTATTTTTGAATCTGAATCCGGCGAATGGCCGAAATTGGTAGGCAGCGGTTGGGAAGACCCCTACTTAAACGAACACCAAGGAGGCCGATTCCGGTACGCGGAAACGTTTATTGCTGACGATATTTACAAGGCCGCTCAGAGCGATTGTCACATAGAAGCTTTAGAATATTTTGGCGTCAAATCCTGTGCGGTAGTTTCTATTTTTAGAGGAGAGAAACTCTGGGGGTTGCTCAGTGCATTTCAACACAGAGGTGCGCGGCACTGGGAAGAAACGGAAGTCAAGTTGCTGAATCAAATTGGTACTCATTTGGGAGTGGCTTTGCAGCAGTCAGAGTACCTAGAACAAATACAGTTTCAAGCTAAACAGCAGGCGAAAGCAGCAGAACAGGAGCGCACATTAACTCGAGTAATTGAACGGATTCGCCAAACGCTAAACATTGACCAAATATTTAGCGCTACGACTCAAGAAGTGCGGCAAATCCTCAACTGCGATCGTGTAGGAGTTTACCGTTTTTTCCCAAACTGGAGCGGGGAATTTGTGTCGGAGTCGGTAGAAGAAGGTTGGATACCTTTAGTGACTGACAAAATTAAAACCGTCTGGCAAGATGATTATTTGCAAAAAACTGAGGGCGGCAGGTATCGCCATCAAGAAATTTTTGTAGTTAATGACATCTACAAAATTGGTCACTCTCCCTGTCACGTAGAAATTCTCGAACAAATTCAAGCCAAAGCATATTGTGTAGCGCCTGTTTTTGTGGGGGAAAATCTCTGGGGTTTGCTAGCAGCTTACCAGAACTCGGGCCCCCGCGAGTGGGAAGCGGGAGAAGCGAGGTTGCTGGCTCAGGTTGGCAGTCAATTGGGAGTAGCTATGCACCAAGCAGAATTGCTCGATCGCACTAAAAAGCAGTCCTGGGAATTGCGGACGACTCTGGCCGATTTAAATGCGATCGTTGACAATTTGGCTGACGGGTTATTAGTTACTGACATTGAAGGTAAAATTACCAGGTTTAACCCGGCCCTGCTGGCTATGTTTGAATTAAAAGATGTTGACCTGAAGGGAAAAAAAGTATCCGAAATTTTTCCTCAAAAATTAGCAAAATTGGTCGAGGCGACTGAGCATCGAGAGGGAGAAATTGTGACGCTGGAAGTGGAACTGGGAAATTCCCGGATCGGTCAAGCTCTAGCAACAACTATTCTGAAAGAAGCGGTGAAAGATGAAGCCGATCGCTCTCTAGGTTCAGTGATTTTGATTAGAGATGTTACGGTAGAACGAGAAGTTGACCGGATGAAAACAGATTTTTTGGCGACAGTTTCTCACGAACTGCGAACGCCTTTAACTTCGGTTTTGGGTTTTGCTTCGCTGATTAAAGAAAAACTAGAAGAAGTGATTGTTCCAGCAGTGCCAGCGGAAGACCGCAAAATCAGAAAAGCTTTGAATAAAGTGGGAGATAATATCAATATTATTGTCTCAGAAGCTGAGCGGCTGACATCTTTAATTAATGATGTTTTGGATATTGCTAAAATGGAAGCTGGACGAGTTGAATGGCAGTTGCGGCCGACAAATCCAGTGCAAATCTTAAAACAGGCGATCGCTGCTACGTCATCTTTATTAGAAAAGAATAATTTGAAGTTGATTAAAGATTTCACCCCCGGACTGCCGCAGGTATTAGTAGACCGCGATCGGATGATTCAAGTCGTCATCAACTTAATCTCGAATGCAGTTAAGTTCACAGCATCAGGTTCTGTCACCTGTCGCGCAAGAGTAGAGAGTGACGAGCTAGTTATTAGCATTATCGATACTGGCATCGGTATTGCACGTGAAGACCAAAGCAAAGTTTTTGAAAGATTTAAACAAGTGGGAGATATCCTGACAGAAAAGCCGAAAGGCACTGGCTTGGGGCTGCCAATTTCTAAACAAATCGTCGAACATCACGGCGGTAGAATTTGGCTAGAAAGTGAGTTAGGTCGAGGCAGCACTTTTTCTTTTAGTATACCGCTAGGTAAAAATATTGAGCGGGTTGAAAAATGCCAAAATATCAATGATTTAATCGAGGAACTAAAACAGCAAGTGGTCAGCAGAACTCCGCTCGGCATAAAAAAACGCCAGCAGATTTTAGTTGTTGACGATGAGCCTAACATCCGGGAAATGCTGAGGCAGTCACTGGAAGAAGAAGGTTACGAAGTGGCGGAGGCAATTAACGGCATAGATGCTATTTCTAAGGCTAAAGCAGTCAAACCGGATTTGATTATTTTAGATGTAATAATACCTCACATCGACGGTTTTGATGTGGCCGCAGTTCTGAAAAATGATCCGGAAACTAGGGGGATTCCGATTATCATCGTTTCCCTGATTCAAGACCGAGAAAGGGGCAGCCGTTTGGGGGTCGATCGGTATTTTACGAAGCCTATAAATGTAGGAGGACTGTTAAAGGAGATCGGCTGGCTACTGCGACAAGGGATGGCAAGTAAGACGGTGTTGGTGGTGGTTCGGAATGGTTCAACTCTTAAAACTTTATCGGATGCGTTGGTTTTTCAGGGATATAATGTGATCGAGGCATCCGATCTTCTAGAATGCTTGGATCTAGTGAGAGCGATCGAGCTGGATTTGATTATTATTGAGGAAGCGTTATCTCAAGAGCAAGAATTGGTCAAAAGCTTGCGGCTTACTAAGGGCTTGGAAAATGTCTCTATAATTGTTTTAGGAGATATTGCAGAGGATAACGGGTACAACAAACAAATGAATGAGAAACTGCTGTGAAAAAAGTTTTAATTGTGGATGATGAACCGAATATTCTGATTTTGATGGAGCAGGCTCTGGAAAAGTTGGAAGATGAGGATGATGTAGAGTTGCTGACGGCGAGAGATGGACTGGATGCATTGAACATAATTAAGGAAGAACAGCCGGATTTGGTTTTTCTAGATGTGATGATGCCGAAAATGAGCGGATTAGAGGTGTGCAATACGGTTAAAAATGAACTAGGTATGAAGGATGTTTACATTATTATGTTGACAGCTAAGGGACAAGAGTATGATAAGCAAAGCGGTATGGCTGTAGGGGCAAATCTTTATATGACTAAACCTTTTCGCCCGAAAGAAGTGCTGGTCAAAGCTAGAGAAGTTCTGGGTTTGACTGCACAGATGTAGAGAGAGTCACACAATTAATTGACAAGTATAGTCTTTGGTTTTTGGTCGTTGGTGACTGCTTAAAAACTAATGACTTACGACCGATCGCACATGACTAATAGCAAAATAAATGGTTCGCATCAATCTCAAAAAATTGATTTCTAAGAAGGATTTGCGGGCGGTTATTGAGGGCGCGCTCGGTGTTTTGGATGCTCCGATCGCGATTCGGAATGTTGAAGGGACTATTTTATTTGGCGAAGACTGTCAAATCTCCTTAAATACCTATCCTATCATCCTAGCCGATGAAGTTATCGGTTACGTAATAGGAACTGCAAAAGCAGCATTTATTGCCGATATGCTGAGTTATGCTGCCAGCGCCGACTTGGATATAAGAACTTTGGCTGTGGATACTTTAGATAAGTACGAAGAAGTTAATTTTTTGTACGATTTTTCGAGCAAAATAGCTACTTGTTTGGGAGTTTCTGAAGTCAGTCAATTGGTGGTAACTGAAGCTAAAAAATTGATTGAAGCTAGCAATGTTTCGGTGATGCTGCTCAATGAAAAAGTCGGCAAACTGGAGATTGTTTCGGCGCGCGGCAAAGAATATAACCGCAAAACAAAAATCGGTCCAAATATAGGGATAGCCGGTCATATTCTGGTTTCTGGCAAAGCTGAAATAGTCAATGATGTGTTATCCGATCCTAGATATGTTCTGGGAGACAATCAGATGCGTTCTCTAATTTGTGCGCCTCTAACAAGGCAGAATGGTACGATCGGAGTGATCAATATCAGTCATAACGAACCTGTAAACTATACAGCACAGGATTTAAAATTATTTGCGGCTTTGGCCTCGCAAGCGGCGGCGGCGATCGAGAATGCGCTTTTACATGAAAGTAAATTGAAGGAAGAACGGATTAAAAATAATTTGGAAAGATACCTTTCCCCCCAGGTGGTGCAAGCAGTCATTGAAGCTAAAGGAGAGATTTCTCTCAATCCGACTAAGCGAAATATAACGGTTCTTTTTTCGGATATTAGAGATTTTACTACTAAGTGTGAGGAGCTTCCGGCTGAAAAAATAGTGATGTATTTAAACGAGTATTTTACGGAGATGGTAGAGGTAATTTTTAGTCATGAAGGTACTGTGAATAAGTTTGTGGGAGATATGATTGTGGCTATGTTTGGGGCGCCTTCGGAGGTGGTCGATCGCGAACGGAAGGCGATCGAAACTGCGATCGATATGCAGCGCGGGATTCGGAGAATGTCGGTGCCTTGGATTACAGATAATTTTCTTACAGGTATTGGTATTAGTTCGGGGGAGGTGGTTGTGGGTAATATTGGTTCGCCGCAGCACATGGACTATACTGCGATCGGGGATGAGGTGAATATTGCATCTAGGTTGCAGTCAATAGCTAAGGGAGGACAAATTTTGGTGAGCGATAGCGTTTACAGCGCTACTAAAGATATGTTTGAATTTAGGAAAATTGGCTCTGTGATAGTTAAAGGTAAGAAGAAAGCTGTCGAAACTTTTGAGGTAATTTATCAGAAATGAGATTATTAGTTATTGGTTATTAGTTATTAGTTATTGGTTATTGGTTATTGGTTATTGGTTATTGGTTATTGGTTATTGGTTATTGGTTATTAGTCATTAGCAAGACTTACGCAGAACCGACCTATGTAGGGTGCGCACTGCGCACCTTGTCACTACCAATAGCGGAGTAGACGATTTTTTGGCGTTAGTCATGATTAGTCTAGTTCTAGACGCAGAACCTAATTATGTAGTTTCCAGAAGTGTTGAACGCTTATTGATAGAATCCTGAAAATAGACATACGAATCCTGTAAACTGCTGATTTCAGCAATTGAAAACAAGTTCCTTGAACCAGTGAATATAGCTGATTTTTTCACACATAAAAGCCTGTAAAT
>JANMLZ010000199.1:0-119105 GCA_031372825.1 Cyanobacteria bacterium OTE_58_metabat_593 | reverse complement strand
TTCGGTCGGATGTGGTGGATTGGCTCGATCGCCCATTGGGCAAAAGTCCACTTCATGTGGTGGCGCTTCAAAGGCAAACAACAACAAGAACAAGTCCGCTTTTCTGTGTTATTTGTTTTAATCGGTGCTGCGATCGTATTTCCCACATTAATTGCCACCACCGGCATCTGGGGATTCATCAAATTTTGGTTAATGCCCTGGATGGTTTACCATTTCTGGATGAGCACATTTACCATTGTTCACCATACAGCACCAGACATTTCATTCAAAGAAGCTTCAGAATGGAACGAAGCTCAAGCCCAACTATCAGGAACAGTTCACTGCGATTATCCCCGCTGGGTAGAGTTCCTGTGCCACGACATTAACGTCCACGTTCCCCATCACCTTTCAACAGCTATTCCCTGGTACAACTTGCGCCTAGCCCACAGTAGCTTGAAAGAAAATTGGCAAGATCATCTCTACGAAACCGAGTTTTCTTGGGCTTTGATGGAACGAATTGCCGACAACTGCCACCTGTACGATCCCGCCGGCGGTTATCAGACATTGGAAGAGTTTGAAGCTCAAACCAAGTAGTTATTGGTTGTTGGTTATTGGTTATTGGTTATTGGTTATTTGCTACAAATGTCCAATTCCCAATTCCCAATTCCCAATTCCCGATTCCCAATTCCCCATGAAACATGACTTTTAATCCGAATAACTGCCGCAACGAAAGCGAAGTAGAAACCAAACTAATTGTCAGCTATCTACTGCCAAAACTGGGCTATACCCCCGATAATTGGCACCAGGAAATAGCATTTGGGAATATCCGTCTAGATTTCCTATCCTTCGCCACCCAAGTTCTCCCAATACTCGTCGATACTGAATCGCCGATGAGCGTAATAATTGAGGCAAAACATCCCAGGGAAAATTTAGACCGCCACATCAGAAAACTAAAGCGTTACTTGACGAGTTTAAGCATTCGCTACGGACTGATAACTAATGCTAAAGAAATTAGAATTTACGAAAGAGTCGCCGATGATATTCAGCTAGTCTTTAAGTGCGCTGGACAAGATATTGAAACTAAAATTGATGAAATTTACGCTTTAGTTGGTAGAGATAGTTTAAAAGTTGTAAAAAATCAAGATAATCTCGAACTCGAAGATAGTAAAATTAATTTAGTCAGTCCTGAGTTAAATAGCGAAGCACCACTAACATCAAATAATCCAGCTACCGCAGAACCCAACCACAATCAAATCTCAGAACCGGAAATAATACCGAAAATAGTGCCAGTTAATACAGAAATTAAACCAGAAATTAAATTAGATATAATTTTTCAAACCACAACTCAAAACACGATGAAAATAATTGCTGTTTACCACAATAAAGGCGGCGTCGGCAAAACTACAACAGTAGTAAATTTAGCAGCAGCCCTCAGCAAGCAAGGTAAAAGAGTCTTGGTAATAGACTTGGATAGTCAAGCAAATACAACCTTTGCCACAGGTTTAGTCAAATTTGATGACGAAGAACAAGATGATTTAAAACAAAGCAATATTTTGCACATTTTGCAGTCAGAAGATTTCTACACAATATCAGAAGTCGCTAGAAAGTCTAATTTTTGCACTCCACCAATAGATGTGGTTCCTTCCCATATTGATTTGATGCAATATGAAACAGAACTCAATTCACTGGATTACAGTAGAATGATTCTGATCCAGAAACTAGCAGAAGTACAAGACAAATATGATATCGTACTAATTGATACGCCGCCATCTTTGAATTTCTATGCCAGAGTTGCTCTGATTGCGGCCGATTATTTGATTATTCCTTCTGACTTAAAGCCTTTTGCTAATCAAGGATTAGTTAATGTCAAAGACTTTATCAAAAAAGTCAATGGATTCAAAAAACAAATTGGTAAAAATCCTCTAGAAGTTTTAGGCGTACTTGCTTGTAAAATCTCAACTAATGGTAAATTTGTGCAGTATAGCTTGCCCAAACGGAGGGCGATAATTCCCCAACGCTACGGGATGGAAATTATGGAAAGCGTGATTTATGAAAGAGATGATTTGGCAAAGTGTGCAGAACAAACTCAGATGGTGGGAGATATGGAAATAGCCGATCCGATTTCGGTGCTCGATTTCAAGCCAGATTCACTCGCAGCCCAAGAATTTGAAGTCTTAGCAATGGAAGTATTGGAAAAAATAGGTAATAAGTAATGAAAAAATTATCCCCCTCGTTAGTAGCAGTAAAAAAGATTACATCTACAGTTCCCCGTGCTAATTTTCGCGATCGCGATTTGGAGAAAGTGGCACAACTAATTTTAGAATTAGGAGGATTGATCAACCCCATAATTCTCCGCCGCAACGGTATGGATGCCTACGAAATAGTAGACGGAGACTTTGAATACTACGCTGCGGCGAAAGCCAGGGAAATCAACCCTATGAAAGGCGAGACAATCGGAGCATTTATTCTGGAACCGGAAAATGAAGAACTTCTGCTAGAACAAGTTCAAGCGCTAAGAAGATGTGCAATAACTGAAGATTTAGTTGAGAGTCCAGAAACCGGGTTTTTTGACAAAAATACTTCGCCGCAGCCCGCAGATTCCATAAAAAACCCGGTTTCTTTGGTCGAAGTCCCTAAATCCTATGAGAATGAAACTCCTCAATCATCATCCAGTTTAGAACAGCGGCTGACAAATATTGAAGCACGGTTAGAAAATCAAATTAATGAATTGAAAGCTGAGTATACCCGTGAAAGACAGGTCTTAGTCCAGAGTATACAAGAAGTTGAAAGCCGAGTTTTACAACAAGTATCTCTGTTAATTGAAGCTGGGTTAGCAGACAGAATTAATGATTTGAAACCACTGTCGCCGCCCGAAAAACAGGTGGTTGAAAATGTAACTTCCGAATCAATGTCGCTGTTGTCAGCATTAAATACTCTAGATAAAATTCAATTATCAGCGACTTTGAAAGATGCTGGCTTGAAACCTTCAGTAATTCAAATAATCCTCAAAGAGCGAAGTGTGCGACAGTTTACATCATTTGCAAATGTAGTGGAACGTGTTGATAAGTTAGGTGACAAAACAATGATTAAAATAATTGACAAGTGGCACAAATATTCATAATATCAATTCCGGTTGCACTCTTGGAGATGATAGGTCGGACACGGCAGTGCCGTGTCCCTACCCCAAGATAATATTGTAGGGACACGGCATTGCCGTCTCCTAATTGATAAAAAAAGTAAAGATGAGTAAATAAATGTATAATTGGTGCGCTCCAGCCAGTTAAACTCATCACAGTCGCTTTTTTAAGGAATTGCAGTAACTTTTGTCGATCGCCTGGGATGTCACCCCACAGCAAGCCGCGTAGATGGTACATTGTTGCTGGATGAATTGCTGAAACCATTTCGGGGATTATATTTTCCTTCTTCCTTCAACATCCGGCTATAAATCAATACGGTTAAGTTAAGACAGATCCCCCCTTAATAAGGGGGGGATAAGAAAGCTCTTAAAGTCCCCCTACAACCAGGGGGATTTAGGGGGATCTCCGGGGCATAAATAGTCTTAAGTAAACCGTATTGGGCTATAAATACCTAGAACACCTGATTTTCATGACAAAAGAGGACTTGTAACAAGATGGATCGATCGCAAGATCAAAACCGAATAGTTGAATATTTGCGGATTAAGCCAATTAGTCACAGTCAGATTTACACTTCCCAAATTGCCATACCAGATTCTGTGCGGGGGGAAATTTTTCGCGATCGCCGCGAAGCTCTCAGAAGAAGTCTGATCGAACAAGGCAGCAATTTAATTCCTTTAATTGTACGCCGGACAGAAGCTTATAGCAATGAAGAAGAATACGAAGTTGTCTATGGCGCTGATTGGTGTATCGTTGCTAAAGAGCTTGGCATCGAGCAAATGTGGGCTTGGATTTTTGAAATGACCGACGAGGAAGTAGCTGCTGCTCAAGCAGAAATGGAACTTTTAGCTCCACAACAGACTCAAAAGACTGCACAAATTGAAACTCTACTGCAACAATTTGAGCTATCATTTCAACAAAAGGTAGAGAGTCTCACAAAACAAATAGAACAATCTGTTAAAAAAAATGAAGACCTACTAAAAAAGCAAGTAAAAGCTCTAAGTGAGCAGAACTTCGAGCGCGATCAGATAGCACAGATTAAGCATCTGCTCGAACAAGTTGAAAAAACATTTCACGAAAAGGTAGATAAATTGGCTAAAAAAATTGAACAATCTGGCAGCGATATTCCTGCGAAATCTGCGGTTATTTCTGAAACGAATATTGAAGGTGCTTTGAGACAGTTGGATGAACTAGAAAAACAGTTGTCAAAAAAATTAGAACTCACTGTTCAAATAATTAATCAGTTTGTTTGCGACGCCATTGAAGATGTAGAAAATGACTTGAAAAATCAGATCGCAACGCTCCGCAGCCAACTTTCCGGCGCTGCGACTCACTCAGAAATACACCCAGAGGTAAAGGCAAAAACGCAGCCGAAGAAGCAGTCGAAGGCGCAGGCGAAGCCTCAGCTACCGCAGTTGCAGTTGGAGTTGCCGTTTCCGTCCCAGGAGGAAGACGAAGACTACGATAATTGTTCGTTGAGACGCTTGAAGGCGATCGGCAAAGACCGGAAAGTGCGGAACTACGCGCGCATGAAACGACCGGAAATTCTGGCTGCTCTTAGAGATGCTGATGGCAAATAAAGCGGTAATTGTTAAGAGTTAAAACTAATTGTTTGGTGTTCGATCGCGTTTTTATGCAAAATGCGCGATCGGGCTTTTGATACAAATTTCGGCGTTGCTGAGAAAGGAGTATGATTTGCCTCCGAAACTCGCTAGTTTCAGCAACTCCCAATTTTATTGTATTGTAAGCTGGTTTAGGCGATCGCATATCCCGTATGCTGCCGAACGTGATACGGATGAAACCCTAAAACTATCTTGTCTTTAGGCACTCCTAATTCTACAAGTTCTGCGGTAATTCCCGTTTCTATACCATCTTGTTGAATCCAGATTTTTCCGTCAATAATTTCCACATGAACGATACAATCGTGAATTCTTTTAGCCCCTTGCCAGCCATCGTGCATCAGTAAAAAATTGTTTTGTTCGCGATCGACAATAACGCTGCTTTTAATTTCTCCGTGTCCGTAAGAAATCTGGGCATAACTATCTAAAACATTGCGAACAATTTGGCGATATTCATCTAGTCTATCCATCTGATAATTGTCTCCTTTAATGAATCAAAAACTATTAGTTTAAATCTCTTGTTTTCTAGCAAAATCTGCCCAATAGGTTCAGAAAAAATTTCTGCATAAACTTCTGCACGGATTGCCAGATATATTATCCGTTCAGGTTCCGATCGCTGTAGAATATCTTCGTAAACAATATACTGTCCAACAGCTTGTTCTAAGTCATGAACTGGTGAAGCACTCACAAAACTTTTGACTTCTACAGCAATTTTGCGACCTTGTTTTTCGGCGGCAAATAGTTTTTCTGCACCTAGATCGACACTGAGAGTACGTTTGCCAATTTTTAAGGGTAGCGGATCTTTGGTTATTGTCCACCCGTCCTTTTCCAGGGCTGTTCTGACATTATTGTGGTAGATGTCTTTTGCTGGCATATTCTAAGCTTAACCATCAACTGTTACCCTAATTATATAATAACACAATGCTTTTCCCAACTCATAGCCGATCGCGGAAAACTACTTGTCGATCGAACTTCAATACCAATTAAGGATAATATTTCTTATAGTCCGAGCAAACAGGAGTCGTGACAGTTTACAAAATCCACCTATAAGTGATGACTAATCCTATCTATCCCGGCATAACTCTCAATAACCACTACCGCATAGTCCGCGAATTGGGACACGGAGGCTTCGGACGCACCTACCTCGCTGAAGATGCCCACCGATTTAACGAACCCTGCGTTTTAAAAGAATTTGCGCCCCAAGTACAAGGCAGTTACGCTTTGCAGAAATCCGAGGAACTCTTCGAGCGGGAAGCCGGAGTGTTATACAAGCTGCAACACAATCAAATCCCGCGTTTCCGCGAACTTTTCCGCGTCAGTATTGTTGATCGAGGCTACCTATTTTTCGTTCAAGACTACGTACCCGGCCAAACCTACCGCTTTTTGCTGGATGCCCGGAAACGTCAGGGTTTGCGGTTCATAGAAGCGGAAATCAATCAACTGCTGCTCCAGATTTTACCAGTGCTCGAATACATTCACTCTTTGGGAGTGCTGCACCGCGACATCTCCCCAGATAACTTGATTCTGCGCTTGTCTGACGGGATGCCAGTGCTGATCGACTTTGGCGGAGTCAAAGAAGTCGCAGCCACCGTAGAGTCTCTGTTTGCCGAGGGTAACAGCACTCCCGCCCCCGCGACTCGCATCGGCAAGCTCGGCTACGCTCCCGCCGAACAGATGCAAATGGGAATTGTCTATCCCCACAGCGATTTGTACGCTCTGGCGGCGACGGTTTTGGTGCTGCTGACAGGGAAGGAACCGCATCAGTTGCTCGATAGCCAGACGCTGAATTGGAACTGGCGATCGCAATGTTCTCTGTCTCCAAATATGGCTCTGGTACTGGATAAAATGCTCGCTCACAGCCCCAGCCAGCGTTATTCCTCGGCTCGCGAGGTTTTGCTCGCTCTCTCCGGCAATCCACCTTTGCAGCCACAGCCGCAACCGCCACAGCCAGCGTATTTTGCGCCCACACAGCCGCCGCCGGAGCACTCCGCTATGCCAGTGCCAACTGTACCCATGTCCGCCCCCACGCCCCAACTACCGGGGACTCCGGTGCGAGTTGCTGCTATTGGCAATCAGCAAAAGATGCCTGCTTGGAAAATGGTTTTGTTTGTGGTGGCGGTGCTTTCAAGTATGGGGGGAGTTGGCTGGTTTGCAGGCAATTATTTGTTGAATTTGCAATCAAAAGTGCAGAATGTTTCGCCGATTCCGCAGAGTTCTGGGCCGAAGCAGCAGCAAGAAGATGCTTTGCGCGATCGCTTTTCCAAGCTCAAAATTGACGATCGATTCTATAGCGGTTACGTCAATCTTGTAGACGAGAATTTCTATGCCAAATACCCAGAATTGGGCGGGCGGCTGTTAAAAGAAGGTGAGGACGATCGCCAGTGGCGCGAAAGATGGCAAAAAATCGGCGATGAATTGCTCGACAAGCTGGAAAACCTCAGCAGCGACGCTAGAGCGCGATTGGGTACCTACGACACCGCCGACCTCGATCGCTGGAAAACGGAGGTTAACAAGCTGAATTTGAGCAGTCGGGCGCTGTACGATTTGGCTGATGCTAAGTTTTTTTATTGGTTTCCACAACAGCCGCGCGATCGCAATATCATCGGTTTGCCGATCGGACAAATTTGGCAAGCAATTACCGCCGACAGCCTCACATCCTTGCAAGCAGGAGCAACTGTCGAAAGCGTTGAATTTGACAGCAGGACTTCCAGCAAAACCCTCACAGGCAATCTCAAGCCCGGAGAAGGGAAAGCTTACATTGCCCGGTTCGCTCAAAATCAAACTTTGCGCGTGAATTTGCAAGCTCCGCGCAAATCTACTCTGCTGTCAATTTATTCTCCCGGGCGGACAAACAAAGCCAAGGCTTTGCTCCAAGATGCAGAGGGGCTGAGTTGGTCTGGATTGCTGGATGATGCTGGTTTTTATGAATTCGTGGTAGTTTCTCAGGCATCGGAGCCGATCGCCTACGAGCTAAATCTGGCAACGGAATAACCGCTATTGACGCAAGAAGTGCGATCGGGCGATAATGAGGTAATCCCGATCGGGTAAGTTTTCCGGTTCAAAACAAGAATATGCTGAAATTCGCGATCGTAGCTTTAGTAACTTTCGGATTCGTATTAGTGACTGCACTAGGTTTATCTCCTGCCACTGCCACAGTCAGCAATCCCGAATTTTATGCTTGGAACTTTGCCTCTGTAGGCAGCAATGAGCTTGTTTGTAAAAGAACACTTGTAGTTCCGCAAGACCTGATCGTTCCGTCATCACCAATGCAGGCTGTCAGATTCACTTCTGCAATTGTAGATGACAAGTTTTGCGCCACTTCTACTAAGCCTGTGAGTTAAACCAGTGAATAAGATGATGTCCGCAACGACACAATAAACCTGGTTCGTAGTGAGGACTTTAGTCCTTAGCTTTTGATGAGGACTAAAGTCCTCACTACAAACCGTTTTTGTTAGAGATAATTAACCAGATATTTTATAAGCGATCGTCCATCTGTGCAGTGACAGTGTTAGCCACAATTTTTATGAGAAACTATCAGTATTTTGTAATAAAAGTTTATCAAACGATCTTCGCATAGCAGTTTTCAGCTCTTGAGAAAGCTCAAATTCTTTCAAATTTTGCAAATTCTTTAATAGTGACTTAAAAACCCCAGAAAAATCTTTAGCCAAATGGCTAACGATCTATTGGCTAATTGGCCTAATCATTAACCCCCTAGTTTGAGTATGCTAGAGTTAGTCAGGTTCTGATATATAGTGCCATCTGTTATCTAAGTATCATGCTCAAAATTTTGGTCATTGAGGACGACGAACTAATCCGGGAAACTCTCCTGCAACTCCTGGAATCTCACAACTACCGCGCCATTGTGGCAGAAAACGGTCGATTTGGGGTGCAGATGGCACTTGCGGAGATACCGGATCTAATTTTATGCGACGTGCAGATGCCGGAACTTGACGGCTATGACGTGTTGCGAACGCTGCGGCAAAACTCGCTAGCTGCAACAATTCCATTTATTTTCCTCACCGCTCAAAGTGACAAAACCGATTTTCGTCGGGGGATGGAATTAGGGGCTGACGATTACCTGACAAAGCCATTTACTAAGGCTGAGTTGCTGGGGGCTATTGCTTCTCGCATCTCGAAACGTCTAACTATTACTCAACCCCTGACAGTCGCACTTCACCAAGCAGAAGCCAGACTAAAAGATTTAGCTAACGACTCGACCAATGTTTCTGTTCTCTGTCCTGAAAAGTTGGCTCTGGAAGCTTTGCTGCGCCACGCTTTAGCACAAGGTGAATTTCAGGTATACTATCAGCCACAGGTAAATATTGCTACCGGACAAGTTATAGGCGCCGAAGCTTTGGTGCGCTGGCAAAATCCCGATCGAGGTATAATTTCTCCCGCCGAATTTATTCCCTTAGCAGAAGAAACAGGTTTAATTATTCAGATTGGCGAGTGGGTACTGCTTTCAGCTTGCGCTCAAGCCGCTAGTTGGCTGGCTGCGGGATTTTCGCCGTTTACAATATCAGTAAATTTATCGGCGCGGCAGTTGTCCGACCCCGAACTCAAGGCCCGCATCGTACAAATATTAGAAACTACAGGCTTAGAGCCTGCTAATTTAGAATTAGAAATGACCGAAAGCGCTTTGGTAGACAATGCCACAGTCGCAGGCGCTACTTTAAACGAGCTTAAAGCACTAGGAATTCGGATTGCTATTGACGACTTCGGCACCGGTTATGCTACTTTAGGATATCTCAAGCAATTTGCTTTTGACAGTTTAAAGATCGATCGCATTTTTGTCCGCAATGCCAACGAAGACGCTCAAAATGCTGCTATTACTACTGCCGTAATTTTACTCGGTCACAGTTTGAAGATGACCGTAATTGCTGAAGGAGTAGAAACAGAAGCAGAATTAGCTTTTTTGAAGCAGCACCAGTGCGATATCATGCAGGGGTATCTGTTCAGTCGCCCCGAACCCGCACCGATAATTGAAAGTATGTTGGTTGCAGCCCAGGGTTGGTTCGCGCAGCCCTTAGCAGCAGCACCTGCTCGCGTTATCCCTTTTGTACCTGTATCCGAACCCGAAAAATCTAAAAACCTTTCGATGTCAGGTCTAGGAATAGTGTAAGTATTATCAAGACTTCTGTATAATAGAATAAAATTGTTTCTTTTAGCTTCTATTTTCTGCGGAAAAGTTGACGCTCGCTCCTAAAAAGTTGTAGTTTTTTGGGAGAGGCGAATAAAAGAAGGGAATTTTTCCCAATATTCCTCTACTTATTCCCATTTTATGCGATCGCCGCCCGTAATTGGACTATTTGAGGAATTGCGGCGTCTTGAAATTGGGAGCCTTTATCAAGTTGCAGCAGGTAAACTCATTTAAGTTCCTAATTTGGGAGCCGCAGTTTCAAGAACTGTCAACTGGAATTGGTGCAAGAAGCCTGTCATGGAAAGAATATTAGTAGTTGACGACGAAGCAGACTGTCAAACAGTCTTAGCAATGTATCTCGAAAGCCAAGGATACCGAGTTGAATGCGCTAATTCTGGCGTTGAGGCGCTCTCGATTTTTGAAAATGCCCCCCCAGATTTGGTAATTTCAGACGTGATGATGCCGGAAATGGACGGGTTTGAGTTTTGCCGCCGCTTGCGAACTACCCGTTTGGGACAGTTAGTCCCGTTTATATTTTTGTCAGGTCAAGGCGAGATGGAGTCAAAAGTTGAAGGTCATTCGATCGGCGCTGACGATTATCTGGTAAAACCATTTCAGTCTGAAGAAATCTTGGCCAAGGTAAAGTCGCAGTTAGAGCGCTCTCACCGCATACACGCCGAGATTGTGCGACTGCTGCAAACTTCTCACGCCTGGGCGGTGGAGCCAAAAGCGGTCGCAGTATTGCCAACACCAGCACCTTTGCCTTTAACACCAGCCGAAGAAAGAGTTTTTTGGGAAGTTATCCAGGGTTATACTAACAAACAAATTAGCGAGCGGCTGTTTATTAGCCCCCGGACTGTTCAAGCTCATTTAGGCAGCATTTTCAGCAAATTACAGTTAGAAAATCGAGCCCAGCTTGTGAAATTCGCCTTAGAAAGGGGATACAAAGCACCTCAAACTTAGCTCAGATATGAACCTAGGGTGCGCCAGACCATCAAAAACTCCCGTAGCTGCCTTTAATAATCGCGGCTGACGCACTCTACGATCAATTATTCCAAATTCAAAACACAATAAGGAAAATTCGTGGTCACGCAAACCTGCGGCCCCAAATTCGTACCCCGCAAATTTGCGCGATCCAAATCAGCCTGTCGCAGATTAGTAACCGCATCGATATTTGTCCCGCTCAATTGAGCTTTAGGAAGCCTAGTATTTGACAAAATAGCATTCTGCAAATTAGTATCCCGCACATCAGCAAAAGACAAATCCGCTCCACTCAAATTCGCCCGACTCAAATTAACTCTAAACAGCAGCGAACGCCTCAAATCCGCATTTGACAAATTAGCTTGTAGCAGATAAGATTCGCCCAGATTAGCAGCAAAAAGTTTAGCACCGCGCAAGTCAGCTCTCGTTAGATTGACTCGCCCCAAAAAAGCATTAGACAAATCCGCATTTCGCAGATTAGCACTATCCAAGTCAGCACCAGACATCTCAGCATTAACTAAATTAGCATTCGCCAAATTAGCACCACTTAAATCAGCTTCTAGCAAATTAGCTTCGTAGAGATTTGCTCCGCTTAAATCAGCTCCTCTTAAATTAGCTCTGTACAAACTCGCCTTAAACAAATCAGCATTTCTCAAATCGCAGCCCTCACACTCCTTACTTTCCAGCAATTGCCGGACATGATCGGGATTTTGAGCTTTCACCGGAGCTGCTAGCCAAAGCGAGGCTAAAATTGTCGTTACAGTTGCCAAGATTTTAAGTTTCACAAACAAACCTCACTGCCACTTCAGATCGATCGTACTCGCAAACAGTAAAATTTCAACCCATTTCCTTCTCTATTTTCTCCCTCTCTGCGTTCTCGGCGCCAAGAGCGGTCAAAAAAATATAGCATTCGCAGCCAATAATTTAGACTAACTTAAAGCCAGGCGGGCAACAAAGCCCGCCCCAGTCAACTTAATTAAGCCTCATCTAAAGCAGCAACACCAGGCAATTCCTTACCTTCGAGCAACTCCAAACTAGCACCGCCACCAGTAGAAATGTGGCTCATTTCTGAACCCAAATTCAACTGTTCCACAGCCGCAACTGAGTCACCGCCGCCGATAATTGTGGTAGTACCAGTTTTAGTAATTCCCGCCAAAGAATGAGCAATACCTTCAGTACCCGCAGCAAACTTCTCCATCTCAAACACGCCCATCGGCCCGTTCCAGATTACCGTTTTGCAATCGGCCAAAGCATCTTGGAAAGTTTTCACAGAATCCGGGCCAATGTCTAAACCCATCCAACCGTCGGGAATGCTTTCAACAGAGACAGTTTGAGTGTTGGCGTCAGCAGCAAATTTGTCAGCAACTATCACATCAGTAGGTAACAGAAAAGTAACTCCCCGTTCCTTCGCCTTAGCTTCCAAAGACTTCGCCAGTTCCAGCTTGTCATCTTCCACCAAAGACTTACCAACATTCAAGCCGCGAGCCTTGTAGAACGTGAAAACCATGCCACCGCCCAACAGCAATTTGTCGCACTTTTCGAGCAATTTTTCAATGACTCCAATCTTGCTCGAAACCTTAGAACCGCCGATGATAGCAGCTAAAGGACGCTGAGGATTGTCGATCGCACTACCAAGATACTGCAATTCCTTCTCCATCAAAAACCCAGCCACAGAAGGGCTCAGATACTTAGTAACGCCCTCAGTAGAAGCGTGCGCCCGGTGAGCCGTACCAAAAGCATCATTGACATACAAATCGGCCACAGAAGCTAACTTCTTAGCAAATTCTGGGTCATTTGCTTCCTCTTCTGGGTAGAAGCGGACATTTTCCAGCAAAATCACATCGCCGTTTTGCATCGCCCCGACTGTAGCAGCCACTTCATCCCCGATACAGTCATCAGTTTTTTTGACTTCTTTACCCAACAATTCCGACAGCCGCTTAGCAACCGGCGTCAAGCGCAACTTCTCGGTAACGCCCTTGGGACGGCCGAAGTGGCTGCACAAAATCACCTTAGCGCCCTTGGAGGCCAAATCTTGAATTGTCGGCAGAGCCGCCCGGATGCGAGTATCATCGGTGATACTGCCGTTGTCGAGTGGCACGTTAAAGTCCGCCCGCACGAGTACCCGTTTTCCCGATAAGTCCGATGCCGATAAATTTGCTACAGTTTTTTTGGTCACAGGATTAACCCCCTAATATGTGTGTTTTGTTGAATTCCGTTGAAATGTCGGCACTGGTAACTTGCACTTGGGCCTAGGACGCATTCAATCGCGCCCCTACAAAAAACGGAAGATGGAATAAGCTGCATTGATTGGTTCAACCTCAACATTTTATCGGAGTCCGTGCCCGGGAGATGTGCACTATGTTCAAGACTGTCTTATTTCCAGTAGATCAAAGCCGAGAAGCCCGCGAAGCCGCCGAAAAGGTTGTCAATATTGTGAAAACCTACGGCGCTCGTTTAGTGATTCTGTCGGTAGTTGAACCCCCCGCTCTTGAGGGTGCTACCCCACCGTCTGAGGTGATGACTTCCCCGGAAGCTGTCGCCAAACTGCTGTCTGAAGCCCAATCGATGTTTTCCCAGCAGGGAATCGAAGCTGAAATCATCGAACGAGAAGGCAAACCGGCTTTCACGATTTGTGATGTGGCTGACGAAATTGGGGCTGATTTGATTGTGATGGGCTGTCGGGGGATGGGTTTAACCGAAGATGGAGCGTCTGATAGCGTTACCAGTCGGGTAATTAATCTGTCTCCTTGTGCAGTTTTGATTGTGCCTTAGTCAGTTGACAGTTGACAGTTGACCGTTGACCGTTGACGGTTGACCGTTGACGGTTGACCGTTGTCATTAAACAACTAACAACTAACACAACTAACAACTAATAGATATAGCAGTCGCCAAGGCGCTTTGGTCATTGAGCGTAGTCGAAATGTCCACTTCGACTACGCTCAGTGACCGGAAGTGTCCTAACAGCCTTGGCGGTTGCTATATATCCAAAAATGAATCTAAAATCCTTATCCTGCTTAGACTTATCTGTAATTTATGGAGATGTCTAACAACAGTCAACAGTCAACAGTCAACAGTCAACAGTCAACAGTCAACAGTCAACAGTCAACAGTCAACAGTCAACAGTCAACAGTCAACAGTCAACAGTCAACAGTCAACAATCAACAGTTAACAGTCAACAGTCAACAGTCAACTAAAAGAATGAAAATTCACTGGTATCCCGGTCACATTGCCAAAGCTGAACGGGCATTAAAAGAACAGTTAAAGCGGGTAGATGTGGTACTCGAAGTCCGAGATGCGCGCATTCCATTGGCTACTTACCACCCCCAAATGCCGAGCTGGGTGGGCGGCAAACCGCGAGTATTGGTCGTCAACCGCATGGATATGATTACTATTCGATCACGCGATGCGTGGGAAACTTGGTTTGAGTCTCAGGGGGAGACTGTGTATTTTACCAATGCCGAGCACGGACAAGGAGTACATGATGTGGCGGATGCCGTGCAGAATGCTGGGGTGCAGCTAAATCAGAGAAGGTTCGATCGAGGTATGCTACCCCGTCCAGTCCGAGCCGTGGTGATGGGCTTTCCCAATGTCGGAAAATCTGCCTTAATTAATCGGCTGTTAGGGCGCAGAGTCGTGGACAGTGCCCGCAGAGCCGGAATAACTAAATCGCTCCGATGGGTTCGCATCTCTGACGAAATTGAGTTATTGGACGCCCCCGGAGTGATCCCAACCCGAATTAACAATCAAGAAAATGCCATAAAATTAGCTATTTGCGAAGATATTGGCGAAGCAGCTTACGACAATCAGGTAGTAGCCGCAGCTATGGTAGATTTGCTCCGGGACCTTGAGGCGATCGATAACACCTTGATATCAGTATCTGGTTTCAAATCCAGGTATAAATTAGATCCATTATCTAGTAACGGTGAAGATTACTTGCACGAGGTAGCAAAAGACAGGTATAAAGGAGATGTCGAACGAACGGCGCGGCAGATGTTAAATGATTTTAGAACAGGTGTGTTGGGTCAGCTTGGTTTGGAGTTGCCGCCTGCTTGATAAGACTCGCAGGAGATTTTATCTCATGAATTCAAGTCTTATAAAAGTCTTGAAAATTCAACAGCGGTGATGTCTATGAATGAACTGAATTTGGAACTGCAAATTAATGGAGTCATCGAAAAAACCGTGCCTGTCGAGGGCGACGAATTTATTATAGGTAGATTGCTCGAATGCGATTTGCAACTACCTTTTTCTGACATTTCCCGACACCACACCCGCTTATTTAAAATAGCTTCAGGGGATTGGTTAGTTGAGGATATGGGCAGTACCAACGGGACGCTACTGAACAACAGTCCCCTCAACCACCCTCATTTAGTCAATCAGGGCGATATTATTTATTTGGGACACCGGATCAATCTGATTGTCGTTTTGCCCGATCGCTCCGACCCCCAACTTCCAGAAATCGGCACCATGCCCGAAGGAGTTACCATCCTCGGCAAAGCGAAAGAACTGCAAAAACAGTGGATAGAACCAGACACAAAAATCGAAAAAAACTACGAACAAGCTATCTCGCGTTTAAAGTATTTAGTCGATATCGCTAAATATTTGAACACCGCTGAATCCATCGAAGCGATTTTCAATCAAGTCCAGCAAATCGTGTTCCGCGACATCAAAAACATCGAACGTTTAGCGCTATTAATAGACTTCCAAAATAACGGCGAACTGGAAGTAGTTAAAACCGCCGCCAGACCAACAGCTAAAAATAAATATATCCCCGCTGACGGCAGTTGGATAGGCCGCACTATTTGCCGCAAAGTATTAGACGAACAAGTTGCTCTCAAAACTGCCGACGCTCAGTTTGACGAACAGTTTGACGACAATATGAGCATGATCGATAAAGGAATCCGTACGGCGATAGCTGTTCCTCTCTGGGATGAAAATACAGTTTTTGGAGTGCTTTACGGCGACGCTCAATTAACTTCGAGAGAGTGGTATCAGGGAGGAGATGAAGACCTCAGCTTTTTTTCAGCTTTAGGAAATATCGTCGCTTCCAGCGTTCAGCGGTGGCTGCTGACACAGAAACTGCGGAACGAAGAAACTATGCGACAAAGATTGGAACGCTATCACTCTCCCGCTGTCGTCCAGCATTTAATGAATACGGGGACTTTAATTAACGATCGTCTGCCGCCAGTGGAACGTGAAATCAGCATTTTGTTTGCAGATATTGTTGGCTTTACTGCGATGTCGGAACGGTTGAGTCCTCCTGAAATAGCGCGGTTGCTCAACAATTTTTTTGAGGAAATGCTGCAAGAAGTTTTTGGAGAAGGAGGAACTTTAGATAAGTTTATTGGAGATTGTATTATGGCATTTTTTGGAGCGCCGGAACCTCAGCCGGATCATGCCGATCGCGCTGTGGCGGCAGCTTTGGGAATGCTCAACCGTCTTGACGAACTAAATGCAAATAATAGTTTGGGCGAACCGCTGCAATTGCGGATTTCTATTAACAGTGGCAAGGCGATAATTGGCGATGTCGGCAGTTCCAAAAGAGTTGATTATACTGTGTTGGGTTCGACAATTAATTTGGCTGCTAGGATGGAGGGAATTTGTCTGCCGGGGGAATGTGTGGTGAGCGAAGCTACTTACAAGTTGCTGCGATTGCCCCAAAGTTTTGAGCCGATGGGAGATTTCCGTTTTAAAGGAATTGACAGAGTGATCGCAGTTTATCATACCACCAGAAATCAAATGTAATTGGAAATTGGGAATTGGGAATTAGAAATTGGGCATTGAGGATTGGGCATATTGATTTGGAGTAACGGAGGACACGGCATTGCCGTTTCTTGCGCCCCAAAATAATCGTCATACTCACAAGAGATGTAACTACCGCCCGATTAATTGTAGGGACACGGCACTGCCGTCTCCTCTATCATTTCGATGCCACCGAATTGGGAATCAAATTCTTATAAAACTAATCACTGTAGTGACGAACAAAACAGAGTTGGGACAAGTCCTCCTCAGACAATGGCTTGACTTACATTTTTATCGTGCGGCCCAACATTCGTGTCAATTTAATCCTCGCCCTTAAGAATGAAGCCCATGTCAAATGGTCAGCCGTTTCCACCCTTATGGTTGGCTTGGGTTGGAGAACGAACTCTACCCTTAGAAACTATTTGGTTCAAATATTTGCGACGTTTTGGAGTGGATCATTGGTATCGGTTTGCATTCGCCACGATTACATTGGACATTGCCTAACTTGAGAACTCCCGAACAATGTGAGCGTTGGAGTGATTTAATGCCGTTGATGAGTTGGCAACTCTGGCTGGCACAAGATTTAGCGATCGAGAATAGACTCATGCAGGCAATCTGAAGCGTATCAATTTAACTTTACTGACGTGTTAATCAATGTTGTCGCTTTTAGTTGACATTGGTACTCCTACAAAAATGCCTAAACATAGGGGAAAATCCCCCGGCTGGGAAAAAGGAAAGGTACGTACTAAGGCACCGCGCTATCCCACCGTTAAAAAACGGGTTTCTCGACGCAAAAAGTCTTCAAGATTAGCTGTTTAATCTTCTACTTTTTGAGTTTTTGAGCAATAGCTTGCCTGAGCTTAAAAGGTAGCTACTTTTAGCTGCGCTCATTTTTTAGTCTAAACTACAGTCAAAGAATCCCCATCCCTTCAGGCTGGGGAGTGTCAAGGGTTTATGGGCTGGGACAACGCCGATGGCTCTCAGTCATTGCGAACGCTGCCAGATGCCCGACACCAATAACAAATGACATTTCTAATACCCAGGTGGGCGTTGAAAAAAACCAGTTACTTGAGTTAACTTTTCCGCCATCTCTAGCAGTTTTAGATCGCTTCCGCGCCGTCCCACCACTTGCACGCCGATGGGTAGTCCTTCTTGTGATTGTGTAAAGGGCAGCACTACGGCAGGGTTGCCAGTTAAATTGAAAATTGTTACGTAAGCACCTATTGTTGTCAAATAAGAGAACTCGCGACCATCCACCTCAATGGGTTCTCCTGGCTGACGGTGGGTGAATGCAGGCACTGGTACCACTGGACACAGCCAAGCATCCCAATTAGATAAAAAACTTTCGATACTGGCAATCAGAATATCGCGCTCAATGAGGGCGGTGACATATCGTTGTTGCTGTTGAATCTGCGTCAAGTCTGGTTGGGATAAACCCAATTCAAAATTATAAATATTGAGGTAAGTATCGCGTACCGCATTGCTATCAAAATTTGGCGGCTCGTTGTGTTGCTCTACACAGCATCCTAGATCTGTTAGGGATGATGCTAATTTTTCTAGAGCAGATGAGGTTTGAGCTGTGGCTGGAATCTCACCAAAACCTTCTGTCCAAGCGTAGCGCCACGATTGTAGCGTGGTTGCTGGGTTAACTTGGGTGGATATCGGTATTAATTCTGGCTGGCGGGGGTCTGGATCTTGAATCAGTGACAGACACAATCGCAAGTCTTCTACAGAGCGGGCAAGAGGCCCTATTGTTTGTAAGTGGTGGATAGTTTTAGGCGCTCCTGGTAATTCTGGAATATGTCCAAATGTTGATACGCGATTCTGGGTTGGTTTCAAGCCGAAAATGCCACAGAAGTGAGAGGGAACGCGGATTGACCCACCAATATCACTACCAAGTTCAAGAGGGGATAACCCCGCAGCTATAGCACTCGCCCCACCCCCAGTGCTGCCGCCTGGCGTATATTCACGGTTCCAGGGGTTGTTTGTTCTACCAAACAAAGGACTGTTGGTCTGAAAGTCATCAGCTAGTTGTGGTGTATTCGTCTTGCCCAAAATAATTGCTCCAGCAGCGCGCAGTCGAGCGACGGCGGTAGCATCTTGCTTTGGGACATAATTAGCTAAGGGCTGATAGCTGCTGGTTGTGCGTAATCCTTTGGTTTCGAGGGTGTCTTTGATAGTTACGGGGACTCCATGTAAGGGCCCCCAATTTGCTCCTTGAGCTAATGCTCGATCTGCTAATTTCGACTGCGCGATCGCATTTTCCGCATCCAGAGTCACAATCGCATTCAGTCCTGGGTTGTATTGAGCAATCTGACTCAAATAAGCTTCTATTACTTCTGTTGAAGAGACTTGGCGAACGCGGATTGCTTTTGCTAATTGATGAGCAGCTAAAAAAACTAAATCATTCATTATACTTAACTATATTTTTAGGGGATAAAACTATTTATCATTCATAATTCAGACGCTCCGTTTGGCTTGCCCAATATTTTATTAAATCAGTTCGGGTAATTAATCCGACAGGAATACTATTTTGCTCAACTATAATACCATTAGTTCCTGATAGAAGAACTCTATAAGCTTCGGAAATATCAACTTTCTCATCTAAAGTCGGTAAAGGTTTACTCATAACAGGCGCAACTTTTTGGTGAGAAAGATTAATCCCTTCATGCAGTAGTTTCATTAAAGCTGCTTCATTTAAACTGCCAATGATGTGATGGTTTTCAATAACTGGAACTTGTGAGATATTCAGTTTTTGCATAACTTCTATGACTTGACTCAATGTGTCTTGAGAATTCACAGAAACGAGTGAGCGAAAATCTTGTTTTTGGGCAAGTATCTCTTGAAGTTTTATTGTTTTTTTTGTTGGTTCTTCCCAAAAACCATTTTCCTGCATCCAGCTATCAGAATAGATTTTATTTATGTAGTTTCTTCCTGTATCTGGTAACAGCACTACAATCTGTTTGGCTTCTGATAATCTGGCTGCATATTTAAGGGCTGCTGCTACTGCTGTGCCGCAAGAGCCTCCCACCAATAAACCTTCTTCTCGCGCTAGACGGCGAGCCATATTAAAAGACTCGCGATCGCTAACTCTGATCATTTCATCTATAACTTGGCGGTTAAACGTCTTCGGAATAAAATCTTCACCAATTCCCTCAACCTTGTAAAGTTTGGGAGTATCGCCAGAAAAGATTGAACCTTCGGGATCTGCACCAACAATTACTATATTTTGATTTTGTTCTTTCAGATATTTGCCAACTCCTGAAATTGTGCCGCCTGTTCCCATCGCGGCGACAAAAACATCAACTTTCCCATTACTGTCTGACCAAATCTCTGGCCCAGTCGTTAAATAATGGGCTAACGGATTATTAGGATTAGCAAATTGATCCGGTCTATAAGCTCCTGATATTTCTTTAGTAAGTCTTTCTGCTACACCGTTGAAACTTTCTGGAGAGTCAGGCGGAACTGAGGTCGGCGTAATTACTACTTCTGCTCCATAAGCTTTAAGTAAGTTAATTTTATCCTGGCTCATTTTATCCGGCATCACAAATATGCAGCGATATTTTTTAATCGCAGCGATTAGCGCCATACCAACTCCCGTATTTCCTGCTGTTGCCTCAATTATTGTCCCCCCGGGTTGCAGTTTCCCTGCTTTCTCTGCGGCTTCAATCATGGACAGAGCTATTCTATCTTTCGTACTACCACCCGGATTAAGGTATTCTACCTTGCAATAAATTGTTGATTGAATTCCTTGACTAATACTATTAAGTTTAATCAGAGGAGTCCTGCCAACCGCTTCCAGAATATTATTGTAAGTCGCCATCAAAATGCCTCTAGTATTTTATAATGCTGTATTGCCGTTTTATGTTGGGAAAGAAACTTCAGACTAAACTCCACCAAATGCTTTGGCAGTAGCGTGTTCTATAGCTGCTTGAAATTTCGGCAGGGCACGGGAAATCATGTCTTGGTTGGCAGTCAGAGAAATTCGGAAATAACCCGGTATTTCCTGGAGCGTCCCAGGGAAGACAAAAACACCGTGGCTGGCTAGCAATTCGGCAAAAGCACAATCGTCTGACCAAGGTGACTTTACTAACAAAAAGAATGTCCCTTCAGGTATTTGTAACTCGTAACCCATTTCCTGGAGTGCCTTCACCATCCAATCGCGTTTGCGTTGTAGATGCGACCTATCGATGGTGAGTTGGTCCAAGTCAACGAGGGCATATTGCATCAATGCACTGGGGAAACACCAGCCAAAGGGGCTGCCTTGCAGTGTACGAATTATGCGCCGTATTGATTCCCGTTCAGGCATTGTGGGTGGCAAGGCAATATAGCCGATGCGTTGACCAGGAGCCATCCAGACCTTACTGTAACCATAGATGAGGAAGGAAAACGGGTAAAACTGGGTAGGACTCGGACAAGTTTGCCCATCGAACACAATGCGGCTGAAGGTTTCATCGGAAATCAGGTAGATGGGTTTATCGTAGCGATGAGAGGCGTTGGTGAGCAGATTTGCTAATTGTTGTAGGGTTGTTGCTGGAAAAATCTTGCCTGTGGGGTTGTGGGGTGAATTGATCACGATCGCTCTGGTACGTTCAGTTATGGCAACCGCGATCGCATCAAGATCCAGATCAAAAGTAGTTGGATTAACTGCAACGCCAACCGGAACTGCACCAGCAACATGAATCATCCGCCTGTAGTTTAGCCAAGGTGGGGTGATGATAATCACCTCGTCTCCTATTTCGGTCAGCATCTGAAGACAAATAGTCAGACTAATCAGACTACCGTTGGTCAGGAAAATATCTTCAGGTGCGATCTCGATCCCGCGTTGCATCTTCAGACCTTCTGACACAGTGACTCGTGCTTGTGGAAGGTTGTCTTTGTAACCGAACCAACTCTCATTTTGGGGAATGCTCCAGCGCTGAAGGGCTTCTACAAAGCCTGGTGGGGGCAGTTCGTGAGCGTCACCCTCAGTAAAATCAATGCTCCCCGGTTCATGCTTGCGATTCATGTAATTTGCCTTGGCAAGGAGTTCACTGGGGGTCGGGGCTTGAATCGCTTTGAGCAGTCGGGACGAGATTGTATGAGTTTTTAGATCCGAATTCTCTTTAGTATCGGCTTCTTGTGCCTCCTGTGGCATTTTACTTGGTGGTTGTGTTTGATCTGCCATAATATAAGGTAATTTGACCTAGTTATGTTAATCGTAATCGCTGTTAAAACTTACGGACTGAGTGCCAAATTGCGCCCGGTTTGAGCGTTCGCATTAGCGCAGTGGCTCCGCAGGATCTAGAACCGACGACATCCTAGCCAGCAGTAACTATACCGCATTTGAGCTAAAACTGGTCGGGTTTGGGGTGGATGCAATAAAAGCCCGCATCAAAACCAATTTCATCGCCCGCTCTGCGCCAAAAACCCGAGACACCGGAACAGTGGGCTGCTTTGACCGAGGCGTGGGAAGCTGCTTGCGAGTATACACCAAACGCTCAAGATTTTGAACAGATGCTTGAATTAATGTGGGAATCAATCTTAGTCTGGAGAATAAGCTGCATCACTTAACTGCACAATTCTATGAGACGGTTCCACATCGGCATGAGTTCGACATCCTGCGGATTGTACAGGAGTTCCTTGAATAGCGCGAACTCTTTGACGTACATTTTATAGAGTTTGGAATTGCTTTGGAGGCTGGCTTCGGTGTTGGCTATTCTATCAGCCAATTTAACGGTTAAAGCTTTTTTGTTGGACTGGATTTTTAGTGCTGTTTTGCGGAAGCGATCGACTCGGTTTCCCCCGGTTCGTTGGTTACAGCAAACACAATATCAGCTGCTTCACGCCCAAAATCAGACACCAAATCTTCGTATTGAACCTCTGTATCTTCTAGGGTATCGTGCAACCATGCTGCTGCCATAATCGCTTCATCGCACGCATAACCGAATTCGATCAGAACTTGAGATCTTGAGCTAAATGGTACGAGTAAGGACGATCGCCGTATTTTTGGTTAGCGTGTTTGGCGATCGCAAATTCTTTTGCTGCGTTTGTGATGTTCATTAACTGTAGTTTAGACTAAAAAAAGATGAGAACGGTGGCTTTCAGAAGAATTAGAGCCACCGCGCCGGGAGAGAATGAGGGTGAAAAATAAAATCTATCCACTCCTTAAGTGAACAGTGAACGATTAAAGGACTTTCGTCAAGCTGATAATTTTAACTTCGTCTCCTATGTGTACTATTTTTTCGGCGGCTTGAGGCGACACTCGCGTGTTAACTATCAGCCGATTCAAGTGATTTAAACCCCCTCTTTTTACCAAATCAGGTAGGATTTCATTCTGCTTTGCTGTTAGTACCTTTTGAAAATTGGGATAAGCTTCTTTCGCCGCATAACTTCGGGTAGATAGCATACACGGCTGAGCGGGATTAATACCTTCAACTATTACTGTCCCTATTTTAAACCGGACAACTTCATCAGCTTCTGGAAAAAGTTTGTGTTCCCAAAAAGCCGGGACATCTCCTATTTCAATATTAGCTCGCAAGCGATGTCGCATTTCGTTAACGCAAACTCTCGGAAACCAAGATGCAACTTCGGCAATTGTTGCGGTACTGATAATGCTCGGCCCCGGTGCAGCGATATCGTCGGGAAAGCCTGTGAGCAAGTTTTCAATTAACTTGACGGGGAAACCGAAGTAGTTGCTAAACCAAAATTCTATTCCCAGGCGTTCTCTATCTACATGAAAAAATATTTCTTGTTCGGTGTCTTTAATTTTGATGCCAGCAATTCTATTTTTGATGTCAA
Source organism: Cyanobacteria bacterium OTE_58_metabat_593 (assembly GCA_031372825.1). Classification (GTDB taxonomy): domain Bacteria; phylum Cyanobacteriota; class Cyanobacteriia; order Cyanobacteriales; family Microcoleaceae; genus Microcoleus. The sequence continues at coordinate 95,733 of JANMLZ010000199.1, read as the reverse complement.
ATGATAAGCGCAGAAAATTGACTCCGCTGTTACGCTTAGTGTTAACAAATTCTCCTGCTTCATCGCAGATTGCCAAAGAGCGATCGCCTTCTAGAGCTCCGCTGGCAAGAATAGTTGCTTGACTGACAGCTATGCCGTCAAGGGACTTGACCGGATAAATATGAATGCTGGCGACGTAAGACATTTCGAGTCATTTATAAATAATTGTCGTTTTGGATACATTATAGCAGTCCGCGCAGGCAGAAGGAGAACCGCCGTTGACTTTATGAAATAAAAAACGGCAACTTTTTTGAAGCTTAAATTTTACCCCAGCTACTTATAAAGAAAAAGTAAAGAAGTCTGGCTGAGGTTATGGTACATATTATGCTAATAGATACAAAAAATTGAACCGAGTTGCAAGCAATGACTGAAAGCGAAAGAACCGGCATGATTTCGCGACGCAATCTAATGTTGAGGGCTGGTGCAGGGATACTGGCGGCAAGCATTGCACCAGAGCTTTTACAGGTGCAAGCCGCAAATGCAGAGCCAATCTCACAGATTACTCCCAACGGTGCTCTCAAGAAATTGATGGAGGGGAATCGACGCTACATTCAGCAAAAACGGACTTTTCCCGACCAAGCCCGATCGCGAATTGTAGAGGTAGCACAGGGTCAACATCCGTTTGCAACAATTCTTGCTTGTTCGGATTCGCGGGTAACACCCGAAATTGTTTTCGACCAAGGATTGGGGGATTTATTTGATATCCGAGTAGCTGGAAATTTTATTGACGATGTGGTTCTCGGCAATATGGAATATGCCGCAGTAGAATTAGGCGTGCCGCTATTAGTAATTCTAGGTCACGAACGCTGCGGTGCTGTGAAAGCAGCTTTAGATGGCAAAGCTGTTCCGGGTCATATTGGCACTTTGGTGGCGGCGATTAAACCGGCAGTTGATGCCACAAAAAATCACTGGGGTGATGCCTGGGATAACGCAGTCAGAGCTAATGTGAAAATGAATGTAAATAATTTAAAATTAGCGTCGCCTATTTTAGCGGAAGCTGTGAAAGCGGGCAAGCTTAAAGTTGTTGGAGGGCGCTACGATTTGGATAGTGGCAAAGTAGAGATAATTGCTTGATTTTGGTGGTAATTTTTACAGTTTGTAGGGGTAATGCCCCCGTGCTTACCCCGTCCGGTTCGAGGGGCAACCACGGGGGGATTGCCCCTACAAATTACTTGGTAACAAGTTTACCAGAAATAATTGGTTGAAAGCATTCTTTGCGAGTGAGGGAGAAATAAAAATCAGACTATTCATTACTCCAATCCTCTTCCTTTTAGGTAGAGGTCGCTCTCAAACTGTCAACTGTCAACTGTCAACTGTCAACTGTCAACTGTTGAAATCAAACCCATTTCTTGCAGTCCCCGGCGCAGGCGTTCTGCTTCAAAGGGGCGGCGCTGTTCGTGAAGGGCGATCGCTCTTTTGAATTCTGCTAAACTCTCTGGCATTTTGCCAATTTTCAGCAGCGCTACTGCCAGGTTTTGATGCGCTTCGGCGTGTTCGGGATCGATTTTAATCGCTTGTCGGTAATAGGCGATCGCATCTGCTAAATTTCCTGCTGCTTTTAGCGTCAGTCCTAAATTGTAGTGACCTGCTGCAAAATTGGGGTCAATTTTTAACGCTGCTTTGTAAGCTTTTTCAGAAGATTTCAAATCTCCTTCATCTTTGAGCAAATTGCCCAAATTATTGTATGCACCCAACTTGAGCGCCGGGAACACATTTGTATTAATTGCCGCTTGATAGTGTTCTTTTGCTTTGGCCAATTCCTGCTGTTGGCGATAAGCAATTCCCAAATGATAGTTGAGTTCGTAAAGAATAGAATCATCAATTGCCGCCGCAGTCAAGCCCTTGGTTAATAAATTAATTCCCCGCTGCACTTGCCCGGTTTCTACGTACAGCGCGCCTAATTTGCTACAAGCATAAGCATCGTTTGGATAGTAAGCGATATAGCGTTCCATCGCTGCTTGAGCTTTTTGGAATTTACCTTTTGCTGCGATCGCATCTTTGTGATAACCAGAGTGCAAAATCGCCACATCGGGGAGAGAAGCTATTTTCCATTTTGGTTCCCTCTGCAAAATCTCAGCCACGCTGTCGTCTACCATTGCGTGGTAAGGGCGAGAAAAGCGGATGTCGGGGCGATTGCGAAATAAGCGCGACACTAGCGAATAAGGAGATTGAGATGCACCGATTTCTTGACGGATCAGATTGATTAGCAGCAGCCGATCGCTCTTAATTGCCAGCAGCATCTGAGGTAAAATCTCCGGTACTAGCACCTCATCGGCATCCAACACCAAAATCCAGTCGCCCTGGGCGTGCTTGAGACACTCGTTGCGTGCCGCTGCGAAGTCGTCGCACCATTCAAATTCATAAACCCTCGCCCCATATTCTCGGGCAATTTCACGGGTGCGATCGCCCGATCCCGTATCTACGACAACTATCTCGTCAACAACACCTTTAACACTGTCCAAAGTCCGCAGCAGTGTTGCTTCTTCATTTTTTACGATCGTGCACAGAGTCAGATCCATCGGGCGCAAGCTTTCCTTATTTTAGATAATTATTGTAATTTTTTTACCAGTAAAACAGAACAAGTCCCAGAAAAATTATCTTATTTCCCTTTTGCCTTGAGCATGAGTACCTTTTTTCCCTTAAAAAATTGGGTTAACTCTTTGGAGATATTAAAAACCCTCAAAATCGGACGATTCCTCAGAAATTCTACCACTTTTGGTTCCTCCCTGCGGTAGAGGTAAGCACCCGATAGGGGTTGTTATTCTTAGAACATAAGACAAGGCACCAGAAAAAGTTAAGAACTCAGGAGAAAGAGAAATGGGAATTATTGCTTGGATTGTTTTAGGACTGATTGCCGGCGCGATCGCCAAAGCCATTTATCCGGGAACTCAAGGCGGCGGTTTTATTGCCACAACAGTTTTAGGAATTATCGGCGCGCTGGTGGGAGGTTTTCTAGGTCAACAGTTGCTAGGAACTAGCGCGGGAGCTTCCTTCGGAGCATTGACTCTACCCAGCATAGCTTTTGCAGTCATAGGCGCGATCGTGGTACTTTTTGTCTGGGGATTGTTGACTCAGCGTGCAGCATAATAAATATTGCCGATTCCCAGTCGATCGACTTTTAGGGTATTCATAAACCCGGTTTCTAGAAGAAACCGGGTTTTTCAGTAGTTTGTCGGATGGGCGTCCCGCCCGTACAGAAAGGACGGGCGGGACGCCCATCCCACAAGAACCATCAAATTATAAGTTATTAATTCTCATTCCTAATATTACCCAAAATCAGGAGACGGCAGTGCCGTATCCCTACCGCGATCTATCGTAGGGATACGGCACTGCCGTCTCCTCTATATCATAAGGAGTGTAACCGGAATTGATATAACTCAATTAATCAATCCGCAAATTGAAAGGCAAGCGAACGTAAACTCCCTGCGGATCGTTCATTGACTTGATAACAGCCAATTCATCCTGCATTTTCTTAACTTCGGCGGTTAGCGGGTCGAGTTTGGTGGCTGGTTTCAAAACATGAATGCCGGAGAATTTTTCCAAAATTCGCTCCTCCAAACTGCGCGTTTTCGGATATTCTTCCAACTGCCAATCGTCGCCGAGTTTAGCTTGCTTTGCCGCTTCTCTGACAGCATCTTCAAGCCCGCCAATTGCATCGACTAAACCCAACTGTTTGGCGGCAGTACCAGACCAAACTCTGCCTTGAGCAATTTCTTGCACCTTGTTTTTTGGCAGTTTACGGGAGTCGGCGACTTTGGTGATAAATCGATCGTAAATGCGATCGACTATTCTCTGAATATTCGCCAATTCTTGAGGATTTTTCGGGCGGGAAACCGTGTTAATATCTGCAAAACGGGCGGTTTTCACCACGTCCCAAGTCAAGCCGTTGTTAGCAGCCAACTTTTCGGCGTTGAACAGCATTCCAAAAACGCCGATCGAGCCGGTAATCGTATTTGCTTCGGCAAAGATTTTGCTGGAACCCATCGAGATCCAATAGCCGCCGGATGCTGCTAAATTACCCATCGAAACGATAACTGGCTTCTTTTTGGCCGTCAGCGCGACTTCGCGCCCGATGACTTCAGAAGCGGTGACGCTGCCTCCGGGACTGTTGACGCGCAAAACTACGGCTTTTATGTCGTCATCTTCTCGGATTTTCCGCATTTCTAGAGCGATGCGATCGCCTCCGACTTGAGTTGGGCCTCCTTCGCCGTCTACAATTTCTCCCTCGGCGTAAAGTACAGCAATTTGATTTTTCTGGTTAGCGCGAGTTGAGTTGTTATTCTCAGCAACTCTGGCGTAGTTTTTTACACTAATTTGCTTGAAAGATTTGTTTTCGCGATCGGTTCCTGTGAGTTTTTTGAGTTCGATCGCAATTTCGTCAAAATATACAACTTTATCAACTAACTTGCTTTTGAGAGCTTCATCAGCCATCAAAGTTCCGCCATTATCAGCAACCGCTTGCAGTTGCGGAACTGTCAATTTGCGGTTTGGCCCGACTGTTTTCAGGTATTCTCCCCAAATATCTCCGAGCAATTTTTGAGTTTGCTGGCGATTTTCGGGACTCATCTTTTTGAGCAAAAATGGTTCAACGGCTGACTTGTATTTGCCAACGCGAGTCACTTGCACTCCCACGCCGTATTTTTCCAAAGCACCGGTCAAAAACATGGCTTGACTGCTAAAACCGTTGATTTCTACTGATCCGTAGGGATTGACAGCAATTGTATTTGCAACTGAACCGAGGTAATAATCTCGCTCATTCCAGTCCATTTGATAAGCAAAAATCGGTTTTTTGGCATCTCGGAAACGCTGTAATGCCGATCGAACTTCTTTGAGATTAGCAAACCCGCTGCTGCTGGAATCCGAGCTACCTTCGAGATAAATACCAACGATTTTGGGGTCTTTTTTCGCAGACTCGATCGCATCTAAAACAGTCCGCAGCGTCACAGCATCGCCTGACTCATCCGAAAGCACTTCTTGAATCGCCGCGCTAGTGCTGCGACTTGGTTTACTATCAGTGATATTTAAAGAAAGGTCTAATACCAATACAGACTTATCTTTAACTTGCGGCCCTGAATCTTTAGACGATGATGCCGCGACAGCAATTAGTAATACCAGTCCCCCCAATCCGATGCTACCCAGCAGCAACAATCCTAGGAAGGTTCCCAGCAAACTTGCACAAGTATATTTTAGGAAATCTTTCATTTACGTAATCGGTAATTGGGAATTAGTCATTGTTAGCTGTTAGCTGTTAGCTGTTAGCTGTTAGCTGTTAGCTGTTAGCTGTTAGCTGTTAGCTGTTAGCTGTTAGCTGTTAACTGTTAGCTGTTAACTGTTAGCTGTTAGCTGTTAGCTGTTAACTGTTAGCTGTTAACTGTTAGCTGTTAGCTGTTAGCTGTTAGCTGTTAGCTGTTAACAACTGCCAACTGATACCAATTTTTCATGAGGCTGCACATATCTCGATCCCCCCTAGCCCCCCTTAAAAAGGGGGGGACAAGATTCTTCTCAAAGTCCCCCTACAACCAGGGGGATTTAGGGGGATCGAGATATGTGCAACAACCCATTAAATTGGTATGACATCCTTCTATCTTAGCCTTTCCAAAACCCCAGGATGTTTTAACTCATCCAAGTTAGCGCAGCCAGTGCAGAAAAGAACTGTAGCAATCTCGGCAATCAAAACCTCTGCTAGGAGCGCTGTAGCTGATTCCGATTCGGCTGCGGCTTGCAAAAACGGTCGCGCTAGTCCCGCAATATCCGCGCCGAGGGCGATGGCCTTGGCTGCATCCAAGCCGTTTTGCAAGCCTCCAGAGGCAATCAGGGGAACATCCGGTGCTGCGGCGCGGGTGCTGACAATGCACTCGGCTGTCGGTATTCCCCAGTCAGCAAAGGTTGCGCCCAGTCGGCGCTGCTTGCCATCTCCGGCTCGTTCTCCTTCTATTTTTGCCCAAGAAGTGCCTCCGGCCCCGGCAATGTCGATCGCACCTACCCCTGCTGCGAGCAATTTCTTTGCCATCTTACCTGAAATACCATTTCCGACTTCTTTCGCAATCACTGGTACTGGTAATTTGTCGCACAATTTAGCAATTTTATCTAGCAGTCCTTTAAAGTTAGTATCACCTTCAGTTTGAACGCACTCTTGGAGTGGATTTAGGTGCAAAATTAGGGCATCTGCTTCGAGAATATCAATAATTTTTTGACACTCTTCTAAACCGTAATTGTAGTTTAATTGAACCGCTCCGATATTGGCAAATAACAGAATATCGGGGGCACGGCGGCGGACGGCAAATGTAGAAGCTAGTTGAGGATTTTCGACGGCGATGCGCTGGGAACCGACTCCCATTGCGAGTTTGTATTCCTGAGCGATATCGGCGAGGCGATAATTGATTGTCTGGGCTAATTCTGTGCCGCCTGTCATCGATGAAATTAGCAGGGGTGCAGCTAGTTTTTTGCCGAGGAATGTGGAGGTTAAATCGACTTCAGTGCGATCGAGCTCTGGCAAACAGCAGTGAGCAAAACGATAGTGTTCGAGTCCGCTGGTAGTTTCGCGAAATTGTACGTCTTCTTCGAGGCAGATTCGGATGTGATCTGCTTTGCGGGTTTGGGTTTGGGAGGCTGAGGTTAATGACAAGTTCACAGTGGCTATTTGGGGGAAGAGTTTTGATATTGATTCCGGTTACACCGTCAGGTGATGTTAACTGTTGACGGTTGACTGTTGACTGTTGACTGTTGACTGAAATTTACTATTCCGATGCTGACCGATTTGAGATGAGTTGGGAATATAGAAATTTTATTTCATTTTTGACCGCTTTTTTGTCAACGGCAGAGGAGTAGAAAAGAGAGCTGTTTGCAAATCATGATTTCTGTTGCTATATAGCAATCCTAAATCATTTGTACAATTCTTGTAGGGGCAAACCCCCCGTGGTTGCCCGGCTTTGGCTGGGGTAGGCATTCTTGGCACTACCCCTACATATTTGTACGACTCCTGCAAGGATTGCTATATTATCCCGGAACAGTCATCGGTACGCCGTTATCTGAAGGTTTCAATTTCAGTAAAAAAGGAACTGCTTTTTGTACCCATGCTTTGATTGACGTGTAACTTGCCGCCTGTTTCCCGAAAGAAATTTCCAGCATATCCGTGTGAATTATCCCGGGATTCAAAGGAACTGCTGCCATGCCTCGGGGCAGTTCTTGGGCGAGCGATCGCGTCAGTCCTTCGATCGCCCATTTGGAAGCGCAATAGGGTGCGACTTCCGGCGAAGTTGACCTTCCCCAACCAGAACTAAAGTTGACAATTATGCCACTTTTTCTCGCAATCATTGCCGGGACAAAGTGGCGAATCACATTAGCAGTTCCTTTAATATTAACATCGATTACCTCGGAAAACTCTTCATTACTGATATTCCACAGAGGCGCGAGATAATTAGTTATAGCTGCATTATTAATCAGCAAATCTGGCGTCAAGTAATTTGCCAATATTTCTGTTGCCCAAGCTTTTACGTGAGCATCATTTGCGACATCCACACAACTAAAATGGTGAGGCGCACTATATTTTTGTTTAAGTTTTTCCACCACTTCAGAAGAACGGGCGCATCCTAAAACTGTATGTCCCAACTCAATAAACTTTTCGGTCATGGCAAGACCGAGACCACGACTGACTCCGGTAATTACAATTAATTTTGTCATATAGTTGCTGCAATTTTGACATTAAGTAATACAATACATATTGACGGGTCAATTGACAAATCGATCGCAGGGAAAAAGCATGAAAGTAAAAGCAGCAGTTGCTCGCAGTGCCGGTCAACCTTTGACCATTGAAACGGTTGAGCTGGAGGGGCCGCGGGCTGGAGAGGTGCTGGTAGAAATTAAAGCAACGGGTGTTTGTCACACTGATGCTTATACTCTTTCCGGGGCAGATCCTGAAGGTTTGTTTCCGGCAATTTTAGGGCACGAGGGAGCCGGGATTGTTGCAGATGTTGGGGCGGGAGTGACGAGTGTCAAAAAGGGCGATCGGGTAATTCCTCTCTACATTCCCGAATGCCGCAACTGCGAATATTGTCTAAGCCGCAAAACGAATCTCTGTCAAGCAATTCGCCTGACTCAAGGGCAAGGAGTGATGCCCGACGGCACGAGTAGGTTTTCCATAGATGGACAAAAACTCTACCATTACATGGGAACTTCTACCTTCGCTAATTATACAGTATTACCAGAAATTGCGGTAGCAAAAATTCGCGATGACGCTCCGTTTGATAAAGTTTGTTTAATCGGCTGTGGCGTCACAACTGGCATCGGCGCTGTCATCAATACTGCGAAAGTAGAACCTGGTTCTAATGTAGTAGTTTTCGGTTTGGGTGGTGTCGGTTTGAATGTAATTCAAGCGGCTAGGATGGTGGGAGCTAACATGATTGTCGGCGTAGATTTGAATCCCGACAAGCGAGAGATGGCCGAAAAATTCGGCATGACTCACTTCGTCAATCCCCGCGAACTCGAAGGCGATTTAGTACCTTATTTAGTAGATTTAACCAAAGGCGGAGCTGATTACAGTTTTGAATGTATCGGCAACGTTAATGTGATGCGCCAAGCTCTAGAATGCTGTCACAAAGGCTGGGGCGTGAGCGTAATTGTCGGAGTAGCGGGAGCCGGCCAAGAAATTAGTACCCGCCCGTTTCAATTAGTAACTGGTAGAGTTTGGAAAGGTACGGCTTTTGGCGGAGCAAAAGGGAGGACTGATGTTCCTAAGATTGTGGATTGGTACATGAATGGTAAAATTGATATTGACAGCCTGGTAACTCAAGTAATGCCGATCGAGCAAATCAACAAAGCTTTCGATTTAATGCACAAAGGTGAATCAATTCGCACAGTCTTGACATTTTGAACAAACATCTTTCTCTCTTCTCTCTTCCTCTGCGCCCTCTGCGCCCTCTGCGGTTAAAAAAATCTAATTCACAAATAAAATAAAATTAATATGTTCTTAGAATCCCTAAAAATCCACAAAGAACATAAAAGCTTCGGCGGTAAACTCGGCTTTTACAGCCATCAATCCACTGCTTGCAACAGTGAAATGAAATTCGCCGTCTACCAACCGCCCCAAGCTCAATATCAACCCGTACCAGTCCTATATTTCCTATCAGGATTAACCTGCACGGAAGAAAACTTTATGGCAAAAGCGGGGGCGCAGCAATTTGCGGCAAAATACGGGTTAATGCTGGTTGCGCCCGACACGAGCCCGCGCCATACTGGCATTCCTGGGGAAGACGATAATTGGGATTTGGGAAGTGGTGCAGGTTTCTATATTGATGCGACGGCTGCACCTTGGAATTCTCATTACCGAATGTACAGTTATGTGGTTGATGAATTACCTAATTTGATCGCCGAAAATTTTCCAGCGATACCGGAAAAGCAGGGAATTTTCGGTCATTCGATGGGCGGACACGGCGCTTTAATTTGCGCTTTAAAAAATGGGAATCGCTATCTTTCAGTTTCTGCTTTTGCGCCTATTTGCGCGCCCATCGGCTGCCCTTGGGGACAAAAAATATTCGCCAACTACCTTGGTGGCGACAAAGAGATTTGGAGGGCTTGGGATGCTAGTGAATTGGTGGTTGCAGCGAAATATAACTGCCCGATTCTGATTGACTGTGGCACTGCTGATTCGTTTCTCGCTGACGGGCAGTTGTTGCCGGAAGTGTTCGCGGAGGCTTGTGCAAAAGTGGGACAGCAACTAATTTTAAGGATGCAGGAAGGTTACGATCATAGCTATTATTTTATCGCGAGTTTTATGGAGGATCATATTCGTCATCATGCGGATGTTTTGTGCGGGTAGTTATGTCAAATCCGGTGGCATCGGGATTAATATTACCAGAAATTAGGAGACGGCAGTGCCGTTTCCCTACAATATTATTTTGGGGTAGGGACACGGCATTGCCGTGTCCTCCGCAGACTCCACAATATTAATTCAGGCTAATCGGAAATACCCAGTCTTTGTAGTTGCTGTCGCGATTTTCGATAATCCCTGTGAGTTTGTCCAAAATCTTTTCAGTAATGGGTCGGTTTTTGGGCAATTGATAGTTTTCTATTCGGTTAATTGGCGTAACTTTAGCAGCGGTTCCGCACAGAAAAATTTCATCTGCAATCAACAGTTCTGATTTGTCAACTGGTCTTTCTATGACTTCTATTCCTAAGTCTCTGGCGATGGTAATTACGCTATCTCTGGTGATTCCTTCGAGAATATCTTGATCGAAACCGGGAGTAATTAATTTACCGTTTCTGGCGATAAATATGTTCATTCCTGAAGCTTCGCTGACTTTTCCCTGAGTGTTCATCATAATGGCTTCGTCGAAGCCGGATTCTACTGCTTCTGTTTTGGCTAAGGCTGAGGTGATATAAGCGCCGCTAATTTTACCTCTTAAGGGTAAGCTGCGGTCTTCTTGACGATACCAAGAGCTAATTCTACAGTTGACTCCTTCTTTGGGCAAATAGTCGGATAGTTCTAATCCGTAGACAAAAAAGTCTGTTTCTACGTTGTGTAGTCTGGGGGCAATTCCTAGGCTTGATGTGTAGACAAATGGTCGGATATAAAATGATTGTTTGGGCTGGTTTTTCTTGACAAAATCAATGATTACTTGTTGGATTTTGTCGGCTGGCAAATCGCAGTGTAGGAAGCCGGCACTTTGACTTAATCTTTGACAGTGGCGGTCTAATCTAAATAGTAATATTCGATCGGCATTTTGGGGGTCGGGAATTCCGCGCAACCCGCCCAAAACTCCGGTTCCGTAGTGCAGCGCGTGGGTGGCTATGGAAATTTTGGCGTCGGTAAATGGGAGAAATTGGTTTTGAAAGTAGGCAAGTGGTAGAAAACTATCCATGATTCAAGCTGGCGATGAGTTTGGCAGTCCGCGAGGAATGGTGAATTTGGTTATATTAGCATAAGTTATGCCATTTTAGATTTGAAATTTGAGATCTGAGATTGAAAATGATTGATTCGATATGAGTTTGGAGTTTCCCTAAAGTTGTATTCTTTTTTAACTGGTATTACTATTTTGTGGTTATATCGATTTATAAAATAATATGAATAGCGGTCAGTTTGGTTGATAATTGTTTTGGAGAAAAGTGCGATCGACTATAAACAAAAATCAACCAGGGGGTAACTGTGGCACGTAAGTGTTTCATCATTGAAATGGGCATGGGCATTGACCAGCACGGGCAGGAACCGACTGTAGCCTGTGCAAGGGCTGTACGGAATGCGATCGCCCATAATGCTTTGTTGGGTGTCTGGGAAGTAGCTGGTTTGACAGACCCGAATCAGATGATTGTGGAGGTGAAGGTGGCTGTTCCTTACCCGGAACAAGTGCGGGCCGATGAGGTGTTGGCGGTGTTGCCTTTCGGGAGCAAAACTCTGATTGTGGAGCAAGGAGGCATGATTGTGCCAGGAAGGGCGATCGCCTCTCTGAATGATAAAAATGATGAAATGCTAATCGCTGTGGCGGCTGTGAGTGTTTTTGTGGACACTGAGGAGTAATATCACTTCCGGTTGCACTCAGAGATGATTGTTGACTGTTGACTGTTGACTGGTGACTGTTTGAACAATACTGATGCAACCGGAAACGATATAACTAATTTTTGGTTGTTTGAATAAATCGGCGACAGACGTTCGATCGCCCGTTAGTCTGTTAAAAAATCATAAATGTAGGCTAACTCTCGCAGCAAGAAAGATTGAGTCCGATCGCCTAAAACCCGATCGAACTCAACCCCATATTACGGCTTGCTGGTATCTGCCAACATTTGGTTAACCATTTGCAAGTGCGCCTGAAGGTTCGGCAAAGTCTGCGCGGCCCAAGCCTTCAACTCGGGGTCTTGTCCCTGTTGAGATTGAGCCTGAAACAAAGCAATAGCCTGCTTGTGGCTGTCAAGCATCGCCTGCTTGTAAGCGGTGTCAAAACTTGTACCAGAGAGTCCCGAAAGGCGATCGCCCAAAGCTTTGTTCTGGCTGCTCATTTCGGTTGGCACTTCCACGCCCTTTTGCATTGCTAACTGCATCAGTTCTTGATTTTTCTGCGTGTGTTCCTCAACCATTTGTTGCCCGTACTGTTTGACACCACCGCTAGAACCGCGCTGCACGGCCAACTTGCCTAGCTGCACTTCCAGCATACCAGTTTGAGCTGCTTGCATCACAAAAGTTGCTGTCTCTGCTGCTGAGAGAATTAGGCGAAGTTTCGCCTCCTGTTGGAGTGTCGGAAGAACGGCCGGGATTGTTATTGTTGCTGGGAGTAGTTGGAGTGTCGGAAGAACGGCCGGGATTGTTATTGTTGCTGGGATCCGTAGCAGGAGAGCGAGGAGAAGTACGATCCTGGGGAGCGTTATCAGCAAGCTCAAAAACCCGATCGCCCGAGGATTTGAAGCCGTGAGTCTGGTGGTTTAATTCTGCGAATCCCGGCACAGCGATCGAGGAACTAACGCCGACAATTCCGGCAACACTAACCAATTTTGCGAACAAACTTTTGCGATTGAGTAAATTCATGAATTTCTAAGCCTCTAAGTTTTCAATAGTCCGCGCTAGAGAAGCTATCCTGAGCGTGAATCGCCCAAAACTAGCGATGATCCGGCGCTGTAGCGTTTTTGCGAAACAAGTTGAGCAAGCCCAACGCGCCGAGCAGGCCCAGCCATCCCAAGTTGTTGGGGCGATCGCGCCTTTCGCTCAAAACTCCCGAATTCGTCTCAGTCGTACCCGTTGTACCCGTCGTACCCGTGGTGCCAGTCGTACCCGTTGTACCGCTTGTGCCAGTCGTACCCGTTGTACCGCTTGTACCAGTACCAGTCGTACCCGTTGTACCGGTTGTACCGCTTGTACCAGTACCAGTCGTACCCGTTGTACCGGTTGTACCGCTGGTGCCGGTGCCAGTCGTACCGCTTGTACCGCTGGTGCCGGTGCCAGTCGTACCCGTTGTACCGCTGGTGCCAGTACCCGTCGTACCGCTTGTGCCAGTCGTACCGGTTGTACCGCTTGTGCCAGTACCGGTTGTACCGCTTGTACCGCTTGTACCGCCTCCTGCACCGCCTCCTGCACCGCCGCCTGACTGGGCAGAAGCAGGCACTGCGAAGGAAACCGTTGCTAAACCTAAAGTACAAGCGCCTGCTAAAACAACTTTCAACAATTTAGAATATTTCATGGTTAATGCTTGTTTTTTGTGGAGTCTTGCGATCGCTTCTGATGCCAAAACCGCATGGTCAAATTGACATCGTAACGTGCAACTTTTCTAACATTCGCTGCGGAATAACGAAGGTAAAGGAACAAATTTAGTCCCGTCAGCTCGATTATTTTTATGCAAAGTTACACCGCAACGTCAACAATTTATAAGCTATGAGCGATCGTCCAAGTTCGCCATTCATCTTTAGGAAGAGTTTTGGCAAACTGATGTTTTATTTCAGGTGGTGGATGATATTTAATTTGCTGTCCCAGTAGCTAAATTTCACTTACGCAGGGGGGATTGAAACCAGGTCGATCTGAAATATTTTGGGTTAGCGTTTCGCTCAGCAATAGCTCCGCTAGATGAGCTAGTTTAATTTTTTTTGAGTGCTATTTTTGCTTAACTTACTGGCAATTTTGGCTTTGTCAGAATACTGCTCAAACTTTCCTGGGAAACTAAATTATCTCACGTGAGATCGCGGGCGATCGCTTAGAGTCGCCAGAACGGTTGTAACCGGGAAACATCAATGCACCGCCGCCTTCTGAGGAAGGCGAACTCAGGGCGATCTGAGCCCGCGTGACATTGCATTAACCGGCGGGTGAGCAGAATTGCTTGTGAGTGCGATCGGCTAAACCCTGATATAGTAAAACCAAAGGTATGCCAGAGAGCGGTTGTTCTCTAACACATTTCCCAAGCGGATATCAACTATGCTGCATCGAATTCTTGCCAAAAGTCGCTATCTAATGTTAATCGCTGTACTCGGTTCTTTCGCAGCCTCCGTAACGCTTTTGATCTACGGTGCCCTGGAAACTATCACCACAATAGCTCACATTATAACTGCGGGAGAGATTTCGAGCGAAAACTCCAAAAGACTGGTTCTATCTTTCATCGAAGTTGTAGATTTGTTTCTCCTCGCCACAGTATTTTACATTACTGCACTCGGACTTTACGAGCTGTTTATTGACGAGCGCATCAAAGTACCTATCTGGCTAGAAATTCACACCATCGACGACCTGAAAAGCAAACTCACCAGCGTGATTGTAGTAGTGTTGAGTGTATTGTTTCTCTCTGAGGTAGTTAAGTGGAACGGCGGCACGAACATCCTTCCATTTGGAGCGAGTATCGCTTTAGTAATCGCTGCGCTGACGTATTTTCTGAGTTCACAGGTAAAAAAGCCGAAGTCAGATTAGTGGCTTTTTGAGCAGGGAAATTACCCAAATCCCCCTAAAGCAGCAACGGCAAGCAAATTGCCTTCTAGCAGCGCCATAAATTTAATATTACATCTGTCTTCGGACTGAAAGAAATGCGGTCTTAAACTTGCTTTTAGAGAGAGAAAGGTAGTTGAATTGAGTATATAAAATAAAAGTTATGTTTAATAATTGGAAGTCATTATGCCAGAACAACAATTTGACACTTTACCTTCAGAAGCACAAGAATTGCCCCTAGGGGCACAGCATATTTTTCAGGCTGCTTTTAAGAGCGCTAGCGAAGATGGAATGAGCGAAGATGCTGCTACCCGCGTTGCTTGGAACAGCGTTAAGTCTGAATATGTTCAGGGGAAGACGGCACGCATCACAAGGGCGACGATACTAACCAAACCCACAAATCCGTACAGTCTGGTGGCAATTAGTCCTCAGTCTGCTTTTGTTCGCTAAAATCACCGTTATCAGTTTTAGCAGTCAGGACTTCAGTCCTCCCAATTTTAGGAGGACTGAACTCATCACTACCAACGAATTTGATTGAAGTTGTTCCGCACATCATCGAATCATCACTCATCAGTATATTGCTGATGACTGATGAATCGCGGGTAATGATTTATGTTGATAGCTGTCGGAGTCGCTGCTGTTTCTGATTAAGTTGCTGCTGTTCTGGAGTTAATGCAGCATGGTTAATCGGGTGCCGCATATCCCATTGCCATTCGGCTAAAACCAGCAAGCTAAATACCATTACGGCTCCGGTAAACAGGAAAGACCAACCGCTGGTACAAGGCAAAATCAAAATCCCCAACAGGTGAAAAAGACTTGCGGTTAAAAGAGCGCGCGACCGCACTGCTAATCCAGTCAAAAAATACCCAGCTCAGCTCATTCCCAACCAGAGCGGACAGAGATTCGCCAACACTTTTCCCCAACCTAAAAAAATGCCAAAATCGGTCAGCACCAATCCCAAAAGTATCAGTATTACTCAACCGTAAAGCACCCAATTCACGCGTTCTATTTTGACCCAATAGTAGGTCTTGCTTATCATTTTTGCTGTACCTACGAGGCTGAGCACTGACCACAAACCTGCTTGCAGCATCCAACTCACCGAAAAAAATTGTGCCGTCCCGAACATGGGTATTAATAGCAGACCCCACAGCAGACAAGCTTGGTCGAGCCGAGTATAAAATGTTGAGTAAAATCGATTGTTACCGGCGAAACTGAACGTACCAAAGTCCTTCTAAATCCTGAACGTCAAGGTTAAGCTGTGTGCGGCGCAGAGGCTGAACTGAATAGTTAAAAAAAGTCATATTTGACACTATTAATATTCACGATTAGTTATTCATGTACCATATCAACAACAATCGCTTTAATTGCAATCTATCAATGGGATTAATTTTGTAAAGTTTATTCTGTGTCGGCGGTAATAGTTATTTGAGCGTCGCAGGTAAAACAGGAAGAGAGAGATTTCACAAGTTGATAAAATAGCTCTTGCGACAGATGGCTGCACTATTACTTATTCGATACTTTGAAAAAAAGTAAACTTTGTTACAGAATTTATGCTCACTTCATCCCGTCCCCTGAAACAGGTATTCCATTGCCCGGAAGAATCGGATTTTTACGCGCACTCCTTGGAAAGTTTAGTGTTAAATGCCAGCGACAACGATCGACTTATCGTAGAGTTTGGTTCTGGAGAGGGAAGTCCAGTGATTAAGTCTTTGCTGAGAACAGATTTTGACGGGACTATACAGGGATTTGAGCTGAATAATGTAGCTTGGAAAATTGCTCATTCTCAAATTAAGCAATATGAACTCAGCGAACAATACACCGTCCACAATTGCTCTTTTTTTGATTCGCCTTTATACCAGTCGGCGGATTGTATAATCTCAAATCCGCCTTACTTGCCGGCGGTGGATGACAAGATTTACCAGCCGCTGCTGCACGGCGGAAGTGATGGTTCTACAATTGCTAAGAAACTTTTATCTTTGGACTGCGACAAAGTTTTGCTGATGGTTTCTAGCTATTCTAATCCTGTGGGTTTGATCGATTATGCCTTGGATGCAGGCTACTCGGTGGCGAATTTTGAGATTGCACCTTTAACTTTTGGCTATTACAGTTCGGAGCCAAAGGTGAAAAGCGCGATCGCCAATCTCCGAAAACAGGGAATGGCTTTTTATTCGGAAAATATCTATCTGCTGGCTGGAGTTTTGTTTAAGAAGCAGCAAAAGTCGCAAAGAGATTTGTCGATCGAGCTAATTCAGTTAATGACAGCATTTTAAAATAAGCTTTGGTAGGGTGCATCATATAAAATCCGTTGGCATCGGAATTAATATTACTACCAGAAATCAGGAAACGGCAGTGCCGTTTCCCTACCCCAATTAATTGTAGGGAAACGGCACTGCCGTTTCCTCTATCATTCCTTAATTCTGTTCTGCGGTTTGGATCGATCGCACTACAGCAGCAGCAGCCCGATCGCCCATCGACTTCGCCTGATCGTACCCCAACACCAGCTCCCACGCATCCTGCGGGTATCTATCAACCAGCGGGCTCGCCACTTCATCCAACATCCAGCGGCCGTGACGCTCGTCTTCTTTGACGTGTAGTTCCCAATAACCCATCGCAGCCTGCGAGAGGCCCAGACGCTGGGCGCCGGCTACATAATTGCGGTAAGCGACGGGCCCGGCCACCTCAAAATAAGTGAGTCCGCCGTTGTAGCGCAGAAAATAGCGCTTGCGTTCCGTCAGCAGGTAGTTGTGATTAGTGCCTGCGAGGACTTGCCAAGGCACTAAATCGAAGTACGCTTCCGGTTCCGTACTCATCTCGAATTCAGCCAGCATTTGAGCACAAAACGTCGAGTGCTTGCGGGGGAGGCGACCGCCGCCGTATTCTTCGATCAGCACCCGCGTCAGCGTTGACTGAATTTCGTTGCCGACACCGCCGAGGATGCGAGAAAGGTGGCTGGCTTCAACTAAACCCTCGAAAGAGGAGATCGCCAGCAGGTGTCTGTATCCGGCTGCTGTCATCTGTTCCCGCCAATAGCGATCGGTCTGAGTTAGCTCTGGATCGACATCAGCAGCAGCGCGCTCGCGCAGCGCTTGCTTGACATCCGGCAATTTTTGCACCGCTGCAACGTCGATTTGCGCGATTTCCCACTGCTGCCAAGGTTCCTCAATGCGATCGCGCACGGAACGCAAATAGTGCGATCGCTCGTTATTGTAGCGGCGCAAATCATCGTACCAAAACAAGTTGAGGCGATTGATTCGGTAAAGCACCCGCTGCAAAAAGCGGTGAGCGGCCTCATCGCCTTCTTGATAAGCCGATCGAATAGCCAGTGCGATCGTGCTTTCCAACTCGCTAACAAGTAATGGCTTTGCCGCCACCGTCTTGTCTAAATCCTCGACTTCTAGCAAATTGACAAATTGGCGATCGGCTGCTTCATAATTTGGAAGTGCGGGTTGCTTTTTAGAAAGACTCAGCGCATCTATTTTTGGGAGTAAATCAGCGGTATTTTGCATGGAATCAACTTATTCTAACTCTGATGATTGTGATGCCTGCCAAAACAGCCAATCGTTGCAGATTGCTAAAGATTTTGGTGACTTATTTTCAAGATAGCGAATCTGTCCTCAGCATAAACCCTTCCATTGATAGATATTTTAAAATTCACCTGCTTCTCTTCCCTTCTTTACTCTTCCTTGGCGTCCTTTGCGTCTTCGCGGTTCGTAAAAAGAAACTCCCACACAGAGGGCTAAAAATTATGGCAACTTATTTTAAATAAACCCAATCAATCTCATCATTTATGATAGCGTTAGCAATGGCATTCAATGGCAACTTATCAAACTCGAACGCCAAACTGTGACGCTCGACTTATCCTTATATCCTCGGCCCCCAGTCGATCGACATTCATTTGCAGTTTCTCAAAGTCTAACGGTCAAAACTCTACCAAGCCGCTGCTAAAACTGAAGCGTGCATCTCTATGAGTGCAAGGGCGAAGCATTTCGGCAGACAATTTATTAATGAGAACCAGAGATTTACTACCGAAATGCTTCGCCCCTACGAATATATTTGCAAATATGAGATGCACTCAAGCTGAATTAAATTTAAGCTAATTTGGTAGCAGCTAATAAATCATAGGTCAGACCGATCGGTGTATTCAACTCTAGAGCAAAAGTACCAGCGCTTGCAAACACAGTTAACGGGCGGCGTCATCGCGCTCGGTGGCATTTTCTGCACAGGTACTCTCTGGTATTGGCTGGTGGAAAAATGGTCTCTGCTTGATGCCGCTTACATGACAGTATTTACGTTAGCAACTGTGGGCTACGGCGAAATTCACCCCCTCGGCAGACGCGGGCGAATGTTTACCATGTGCCTAATTTTGATGGGCGTGATTGGTATTGGTTTTATTGTCAACCGCTTTACAGAAGCGCTGATTCAAGGATATTTTCAAGAAGGAGCAAGAATTAGGCAACAGCGGCGCTTGGTAGATTCTTTAATCGGGCATTACATTCTCTGCGGTTTTGGGCGCACTGGCCGCCAAATTGCTTTGGAATTTCAGGCGGAAAATATCCCTTTTGTGGTGATAGATTCGGCCGTGCAGTCGATCGAGGCAGCTTTGACGCTGGGGTACACGGCTGTAGCCGGAGACGCTACTCTGGACGAAACTTTGCTGAATGTCGGGATCGATCGCGCAATTTGCATAGTAGCAGCTTTGCCTTCGGATGCCGAGAATTTATACACTGTCATGTCAGCGAAAACTCTGAATCCGAAGGTACGAGCGATCGCCCGCGCCACCACAGAAGAAGCCGTAAAGAAGTTGCAGCGAGGTGGCGCTGATGCCGTCGTATCCCCCTACATCACAGGCGGAAAACGGATGGCAGCGGCGGCTTTGCGGCCTCAAGTTATGGATTTTTTAGACGGTGTTTTGACGGGCACTGATAGTTCTTTTTACATGGAAGAATTTTTGGTCGATCCCAATAGTTGTGTCTATGTCGGGCACAGTTTGAGAGATGCCAAGTTGCGATCGCAATCTGGGGCTTTGGTTTTGGCGGTGCGGCGTGCTGGCGGAACTTTGATTGTGGGGCCTACCGGAGAAACGGCGATCGCAGGAGGAGATGTGCTAATTTGTTTGGGCACTGCTGAACAACTGCGCGCCCTCAATCAAATCCTTAGTCCCCTGAGTTTTCGCCTCCCCCGGCCCCCCAAGTAAATAGACATCTCCCAAAAAGCCTATCTGGAACAGGCAGGATGCCTGTTCCACAATAATTCTGCCAGAGGTCTAATAGACAAACCACAGACAAAATAAAATTTCTACAGCATTTAAAAGCTGTAAAACCCTTGAAAATAGGTGTTTTTTTTGTAAGCCGATGGTGGGATTTGAACCCACGACCGTTCGATTACGAAACTAAGGGAGATGCCAAATTAAAAAATGAAGAGGCTTCTCTACCAACTGAGACGCGCTGACACCACCTATTCGGATTGTGCCGGATACCAGTGTGGGATTTGGGTTAAAATCTCCTCCTCCCCCTCTGAAAATATAATTAATTCCCGAAACTCCTAAATTATCCAAAATATAAGCATTTATGCCTACGATTTTTCCGGGAGGAATAGTTCCAATGCCTACAAAACTTTCAACCCCGACGGCCGCTACGGTCGTACGAATGATACTGCACCGCACAGAGTGAAAGTCGGTCACATGGGTATTCATTGCCGCCGCTGACTGTACTCGTGATGAATAGTCTGAAGGATTGAAATTTCCATCATTCCAAATCCTGCGCCACGCCCCCCAAATATTTTCTTTTACGGTGCGAAAGTAGCACTCGTTATCGATGTTGTTCTGGGTGACTAACTGCATACCCCACTTGGCAGCAGTATAAAAAAATCTCGCTTGAAAGCCTTGTATATGTCCCATGCCAGGCGGAAAAGTACCGCCACCATCTCTGCAATCGAGAAATCCCGACCCGTAGTCGAAAACATCCTCAGTGCTGATTACCTGTCCAAATCCATAGGTTGGCGAAGTTTGATGCAAGTCTGTTACGTGTGCAGTAATTTCCGCAGTAATTTCCGCGTCTCGGGCGATGGCTGCGGGGATATCGGAGTCGGTAATTGGTTTTTTCCCTCTGATTATTCCCATTAGATAATCACTATCTCTGTAAAGTTTGCCGCTCCGGCACTTCCCACACTCATGGCTGCGACGGGCCCTTGCCAGTTAGTATCATCCGAAAATCCATCGGTGGGATTCAGGAGGAAAGTCCTCGTGGCAAGGGAAACCGATGGCCCATAGCCGAACACCATTGGCACTGATCCATCATTTTCGATCATGAAACCCCTCCGGTTGTTGGGTCGGGGCGGAAGAATGATCGCCGAACTTGTGCTAAGGATGGCATCTGTGATGGTTGCACTATTTGGAAATTGTGGTGGCGTTGTTGCCGTTTGTTGAAAGGCTCTATATAGTCCCATCTCTTTTGTCCGCCTTAATTTGCTTCCACTTGATTATAATCATTTCCTCAATTAGTGCGGCCATAGTCTTGTCTTCGTCTATTGCCATTTTTTTTAAAATTTTTCTACTTTCCTGGGAAACGTAGAAACTTAGGACAACCTTGTTTTTCACACTAATTAATTAAATTAAGAATACTTTTTATCATACATTGTTCTCTAGTAACTTGAAGCCTGGTTAGTATGTAAATACAATTATTTCTTTTTGGCTGGCATGACAACTTCAGCTTCAACTCCCGAAATTAGACTCGCCCTACTCGTTAAGCAACGCCTAGACATTTTTGAATCTCGGCTGTCGGTGCTCGAATTCCAAATCCGCCAGTCTGCGGACAATACTGAATTTTCCCAGCAATTTGAGGCGCTGATACTTGAAATGCAAGCCTTGAATTTACCGGAAAATTCACTAATTACTCCTTGATATGGCAATAATCACAGCCGGAATAGGGGCGACTGTAACTGCGGCGACTGCTGAGGGGCAAGCATTCCAACTTCTTCAGTGGTGGCAACTACAAGAGGAAAATTTGACGATCAATCCTCTTGGGCAGGAATGGTTTACAGGCGCGAAGAGTACGGATACTAATAATAAATTTTTTGAGGGAACCTGGAAAATTCCCGCAACTTTCACGGCGGCAGCACCATTGATTCTAGTCCCCGGGGTCATTTATCAGAATTTGGTATTTACCCCCGGAACTACTCCGGGAACCTTTAATGGGGCAACAGCGCCAGCGTATACCTTGCAGCTTTTGCTGTGGCTGGTAAACAGGGAGTCGAACAGCCAGTTCAACCCTGACAAATTCGACAACACCACGGCTATATATGATGCTAGGCTGGGCGTGTATGAGGGTAAATTCAAACTGCCTTATATCACCTCCTTATTGCCAAATGGTGGTACGCAAGATGTGGCTAGGGCGTATCTTTTATGAGTGAAGACAGAAAATATACCGGAACAATTCTATTCGCTCCAGCCTTCACCACTGAGCCACAGGTAATTTTGAATTGCGCTCAGATTTACGCAGCGCAAACTAGCTGGATTACGCAATATGCAGCGCTTCCGGCTACTAGAAATCCTCCAGCTATTTTTTATTCTGTTCCTGGGTGGGAATTTTTTCTTGAATCGCTGCAAATTAATTATTATGCAGCTAGCCTACCTTCAGCTTCAGCCCCGGAAATCAAGGCAAATTCCTCGCAAGCCGATAAATTGATTGCAGTGAATGCGATCGCTAGGGAATTCAAGAAATTTGAAATTTCCTTGTTACAGCGAGAGAGTGCATCTGCTGCTTGGCAAACTATAGCAATTGAAAATATGCACAATTATGGAAATATATTCAATTTTATTAATTTAAAAAATCCCTATTTGACGCAAGGGGATGTAGATATCTTCGGTCAAGCAACTCAACTTGCTATTAGGTTTCGGGCCAAAGATGAATCAAGGCGAATTGAAATGCCTGTGGCTGGCACGGATATCATCTCAATTCGCGGCTGCTGGAGGAGCATTGTAAGTCTATGAAGGGTGCAATTTCTAGCAGCGGAGCTAGTGTTAGCGGTTCTATTGGGGGTCAGAAAGGCACTGTCGGTATCGGCTCGAATGGTTCCGTAAATCTTGGTATTGATTATGCCGGCGTAAAACTCGGCGTGACCAATGATTATGGCGGCGCTGGTACGATCGGATTCGGCGGCCAGAGCATTACTTGGGGGATTACGGGTGGCAATATCAAACTTGGTATTCCTGGTTTTGACGTGAAGGTTGAGGCTAGAGATTGTGTTGTTGTAGAAACTGTAACAATTGATGGAATGATTAGCGCTCAGCGCAGTTATCCCGATCCTGGGTGTCCACCACCAACACCAACACCAACACCAACACCAACACCAACACCAACACCAACACCAACACCAACACCAACAAGCAATGATGTAAAAAATCCAAAAGCATTGCCCACATCTCAATTTTGTGGAACCAATCGCAATATGCTCATTTTCATAATGAGTTGGGTTGGAATCCCTAAATATGGAAGCCTTAGCGGACTTTCTACCAAAAACCTGCCAAGTGAGGCTGCGCTACCAACATTGTTAGACGTGTGGCGCATAAGTAAAAATGCATTGTCGAATAGAATGGGTGATCCTTACGCTCTCCTTGTCAGAAGCTGTCCACCTTACAACGCGCTTCAGTACCAAATTTGGCAGGCTGGCGGAATATATTCCGATTTTCGCCCTGCTGATGACTTAGCCATTGAATGGTGGAATAAACATTGGGACATCACCAAACAAAGGGATAGCGCATCACCCGCAATCGAAGAAATACAATATAGTGAGACATATAAAAGAGGAAACTGGGGTTTTGGAGACCCCCTGCAGTTTTTTTATATGCCGAATAAGGTTGATCAAGTAATAACTTATAAAGTTTCCTACCGTTACAGGAAATATACATTTATTTCCAACAATGGGGTAACTTCCCTATTTTTTGGCTCTCCCTACGATTTTGAAATTGAGATCCTCGACATATTGCCAGCACCACCTTGTCCAATACCAATACCAACACCAACACCAACACCAATTTCACGAGTTTCACCCCCATCCGCAGGAAATAGACCACCTATGCCAGAATCATGTTGTGAATCGCTTAAGGCTGATATTGAAGATATTAAGCAAGTTTTAGCCACTAAAGAAATGTTAGGTAAAAAACTCACCTTCCCGTGGCGATTGCGAATGCCAGGGGGGGAGGGAGATGAAGTAATCACCGATTACCCAAATCTAGCTAGATGCCTAGCGCAAATGATAGATCACCTGGGCATCCACCCACCAAAGCTAAGCATCAAGGATATCAATAATGCCGTAGCCGGAGACCAAGGCATAGAAAATCAGTTTCCCTCTGGCACTCAAGCTTTTGAGGCGCTGATGGCTCAGGTTTGGGATGCCAATGCGGATGTGGATACACTGACTAATTTTCTGTACAGATTATCATGGCTTTCTGTGCAGCAATCAATGAATCTAGCCCGAGTGTCGGGGGACATTCAGTGCATCAAGGATATGTTTGGAGGCGAAACAGAGCCATCTGAATCCTCCATTACTACCCCGTTTAATATTGGGGCCGGTGTTGAAGAAAAAACACCAACAAAAGGCAAAGGATTTGGTAAAAAGCCGGGTGCTATTGACCAATCAATTGAAGCAAATACGGAATTATCCACGGAAAAGTTATTACCGTCTTTCTTGAAAATTCGAGAAAATCCTATCGTAGTGCAAGCTTTTACCGGGAATAAAGATGTTTTTGATTTTTTAGCAATAATAGTCCTGAAATTAGAAAAATTGGAAAACCGATGAGCAAACAACAGAAAGATATTTCCTACAATCAGAATCAAACATCATCAGCAGCTACCCATTATGGTGGTGCGGATCAAGGGTGGCTAAGTAAAATAAAGGGAACCTTGAATTGGGTAAGAATACCTCAAGTAGATCCCGGTAAAATAGCTGGGGATATCAAAAACTTGATTATGAGTGGGCTTCGTGGCGACATAATCAAGCAAGTGGCTTCTGCCATAATGGGTGGTATCAAGAATTTGCTGGGGCAAGCGAAAAAAGCATTTTCTGGGCAGATTGGTTCGATTCTAAAGGTGAAAGATAAGATTTGGGGGCAATTAAATAATACGGCTGAGGGGCAGGGCTTGGCAATTTTTGGCGCTGTAGCTACAGCGGCAATCGGCGGCGGAGTATTGCTCGGGGCGGGACCCGAGGTAATCACTGGGATGCTCAGGATTAGCCAGCTAGCTTACACTCTAAATCTGAAGGAAACCGACAAACAAATTGATGAGCAAATTGAGGGAAATATTACAAGTTTGTATGCAGTTTCTGGGGAAGCATTGGGGTCTGGCTTAGCTAGTTTTGTTAGTGGAGGAGTTTTCAAAATCCCCCGCGTTCAAATTAACATGACAAAAGTTACTATTTTGTGGCGAGCCCTTAACGAAGAAGCGCGTACTCAAATGATGAGTCAGTTGAGAAATTTAGCTTCAACCGCCTTTTTTACTGGCCTTCGGGTGATGGTCAAGATTTTTTATAGGGATACTAGAAAATGGTTCAAGGAATTAGCAAAGAATGAGCCAAATCATCCATTAATTGCAATGATTCCCGGAGGTGCAAAAACAGTTGCACTGTGGGGAAGTGGCGGAGAACCCTGGAGCGTGAGCATAGGGGTCAACAAAGTGGTGGAAAAATTGCAATCTATTCCAGCATTTAAGAATATTGGAGTATTTCTAGAGAATTTTCTCGAAGGATTTGGAGAAGGAATTCAAGAATTTTTACCTGATTTAGTTCGTCAACCAATTTCATAATTATGGCTACACCAAGAGGAAGAGCAACTGGAGCAAGAAGAGCTGGCAAATTGCCTCGGCTTACAGACAGGGGGCGTCAGTTGTCCCCTGCTGATCAAAAAAAGAATATAGATGGATGGATAGATGGAGAATTTGAAGAGGAGTTGAGAATGACTGCATTTCTCGACGTGAATCAGCGCCGCCAAATTAGATTGGCGACCGGCGTAGGCGATATAGCTACCTTTGTGGATGAATTCAACAACGGGTTTGCGAATACATCTCAACTTTCTTCAGACGAGAAAATAAAGTCGCGATCGGGCGATCGGGCTTTTGGCGAAACTTGGAGCGATCGCCCTCGCCTTAGAAAAATCAGTGTTGAAGCAAGGGTGATTTACAGACCAAAAAGCAATACTTAGATTATGGCTGCAACCAAAACCCCTAAAGGCGACAGCGACCCAACGGATTTCGGGCGATTTGAGCGCGAAATTACTAAAGAGATAAATAAGCGCGAAGCCCCTACCTTTATTGAGGGCAAGGTAATCTCGGCGAATTTAGAGGCTCGCAGCTATTTTGACGTGTACCAGTTAGATTTTGGTCGCCTTGATGATGAACCCCCGCTGGTAATTGCGGGGAACGATGCTCAGATCGCCTTACAAGCCTCTCTCTTGAGGGCATTGGATCAATTACTGGTAGTTCGAGGTCTGGGCCCTTTTAATTTCCAAGTTTGGGCAAAAGAATTCGAGAATGGTTTTGCAAGCTTTTCTGGTTCCTCTGAGCTTAAAAAAATGCGGACTAAAGAAGTCTGGCCGGGTGTCACGAAGGACAAAAGGCCTCGAATAGTTGAACTGGAATCAGCAAATGCTAAAAGTGAAGCGTGGGATTTTCGGGTAGTGCAATTTTTCCCCGATCGCTCTGACAAGGAGAATTGGCATATTTTTCCCGGTTCTTACCGCGAAATAGCTCAGCAAATCGTTAATTGGTGGAATCAGAAAGAAGGTGGCGGTGGCGGTGGAGTATCTTCGCGCCTCACATCTGATATTTCTCAGTTGTCGAAGCACCCATATATTTCTCTTTATTTTAGGGAGATTCCTGCCAGTGGAAGAACAGGTACACCATTGGAATCTGAAATTAGTTTTAGGTTGATGGATCAGATTGAGTATGAAGGATTAATCCCAGGTAAATCAGTAATCTCAATTGCAGATATTAAGCGGTATGCGAAAGCAGTCGAGAGAGTTTTTAATCCTACCCCAGATAAGCCTTACATAATTCAGCGAGGTAGGGGAAGCTACACTTACAATAATTGGCCACTTGGCTATAAATTATGGTTGTTAGCCAATTCAGCCTCGGAGGCGGAGCGGGTTTTTAAAGATATTTTAAAAATTCAATCTCACACTTTTGATGAGATTTATATGGGAATAGGGGCTAGTCGAAATCCTGCAAAAGCATTTCCGATAGTCCAGCCCAAAAAAAAGGTGTTGAATGAAGATAAGGCATTGCCAAACCGCAGGCAGACGGGCAATATCACTTTTCGCTGGGCAAAGTTGGTGTTGCCGATGTGCAAGGAATCCCTTGTACTCACCTCTAGAGAATCTAGAATGCGAGTCGATGAAAGGTTGAAATAAATTTTACTTAACAGACCTCAAGCGTTGTTCGGAGATTTTTTGATAGGTTGGCTGTTTGTATTTTTTAAATAAGTTAACAGCTTGTTGAAAATCGGCTTTAGCTTTAATCTTGTCACCTGTTCTTTCGTAAGCGTCGCCACGGTTTAAGTGAGCGATCGCATCATTGGGCGGAAGTATACCAATTTTTATGGTTCCGTTAAAACAGTCGATAGCAGAGTCCAGCTTTTTAAGTCGCACATAACTTTGGCCAATTTTGAAGTTTAGTTCGGCTGATTTCTGAATTAACGGGCGGTTTTCTTCTCGAAAGGTTTCTACATCCCCAGTGTAATTTTCCATATTTTCTACGCGACCACCTGCGATTTCTTCGTTCAACGCAGCCGCGCTAGCCTCGTTATATTTTTTAATGGCTTCTTTATACTTACCCGCTCCCGCCAATTTGTCTCCTGCGATCTCTAGCTCGCCAGAGTCTTGAGTGATTTTTTTGCCCTCATTTTCGGTCAAAGCATCCGCATAGCAGGTTTTTTTGTATTTTTCTTGGAATACTTGCTGAGTTTTTTGCAAAGAATCATCTTCCTTTGCCTGGAGGGGACTGGGATTGGGGCTGATTTCGACTGGAATAGGTACAGGGATCGGAATGGGTATCGTCACGCACCCATTACAGGCTAGCGCGATCGCCAATGCTGTCGATTTGATAAAAAAGTTTTTCACAATTGATAGATCATGGGCGAACTTCAGTTCTAAAATTTTCCCAGAAATTGAGTCACTCGTCTAAGGATTTTTCGGTGATGTGCGGGTACTTAACAAATCTTTACACAAGGCTTTACAAATTCTTGGTGCGATCTCGGAACATTTAAGTCTTCCTAGTTAACTTGCAACCCCTAAAACCTTTGCTCACAAGGTGTTACAGCCCTTGACGGCTCATCTACCTCCCTCTATCTTGAGAATTGAAAGGAAAGAGGTAGCGAATGCCAAATAATAAATACGATGGAAAAGCGTTGGTCTCAGTACCTATGGGCGCGAGCATGGTTTGCGTATTCGAGACCAATGTGGATTCTGTGGCTAGGACGGCGCTAGGACATATACCTGTCCTAACCGCAGTACCTGCTTTTGCCTTTCAGGGCGCCAATAGTCCCAAGCCCACGCGCGCCAAGATACTAACGGCTGACGGCTGGAATTCCAGTTTTGTGACAGCGGTGGCGACTACCCAGGCAGCGCTTAAAGAAGTGGGATGGCAAATAGGTCGAGCGCCACAGCGAAGGGCTATTATTTCCGGAACCACAGCTAGGGCTGTTACGGTTTATGTGACAATCCGCGGTATCAAGTACGCATGGAATATGCCCTCGGAAACTCGCGTAAAAATTACGGACGCCACTTTGACAGCTTTAGGGATTAATATCGCTACCGCTGCCGATATACCTACCCTTGTATGGGGCGCTACATTTCCCAAGCCTGCAAAAGCCCAGACCTTTATTACAGGTGGCACGCAAGGAGGGGATTTGCTTAGTACATTTGTTGGGCAGGCGGTAGAGGATAATTTGCCGGCCAACTGGAAGCTGAAATCGCCTAGAATTATGTTCCCTGGTGATCCTTAAGCTTTGGACAATTCTTAGATAATTTGTAGCAGTTCATTAAAATCGAGTGAGTATTCATGGATGAAATTACGATCGATCACGAACAACAGCTTGCCGAACCGAAAGTAAAACTTGATAGCTTGCAAGCCGATTCTCCTCAGCAAGCAAGGGATTCTAACCCCCTTCCCCTTGATTTAACAGAAACTCCAGAATTCAAATCTTGGAGTGAAACCGAAATAAAAAAATTTATGGCTGCCCATAAATACGCTTGGAGAGCAGATATTCCTCGTGAAAAATTATTCATGAAGGATGACGGATCGGGATATCCCGATCCTGTTTTACAGCAGAAGGCTCACAAATTTGTCTCGGCTAATCACAAATTTAGGGGTTCGGATGGTGAGGTATTGGTTAATCCGGCAACAGGGAGGCTAATGAGTTTTATGATTTGGCAGTCTATTCTCCCAGATCCTGTTCTTCCTACGGAATAATCAATTATGTGGCAGCCACTAGGAACAGTAACCCCCAGTTTCGACCTATGGCTGCCATTTCCGGGTCAAGAAACTGGAGCCGGTGAAGTTTTTCGGCTCCAGTTTCTCTCCGATGGCAACATTGAAAATGTGTTCAGTCGTATATGGTTTAGGCGAGTGTGGAGTCCCGGAACCCTGATAGATAAAGAAGTCGAACCATCCCAGCGGCTTTATCCACAGAAACACTCCCTAATACTTTGGCTACCAATTCCCCGGCCATTACTAGATGCTGGGATTGCACCTTATACTTACGAAATCCGCAAGGAGTATAGATATAAGGGTAAATATGGTGAGCCTAATTTCTATATATCCTTGGATGTACTTACATGAACTTGATCAACAATTTAATTAAACTAGATATTGCAATCTTGGTTGCAATCATAGGCTTGGCTATCAGTGTGTGGCAGCACTTCAGGGAGTTAAAAAAAGAGCAAATTGTCAGACAAAAGCAAAAAATTGAAGAAGTTAAAAACGCTTCTAAACGCGATGCACGCATAGAGGGAAAAATAGATTTTTTTGGAGAGCGACTAGACAGAATTGAGATGTGGATTTCCGCCAATTCAGGATTTCGAGGAGAGTAGTAAATGGCTTACAAATTTGCAATTGTCAGTATTTCTACAGCGTTTGTCGCCAGTGCAATATCTGTAGTAATTCTTGGATTACTGAATCAAGAAATTCAAGAAAGGCATCTAGACTTAGTAATGGGAAGCATGGCAGTTCTCAGTGCGCTAATCGTTGCACCACCTAAATATTAAATTTATGATTGACCTCGCGACCAGCAAGAAAATTCTTGATTATTGCAAGAGAAAAAACTACCCGATCGCCAATTTCAACATTATCTACATTGAAGGCCTCAACATCAACGGTCAGCTTAATGGAGATGAACCCAATCAATTCAATGATGTGCGAGCAATTTTCAATCGGGAGAAGTGCCTTGACTCCTGGCAAGCAACGTGTGAGCCTGGTGCTTGGTACACCGACTACCCGATGAATCCTGACGGCGCTTTTCGGATTGCCTTCGGCTTTCACGAGAGGGCTTGGGAAATTGGGCTGCACGGCAACAGCGATCCACATCAATCCTTAATTCAAACTGGAGAAGTGCGGGGATATCGTGATCGCAACCGAGACATGGTGCGAACGGGCGATCGCCAAGTGACCGGACACTTCGGTATCAATCAACATTGGGGCTATGATATGCCTCCGAATGATATTGGCCAGGCGTCGGCCGGCTGTTTGGTTGGTCGGAGTCGGCACGGGCACCGAGAATTTATGGGGTTTTGCATAAATTCTGGAGAGAAACTTTTTTCTACGATCGTTCTTCCAGGCAATGAAATATTTTGATTTTTGAAGTGAAAGCTTAGGAGTCGAACCTGAGAGCAGGGGTCTTGCCCCTAAATCGGTAGCCAAGTTCTATCTTGGCATACCCCAGTCAGCTTTGCTGCAACTAGCACCAGCTCTTTCTTCCTAAGTATAGCGCAATGGCGAACTGGCGCAATACCAGCGGCGGAACCAACAGCAAAAACTGATTGACCGGTGAAAGTCCTTGGTAGGGCTAGCCACAAAAGTCATAAAAAACTCCCGATCGCAAACAATGGCGATCGGGAGTTTTTGGGTTTAAATCCTAACTAAAAAAATCTGTCGCCCATCGAAACGGGATATTTGCGGCGATTGCAGCTCCTTCATCTTCAGGGCGATCGCCAATGTACAATATTTCATCAAAATTGTAGAAATTGGCTGCGAGCGCCAGCATCCCCGGACTTGGCTTGCGAAATTGGGTTTTAAGCTGCAAGTCTGTAGTTTCAAATGAATCTGCGTTGTAAAGAATTTGCTCTTCCCGGGTACACTCTCCCCAAACTTTCCAGCATTCGCTACCCTCAAAATTTGGGCAAAAATACGCCTCTACAATTTCCGGGAAAAGTTTAAGGCAGAACTTCATCTCTAAGATGCAATTTTCTAGAGATTTGTGTCCCGCAGCTACTCCGCCTTGATTGCTGATAATTGCCATTTGCCAGCCTTCGGTGGCATATTTTTTCAGCCGATCGCAAACATTTGGAAGTGGCTTCTGATCCCAAGGATCGCCCACAAATTTTGCACCAGATTTGGGAGAGATAAGCGTCCCGTCTTTGTCGAGAAGTAATAACTTGGTCATTTGTTCGCTCCTGAATAATTAACCACCGCTAGCCCTTTTAAAGCTCTTGCTAGCACTGAGCTTAAGTTTATTATTCGTGTTTCAAGTGGTTCCATACCGAGGTGTGGGATAAGCCGACAATCTCCGCTATCTCTGCAATCGTGAGATTCTGGCTTCTTAATTGAAAAATTCTTCCTCGAATTTCCTGCAATTCTTCTGGTGTATAGTAACCGGCAATCTTGCGAGTAGCTACACCTAATTGCTTCAATTTCTTAGAAATGTACTGACTTGACACATTATAGTAAGCTGCGATTTCTTCGCAACTTTTGCCTTCTTGATACCATTCGGTTATTTTTTGGTTATCCATCTTTGCTCCTGATATTTAATCGAATTCTGGAACCGAACTTTTATTAATTATCCCTGCATAATTGCGGAAAATAATCTCTGCCGAATTGCCTACCCATTCGGCTATTTGAGTGGGTGGCACACTA
The DNA here is from genome assembly GCA_031372825.1 of Cyanobacteria bacterium OTE_58_metabat_593. Classification (GTDB taxonomy): domain Bacteria; phylum Cyanobacteriota; class Cyanobacteriia; order Cyanobacteriales; family Microcoleaceae; genus Microcoleus. The sequence goes on along the minus strand of JANMLZ010000199.1, from coordinate 64,197 downwards.
GCTTCGAGGCACTGAGAAATCATAGTATGTCGAGTATTATACTGCGGTCGGTAAGTTTCAATTTGGTCGTCAACCGCTAGTTGTTTTACGATCCCAGAGATTTTGCCCTTCCCGTACCACGCGGTACGTAAATCTTGGTGGCTAACTGGGGAGCCGTCTGCGCGGGTAAATACAGCTTGAGTGGCTTGTCGCTTGTCCGGGCGGATCGACAGTAGCAAATTTCTTAGCTGCTCGTTGCAGGGAAAATCTCGCCCTGCTGACTGTTTGGTCCCGATTTTTCGGCTCGCCCCGCCCTCTCCGAGTACGATTACCTCCTCAAATCTGACAATACTGCGATCGGTTTTGATATGTTTCCACTGAAGCGCGAGTGCTTCGCCCGTGCGACATCCGGTTAAAAAGAAAAATTTGATTATTGGCAGTAAATCCGCAAATCTTTCCGACTCTTCAAAACCTTTAATTATTCTATTTTTTTCTTCCAAGCTAAACGGATCAATTCTAGCCTTTGATTTTTTGCCTTTGATTTTAATTTTACCTTTGAATGGATTGCTAGAAATTACGTTTCTTTCTAAAGCCCATTCACAGGCTGCGTTAATTTGCATTAAAATGCGTTTTGCTGTATCTATTGTGCGATTTTGAATCACCCAATCCCTGAGCTTGAGTGATTCACTTGATAATTTATAAGGGCAGGCAATTAAATGATTTAGAGTATTTTGATAAGTACACTTCCAGGTGCTTGCAGAAACTTGGTTTTTGCGAAAATTGATGTATTCTAGATAAATTTCTGGAATGCTAGCGACTTGCGAAGTAGGAGTTGAGTGGCTATTTATATATTTTTTCAAAGTAACATCAAAGTATCCGCTGATAAAATCAATTTCTATTTGCTTTGCTTTCAATTCGGCAAATTTCCAGTTTTCTGGGTTACTTGAAATGCCAAGGGCTATAGTTTTGATCCGTCCACAATATACCCTTGGTAAGGTTAGCGAGAGCATTTTACCTCGAACAAGAACCTTAATTAAATTTTTTGGCTTTTTCATAAATTTAAAAGCGAGAAATAATCTCGCTTCAGTAAATTAATTGATTTCCCCTTTGATTAGCCGATCGAGCATCTCCCGCGCTTCTGCGTACAGATTGTGATTACGCCCACCCCGCCGAACACCCCACAGCAACCAGATAGTCTTTTCTTGCCCTAATTCTAGTTTGATAATAGCCTTCGCCAATTTCATCCTGTCTTGCTGTTCCGCAGGGAAATCATCCCAAAAAACCGCTTGTTCGAGTGTTCCAGCGAGCAACTGTTCCAACATCTCTGAGAGGTGTTCCCTATGTTCCGTAGGGCTTCCGGGCTGTTCCGGTTTTGGCTCCGGGGTGGTTTTGGGTGTTCCAGAGTTTTCCGAAGTGTTGGGGGTGTTCCCGATCGGAACATCGGCAATAGTCGCTTTATTCACTTCAATTTTGGGCATTAACCCTAGTACAGGATTGCCAATCGTAGACAAGATAATTGGTGTTTGTTCGGACATTGAATCAGAGATTAAAGCCTTCAAATCGGCTGACAACAAATCTCTATGAGCCTTGTTTGCAATCACGTTTGGATTGTTCAACATTTGCTCAATCACGCCGTAAGAACCTTGCTCTTCACCGTTGCTGGTAGTCCTTACCAAACCTTGCGCTAACAGTGCCAGATTGAGCCGGATATTAGAGTCAGCAACACCGCTAGACGCGATATTAAAACTCTGGGTACAGATGAAGTAACCGACGTTGTACTGCCCCCCAACAGTGGCAATCATTCCCAGTTTGGCGGCGACCGACTCCCATAGCTGTGCATTGCGTTTCTGCACTAGACATTGGTGAGTAGCAAACCAATCCTCAAGTATTAATTTGATAGGTTGATTGCGGTAGGTTTCCTCTGTTGCTGGTTTAGATTTTCTCTGTTGCAGCTTGTCGTAAACCTCATCAAGAAACTGCATCGACTGTTCAATATTCAACGGGTTAAACACTGTTAGTCTGTTGTTAGTAACACCCGGAAATTGTTCGTATTTCTGTGAGATAACGTAAACATCAGCTTGCGGAAAGCGAAAGATTAGGTCGCCTAGCCACTTGTGCAGTGTGTGGGTTTTTCCGCACCGCGTAGGTGCTGCGAGAAAGATGGATGTGTTTATGCCAGCGAGCGAGTTTAGGATTTTGCTGGCTGTTTGGCGGGCGATGGCAAGGTTGTCGAGTCCAATGTTCTGATCAGCTTTAATGGCTGGTGAGGTTGCTGATTCAACTTTATCGCCGGGGTTAGCCACAGAGTCGAGCGTCGCTGTGCCCGTGAGTAACCCTTGCTGTTCCCGTGGGTCAATGCCAAGTGATTCGCAGTAGGCAGTTTCAATCTCTCCCTGGAAAGCCACATCATCAGCCTCTAAGAGGGTTTTGTATTGTTGTTGGGTTTTTGCCATCTGGTACGCAGATTCGGCGGCAAAGTCAAACTCATAAGCCTTATTCTGATATTCCTTGATTCTCTGCCTGATGGGTTCCTGCTCCCCTTCCTTGCGGGCAATCAGCATCACAGTAATCATGCCACCAGTTGCTAACAGTGCAAGCAAGATTTTGATACCACCGTACCCGCGCTCTACACTTCTGAATTCAGCCTTTGGAGGAACTAACCATGCTGGCTGCGACTCTATCCTGTTGCCAATTCTGTACTCGATCCGGTCATTGAATTGCAAGGCAGTCGCGCCAACAATTCCGGCGATACTTAAACTCAAAAGACCTGCAACAATTGGTTGATTTCTATTAGTTAGCGTTATTGAACTTACTCCAAATCTGTGTGCCGACAAAACCGAGGGTGATTACAATCAACCCAAAACTGAGAATGAGTAACTGAGAATTAGCAATTATCCACGCTTGCCATGCGTCCCAATTACCTGCTAAAAGTGCTGTAGCGACTGCTAAAAGGATTAATTGGCTTCTTACCTTGCCCGAACCTTCAGCGCTCAAACTGTACAATCCTAAGCCCAGTCCAACAGCCGGAATAAGGATTACAGCACTGGGGATAAGCGCCGGAATTGCCCGAACGATAAGCGATGCAGACAGTCCAGCACCGAAGTAAGCGCCGAATTCTCCCCAGTTTCCTGTCAGGTTCCAAAACCGCTCGATATTAGTTACTTCGGGTGTTTTCGCTTGTATTTGTTGGTCGGGTTGTGCAAAGTTGTCAGCACTCAGATAGTCGAATTCTGAAGAGTCAAAGTCTTGGGATAACATACAAAAAAAGCGGGAGTTTACCCGCCCGATAAACTACTATTTACGTCCTGAGAAAAAGTCAAACAGTCCACCTAAAAAGCCTTTGCCATTGGCACCAACACTCATGGCTGAATTGTTACCACCAGAGCTACCAGGGACGGCTGGTACAGCATCATAATCTTTAGCGTTGATGTAATTGTTAAACGCCGACCGTCGCTGCTGCATTGCTATAGCTTGCTGTGGCGATGCTTGAATGGCTTTAAGCGACTGTTGAAAGCCGTTAGCCTGTATTTCACCTTTTGCCTGATGGTTCGCCTTGATCAATAGCAACCGCTGGCGAAAGTCCATATTTTGCAGGGTTTGGACAGACGCACCTTCGACCTTGATTAAGCCTAATTCGTGCTGTAATTTCTGCTGCAAGTTGATAATTGCTTGGTCATATTTTGCAGAGGCAATTATCGCTTTGTCCACATATTTGTCGATTTACAGCGTGTCCGTAAGGCCGCTCTCGATCGCTTCAAGAGTCAACCTCTCAACCTCGACTGTATTCGCTCTAATCTTTGCGTAGTGGCGATTGTAGGCTGTTCTGAGCTGTTTCTGGATATCTAGAATTTTGGCTTCTTTAGCCGCTGCGTTGACAATCTCTGGCGTGAGGAACCCAGATTCGTAATTGAATTGCTTCTTTACGCGCGCAGCGCCGGGTGTTTTCGCTACTCTAAATTGCTGTTGCATCATGATAGAATCTCCTGGAGTACGGTGAAAACCCCCTTAATAAGGAGCCTTGCTTGCGGTCAGCCGATTTACTTGTCAAGGGCAGTCGGCTGACTTGAATTGAAACTATCTTGTTGGATAATGAGATTGCCCTGCACACTTATAAGCGGGGTTTGTTTGCTTGAAGTTTTTCCAGCGTCGTAGCTGGCCGCAAAAACCAAAACATTCAACAAAATCACCCCGCCCGTCACTGCTGCTATCAAATTTTTGTCGTCATTGTCAATTATCATTTCACTCCCTCAAACTGTTGACTTGCCCGATAACCTCAATACCTTTAGCATCCGTAATTCCTTCATCTCTCAGGCTTTGAGCAGCCGTTACGATAGCATCCTGAGATTTGCTGGCGACTACATTAAATACTTTAGGCGTGTTACTTTCTCGCTCTACCTTGACCTTGTAAAAAGCCATTACTCCTCCAATTCCATTGCTCGTAGTTGAGTTAGCGCCATTTGCTTAGCCTGAGTTCGGGCTTGATGAATTTGAATAGCCTGTAAATACCCTTGGTTTTGAGCTGCGAGCAGCTCTGCATTCGATAAAATTGCAGATTGCTGCTGTGCCAGCGTATTTTGGCGCTTGATTTCTTCAAGTTTGCCCCGAAGTTGATCGGCCAAACTTGAAGAATTTGCGATCGCAGATTGCTGTAAATTCGCAATCCGAGAATCTAAAATCACTGAGCAATCCTCAACGATCGCCAAAGCAGCAGGCTGCATCTTGATCGATACCGGGCGATGACATTCTCGCCCTACAGAAATACGGTATTCATCCGCACCGACAGACTGAAGGCGGCGCATCTCCGCCAACATCCGCAAGGAAAATTTACCTGGACTGGGCTTGAAAATTTCTTCAGATTCCCAGTGATACAAATCACAAATGATTTTGACGTAATTGAAGATTTGACGGCGTTTGACCCGCAAAATCTTTTCCAGTTGCTCAATTGTGTAATTCTGATTTTCTACCGACTGCACAGTGCATTGCACTGCAATCGGCTCATCGTCTTGTTGAATCATAAATGCCTTACCACTGAAGCCTTAAAGGATTTAATGCAATGCACAGTGCATTACATTGGATTGCACTGTGCATTGCACTGTGCATTGCACTTTTTTAATTTACGATCGCACTGTGCAATCGTAAATTACCATCGGCAATCAAGTTTAAAGACCCCATTTCTTTTTTAATTCAGCGGCCCAAATACGATGAGCTATGGTCGGTTTTCTGATACCGCACATCCAGCGACCGATCGTACAGATTTCGCATTTGAAGGCGAGCGCAAAATCGGCATATTTTAGCGAAGGTGAAGCGTGCTTGGCCGCATGAATTAAATCCACAGGATTGTATTCCGGTGGCTCTTCGATTATGATATTCATATCTTCTCATCGCTCCTGATGAATGATGCCACCGCGCCGATACACCCACGGCGCGGTGGTTGTTTATATGGTGGGTGTTTCACTAGCAATCGCGTCTAACAGCACTCGCATCATCTTCAAAGATTCAGCCTCGGTAAGGTACCAGTCCCAGCGAGGATCGTCGTCAGAGGGTTTGGGTTTTTCCGGGCAATTAGCAATCACAGAAGCCTCGATCGGCCCATCAACGATTAAGGCAAAGGAAACCGCTTGAATCAGAAAAATCTTGGCCGCTTTTGACCGAGGAATTCCCTGCGAATTGAGTAAAGCAAAATCCCTTAGATCCTGCGGGTCAATAAGTTCGTAAATTTTCACGCGGGCTCCTCCATCCAAAGTGGCAAATCATTCGGGTCGAAGGCATCAAAATAGGCTTTCGACACTTCTTCCCAATTCGTGGCGCGCGACCAACCAAGATCACACTCTTCGCAACCGTGACCGCCACATTTTCCGCAATTTAAAAGCCCAGGAACATCAGGAACCGGGGTATCAACACACCTCAATATCGAATTTTCCTGCGATAGCCGAAGATTTTCTAGCTCCAATTCCTTAGTCAGCCGCTGACCGAGGTGAACTCGACCGTGAGCCGACATAATCTGGCGGAACCGAGGGAAATTGGGCCCGAGATAAAACAAGACCGTAGCAAAGGGAGCCGACTGTTTGTTACCCTCAGCCTCAAACTTCAGCCGACCATTCAGATCACAGAAGGGATAAGGGTAAAGCGACTGGTGCCGCTTGGTATCTGGAGCAGATTTAATTAGTAAAATCGCCTCAAAAACATCGCCAGATTCGTAGCCGATAATGAGTTTCTCAACCGCTCGATCGGCAAGGCTAAAAGGTGGATTGAGCCAAACACGGCCGAGCCATTCCCGCTGCAAGCCATCATCCTGCTTTGCGTAAATCTGATGAGCCCTGATGGTGCGATTTGCGATCGCATTGCTCATCGGATCGAGGTCAATACCGCCCATGATCAGCCGCGCTGCATCAGTGAGAAATTTAGGAGTATTGTGTTCGTCGGTCTTAGAACTGCCAAATACCTTTAGCCTGGAGTCAGGTGTCGGAATTGCATTGAGAGGCATCCAAGGTAATTTTTCGTTGTCACTCTCGACTGAATCTTCAACGGAAAGAATTGGTTCAACTTCGGACAAGGGAACGAATCTGAACGAAATTACCCAAACTTCAAGATTTTCATCACCCTTAAAATATTTGGCGATAAATTCCTCAACTGAGTCGCACATTCCACCTTCGTACATAAGGTCGTAGCCGCCCATATCGGAGAGCCGTTCTTTGTACGGCCGATCGCGAATCACCAGCCAGCCAATTTGCTTACCACCAGCGTGATACGCTTTGTCGATCGCCGGTACGCGCAATTGTTGTCCGGCAGCAGCAGCCCGATCGAACGCGTTGCAGAATTTAGCGGCGTGGCTATCCTTCCACTCGCGGCGAGTGGCTGTTTTATGATCGAGATATTGAGCTGTATAGCCGAAGCTGATCGGAGTTCCGAAGTCGAGGTAATTATCCATAAATTAGTACCTGAGAAGAAATGTCGAACGGCTTAACTTGGATGTAAACTACCCGGTTGCCAAGTTCCCAAATCTTTTTGAAAGTCGCTGCGCCAACACTGACGTAGAAGGGAGGATTTTCGGCAAATTTGACCGGGTGATAGCTCAGAAGCATGGAAGCATCCGATGTTTGAAAGTCGCAATAGTAAACCTGATCGTCGGGATTTTTCATTGTATTCATCAAATAAGTTGATCGTGATAAGTCATCGGCCCTTCTTCCCAATGGTCAGGGCTCGTGACGCAAGTCGGCATTTGTGCCAAGCATCCATAAATGACGCTGCGGTACCAGTTTCGTCGCCCTTTTTTCACCGGAATGTTCCATCATCATTACGGTCGATCGATACAAATGAATGACCGTCGTTAAAGTTGAGAGACCCCCACATTTTAAAAACCGTGTAACTCGTGCCATCATCGGACAATTCACCTTTCAATCGGATTTGATCGTCAGGTTCATATCCGTTGTACAAAAATCTGTACCACAAGGCGAATTTAACCAAAATAGCTCCAAAAGTTATTGAATTTCTACCAGTAAATGACGAGGAATTGTCTTGAGTTTTCCACCGGGAAAACTAATGCGATGACCAAACCAAAGATTTTTGACACGACCCGTTTTTCCCGTCTTCAGGCAAAGCACCCGAGTGCCTGGTTTGATTTGGGTTTGCGGTAAGTCGAGTGTTAATTGGACCGACCGCAGTTCCTTTAGTTGCGGAAGTTTTCGCTTGCGATGACGCATTTAACTCAACTCCTTAACCAACATCGATCGCCTCCATCACAACTTCAACATCAGATAAAGCTGTAACTGACACCTCAAAATAAGTAACTGTACCTGACTCTTCTGATTCAGAAATTGTCTTGTTTTTCTGAAAGAGTCTACCCTTGCTATCGATGATGTGATTAGGCATAGGCAAGCCACAAGCAATAGCCGTCTCATAGATGAGAGCAGTGTCACTTTCGTCGATGCCATAGCAAAGCCAAATATCTCGCTGGCTAATGTTTTTCATTTTTTAAGGTTCAGAGGTAAATTTAAGCAAAGTAAAACTGCGGTATAAACTGAGCAGTCTTACCTGCATGAATTGTTCAAATTGGAAATTACTTGCGAGCGAGAGTTATTCCGACACTTTATAAGTAGTCTCGGCAAATCCATCGCCAACCAAAATGATGGTATCGAGTTCGAGTCGATCGTCCAGAGAGCTATCATTACCCCAGATCGGTTCATCCTCGTAGAGAAAGACGTTATTGCTGCTGGTATTGAATTCTACAAACTCAACAACATCGGCTCTTTCGTTTTCTCCGTAGCAAAAGTGAGTCTCCGCAGTTGGATTGCACTTTTTCAGAATTTCAATGAGCTGCGAAACAGTCATTCAAGGACTCCTTCGGCGTTCTCAGAACTCGCAAGGTCGATCGCAAATCGATCGAGCAAAAGCTTATGCAAGTGAGTGAACGCTTGGCATCCCACGAGTTCTCGATAAACGTAAATGGGGCAGTCAGCGCCCACTAAAAAGAGGTTAATAAGTTCTCTTTCATTGGGTTGCCCTTGATCAGACTTAGACCAGGCAGTTACCTCGTTTAGATCGATACCAAAATTGTCACCGCACCGAATTTTCACCATTTACTCACCTATTAGATTTTTGATTTGAACCTTGGAAGCGATACCCTAGCAGGTTTGATAAGGAGGCTGCTATCTCTCAGTGGTTCATTGTGCTTTTTTGCTTAGCTAACTTTTTGGCTTCAATCCGGCGACGGCGTTCTACTGAACGACGCAAAGTACGGCCATTAGGAAGATTTTTGCCACCTGAATTAGTTTCAAACGTTACAGAACTGGGTAGTTTTTTTGTCATCTATTTACTTCACTGTGAGAACTTAAGCCTTGGAAGCACCGCCCCAGCAGGTTTGATAAGGAGGCTGCTATCTCCGACGCTTGAGTGTTAGCTCAGGCTTTGGAGGATGCTTTCTAGCTTGAGTTGAATTTTAGATTTAAACCTTGGAAGCACCGCCGTAGCAGGTCTTTGAGGTATCTGAGGCTGCTATCTCTCAGTGGTTTGGGCGGTGCTTGCTTTGGCTTGTAACTAACTATATGCCAATTAGTAGACATATGTCAAGCAATTGGCATATCTCTGTATACCGAAATCCCGGAAGCCTCTACCGGAAAGGAATCCTCGGGTATCCAGTAAATGAATTCGCCCGGCTGAATCCTAAAAATTCGGCAAATTGTCTCCAATGTCTCGGCACTGGGAATCCAATTTGGATCGTTGATCCGATCGGACGTAGCACGACCCAGGCCAGTTAGTTTGCCGAACCTGTATGGAGTAAGCCTTTCAATATTTAATTTTTTCTCTAGAACGGGCTTTAAGCAATTTCTCACGGGCATTTTCAGAACTCTCCCCTGATTATATGCCAACTATTTGACATACGTCAATTAATAGGCATATAATCAGTTTGGTAAACAACCAGCGATCGGGCTTGAATTGGAACCTCAGCCCTATCGCCACCCTTATTCTCTCAGTGATTTCGCCTAGCGTCGATCCTGAGAGCAAGCCCACCATCGCGGTGCATCTATCAAAAATGAGAAACTTCTTACCGCTAATTATTTGGCTGGCTGTTGGTAGCGGATTTTACCCGCCACCCGATCGGCCGCCAGAGAGAGGCGAGGGCAGAGGCCAGACAAGCAACCACTACCTTAATACCAATGAAAATTTCCACAGAGCCAACTAAGCAGAGCATTCCCACAGACGAAGCCGTACTGGTAGCACTTGAACTCCTGATCGACGACATGGAGGATAACGAGAAATGTGCTCTGATCATTCAGGCGCTGTGGCTGCACGACTCGACTCTTAATCCTCAATTGCTCTCAATCCAACCAAAATCGAAACTCCGAGAGGGGCTACAAAAGGCGATCGATTTAGTCCAAGACTTATCACCCAGAGCGAAAATGGCACTGGCGATCGACTTGTTGGGCGAACAAGAGCAAGAAGATTACGAAGAGGACGACGAGGAGGATGAGGAGGACGAGGAGGATGAGTGAAAAAATCAAACTCCTCACCGGTGATATTTTCGACACAGACCTCGGCCTCGACGAACGAGTAGCAATTCTGAAGTTGAGAATATTAGTTCCCAAGTTGACTAAAAGTGAAGCAATAGCCCTGGCGGTTGTCTTGGCAAATTCCCACTCTCTATCTATTGGTCGCTGGGTTGGAGTGTCAGCACTTCGCGGGTTTAGCAAGGATTTAGCTGATGCTCTGCTACTAATTCAAATTTTATCTTCCTCCAATAAACTGAAAATTGCGATCGAGTTGTTGGTTGCCCAAACCGAGGAAGAGGACGAAATCATCTCAAGCGAGGCTTAGCGACCATGAGCAACCTGATTCAATTCCCCCGGCATCACCCCGGCAGAAAATGGAGCCCAGCCGAAATCCTCGCCATTAAGGAAGAGCCCAGCGAAAGAATCAAAAGAGCGCAGGAACGATCCAGAATCGCTACCACTCAAATAATCGCAGCGGCGGATGGTAAGCGAAAAAGTAAGAGGGCAAAGAGGAAAAAGGCGATCGCTGACATCCTCGCCGGAGGTAAGGAGTGGACGATCGCCGTATTGATGCGGCTTGTTGGCGATCGTCTGGGCGAACAAATCAGCCGCGCCACCGTGGCGGAAATCCTCAAAGAATTAGAAGCCGAAGGGCGTGCCTACAACATCAATCAATTCTGGAAATCAACTCAGGAGCCAAGAATTTTAAAATGACTTACATAGAGATACCCAACATCGACGATGACGATTTAGAGAATCAGATGGAAACAATCTTGCAGAGGGACGCCAAAATTCAGAAGCAGCTCGCACTATTGATTCGAGATTTGAGTTTTGCCGAAAAAATGGCGCTAGGACTGAACGCTTACTTCCTGATCGATCAAACTTCCACTCAACTCTGCGACCTGAAGCCAAAACACGGGGAATATTCCGCTGAAGTGCAAGGCGGCATTCTTCTCGTAGAGCAACTCTCCCCGCAGGCAAAGGTGAGTTTTGCCGCCGACATCCTGACCGATGATTGGGAAATGGGGTTGGTAGACGATTCGCCCTCGACAATTATTGAGTAAATTTTGCCGATCGTGTTCCGAAGTGCGATCGGTTTCCCAACAAAAAAGCAATCGGAGAGTGATTGCTTTGGGGTGTTTGAGAGATATTCAATTAATTAATTAAATTGTATCATGCTGACAGATAAACATCTACAAGAATTCGCAGAATCCGGCATTTGCAAAAAGATAGCAGAGTCGGTTTTTCGCTCAGTTTCCGACCCCAAACAAATCGCTACATTCCTGGGATGGAAAGCCTATCAAGGGCCGCCCGGATGGCTCTATGAAGGGATAGATCCGGTAACAGGAAAGCCAACAGGTATCGGGCAATTTAAGCCTGATGGCGGCTTCACCTTTTCTGATGGATCTGAGGCTAAATACCTGAGCCAGAAGGGAAGCGACGGGAAGGGCAAATATGACGCTTGCTGCTTGCCTGTACCGGGCATTAATTGGGATGAAGTGGTAGAAGATAACTCTCAACCAGTGCGTTACTTAGAAGGCGCGAAAAAGGCGATCGCCAGCATGATTCACACCGGCATCCCAGCGATCGCGCTGAGTGGCGTAGACATGGCAACTTATGGCCGCAGTGGCCCTCTAACTCCCACAATTGCAGCGCTTTCCGGGGAAGGCAGACTATCCGAAATTGCCTATGATGCGGATATTGCCGATAACAAGAATGTTAGGGCTGCGGCGATCGCATTTGGTCGCAGCTTGAAAAAAAATGGCTGCCTAGTAACAGTTCGCACTTGGTCGCAGGAACTGGGGAAAGGTATTGATGATGCGATCGTCAATATTGGAGTGGAAGAATTCAAGCGGCAGTCCGTGGTGCAGGATTTTAATGAATGGCTCAAACCCAAGAAAAAGGTCAGGGAGGCGATCGCGATCGGTGACGAGATTGCCGAGCCAGAACCCAAAGAGCCGAAGATGCCCAGACAAAGCATTGTTGCCAGGGCGATCGCCAAAGCATATCAAAGCAAGTTGGCGTGGCGACCTGGTTATAAGAGATGGTATCTGTATGGTGCTGAAATAGATGGCTGTTGGAGCAATGAGGAGGAGGATTTTATTAGCCGTTTAATCAGCATGGAATTAAGCGCCAGGGGCTTAGAACATAGCGCGCCTTACTTGGGCGGAATCCTCAAACTACTCAAAGCTTTTTTAGCGGTAAAAAAATGGGATTCAGCCAAGGATTTAATACCTGCAAAAAACGGTGTAGTCAATTCGGTGACACGGGAATTGTCGCCGCATTCACCCGACTATCGACTAACGTGGCAACTCCCGTATGTCTACGATCCACAGGCTGATTGCAAACCAATTAAAGATTGGTTACTTGAGACAATGGAAGGCAATCAATCTTATGTAGAACTCATAAGAAGTTACTTGTATTCAGTCATTCACAGTCGTACCGATCAGCATACTTTTTTTCAACTAAGCGGCCCTCCCCGTGCGGGTAAAGGGGCGCTAACGAGATTAGCAACAGCAGTCGTGGGCGAGCGAAACACACACATTACCAAGCTTGAAAAATTAGAGAGTAGATTTGAGACTGCCTCATTAATGGATAAAAAGCTTGTACTCATCACCGACAGCGATAGATATGGAGGGACAGTAGAAACCTTGAAAGCCTTAACAGGAGGGGACGCACTACCTTACGAAGAGAAGCATTTGCAATCCAGAGAAGGCTTTCAACCAGAATGTAAAGTAATCATTGTTTGCAACGAACCAATTCAAGCACAAGATTATATGGCGCTACAAAGTCGCCGAATCACTGTGCATTTTGAAAAACATATCGTCATCGAAAAACGCCGCCACCTCATAGATAAAGTAAAAGGGGAATTGGTGGGAGAATTTGTACCTTACTTGCCGGGGTTATTGAATTGGGTATTAACTATGGATGAAAAAGTAGCAGAGGCATATTGCACCAAAACCGAGAAAATGGTTACTGGATACAAAAAGATTGCCTTGCAAGCTATAGTTTCTACGAATCCAATTGCAGATTGGGCCGATCAGCACTTGGTCTACGAAGAAGGTGTTCGACTTCAAATAGGAGTGGCCAAAAGGAATAGAGACGGTGGTGGCGACAATTCTTATATCAATGTAGCTTCATGGATGTATCCCAATTATGCTGAATTTTGCATTTCTACAGGTACGCATTTATTGAGCCTCAAGCGTTTTATAATGCTCGCAAACGATTTATTTATCAATCAGCTAAAATTACGAGTTAAACACACCAGAGATAGGGTTTGCGCTTTTTTTGAGAATCTGAGATTGCGATCGGAATTGGATAATTGTGGCGGGTTGATTAGCAGCGAGAGCGCAACTCCCACACCGCCACCAACTCCCACACCGCCAGCCGAGCCGGATTGGAAAAATTTCCCCAGTGCCGCTACCGACTCAACTGAATCCCGGAAGAACAAAGCGCTTGCCTGCCGGAACCAATTAATGAAGGCAATGGCGATCGCCAAATGCCGCAAAGATTTAGCAGCAGCCCAGGGTCGCTGGACAAAAGCAGAAGTTAACTGGGTGGCGAGAAATCTACTATCTGCCGAGCAGGCACGAAAATTGCAAGCAATCTTGGCGATCGATCAACAGGAGCTCAAGTTTGACTGACAACTAATGACTAACAACTGATGACTAACAACTGATGACCGACAACTTCGGCGATATCACAGCGATCGCCGAAGTTTTTGCGCGCAGAAATCACCCCCCTTTTTTAAAAGGGGCAGAACATTCCCAGGCATAGCCGGGGATTAGATTGGGGATTAGATTTATCCCCGGTGTATTTACCATGCGCCTTTAAAGTCTGCCTGCGCGGACTAACCTTGCAGTAATTGTGTGATGGCACAATCAACGCATTTCCGGCATTTGTGGTGGATGTGGCGCGCAAATCCCACAAAACTACTAAATATAAAAAATAAATATTTTATTTAAACGCATTGCGATCGCATTTTTCTAAAAAATATTTACTCTTAATTTAAAAATCCACCACATCCACCACATCCACCACCACCAATACTTCCAGCCACCACGGTGCCACCACACGATCACTGTAATCCACCACATTCGTCAAAGCAACGCTCAAAAAGCAAAAAGTCGGGAGTGCGACAAAATTGATGTCTGCACTCCCGACCTCTGCGGGGGTTTTGGGGTGTTTTTCAGCGATTTTTACTACAGATTTGCTACAAATGCAAATTTATCCTGGAGGAAAATCGCCCAAACCCAAAGCCGATGGTGGGATTTGAACCCACGACCGTTCGATTACGAATCGAATACTCTACCCCTGAGCTACATCGGCACAGACAATTTTGGACTATAGCACAAAGTCAATCAAAAAGCAATCAGTTGTAGAAATGAATTCAAAATTCCACAACTGTTAACTTAGAACTTGTTAAACTGCCAATTCGCTGTCAGTCCCGCCGCCTCTGGCCCCGGAATAAACTAAACCCCGCTGCATATCCAGCGTCAGCATCGTTCCGTCCCGAATTACGCGCGTGGCATTCTCCACGCCTACCATCACCGGTACGCCCAAACGCAAACCGATAATCGCGGCGTGAGAAGTCAAACTATCCTCCTCTGTCACCACACCGGCTGCTTTGCGAATCATTTCCACAAAATCAGCGCTGGTGTGCTTGACTACCAAAATGTCTCCGGGGTGGAAATTCGCCACATCCGCAGCAGTGCGAGCAACTCTGGCCATGCCGCTCACCGAACCCAAACCGACACCGGTTCCCTTACCCAAAACTGCTGTCACCATCTCAACCTTAATCAAATCCGTTGAGCCAGCCACCCCTTGCAGAGTACCGGCTGTCATCACCACCAAGTCGCCGTCGGAGACTAACTGTTTTTCTTGGGCGACATTGATTGCAGATTGAAACGTTTGGCCGGTGGAGGGCAAATCTAGCACCAACAAAGGCTTTACACCCCAGACGAGTTGCAGTTGTCGGGCTACGTCTACGTGGGGAGTAACTGCCAAAATCGGAGTTTTCGGGCGGAACTTGGAGACATTTCGGGCTGTAGCGCCGGTTTTGGTCAGCGTCATAATTGCTGCTGCGTTCAACTGTTCGGCAATTTGGCTGACTGCTTGACTGATGCCGTTGGTGATCGATCGACCAATATCTTCTACATTCCTAATATTGCCCTTAATTCCTTCCCTCTCCATCCGCACCGCAATTCTCGCCATCGTCGCTACTGCTTCGACGGGGAAATTGCCGACAGCAGTTTCATTCGAGAGCATCACCGCATCGGTTCCGTCCAGAATCGCGTTCGCCACGTCAGAAATCTCGGCGCGGGTGGGACGGGGATTGTTCACCATGCTGTCGAGCATCTGGGTAGCGGTAATCACCGGAATTCCCATGCGGTTGGAAGTCGCAATTAGGCGCTTTTGCAAAATCGGCACGTCTTCGGCGGGAAGTTCTACTCCCAAATCACCCCGGGCGACCATCACGCCGTTACAAAGAGCCAGGATTTCCTCCATTTGCTCGATCGCCTCGTGCTTTTCGATCTTCGCGATCACGGGTACTTGCTTACCCGCACTGGCTATCAGTTCTTTGATTTCGAGCATATCCTGGGGATTCCGCACGAAGCTCAGCGCGACCCAATCGACACCTTGGTCGAGGCCGAACATTAAGTCTTTGCGGTCTTTATCTGTCAGGGCTTTGATTGACAGGTAAACACCGGGAAAGTTTACGCCTTTATTGTTGGAAAGCGGGCCACCGACAACGACGCGACAGTACAATTCGCGGGAATTGCGATCGACTTTTTCGACGACCATTTCGACTTTCCCGTCGTCGAGCAGAATGACGGCGCCTTCTGGAACTTCGTCTGCTAGGGGTTCGTAGGTGACGGAGGAAATTAGTTCGGTTCCAGGTACCGGGCGGCTGGTTAAAATGAATGGATCGCCGTTTTTGACGACAATCGACCCTGTTTCAAAGCGGCCTAAACGAATTTTCGGGCCTTGGAGGTCTTGGAGGATGGCGACCGGCTGGTTGAGTTCAAAGGATGTTTGCCGGATTAAGCGAATACTGCGTTGGTGGTCTTCTTCTGTTCCGTGGGAAAAGTTGAGTCGTAAAGTTGTCGCACCTGCTTCTATAAGCTGGCGCAGCACTTGTGGATCGGAAGTGGCTGGGCCAATGGTGGCGACGATTTTGGTTCTGCGTAGAGCTTTTGGCGGTTGCATCGGGGTGTTATCGAGAGGCTGGTGGAAAGACAGTTCAAATGCTCATACTACAAGAAAACTCTACCACTGCGCCGATCGCATTTGCCGATCGCGCCGGCTTTAAATCTCGGACTGCGCCAAAGTCGATCGAGTCAAGGCTCGATCGCAGGTTTAAGCGTCTTCGTTACTATTTTGTGCTTTGTTGCCACGTTCGTCAAAATACAGCTCGATTTGTTGACCGCCCTGTTCGATTTCGACTTCGTAAAATTTGCCTTGGGGCGTGATTTCTACCTCCCGCTTGGTAAGGGCCCAGCCTGGGTGTTCGCGCTTGACTTTATCGAGTACGAGCAAGGAAAATTGATAATCTTGGGTTACTTCGTATTCGGTTTCCAGCCACTGACCGGCATCAGAAAATTCGACTTCGTATTCTATACCATCTTTGACGAATTCTGCTTCGTATCCGTAGGATTGTTTTTCCCAGGCGGGCGAAACTCCGGGATGTGCAGCAGCAAAAGCGCGTTGGACATTATCGGGAACTTCAGTTGTACTGGTTGTACTGGTGGAATCTTCGACTTCACCACCGCAGCCGACAAGCAGGATGGTTGATGCGATTGCCAGTCCGACAGCGGTTTGCCAAGATGCGCGGTACTGCTTGGATCTGCCCCTTTGGTGTTGCAGCGAACGATCGCCCGAGTTTCTCGTAAAATCAAATTGTGGTGATGCCATAATTTTTTTATTTACACGGTTTTTCAGCAGCCGATCGGTGCTTTTCGTTCAAAATAGCACCTCATCCGTTCCTGACGTTGAGACATTAACCTGAGATACAGTTATTTCACAAAACTTTACTATTTAGAGACTTGTATCTTATACTACGCAAGTGTGAAATATGAAGGAGTCTTAACAAAGATGTCGGAGGCAGGACGGCCGCTGACAGTGCCGAAAGAGTTTCTAAGTCCTCCGGGTGACTTGAATCCGACGCTGCTGCTGTTTTTAAGTGCATTAGGGATTATTGTCATTTCTTACTTGGGTTTCTGGTTTTGGGAATGGCCTCAATGGTGTTGTTTTTCATTGAATGTGTTGGCTTTGCACATGGCGGGGACGGTGATTCACGATGCTTCTCATAATGCAGCCCATCGCGATCGCACGATGAATGCTATTTTGGGACACGGTAGCGCGCTGATGTTGGGTTTTGCATTTCCCGTGTTTACGCGGGTACATATGCAGCATCACGCCCACGTTAACGATCCAGAAAACGATCCAGACCATTATGTTTCGACTGGCGGGCCTTTGTGGTTGATTGCTGCGAGGTTTTTTTACCACGAGATTTTCTTTTTTAAGCGCCAACTGTGGCGAAAAAATGAACTCTGGGAGTGGTTTTTCAGCCGTTTGTTTGTAATTGCGATCGTCTATATCTCGATTCAATACGACCATTTAGGTTATGTGCTGAATTTTTGGTTTTCTCCGGCTTTGGTGGTGGGGTTGGCGTTGGGGTTATTTTTTGATTATTTGCCGCACCGTCCGTTCCAGGATCGCGATCGTTGGAAAAATGCCAGAGTATATGCTAGCCCGATTCTCAATGTCTTAATTTTGGGGCAGAATTATCATCTGATCCATCATTTGTGGCCTTCAATTCCTTGGTACAATTACAAGCCAGCCTACGAAGCTGTGAAGCCACTGTTGGACGAGAAAGGTTCCCCTCAAAGTTTGGGAATATTGGAAGGGAAAAAGGACTTTTGGAGTTTTATATATGACATCTTTTTAGGAATTAGGCTGCATCACAAGAAAGCGTCTGATTAATTAAAACCCGGTTTCTTTGAGAAGCCGGGTTTTTTTTGTAATTTATTGTTTTTGGGACTTGCGTATCAAAACCAAAGAAACCGGGTTTTTCGCAGTTTTGTCGGCTGTAAAGAAGTATCTCCAAAAAACCCGGTTTCTGACCACCCGCAAGTCTGAGGGCCGAGAAACCGGGTTTTTTGCGACAATATTTGGTTGAAGTGCATAGATTCGTTAAAAACCCGGTTTCTTTGGCGGAGTGCGCCAATTCTGTTAAACCAAGAATTGGAAATGTTTCAATTGTCGATCGGGGAAACAAAAAAATGATACTAAGCGAGGGTCGAGAAACCGGGTTTTTTGTAACAATATCTGGTTGAAGTGCATAGATTCGTTAAAAACCCGGTTTCTTTGGCGGAGTGGGCAAATTCTGCTAAACAAAGAATTGGAAATGTTTCAATCCTCGATCGGGGAAGTGGTAAAGGAGACGCATCGCTTACGGCTCTATGGCTTCTGGTTCCATGAACCAATCAGTGTTTCAATCCCCTCTCGGGGAAGTGGTAAAGGAGACAACTTATCTCAAGTCCGAACCCAGTCCGGTGTCTTGTTTCAATCCCCTCTCGGGGAAGTGGTAAAGGAGACTTTTTCGCCAGAATCCTACGAATACGTAGAAGGTGAGTTTCAATCCCCTCTCGGGGAAGTGGTAAAGGAGACTCTTCCAATCCAGGAAGGTGTGAGCTAAACTGCATGTTTCAATCCCCTCTCGGGGAAGTGGTAAAGGAGACAATCAAGGCTGAAATCGCAGCCAACCAAAGTGCTAAGAAATTGTTTCAATCCCCTCTCGGGGAAGTGGTAAAGGAGACGATGTTAAGAAGCCTGGGGATTCTCTTAGCGAAAGGTTTCAATCCCCTCTCGGGGAAGTGGTAAAGGAGACTCAGCCACAAAATAAGCGCGACTCACGACAACGCAAGGATCCAAGTTTCAATCCCCTCTCGGGGAAGTGGTAAAGGAGACAACTTTTGTTTGGAGGGTAAATGCTTCCAGGGATTGGTTTGAGTTTCAATCCCCTCTCGGGGAAGTGGTAAAGGAGACCAAAGCAAAGGCATGACAATGGATCAACAAAGTGAGTTTCAATCCCCTCTCGGGGAAGTGGTAAAGGAGACTTCATTACCATGTGCAAAGTAGTTGTTACGGGTTGTTTTAATCCCCTCTCGGGGAAGTGGTAAAGGAGACATTGCCTTCTTTGGCGACGGAGATATCCGCAGTCAAATTGTTTCAATCCCCTCTCGGGGAAGTGGTAAAGGAGACTATTCGGCCAGGGAGCCTTACCCAGAAAGGGTTTCAAGCCTCAAATCGACGCACCTTTTTTTACCTGTCAATAAGAGCGTAAAACCTGCAATAAGCTCTGTTGCTTGCAAGCCGTAACCCTTGGTATGAGAGTCATCGACGCACCTCAACGAGAGAATCAGGGTTTTGCCGATCGCCCGAGGTGCGTCGATTGACATTTTGCGACACTGAAACTAGCCGCAAATCCTAAAAAAGACTATGCAATTTTCAAAGTTCTGGAGCGGTTTTTGCAACTCGCACATTTACCATACACATTAAGCTGCACCTTGTCAAGCCTTTGAGAGTCAAATCGATCGACCTTTGTGAGTTGTCAGGGCGATCGACCTTCACAACCACAGTCTACTTTTCCCCAGCCACAGCCACCGCTAAATTCCAATCCGGCCGCAAATTTTGAGCTCCCCGCAAATAAGGATGATAAATTTCAACGTGTGCCGGCCAATTGATGTGAATCAAAAACCGAATGCAGCGCTGCAAAGAACCCTCCACGTGCATTTGCTGGACATCCAACAAAGGAACATTGCACCAATGAGGACGTTCGCGGGCGATCGCCGCTGGAAACACAGCATCTAAATCGCGAGTAGCAGAAAACGTAGCACTAATAATTAAATCTGGATTTATATCATTTCTGGCTTCTAATTCATCTAATAATTCTTTCACCGCTTCTCGAATTGCTGCTACCGAATTATCGCTAGCAGTAGTCGCGCCACGAATCCCCCGCACTTGCCATTCCACGCCAATATTCTCCATTTCTTATCAGTTGTCAGTTGCTAGTTGTCAGTTGCTAGTTGTCAGTTGCAATTACCAATTACTAATCACTAAATACGAATTACTAACTCCCAATTACCAATTACCAATTACCAATTACCAACTGCCAACTGCCAACTGCCAACTGACTAATCTATTTAATCACGGGCGATACATCCACAGTGGCAAACCGCTAGTAGACATCTCGAATTCCAGCAAATTCTTGTAAGCTGAAATCCCCGATATATCCAGACTACTCCCCAAGACGCGATTTAGGAAAGGTTTTGATTTTTCCAAAGTGCAGGTTTCGGTTTTTTCCGGGTCAAGCCCTGCGAGTTCTGCCGTCCATCGGCGAGCGTCCTCTTCTGTGCCGAGTCGATCGACCAAACCCAATTCTAAGGCTTGCTGCCCTGTGAAAACACGGCCATCGGCAAAACTTTTAACTTTCTCAACGGTTAGTTTCCGGGCCACCGCAACGGTTTCTACGAACTGCTGATAGCTGGTGTCGATCAAATCTTGCAGAATTTGCTGTTCTGGTGGAGTTAATTCGCGATCGAACGCCAAGATATCTTTATACGGCCCCGATTTAATCACCTTAAAAGAAACGCCTACCTTTTCCAATAGCCGTTCAATATTATTCCCCCGGATAATCACGCCAATACTACCGGTAATTGTACCCGGATTAGCAACAATATATTCGGCTCCCATGCCGATGTAAACTCCTCCAGAAGCCGAGATATTGCCAAAACTGGCAACAATTTTAACTTTTTCGCGCAAACGCTTCAGCGCGCTGTAGATTTCTTGGGAATCGCCAACAGTGCCGCCGGGAGAGTCTATCCGCAGCAGCAAAGCGGGAAATTTGCGTTCTTCAACGGTTTTTAGGGCTTCTAGAACTCGTTTACGGGTATCTCCGGCAATGGCGCCAGTGATTTCGATGCGAGCGATTTGTTTGCGGTAGCGGGGCTTGAATGGCCAAATCATGGGCAGTTTACAGGCAATGTGAAATTTTGTAGCTAAGTTATATTGTGCCTTATTCATTGGGGTAGCAACAGGCTCTTCGGCCTGTTCCACAAGAGATTTCTGAATTGTGGCAACTCAGCAACAGGCTCTTCGGCCTGTTCCACAAGAAACTTCTGGATTGTGGCACGGGCATCTTGCCCGTGCATCGTACTTAACCCAACATCAATAATATATAATTGTAAAAATTGCTTAACAAAACTACATCATTCCCACGAGAGTCACTCTCATCAATCATCTGGAGCCCTACCATGCAGCTAAAACTTACCGATTCTAAACTGCCCTTCGCACCACTGTTGCTAATTGCCCCATTTTTCCTGTGGGGAACCGCGATGGTAGCCATGAAAGGAGTCATGCCCCACACGACTCCGCTGTTTGTGGCTGTCGTGCGCTTGATACCTGCGGGCGCGTTGGTGCTCCTCGCGGCCGCATTCATGGGAAAAGCGCAGCCGCAGGGTTGGAAAGCTTGGCTGTGGATTTCGCTGTTTGCGCTAGTTGACGGTACTTTGTTTCAAGGCTTTTTAGCAGAAGGTTTGGCCAGAACCGGGGCGGGTTTGGGTTCAGTGATGATTGACTCTCAGCCGCTAGCTGTGGCGATTTTGTGCTTGTGGCTGTTTCAAGAGAAAATCGGTTTTTGGGGCTGGTTGGGATTAGTTATTGGCGTTGCTGGGATTAGTTTAATTGGGTTGCCGGATGGCTTTATTTCGGGGCTGTTTCATCCTGAAAACGCGCAGGTTTCTGCGGGTATCGGACAGTTATTTGAGGGCGGAGAATGGTTGATGCTGTTGGCGGCGTTGTCGATGGCTGTGGGAACAGTTTTGGTGCGCTGGGTTTGTCGTTATGTTGACCCGGTGGTGGCGACTGGTTGGCATATGATTTTGGGCGGTTTGCCGTTGTTGGCAATGTCGGCTGCAAAAGAATCTGAGCAATTTGTCAATATCGATTTTTCGGGATGGATGGCGTTAGGTTATTCTACCGTGTTCGGAAGTGCGATCGCCTACGGTTTGTTTTTTTACTTTGCTTCCAGCGGCAGTCTCACCAGTTTAAGTTCTCTTACCTTTCTTACCCCAGTTTTCGCCTTATTGTTCGGCAATTTGTTTTTGGGCGAAGTGTTGAATCCGCTGCAATCGATGGGCGTTGGATTGACTTTGGTAAGTATTTATTTAATCAATCAGCGGGATACTTTGGCTGAGAAATTGCAAAAAGTGCGGCACGGCGAAGCAAGTGTTGATGAAGAAGTTACAGGATTGTTGGAGTCGTCTGAGTTGGATGTTGTAGAGTTGCCGGTGCAGTTGCGGGTGAACGAATTAGACTCGGAAGTTTAGCAGGTGAAAAAGTTTATACAAAATTGGTAGGACTTACGCAAGGTAGGAATTTTTATACCATATATGGCGTAAGGTGCTGGATATTTACCAGTCATCCTCTTCAACAATTTGAATGTTTCTACTCTCAATCTCTTCTATAAAAGTTTTCAAACTAGGATTATCTTGATAATGCTGCATCAAAACTTTATACTTCCCGTATTGTTTTGATATCTCTCGATAATAATCAGGATTTTTAGCATTCTTGTCAATTGTAAACCTGTGTTTCTTGGAAAGCTCATCATTTAAAGTCTTGAGACAGTTTTTGGATTTAGCTTTCTTCTTATCTGTATAATACAGTGGGAGCAACCAACACTCAAGAGAATGTACAGAGATTGCAAACA
The DNA here is from genome assembly GCA_031372825.1 of Cyanobacteria bacterium OTE_58_metabat_593. GTDB lineage: Bacteria > Cyanobacteriota > Cyanobacteriia > Cyanobacteriales > Microcoleaceae > Microcoleus. The sequence continues at coordinate 41,460 of JANMLZ010000199.1, read as the reverse complement.
GGATTTTCTGTTGATTTGTGTTGTAAAAATCCTCACCAATCGCATCTCTAAATTTCTCAATAACTTTTTCAATCAACTGCTGAGGAGTCAACTCATCACCATTGTCATCTCGACTGGGAATATTATAATTAGAATTTTCGGAATCCACCAAAACATCAGTATCTATTTGAATAATAATATAGTCAAAAAAACGAAATGATTCTTGAAACTTTTTTGAATGACAATAATCAAACACTAGAGTCCAACCGCCGGATTGGGACTTATTCTGATTGTCTTTATTTCTTTTTGGCTGAAGAGGTTCTACCTCTATATTTGGACTATTAAAAAATCCAGCTAAAATCTTCTCAATTACAATTTGGTCAGTAAGTCCCTCTGTAATTAATCCAAAAATAATCATATTAAAAATTCTTAGGAAGTCCGCCGATATAGCCTCTCAAAAATGCCTCTGATAAATCTACAGGTTCTTGTCCATCCAAAGGTTCGGGGTTGAGAATACGTCTAGCTTTAGTATAACCTAATTGGTTGCGGGAAATCACAAACAGCCGCTGTTCATCATCATCTAAATCCAAACCGTCCAAAACAGCCGGGTTGTGAGTTGTCAAGATGACTTGTTTATCATTCTTTTTTGCTAGTTCGACTAATTCTTCGATTAATCGGCGGCATAATCGAGGATTGAGGGAAGCGTCAATGTTATCTATTGCAAAAAATTTAGGTGTGATATCGCTAATAAATAAAGCAAAGTAAAAAAGCAAAAATAAAAACCCTTCATTAGAACTTCTTTGGTCAAAATAAGCTAAATCTGGATCTAAGTATCTATCTTTAATTTGGAGAGAGTTTTGAATATTGGATAAATTTGGAGACGCTTCAAAATCTTGAAACCAATCTATCAATTTCAGTTTTTTCTTGATTTCATTAAGCTGTTCTTGGTTGTCTGAACTCAAAACTTTTAATAGTTTAAACAAGCCTTCTCCATTCATGCCTAATGGTTGAATTTGCCCCTCTTTTTCAAAAGTTCGTAAGGCTTGGTTTTCAGGAGAGTAAATTATAAATTTATCTAGACAAGATTTTCTAGCAAATGATTCTGTTTCTTTTTTTAATTTTGATAGTTTTTCTAGTGATTTTTCTAAGTCTTTTACTTTTTCTGAAAAAGGTATAGATGCGTCTTCCATACCCTGTTCCTGAAGAGATTCGTAACCAATACCTATGATGGTATTATTAGAAACTATAGTTTCGACTGAGTAAGAAATAAGAGCATATAAAGAATTGAGTTTATTAACCCACTGAGAATAGGGAGAATTATCATTTTCCAAAATACAACCAAATTCTTCACCATTCCCTCCTAACTCAATGCGAATATCTTTAACTAAATTTTCCTTCTCAAAAGCCGATCGCATTAATTGAGGTTCTGTAACTCTAATGCCCCTAGATGCAAGAAACTCGTTATCCAGTTTATCATCAGCCGCCGCAGAAGCCAGGGCGATCGCCTCTAGAATATTGCTCTTCCCGCAGCCATTTTCACCAATCAATACAGTTACTCGTCCCAACTCCAGTTTCAGCTTGTGAATTGATTTGTAATTCTCTATTCTAACTTCTTTGAGCATGATTTTATATATTTATACTTGTGTTTGTTTAATATGACTTAATTTTAATGCCGATCGCCCTCAAGCGTCAAACAGAATATAATTCGATCGTACTCATTGTGTAGCAGACTGCATGAATCTCAAGGAACGCTTGCACAGCCATCTAATTCAAATTGTACGCGATCGCAATCCATACCTCGCATCAGTCGGTCATTTCTATGTGCAGCAATACATTCGCGAACAGTTAGCACAGTGGGGAAGTGTAGAAATTGACGATTTTGCGGTGCGCGGGCGAATTCATCACAATTTTATCTTGGATTTACCCCCCCTCAGTCCCCCCCTTGCTAAGGGAGGGAAGCAAGAAAAGAAGCAAGAAAAGCCGATCGTAATTGGTGCTCATTATGATACAGTACCCGGTACTCCGGGCGCGGATGACAATGGGACGGGAGTCGCTGTTTTGTTGGAATTGGCGGCAGAGTTTGCCTCTCGTCCCCTGAAATATCCGGTGCAATTAGTCGCCTTCGATATGGAAGAATACGGTTGTTTCGGAAGCAAGCATCATGCAGCTAAATTCAAGCAAGATAAACAGTCAATTCGGTTGATGATTTCCTTGGAAATGTTGGGTTATTGCAATCATAATCCTAACTCTCAAAGCTATCCCGCTGGGTTGAAATATTTTTATCCAAATTGCGGCAATTTTATTGCTTTAATTGGCAATTTGCGGACTGTTCGAGATATGATTAATTTGAGCCGTAAAATTCGCAAATCCGGTCAACTTTGCGAGTGGCTGCCGGTGCCGAATCGAGGTTTGGTTGTGCCGGATACTCGACGCAGCGATCATGTTCCTTTTTGGGATAATGATTATCCGGCTATCATGGTGACGGATACTGCCAACATGAGAAATCCGCATTATCATGGTAAAAGTGATAAAATTGAGACTTTGGATTTGGATTTTCTGGCTGGTGTTTGTGGGGGGTTAATTGAGGCGATTCGATATTTATAGCAATTTTATTTTGATTTGCATTTTGTATTATGATCGGCAACAGGCAAGATGCCTGTTCCACAAAGAGGTGTAATATCTCAGTTTTAATTAACGGTGAAGGTGCGAAGGAAGAAAAGAGAAGATGAGTAATAATGATATAAATGCTGTTTTGACCGATCGCACTCGCTGGCAATTTTGGATCGATCGCGGTGGCACTTTTACTGATATTGTTGCTAAACGCCCTGACGGTAAATTAGTTATTCACAAGCTGCTGTCGGAAAATCCCGATCGCTACAAAGACGCCGCAGTTCAAGGAATTCGCGATATCTTGGGTATTCCTGCGGGTGAATCGATACCTACGGGTGTAATTGCAGCGATTAAAATGGGGACGACGGTGGCGACAAATGCTTTACTGGAACGTAAGGGCGATCGTACGTTACTGCTAATTACTCAAGGTTTCGGCGATGCGCTGAGAATTGGCTACCAAAACCGTCCCAACATTTTCGCGCGTCACATTGTGTTGCCCGAGATGTTGTACGATCGAGTAATTGAAATTGCCGAACGCTACAGCGCCCAAGGCGAAGAGTTACTTGCTGTTAATCCTCAGTTTATCCCGTCGTTACAGCAAGCCTACGATGACGGAATTCGCAGTTGTGCGATCGTCTTTATGCACGGCTACCGCTACTCGCAACACGAAAAACAAGTTGCCGAAATAGCAAAAGAAATTGGCTTTACCCAAATATCAGTATCTCACGAAGTCAGTCCGCTGATGAAACTAATTTTTCGGGGAGATACTACAGTTGTCGATGCTTATTTATCTCCGATTTTGCGTCGCTACGTCGAACAAATAACCAGCCAATTATCTGTAGGGGCGGTGCCCCCGTGCCCGCCCTCCTCATTGTACCCGCCCCCAATTCCCCATTCCCCATTCCCAAAATTAATGTTCATGCAATCGAATGGTGGCTTAGTTGATGCCGCCCAATTTCAAGGAAAAAACAGTATTTTATCCGGCCCGGCTGGGGGAATTGTCGGCGCAGTTAAAACCAGTAAAATAGCAGGTTTTGACAAAATCATCACCTTTGATATGGGTGGAACTTCGACAGATGTTGCTCATTTTAACGGCGAATACGAACGAGAATTTGAGACGGAAATTGCTGGTATCAGATTGCGATCGCCCGTGATGGCAATTCACACTGTAGCAGCCGGTGGCGGTTCCATCTTATTTTTTGACGGAGCACGTTATCGCGTCGGGCCTGCTTCTGCGGGGGCGAATCCTGGGCCTGCTTGCTATCGCAAAGGTGGCCCGTTGACGGTGACTGATTGTAATGTGATGTTGGGCAAAATTCAGCCTGATTTTTTCCCGAAAGTGTTTGGATTGGATGGAGATTTGCCGATCGCCCTTGACGTAGTTAAGCAAAAATTCGTCCAATTAGCGACGGAAATTGGGGGCGAGAGGACACCGGAACAGGTGGCGGAGGGTTTTTTGGCGATCGCCGTTGAAAAGATGGCTAATGCGGTGAAGAAAATCTCGCTTCAGCGCGGTTACGATGTTTCGGAATATACATTGTGCTGCTTTGGCGGTGCGGGCGGCCAACACGCTTGTGCGATCGCTGATGCTTTGGGCATGAAACGGGTATTTATTCACCCTTATGCGGGGGTGTTATCCGCTTACGGTATGGGTTTGGCCGATGTGCGGGTAATGCGCGAAAGTGCGATCGAGCAACAATTAACTGCTGAATTAATTACCGATTTGCATCCTATTTTAGCACAATTGGAGGCAGAGGCAAAGAGGGAATTGAACCGCCCAGATGCAGAGGGCGCAGACGAGGAATCAGAGGTTTTAGTTGTTAGGAAGCTGCACTTAAAATATCAGGGAAGTGATTCGGTTTTGACTGTAAACTTTTCAGGAAATATCGAGCAGATACAGGCTGAATTTGAATCGTTGCACCGACAGCGTTACAGTTTTATTATGCCCGAAAAAGCGCTAATTGTAGAAGCAGTTTCGGTGGAAGTTGTAGAAACAATGGATGTGCCGGATGAGTCCACAATTTCCTCTGATTGTGGCACCGGCATCTTGCCTGTGCAACCAATTTCCACGGTACAAATGTATTTTTCCGGCTGGTGGCGGAAAACGCCAGTTTATCAGAGGGAGAATTTGCGATCGCACGACTGTATTACTGGCCCAGCCTTGATTGTAGAAGCCACGGGGACGAATGTCATTGATCCTGGATGGGAAGGGAAAATCACCGCAAGAAACGAACTCATTTTGAACCGCAGATCCACGCAGATGCACGCAAATAATCCCCGTTTATCTGCGGTTGAAGCAGATCCGGTGTTGCTGGAAATATTTAATAATCTGTTTAGGGCGATCGCCGAACAAATGGGCATCACTTTACAAAATACAAGTTCTTCTGTGAATATTAAAGAACGCCTCGACTTCTCCTGTGCAATCTTCGATCGAAACGGGCAATTAGTAGCCAATGCGCCGCACATTCCCGTCCATATCGGCTCGATGAGCGAAAGTATTTCAGCTTTAATTTCAGCAAAAGCTGCTACTATTAAGCCTGGTGATGTTTATGTGTCTAATAATCCCTACAACGGCGGCACGCACTTACCAGATATCACCGTTATTACCGCAGTATTTGATAATACTAATTCTCTGGTTCTATTTTATGTAGCCTCGCGGGGACATCATGCCGATATCGGCGGCATCACTCCCGGTTCCATGCCTCCAAACAGCACAAGCGTAACTCAGGAAGGCGTATTGCTGGATAATTTTCAGCTAGTAAGTGATGGCAAATTCCAAGAACAAAAATTACTAAAACTTCTCAACATTGGTGAATATCCTGTCCGCAATCCCGCACAAAACCTAGCCGATTTGCAAGCACAAATTGCCGCTAACAAGCGCGGTGCTGAAGAACTACTCAAGATGGTAGAACATTACAGCTTGGAAATAGTACAAGCTTATATGAATTTCGTACAAGACAATGCAGAGGAGTCGGTACGCAGGGTAATTGATGTTTTGCAAAATGGCGAATTCACTTATCCAATGGATAGCGGCGGACAAATTAAAATAGCGATTAATATTGACAAATCTGCCCGCAGTGCCAAAATAGATTTCACTGGCACTTCTCCCCAACAAACCAATAATTTTAATGCTCCCGCAGCAGTTTGTAAAGCCGCTGTTTTGTATGTTTTCCGCACATTAGTAGATGACGATATTCCTCTAAATGCAGGATGTTTGAAACCTCTGGAAATCATCAATCCTGAAGGCTGTATGCTGAATCCTAGGTATCCGGCGGCGGTAGTTGCAGGAAATGTGGAAACTTCGCAAAATATTACCGATGCTTTGTATTGTGCGTTGGGAGTGATGGCGGCTTCCCAGGGAAGTATGAATAATTTCACCTTTGGAAATCACCGCTATCAATATTATGAAACTATTTGCGGCGGTTCCGGTGCGGGTGCAAGTTTTGACGGTACGGATGCGGTGCAAACTCACATGACTAATTCGCGTTTAACCGATCCTGAAGTGTTGGAATGGCGCTTTCCGGTGTTGTTGGAAAGTTTTGCAATTCGGGCTAATAGCGGCGGGAAGGGGCATTTTTGTGGCGGAAATGGAGTTGTGCGGAGGATGCGGTTTTTGGAAAAAATGACGGCGGGGATTTTATCGGGGAGGCGGGTGATTTCTCCTTGCGGTTTGAATGGGGGGGAAGCGGGGAAAGTTGGGCGGAATTATGTTGAACGAATTGATGGGAAAGTTGAGGATTTGGGGAGTACGGCGACTGTGGAAATGCAGGCTGGGGATGTGTTTGCGATCGAGACTCCGGGGGGCGGAGGATATGGTTTTCCTAGCGCGCTAACGGTTGATAGCCTTCATCCGTTCGAGGGTGATAACTCCCGCGAACGGTATATAAAAAGTGCGATATCTTAATATTATTCAGCTTCTATCCAACCCTTAATAGTTTCAATAGGAACGCTGACTAGCGGATGATTAAAAATTGCTTTCAACGCCTCAATACCACCTGCTTTTAAAGCACTTCGCAACCGCTGTTTAAGGGTAGGATTTTCCTTTATTTCATTCTGAATAACTTCAGCTACAGCGGATGCAGTCGGAGTTTGGTTAGTCTGAGCTAGTTGATTCAGCAATTGCTGAATTTCTGCTGCTGCATCAATTAAATTCTGAGGTGGATTATTGATGAAATCACCTTCTACATTCCCAGCAGCACCTGTAACGGGGGCGTTAAAGTTCATTTGTACTTTGCGCTCTGACATAGTATTAATGGCTTGATTTAGTACATTAAAAATTATACCATTTCTGTAAATCTCTCCTAGGGCGGCAACAGCACTAGCCCGAACACTTGGATCGCTATCTTCCAATGCAGTTTGATATAGAATAGCAATCGCCTCTTTGGTGTCAGCACCCATTTTAGCCAAAGCTTCAGCAGCGTTAATGCGAACGAGAGAAGACGGATCGTTTTGCAAAATATGACATATCAACTCAATTGTCCTGGTTTTTGACTCGGTGAACTCATTTTGTTCGCTCACTGTAAAATTCTCCCAAGGACAATACAGCTTTAGCACGAACAGCAGGATCTTGACTTTCCAAATCTTGCAGTAAGGGAACTATCTCTTTTGGAAATTCCTGGTTGAGCCAGTCGAATTGACGATCGGTAATTTTGTTGGTACTGCTGTTGTTTACTTTAGGATTTAGGTGCAGGAGTAAATGTTTGTTCGTTCCGTCAGCTACTAACTCGAAGTTAGCGATTAATCCTTGATTCTTTATTATTTGTACGAGGTGGATAGTTGCCTCTGTTGCTGGAACTACGACGGTTAAATTCCCTGCTAGGTTAGCTTCCCGAATGCAGGCGATTGTCTGGGCGATCGCATCTTCAGAATTTGCGCTTGTATCGTATGTTTTGGTTCGGGGATTGAGATGTTCGTATAACGATGCAGAACCAAAAGCAGAACCATAAACAGAACCAAAAGCCAATTCTGACCAGGTTATTCCCTGATTTCTTGCAAATGAGATATTTCGATCGTTAATATCTATGACATAGTTTTCTGTTTCATTGTCACTCTCGATGAATTTGGATAATTCTGCAATTACTTCTTTGAGACCCTTTATATCATTTGTAGTAAAGACAGCTTTTTCACCAGAATTCATAGATACTTCCAGTCCATATTTTTTTAGCCAAATATTTGGCATTGCGTATAATGCTGTAACCATCAATAAAAATCCCAGACCTTTTATATCTGTAAAAGCCAAAACCAAGCCGATAAAAAACAAAACAAATATTCCGGTAGTTACTAAGGGATTTATGATATCCACTCCAGTTATTTTAAATCCACTAACGTTACAAAATTGATATACAACATCTCCAAATTTGACTATTTTCTTGGTAATATATATGGTCGTCAACTTAGAATATATCGTTCTAGAGCTAACTGGAGTATTCGCTTTGCCTCGCAGTACATTACTTATCAGCATACTTTTTACCTTCAAAGTAACTTACTAAATATTAACTAATAGTGCTAGTTTCACACGATGAATTAACAAAAAAACTGATCGATCATTAATCTGTAAGCTCTCCTATTATATCACAAATCGAATCTATGGTTATTTATGCAGTAGATTGGTGTTGTTTCCATGCTTCCGGCATTTCATCCCAAATTTTCTCATCCAACAATCTCCCAGCAGCTTTAGGTGTTCTACCTCCCCATTGCTTGAAGAAAAAGGCGACTCCAGCATCCTGACATCGATCGCGAATACTTTGTACCCATTCTGGTTGTATGAGACGGTGTTTTTGTCCAGACTCACCCCCACATATGACCCAGTGAATGTCTGTTAAATCGAGTTCTAAAGCGCCTAAAAGCGGTTCGCAGGATAGAAATCTGACCTTGGCAGGCACTTGCCGCAAACAATCAATCCTGTTAACATAGTTTTGATTTTCAACAGACACCCCCATCCAAATATTATCAGACCAATCAAGTTCAGGTGCTAACTCTAGTAAACGTTTATGTCGTTTCGTAAGGATTTGATAAATGTGATGGGGAGTTTCACGCATTACCTCAAAAACTTGTTTCAGAAACTCAATAGAAACATCTTCGTGGAACAAATCGCTCATTGAGTTGACAAAAATACGACTAGGCTTTCGCCAAGTTTTAGGTTCGTTCAACCGTTTTGGGTATTCCGTTAAAGTAAACCCATTAGGAAAATTAGTATGGAATCTTTTTGTTAATGCTTCTGCATAACAATGAGTGCAGCCCGGACTGACTTTATCACAGCCAGTTGTCGGATTCCATGTTCGATCGGTCCACTCTATACCAGTATTAATGCTAGACATATAGTGACTTTACCCTGGAAACAACATTTTGTGAAGTGCTGGAAAAATAAAAATTATATCTACTAATTGAGGTTTATTCAGCACCACCTACAACTGAATCATACAACATAATTAATTTAAATATCAACATATTTTTTCAGCCCTTGCAGCAAATGCAGATCGTAGTGTAGAATCGGGCTGCAATAGCATATATTACCAGAACAATTGTGCAAGCACCTGTTTTTTCCGAACTCAACCATCCTGTGGTGACATCCTTGTTCCATCACAGCGATCAGGAATTATTAACCCTGTTTCAAAATTATCCCGATCAGGGTAGATATTTTACTGCGATTTTTTGCCGCTACTCTCAAATAGTTTACTCTCTGATTCGTCATTCCGTACGATCGCCCGTACAAGGCGATTACCTGTTCGCCCACACTTGGTTGCACATCTATCACGAACTCCGGGGCCTCGATTTGCGTCGCGAAGTCCCAGAGTCAGATGGCGGCAATCTCAGCCTCCAAAACTGGCTGATTAATGTCACCGCTATCTGCATCAATCAAGCCGAATTGCCTCCCGTTGAGACGATTCACTATTCTTTGCAATCCGCTCCGCCTCCTCTGTGGTGTTACGTCAAACAAGCATTAGAATTGTTAGCGCCGCTGCCGCGTTTAGTGGTGTTGATGGCTCAAACTTTCCGCTGGAGCGAAACTCGAATTGCCGCTTATTTGCAAGCAGAAGGTGAAGCTATTTCGCCCGCTCAGGTAAAGGCTTTGCTGCAAAAAGGATATCAAACTCTCGAATCAAATTTGCCGGAAGATATTCGCGCTATTTATCTGGATGAAAATCTCGATTATCAACAGGCACTTGTTTAGCATAATTAGTAGGGTGCGTCAGATCCAAGACATTGAATCATCACCATAGAACCGTGTCCGGGGCACCCTACAACTTGACTTTAGTCCAGAGGAAAAAATGGCAGTTTATCAAGTTCGGTTGGTGAATCAGGAACGATCGCTCGATCGCACGATCGCCGTACCAGACGACCAGTATATCCTAGATATGGCAGAAGACGCAGGCATTCGCCTCCCCAATGGATGCAAGCAAGGAGAGTGCTCTGCTTGCGTTGTCAAACTGCTGAGCGGCGAAATCGACCAAAGCGAACAAAAGTTTTTGAAGCCGTCTGAATTGCAAGCTGGCTACGCTGTTACTTGTGTGGCTTACCCGCTTTCTGATTGCACTTTGTTAACCCATCAAGAAAAAGTTTTATATGAAGCAGCTCTCTATTTTAAGTAATCCGAAATCTGTTTCTTACCATCTTTTTTTATAGGAACAACGGAGGACACGGCTTGGCCTTTGTCCCTACAATTAATGGGGGGTAGGGACACGGCTTGGCCTTTGTCCTCCGTATCATTCCGATGCAACCACCGGAAACGATATAATCTCAAATCCGGTGGTATCGGATTTGCTCTCAAAATCTGCCCTGACAAATTAGCTACGGCTTGCCATTAAATTTAAGCAATTGTAGAATCCGTTGGAGCGGAATTTCCGCCCAATCCAAGCGGTAATTGAGTTCATAAGCTAGCTCAGAAACCGCTTTTTCCAAAATGTAAGCATCCAACAAAACTTGTAGTTCCGGTATGGATTTCGGCAAGAAATTTGCATCGCCTACTGTCGCCAAATAGCTGTTCACAAAAGTGAGGCTGACCCAGCGGTGCCAAACACTCGCCCACTGCTGCATCTCCTGGAGATTTTCAGGGCGAATCATGCCACTTTCTACTTCATTACGGAGTGCTAAAGTAACAGCATAATTGAAAGATTGCAGCATTCCCGCAACATCTCGCAGGGGCGACCTTTTCATTCGCCGCTCGCTTAACGGTCGATTCCGTTCTCCTCCGAAATCAATAATTACGAAGTCTTTGCCTGTATAAAGAACTTGCCCGAAATGAAAGTCCCCGTGACACCGAATTCGATCGGTGGTGATTCTCAAGTTCAAAATAGACTTGAAACGTTCCATGAGCAACTCTTCACGGTTGAGCAGATTTTGTGCTAATTTTTGCGTTTCTGGCGATAGTTTGGACAGCCGCTTTTTCAGCAGCAGCAAAGTTCTTCCTGCCAGATTTCTCATCTGTTGATAGATGGAACGCTGGTAATATGAGGTGAAGTTTTCTGGGGCAAAAGCGGGGTTTTCGGTGTCGGAAGCTAAGGTGAGGTGAAGTTCGGCTGTTCGTTGACCTAAGAGTTCGGCTGATGCTAGGTAAGAGCCGATGAGTTCGCGAGCTAATGGGGGAATTTCTAGGGATAAATCAGTTACTAGCGAGTTTGACTGTCGCTGCATATGTCTGGTAAAAGCACTCGGCAAATAATTTTCTGGTGAAGTAGATAAACTCTCGCCGGAATACTTCGCTTCTACTGCCATTACTTGCTCAAAATAGGTGCGTAGTGTGTCTAATGTATAAGACCAAGCGTCCCTGCTGTCGGGGATTAGTTTTTGCAGGATTCCGACTGTAATTACTTGTTTTCCTGGTGTGTGATATTCCAACGCTCCGGCAATTGGAGCGTAGTGTTGGATCGTATTGCGATCGGTTAAAAAGCGTCCGATTTCTAATTCTGGGTTGATTCCTTCCTCGACTTTTCGCAATATTTTCAGAACGAAGCGATCGCCGTAACCTGCGGATGTATTGCTTTGTTCTTTTTTGAACAGGTGAGGTTCGAGGTTTGATAAATCTTGTTCTGAGTTGAATGGACTGTCGGCAATTCCTAGCAGTTGACCTGTTTTACCTGCGTAACTGCGAGAATTGGCGATCGCCCCCAGCAGCGCGCTCAGCAAGCCTTTGTCACCAGCAGCGTCAAATAGTACGCCGACTTCGTTGGTTTCTGGGAAGTGCAAGCGTGCGATCGCCCGATCGTCCACATCGCCTTTCATCTCCCCCCAACCTACAGGCAAAACGTAAGTTTCCGGCAGACCTTCAGTATAATTCAACTGTAAAAACAGAATGTAAACTATAGATTCCTCCCCGGTACTATTTTTACATTCAATAGGTACTATTTCACTTATTTCTAATGATTGAGTTGTCCTATCTGTACCGAGAAACCAGTGACTGCACCGCAAGTAATTTGGCAAAAGTGAGAGCAGCATCTCACTTAACTGACTTGTCGAAAAGGCGGTTTTCCAATTTCCTGTCACCGCCAAACTAGGCAGATTTGTTTGAAAGCCGTGCAGTAAAAACTCTTCTTGTTTAATAGTAAGAGTAAACCAGTAAAACGAGTGAGGACTCAAGCTCAAAAAGTAAGACGACTCGCCAACCGCTGGAAACTCAGAGCGGCCGAAAATTTCCACCGGAACAGCACCTTTAAAGGGTGAAAGGTCTAATTCTGCTGTCTGTACGAAGCGCGACAAATTAGCTACTACGAGGATGTGTTCATCTTGATAAGTACGCACAAAAGCTAAAACTTTGCGGTTTTCCGGGTACAGAAACTCGCAAGTTCCGCGGCCGAATGCTTGGAAGCGCTGGCGAACAGCAATCAAGCGTTTCATCCACCACCAAAGCGAACTCGGATTCCCCCGCTGCGCTTCGACGTTAACAGATTCGTAGTGATATTCCGGGTCAACAATTGGCGGCGCGTACAGTCGCTGCGGGTTAGCGCGGCTGAAACCGGCATTGCGATCGCCACTCCACTGCATCGGAGTTCTCACCCCGTTGCGATCGCCCAAATAGATATTGTCTCCCATGCCAATTTCATCACCGTAGTAAAGCACCGGCGTACCCGGAAGAGACAGCAGCAAAGCATTCATCAACTCAATCCGGCGACGATTATTTCCCATCAGCGGAGCCAAGCGGCGGCGGATACCCAAATTAATTCTCGCCTGCGTGTCTTGAGCGTAAACCCGGTACATATAATCTCGGTCTTCATCGCTCACCATTTCCAGCGTCAATTCATCATGATTCCGCAAAAATAATGCCCACTGACAATTATTAGGAATCTGCGGAGTTTGCTGGAGAATATCGCTAATTGGAAAGCTATCTTCCATGTGCAAAGCCATGAATAAACGCGGCATCAGCGGAAAATGAAAGTTCATGTGACATTCATCACCACTCGCATAATATTCAACCGCATCCTCCGGCCACTGATTCGCTTCAGCAAGCAGCATTCGATTTGGGAATTTCTGATCTACGTGCTGCCGCAAATGCTTGAGAAATACGTGAGTTTCTGGCAAGTTTTCGCAGTTAGTACCTTCGCGCTCGTACAGATAAGGCACGGCATCCATCCGCAGTCCGTCAACTCCCAGTTCTAACCAAAAATCTACCACATCTAAAATGGCTTGGCGCACCGCAGGATTATCATAATTTAAGTCTGGTTGGTGAGAATAAAAACGATGCCAGTAATAAGCTTTTGCTACCGAATCCCAAGCCCAATTAGAAGTTTCAAAATCTTGGAAAATAATTCTAGCATCTTGATATTTTTCTGGCGTATCGCTCCACACGTAAAAATCTCTTTCCTTACTACCTTTCGGAGCGCGGCGTGCTTTTTGGAACCAAGCGTGCTGGTCAGAAGTGTGGTTAACAATCAATTCAATAATGACTCTAATTCCCCGCAGGTGCGCTGCTTCTAAAAGATTTTTGAAATCATCTAATGTACCGTAAATCGGGTTTACGGTGGTATAGTGAGATGTATCATAGCCATCATCTCGAAGCGGGGAAGGAAAGAAAGGCAGCACCCAAATTGCTGTTACTCCCAAGTTTTGCAAGTAATCCAGTTTTTCTGTGAGTCCCTGAAAGTCGCCGATGCCATCTGCGTTGCTATCGGCAAAAGCACGAATTGGCACCTCGTAGATGATGGCGTCTTTGAACCACAAGGGGTCGTTATTTAACATTGAGTTTGCCATGATTTTTTATGGATGATTGCTAATGGGGATTTGGTAATTTAGATTTGTTAGTTCAAATCTAAACCGATAAATCATAACTTATAATTTTACTGCTATTCGTCACGCTAGCGGCAAAGTTTTAATCGTAATTTATTCATGCAAAACTTATAATTTCTTAACTAGAAAATCTTAATAGTCTGTTTTGCTATTTCGGATACAGTTCACTATTCCGATTGGTGTGCGGCGCACACCCTACGTACTCAGGATTAGGTGCGGTTTTAACTACCTATCAGACAGTTTGCGCGACCTTACACTACCTTGACGTTGACGGCAAAGTTTTTTTACATTAATTTACATAAAGCAACAAGACTTAAATAAAAAGCAAAAATGACTATAGTAATCGCTCTATTGATCGTCGGTTGTGCCACAGCAGCATTAATTGGTCTCAAGCATATTTTTTGGGCGAACATTCAAAGCCCATTTGCGATCGCAATTGGAACTCAGAAGCTTTTGAAAAATTGTCGAAATCGGTCACTGGAACAGAAATTGATTACCTCGTCCGCGTTCCAGCTTACAGCATGGATGCTTACAGCAGCCGCACGATCTCGAATTCGTAATATAGCAATCCTAAATGATTTGAAAAATAGTACGCAAGCAAGATGCTCGCACTACAAGGATTCTGATAGAGATCGATTTTGTGACTGATTTAGGACTGCTATATCAAGCAGTCAGGACACGGCAGTGCCGTTTCCCTACAATATTATTTCCGGGTAGGGACACGGCATTGCCGTGTCCTCCCTAATGCCTACAAACTCTTACCAACTAGCGCAGCAGGGCGAGACTCTTTTTTGCGAAATTGCAAAGTATTATTTTCGCAGTCGATCGCAATTGTGTCGCCCTCGACAAAGGCATTTTCCAGAATCTTGTTAGCCAGCGGGTTTTCCAACTCCCGCTGGATGGCGCGTTTCAAGGGACGAGCACCGTAAACTGGATCGTAACCAACATCTGTGATATGGTTCTTCGCAGCATCCGACAGTTCCAAAGTAATCTTTTGTTCCGCCAACAATCGTTCGATGCGCTTGACTTGAATACTGACGATTTGCCGCAATTCCGTCTTACTCAAAGTGTGGAACAAAATAGTCTCGTCCACCCGCTGAAGAAATTCTGGCCGAAAGTGCGATCGCAAAGCAGTCATCACCCGTTTCAACATCTGTTCGTACTCTTCATCAGTCTCCCGTTCTTGAGTCAATAAATTTTCATTTTCACTCTTGTTTTCACTCTTAGTTGCTACAGCATCAACATCAACTCGCTGGGCTGACACCTCAACCGTGCCATCATCATCAACTTTATAATTTGTCTTTTGACTTGACAAATCTTTCGTTTCCTGCTTCCGAGTCGCAGGCTTTTTCGTAGTTTTCTCCTTCTTAGCAAACACTTCTAAAATGTGGTCGCTACCGATATTGCTAGTCATCACAATTACGGTATTTTTAAAGTCAACCACTCGACCTTGAGAATCGGTAATTCTGCCGTCATCTAACACTTGCAACAAAATGTTAAATATATCAGGGTGCGCCTTTTCCACTTCATCAAATAGCACCACGGAATAAGGGCGTCTCCGCACTGCTTCCGAAAGTTGTCCGCCTTCGTCATAACCGACATATCCCGGGGGAGCTCCTACCAACCGGGAGACGTTTTGCTTCTCCATATATTCCGACATATCGATGCGGATAATCGCATCATCGCTGTCAAATAGAAACTCAGCTAACGCCCGCGCTAACTCAGTTTTTCCGACCCCTGTGGGGCCCATAAACAAGAAAGAGCCGATCGGTCTCCCCGGATCTTTCATCCCCGCCCGAGCCCGCCGAATTGCCGCAGCCACCGCTGTCACAGCCTCATGTTGACCGATCACCCGGTTGTGCAAATGGCTCTCCAATTGCAGCAATTTTTGGCGTTCGGATTCCAGCAACCGATTGACCGGAATTCCCGTCCATTTCGCGACAATTTCGGCAATGTCGCCCTCAGTCACTTTTTCGCGCAGTAGGGAAGAACCTTGGGCTTGCTGTTTCAAAAGTTCCGATTCTTTGGCTTCCCGATCGCGCACAGCAGTTTCCAGCTTGCCGTACTTTAACTGGGCGGCTTTATTCAAATCGTAAGCCCTTTCTGCCTGTTCGATTTGGACTCGCAACTGGTCTTCTTCTGCTTTTAATTTATTGATTGAATCCAACAACTGCTTTTCGCCCAACCACTGAGAAGACAGTTTTTCTTGCTTGACTTTTAAGATGTCAATCTCAGATGTAATGCGTTCGATGCGGGGGCCGATCCCTGGGGCTTGGGAACCTTTCCCCTCGCCTTCGATCGACAATTTTTCCATTTCCAACTGCATCACCCGGCGGTCGATTCCTTCTAATTCCACGGGTTTAGAGGTAATCTCCATCTTCAAGTGGGCGGCCGCTTCATCCACGAGGTCGATCGCCTTGTCCGGCAAAAAGCGATCGGAAATATAGCGAAAAGACAGAGTTGCAGCAGCTACCAGGGCAGAATCGGTAATTTTTACCCCGTGATGGCGTTCGTAACGATCTTTCAATCCGCGCAAAATCGAAACAGTATCTTCCACGCTGGGTTCGCCGACAAATACTTGTTGAAACCGCCTTTCTAAGGCCGGATCTTTTTCAATATTCTTGCGGAATTCGTCGAGAGTTGTAGCGCCGATGCAGCGCAATTCGCCTCTGGCCAACATCGGTTTCAACAAATTTCCGGCATCCATTCCCGAACCGGAACTACCACCGCCACCAGTCCCGACAACGGTGTGCAATTCGTCGATAAATAGGACAATTTGTCCGTCGGAATCGATGACTTCCCGCAATACCGATCGCAATCGTTCTTCAAATTCGCCCCGAAATTTTGCCCCAGCAATTAAACTGCCCATGTCGAGGCTAAATAGTTGGCGATTTTTCAAAGATTCGGGCACGTCGCCGTTGACAATGCGCTGGGCTAAACCTTCGGCGATCGCCGTTTTGCCAACTCCAGGATCGCCAATTAACACCGGATTGTTTTTTTGGCGGCGGGAAAGAACTTGTACTACCCGGCGAATCTCTTCGTCGCGCCCGATTACTGGGTCGAGTTTGCCAGCTTTGGCGGCTTCTGTCAAATCGCGGCCGTATTTGCTGAGGGCGTCGTAGCTGGATTCGCCTTCTTGATCTTGGACTTTAGCGTTACGGAGGCCCGCTTTCCCTGTTTCGGAATTTTTTTCTGGGACTTTAGCAGTAGCGCGGGCAGATTTGATTGCTTCTTCGAGTTTTAGCCGATCGATCGTACCGCTTGGGGGTTGGCGATCGTAACCGGGGCGACCAGGCGGCCCGTCGCCTTTTGTCAGCAAGCGGCGGCCAACTCGTTCATCTTCTAGCAAGCCAATTAATAAATGTTCAACCGCGATAAAATTATCTTGCCAAGTCACTCTGGCAGACTCGGCAGCATCTAACATCACGTCTAAGCCGCGACCGAGGTATAGTTGGTCAGCGTTGGCAACTTTGGGCTGTCGTTTGGCAAAAGCTTCTAACTGTTGCGCTAAGCGGGGAACATCTACCCCAGCCAAGCCCAGAATGGTGTTTGCTAACCCAAGCTGTTCGAGAATGGCGATCGCTAAATGTTCAACCTCTAGCTGCTGATTTGCAAAGCGGCGGGCTACATCCTGGGATTTTACAATGGATTCCCAGGCTTCATCGGTAAATTTGCTAGGGTCTGTTGGCTGCATGGTTCCTCGCAATCATAGGGAATTCTGCTTTTATCCCTGAATATACAATCTCACAACCATCTTAATCTTTAAACGGGATTGTGAACTTCTGAAAGCGGTTAACCCATTTGAATTTGTTACATAATTGACTTTTTGCCAAAACCTCAAGTAGGGACACAGCAGCGTGCCCTTCGTCGTGTCAACTTAAGCCTAAAACCCTTGATAAATCTCGTTTATATCCGAGTCCAGATCCCCCTAAATCCCCCTTAAGAAGGGGGACTTTCACCCCTCCTGTCCCCCCCTTCTTAAGGGGGGCTAGGGGGGATCTAGATTTAATAGTTAAACAGCAGTCCATGAATGGGTTTGAGCTTAAGTTCACACTAATCGGCAATGCAGTGTCCCTACAAACGCCTACTGTAGAGACAAGGCAGTGCCGTGTCCCTACCAAATATCTATATTGCCCGATTCCAATTTTTTATCGACTGAGATTTATGCTATTTCCCACTTACCAATTTTTAGTATTTTTCCTAATTATTTTTAGCACTATCCTCTCTTTGAAACCCCAAGTCGATTTGTATAAAATTGTCTTGCTGCTTTCGAGTTTATTATTTTATTCCTTTTGGAGTTTCGACTTTCTCTTGCTCCTCGTTTTAGGTACTGCCTATAATTATATCATTCTCCGCGCTGTCTGCAAGGGCAAATACAAAAAACTTGCTTTAATCTCCGGCATAATTTTCAACATTGCCAATCTCGGCATCTTTAAATATTGCAACTTCTTTGTAACTTCCTTATTTGAGGTACTGAACCAGCTACAAATTCCAGCTAGCTTTCAAGTTTTGCAAATAATCGCCCCCGTCGGCGTGTCATTCTACACTTTTAGAATGGTTTCCCATTTAATCGACTGCTACCAGCAAAAAATCCCCTGTCCGAAATTTGTAGACTACGCCACCTACATTACCTACTTTCCCCAAATTGCCTCCGGGCCAATCTCGCGGCCTCGCGAATTTTACACCCAGCTAAATTCACCGAAAAAATACGACTATCAAATCGAAGAAGTTATAGTTTTGATTTTATCTGGACTCTTCAAAAAATATACTTTATCGAGCTTTTTGTTTAACTTCACTCAACTACCATTCAAAGTCCCCCAGCAGTACAGCAGCATCGATTTAATCCTCGCGGCAATTTCCTATTCCTGTTTAATTTACGTAGATTTCAGCGGCTACTCGGATCTAGCCAACGGCATCTCTTGCTTGCTGGGTTTCAAACCGATCGCCAATTTTAATATGCCATACCGATCGCTGGGCCTGCAAGAATTTTGGAAAAGGTGGCACATCAGTCTTTCCGAGTGGTTGAGGGATTACGTTTACTTTCCGTTAGGTGGCAATAAATACGGCAAGTTGAGAAAGTACGTAAATTTACTGATAACAATGGCGATCGGCGGATTTTGGCACGGCGCAGGTTTAAACTTTATCGTGTGGGGAACAATTCACGGTTTAGGATTAGTTGTCAACCATCTGTGTAAAGATGTTCCCCAGGCTATCCACCTCAAATTAGACTATTCCTTTCCGAGATTTGCCCGATTCATGAGTTGGTTGTTGACATTTAGTTTTGTTACTTGTAGCTGGGTATTTTTCGGCACTCCCAACTGGGAAACTGCGGTAAAGTTTTTTCAAGGAATTGTCCATCCTGCGGTTGCAACTTTTCAATTTAACTTTTGGCAATTGTACTTAGTAATTGCAGTCATTGGCGCGATTAACTTGTGGGGCGATCGCATTTCCCAACTATTGCAAGTCATGTTTTCCTTAAAAAACATATTTTTTCGGGTTGTCTTAGTTTCGCTATTCGTATATGCTATCTTGATGTTGGGGCCGAGTACGGTTCCCCCTTTTATTTACTTTAATTTTTAACAAATATGAGAGACCGGGAAATTTTGCTGATCGTTACTTCTGTAATTCTCACTTTAATATTTTCAAACTTATCCTTATTTCTGAAAAGCTTTTCTTCAACTCCTTTCGCCAGCCCCGAAATTAAACAAGCAGCGCGCCAAATCGAGATAGACGGTTTCAGGAAATCCGAACAAGATTTCTGGAGCAAAATCAAAGATATCAACTTCGATGGCCTCCCCAAAAGATCCGAAAATGCTCCAGTCAAAACCGCCGTAAAATCGGCAGTTGTACCTAAAAAACTTGCTAAAAAACCAACCGCAGCTAAACCAAAACTAACCGTACCTTATCGCAAATTTTTATTTATTGGAGATTCCGTAATGTTCGACTTAGGAACGCAACTCCAGTATAGTCTAAAGGAAAAATACAATATCGTCGATACAAAAATTGACTACAAAGTATCGAGCGGATTAAATCGCATAGATTATTATGACTGGTATGCCAGAACCAGCGAAATCATCAAGGATTACCGACCGGATGTAGTGATAGTTTTGTTCGGAGGCAATGATACTCAAGATATCAGTGATTCTCAAGGGAAATACCGCGCAATCAAGACAAAAGAATGGCAAAATACTTATCAAGAAAGAGTAGATAAGTATGCTAAATTACTTAACTCATCTTCCGTAAGAAAAGTATATTGGGTTGGTCAATCGATATCCAACAAATCTCAGTACATCCAACAGTTTCCGATGATGAACGAGATATATAAAAATGCCAGTAAATCTTCAGCCAAAATCGAATTTATTTCAACTTGGGACAGTTTTGCAGAAGCAGGCAAATTTGTTCCCGTAGTTGCTGATAAATCGGGGAAACGAGGCTATGTAAAAGTTAATGACGGCTTGCATTTCACCTCCCACGGAGCTCAAATCATCAGCGACTTAATCGTTGACAAAATGGCGAAGGACAAAATTTTAAAAGCTCCGAAAAAGAAACCCTAAATTGGGAGTCAGAAACCGGGTTTTTTGGATTATGGGCTACTGTGTGGGAGTCAGAAACCGGGTTTCTTCACTCAACCTTGATGAGGATGCCAGAATTATCGCAGAAACCCGGTTTCTTGGATTATCGGCATGGGTTGAGAAACCGGGTTTCTTCACTCAACCTTGATGAGGATGCCAGAATTATCGCAGAAACCCGGTTTCTTGGATTATCGGCGTGGGTTGAGAAACCGGGTTTCTTCACTCAACCTCGGTTAAGATGCAAAAATTATCGCAGAAACCCGGTTTCTTGGACTAGGCGCATCGATTTTTTAGTTGAACTAATTCAACTTTATATCCATCTGGATCTTCGACAAAAGCGATGACTGTTGAACCGTGTTTCATCGGGCCAGGTTCGCGACTAACTTTACCGCCGCGAGCTTTAATTTCCTCGCAAGTACCGTAAATGTCGTCAACGCCGATCGCAATATGGCCGTAAGCATCCCCTAAATTGTACTTTTCGACACCCCAATTGTAAGTTAATTCCAAAACAGTATGGTCGGAGTCATCGCCGTAACCGACGAAAGCCAGAGTGAATTTACCATCTGGATATTCTTTTTGTCGCAGGAGTTTCATTCCCAGCACTTCGGTATAGAATTTGACAGACTCTTCTAGGTTTCCAACTCGCAGCATTGTGTGTAGTAGTTGCATTTATCTCACTCCCAAATTTTTAAGCTTTCTTCAATTTTAGCGATTTCCGGCTGAAAAAACTCGCGCAGCCACCGTCACAATTGCCGCAAACTCCTGTGTTACCCCTGTACTTCTACCACACCCCGAAACATATTCATACCGCAAGTAAATGGGTATCGTCCAGGTTTGTGAGGGGTGAACTCAACAGCAGTTACCTGATTTAGAGGTAATTCTCGCATAATGTGAAAATCTGGTAACAACACTTTTTCCAAACAACTATTGGGGTCACGCCTCAAGAAATTGAGCCTGACTAATTCACCAACTTTCACAACTACGGTAGCAGGCTCATAACCGCCGTCTACAGTAATAGTCAACTCTTGTATCCCCTGCATAGATTTAGCTTGTTGTCCTTTAGCTTTATTGAACAAAAACCACCATAACTCCAAACCAATTAATGTCAAACCACCTATTGTGACGCCAATTTTTAAACCTAGTGGTTGTTCAATGCTGCGGAATTGAGCCGTTGAAGTAGAATGCTCGACGGACTGTTGAGAAGCTTGAACTCCCGATGCCATTCCGATCGCAATTCCTAGACTCGCGAGAGTTACCCAAATTTGACGATGATATAACATTGATCTAATTCCTCCTAATTTAGGCAAAAGATTTTGGTTTAAAATTACGCAATCGCAAAGCATTAGTCAGTACGGAAACAGAACTGAAAGCCATTGCTCCGCCTGCGATAATTGGATTGAGCAGCCAGCCAAAAATTGGGTACAAAATGCCTGCTGCGATCGGTATTCCGGCGATGTTGTAAATAAAGGCAAAAAACAGATTTTCGCGGATGTTTCGCATGGTGGCGCGCGACAGTTGAATTGCTGTAACTATGCCTTGTAAATCTCCAGAAATTAGGGTAATGTCGCTAGCTGCGATCGCCACATCTGTGCCGGTGCCGATCGCAATTCCCACATCCGAAGCGGCCAAAGCTGGTGCATCGTTAATCCCATCTCCCACCATCGCGACAATCTTGCCTTGTGCTTGCAGTGCTTGGATTTGAGCTACTTTTTGGTCTGGTCTAACTTCGGCAAAAACGCGAGTAATGCCAACAGATCGGGCGATCGACTCCGCAGTCGATCGGTTGTCCCCAGTCAGCATCACCACCTCCAAACCTAGTTTTTGCAGCGCTTTCACGGCCTGCACTGACGACGGTTTCAGGGCATCCGCAATCCCCAGAATTGCCTCAATTTTGCCCTCACAGGCCATCCAAACAACCGTTTTGCTCTCACCTTCTTCCAAAGCTCTCGCGCGCAGCTCCAGATATGCAGTATCACAGCCTAGTTCCTGCATCCACCTGAGCGTTCCCAGGGCGATCGGCTTTCCGCCTACCACCCCTCGCACCCCACTCCCCGCGATCGCCTCAAAATCCTTAACATCTGTTAAACTAACCTCTTGCGAGCGAGCGTATCTAACAACAGCTTCCCCCACAGGATGCTCCGAATTTCGCTCTACAGACGCAGCCCATTGCAGCAACTTTAACTCATTACTATTCGCCGTTCCCTTAACTGTCACAAAATCAGTGACAGTCGGCTTACCGACCGTAAGAGTTCCAGTTTTATCTAACACAATAATTTCAATTTTATGAGCCAATTCTAAACTCTCGGCTCCTTTAATTAAAATCCCATTTTCTGCACCTTTACCCGTGCCAACCATCACAGCAGTCGGAGTCGCCAAACCCAAAGCACAGGGACAGGCAATAATCAGCACTTCCACCATTGTCACTGTAGCTAGAGTGATGTTTCCTGTCGCGTTAAACCAGATAATAAAAGTAGCTAAAGCGACGGCAATTACTGCCGGGACAAACCAGCCAGTCACTCCGTCTGCTAACTTTTGAATCGGTGCTTTTGACCCCTGTGCGTCCTGCACCATCTTGACAATTTGAGCTAAAAATGTATCTTTGCCAACTCTTGTCGCGCGAAACTTAAAGCTGCCAGTTTTGTTGATTGTCGCTCCGATAACTTCAGCGCCAAGCTGCTTTTTGACAGGCAAACTTTCTCCCGTAACCATTCCTTCGTCTACTGTCGAAGAGCCCTCAATCACCTCTCCGTCTACCGGGATTTGCTCGCCCGGGCGCACCTGCACGATGTCGCCAATTGCCACTTGGGCGATCGGCACTTCCAACTCTTCCCCGTTGCGGATTATCCGAGCAGTTTTCGCTTGCAAACCCATCAGTTTGCGAATCGCCTCCGAAGTTTCTCCCTTCGCCCGATTTTCTAGGGTTTTTCCCAACAAAATTAAGGCGACAACGCTAGCGGCAACTTCGTAGTAAACGCTAGGAGTCAAACCTTGGGCGGTGAAGAAACCGGGGAAAAATGTCACAAATACAGAATAAAAGTAAGCAGCACTCGTACCCAAAGCAATCAGGGTATCCATTGTTGCTACGCGCCGTTTTAAGGATTTCCAAGCTCCCACATAAAACGATTTACCGCACCAGAATTGTACGGGTGATGTCAGGACTAATTGCAGCCAATAATTGTGCAGCCACGCGGGAATAAATGGCAGGTGCAAGCCGGTCATCGCCGGAATAGCGCCCACAACCAGCAGGATGCTGATGATACCTGCTGTCCAGAGTTTCCGCTGCAAGGTTTGAGATTCAGATTGGCGATCGTCGGCTGCTTCTTCATCATCTTGTCCCGCCATCTCTTGCAGCGGCAAAGCTTGGTATCCCGCTGCATCAACAGCCGATTGAATTGTTTCTAAGTTGGTTTGCTTGGCATCGTATTGAATGGTTGCTTGTTCCATCCCAAAATTGACATTGCACTCAATTACGCCGGGAACAGATTGAATTGCTTGTTCAATGGAAGAGGCACAGGAAGCACAACTCATGCCCCGCAATTTAAGTGTGAGATTGTCCATAGGGGTACTCCTAAACTAAATAAGAGCGCAGGTTGCCAAGGTATTTAGTAATTGGCATGACCTAGTTTCCCAATTACAGAGGAGAATTGCGCTCGAAATGAGTGGTGGTTGCTGGACGCTGCGGTTGTAATGTTCAGCATTTCACGATAAGATGAAATTAGGATGAAATTGCTGTATTCCTAAAGTTAGAAACCGCTGGCGTTGACCTTAAAATTAATCGACTGGGTAGCCAGCAGATGCGATCGCTTTCCTAACTTCACTTTCCGACTTAGCCGTTTGAATTGTCACCAATTTTGTCTTGACATCCGCCTCAACATTGGCGGCTGAGTCAATTGCTTGGACTGCTTTTGTTATTGTATTCGCACAAGCCGAACAAGCCATTTTGGGAACTTTTAGCTGTAAAGTCATAATTGGAACCTCAGCAGCAACTACTCTGCTCAATAAACGAATTAACTTTATTGTAAACTATCCAGTTGGCAGGAGAGTCAAGTCAATTTTAGATTTTAGATTTTAGATTTTAGATTCTCGCAAATTTCATCCTAATTTCATTGAGCCGTGAAATATTGAATATACGTGGCAATTTTAAGGATAAAAAACCTATGAAACCAATCTCATTAAGAACAGGGTTTACAGCGCTGACATTAACCTGTGCAACCGTCTTAACCACCGGATTCCTAGCAGCTTGTTCAAAAGCCCCTTCCAGCC
This sequence comes from Cyanobacteria bacterium OTE_58_metabat_593, assembly GCA_031372825.1. Lineage (GTDB taxonomy): Bacteria > Cyanobacteriota > Cyanobacteriia > Cyanobacteriales > Microcoleaceae > Microcoleus. The sequence continues at coordinate 16,819 of JANMLZ010000199.1, read as the reverse complement.
AAACTCAAGCACCAAACATTACCGCAGCAACCTCAGCCAGCAGCAAACAAGACGTGGCCAAAAGTCACAATATGGCTGGGATGGATCACAGTATGTCAATGGACTTAGGCCCTGCTGATGCCGACTACGATTTGCGATTTATTGATGGGATGAGCGTGCATCATCAAGGTGCTGTCAACATGGCTCAAGATGTACTCAAGCAATCGAAACGCCCGGAAATGAAAAAAATCGCAAATGAGATGATTGTCGCTCAAAAACGCGAAATTAATCAAATGAAAGAGTGGCGAAAAACTTGGTATCCCAAAGCCGACAGTACGCCGATGGCTTATCACGCTCAAATGGGTCACATGATGGCAATGAGTCCCGAACAGATGCAAAGCATGATGATGAGTATGGATTTAGGCCCTGCTGACGCTCAGTTTGACTTGCGATTTCTGAATGCGATGATTCCCCATCACGAAGGAGCTTTGGTGATGGCCCAAGATGCTTTGAAGAAGTCGAAACGACCGGAAATGAAGAAATTGTCCCAAGAGATTCTGACTTCGCAAAAGCAAGAAATCGAGCAAATGCAACAGTGGCGACAAGCTTGGTACAAACAGTGATTTAGCTTCCGAAATAATACGTGACACACAGCCACAATATGAGTGACATGAATCACAGTAGGTCAATAGTTCAGGAAATACTTGCTTCACATAGGCTAGAAATTGAGGAGATAAAAAAGTGACGGGAAGCTTGATAAGCTGTTACGCATTTAAAGCATTAACGATCCAGGTAAGGTGCGTCAGCTTATCAAGCTTCCACCGGCAACAGAAACGCTTATTTACTGACGCACCATACTATCGTTCTTTAAATATCGAACAGCTTATCAACAGTAATTTAGCTCGATCGCCGGTGTCAGCAGTTGTCGGACTCTACCTCAGTTTCATTTTTTCATAAGAATACCCTTGACAAATTAGAAGTCATCGCTCTAAAGTATGGAAGTGAGCAAAAACTATATACAGGGGTAGTTAATGATACCGAGCAGCTTTGAATTAAATACAACCCATTACTCAACTGTAGCCGTACAACAGCTAGAAAACGCATTTGCACAGGAAACTGAAGGGCAAGAAAAGACAATAACACGGGAAATACAGGTACAACCCAATCCCTTGTCATTAAGCAAAACTTATATTCGTATTTTAGAAGTCGGCGGACATCTGGGTTGCTGAGGCAAAATTTCATCCTAATTTCATTTGGCAGTGAAATACTAGGTTGAGAAGAGCATTCTTAGCTCTTGGTCATTGGTTAGCGGTCGCTTCTTGGAAAATGCTAAAAAGTAGTTCCGGTTAATTGGGTTCACTTATTTACTTGGGCAAAATACCAACCGCTAAGCCTTTGGCACTCCACCCGATCTCAAGGACAATGCCAATGATAATATTTCACCAATATGCTCAATTTTTAGCCAGTATTAGCAGCTTTTCTGGAACTTTGTTAATCCTGATTTTGTTGACTTCTCCCGCCACTGTGTTAGCACACGCCGGACATGGAGATGAATTTCACCAAAGCGGCGAAACAACTCAAATTCCTGCTTCGATTTCTGTGGATGCTGAAACCTCGAAGCGGATCGGAATTAAAGTCGAGCCTGTTAAAGCTCAGCGATTGGCTGTCGGGATTAAAACTACCGGACAAATTGAAACTTTGCCAAACCAAAAAGTAGAGGTTCGGGCTCCGGTTAGCGGTACTGTGGTAGAGTTGTTAGTGAAACCGGGGGATAAAGTATCAAAAGGTCAAGCCCTTGCTGTTTTATCGAGTGCGGAATTAGGGCAATTGCGCGTTGAATCTGTTTCAAAACGAGCCGAAGCTGAAGGCAATTTGCAACAGGCGCAGGCTGACTTTAAATTAGCTCAAGAAAATTACGATCGCCAATTGCAAATATCCGCAGCAGAAATCGCCCAAGCCAAAACCCAACTGACAGCAGTAACTCAGCAATACGAACAAGAACAAAAGTTAGTAAATAACCGTTCTGTTGTCAAAGTTGCCAAAGAAAACTATCAGCGTCAAGTTGAAGTATCACAAGCCGAAATAGCGCGAGCCGAGACGGAATTAACTGTAGCGAAAGAACAGTTCGATCGCGACAAAGAATTAGTGTCATCAGGGGCGATCGCACGACGTACAATGCTCGAATCGCAAGCCCATTTTGCCGAAGCAAAAGCCGCTGTTGCTAAGGCAAAAAGCCGCCCAGAAGTTATCAAAGCCGAAACCGAAATAAGACAAGCCGAAGTAGACCTGCCGATGCGCCAATTGCGCGATTCTCAAGGCAAAGTTGCCGAAGCAAAAGCTCAACTTACCAAAGCTCTGAGCCGCCGGGAAGTTCTAGAAGCAGAAGCTCAACTCAAACGAACTAAATCTGCTTTAGAAGTAGCCCAGTCTCGCATTCGCCTCAGCAGTTCAGCCTATCAAGCGCGACTGCAACAACTAGGGATTGTCGCCAATGATAAAGGACTTGTTACCGTTGTCGCTCCCATTTCCGGCACTATAGCCGATCGCGAAATCACGTTAGGCGAATCAGTCAACTCCGCTGAGAAACCGCTGATGATCATCTTAAATGATAGTAGCGTTTTTGCCACAGCAAATATTTATGAAAAAGACCTGAATCAGGTAAGAAATGGTCAAGAAGTGAGGATAAAAATAGCTAGTTTACCAAACCGCACTTTCACTGGGAAAATTAGCTTAATTGGCTCGGCAGTTATAGGAGAAACTCGCACTGTGGCGGTGAAAGCTCAATTGGATAATGCCGAGCAAGTTTTGAAACCGGGAATGTTTGCCGAGTTGGAGATTTCAACCAACAAAACAGCAACAAATATCTTGGTAATTCCTGTTTCAGCAGCAGTAGAAGCAAACGGCAAACAGTTAGTTTATGTCAAAAATGGCGATGGGTTTCAAGCTGTTGAAGTCGAACTCGGTCAAACTTCCGGGGATTTAGTTGAAGTGAAAAGCGGTTTATTTGAGGGAGATTTAATCGTTACTCAGCGGGCACCTCAACTTTACGCCCAATCCTTGCGCGGCGGCGGCAAACCGTCAAAAACCGAGGAAAAGAAGGAAGTAACTCCCAAGGTGACAGAGGTTAATTCTAACAGTTTACCCGTACCTTTGTGGGCGGGAATTGGGGGAGGAATTGCGATCGCATCCTTGACTTTCACAGCCGGGGCTTTTTGGGGAAATCGGCGCAAATTGCCAGCACTAGCAGCGGATTCTAAAAACAATACAGCAAATAATGGTTTTTCTACCTCTGTACAGACTTTGAACGATGAATTGCTGTTACACAATGACAACCATCACGTTAAAGCTAAAGAGCCAGAAATTCAGATAAATAACCAATAACCAATAACCAATAACCAATAACAAATAACCAATAACAAATAACCAATAGAATGTTCAGCACAATTCTCAGATGGGTAATCAACCGCCGCTGGCTAGTCGTTCTCGCCACGATTATTATTAGTCTTTGGACATTGTATATCATCCCGAAAATGCCGCTGGATGTCTTCCCGCCTTTCGCACCGCCGCAAGTGGAAATCCAGACTGAAGCACCGGGTTTAGCACCGGAAGAAATCGAGTCTTTGGTGACATTGCCGATCGAGAGTGCGATCAATGGAACTCCTGGAGTGACAGCAGTGCGTTCATCTTCTGCTGTGGGTATTTCTGTTGTTAAAGTGATATTTGATTGGAACACTGAAATTTATCAAGCCCGCCAGTTGATTACAGAAAGGTTACAGCAAGCTCAAAGCAAGCTTCCTGTCGGAGTTGAAGCGCCGCAAATTTCTCCGACAACTTCACCTGTAGGTACTGTGATTACCTATGCTTTTACTTCAGAAACTACTTCGCTGATGGAAGTGCGCCGTCTGGTTGATTGGCAAGTCACAAATCGCCTTTTAGCTGTGACTGGCGTTGCTCAAGTAGTGGCTTATGGTGGCGAACAAAGGCAGTATCAAGTATTAGTTCAACCTGCAAAACTCAAAGCATTTAATGTTTCCTTGCAGCAAGTATCGGAAGCTGTGGCGGCTGCGAATGTTAATGCGCCCGGTGGTTATTTAATTACGCCGGATCAAGAAACTTTGATTCGGGGTGTGGGCAGGATTGAATCGATCGCAGATTTGCAGCAATCTGCGATCGCATCTCGCCAAGGAACCGTCGTCAGAATTGGGGATGTCGCTGATGTCAAAGTCGGTGCTGGTATCAAGCGGGGCGATGGCAGTTTCAATGGCAAAAAAGCTGTGATTGTGATGGTAAACAGACAGCCGGTTGCTGATACTCCGACGGTGACAAAAGCTGTGGAAGCGGCAATGGCTGAGGTGCAGCAAGCTTTACCCAAAGATATTAAGGTGACTGTCACTTTCCGTCAGGAAGAGTATATCAATTCTTCGGTGGAGAATGTGCGATCGGCTTTAGTGGAAGGTAGCATCATTGTCACCGTCATCCTGATCCCGTTTTTGATGAATTGGCGGACTCTGACGGTGGTTTTGCTCGATTTCTTCCTAACTTGGCTTTTCGGGCTGCTGGCGATGAATTGGCTGGGGCTGGGATTGAATACGATGACCTTGGGTGGGTTGTCGGTGGCGATCGGCACTGCGATCGACGATGCGATCGTCTATGCCGAAAATACCTACCGCAACTTGCGAGAAAATACGGCTTCTCATCATCCGCGCCCGGTGATGGATGTGATTTTTGATGGCAGTCAGGAGGTACGCGATTCGTTAATTGGAGCGACGGTAATTGGGATTGTGGTGTTTTCGCCAATTTTTACTTTGCCCGGTGTAGAAGGTAGAATTTTTACGCCGATGGGGATTACTTATCTGGTTGTTGTGGTGATTTCTAGTCTGGAATCACTGTTAATATCTCCGGCCCTTTGCGCTATTTTGTTGCCTAACAAAAACATGAGTTCACAAGAACCTTGGCTGCCAAGATTTTGCAAGAAAATATATCACTTTTTTATTGAATTGTCAATGCGCTATTCGGCGATTATTTTAACTTTAGCTGCTGCGAGTATGGTGGCGGCATTAATTATTTTGCCATCTTTTGGACGGGTGTTTTTGCCGGAGTTTCAAGAGCAAACTTTGGTGAATACTGTTCTACTTTATCCGGGGGTTTCTTTGGAGACGACGAATAGTGCGGCTTTTGCGATCGAAGATGCACTTAAGAATGATACCAGGTTTGCGTACGTGCAAGTGCGATCGGGCAGAGCTCCCGGTGATGCTGATGCTGCGGGGGTCAATTTGGCTCACATTGATATCGGTTTGAGCGAGGAAGGAATGAAAAATAGGCCGAAAACTTTGGAATCATTGCGGCAGGAATTTGGTAAATTGCCGGGAGTTGCACCAAATATCGGCGGTTTTATTTCTCACCGGATGGATGAGGTTTTGTCTGGTGTCAGGAGTCAGATTGCTGTCAAAATATTTGGCCCAGATTTGAATCAGCTTCGCACTATCGGTGCTCAAGTTGAAGCGCAAATGAAAACGGTTCAAGGAATTGTCGATTTACAACTGGAACCGCAAGTGCCGGTGCAGCAAATTCAAATTAAATTCAACCGCCAAGCTGCGGGTAGATATGGTTTGAAAATCGGAGAACTTTCAGAAATAATTGAGACAGCTTTGAATGGCAAAGTTGTCTCTCAAGTTTTGGAAGTACAGCAAACTTTTGATTTAGTTGTGTGGTTGCAGCCTGAAGCGAGAAATAACTTAGAAACTATTCAGAATTTGTTGGTTGATACTCCCAGCGGTAACAAAATTCCCCTCGCCCAAGTTGCGACTGTTAAGTACGGTACGGGCCCAAATACCATTAACCGCGAGAATGTTTCGCGGCTGATTGTGGCGGCGGCTAATGCGAAAGGTCGAGATTTGCGATCGGTTGTCAATGAAATTCAAGTTAAAGTTAAACGAGAGGTACAGTTGCCTTTTGGCTATTTTATCCAATATGGCGGTCAATTTGAAGCTGAACAAAGAGCTTCCCAAAATATTATGGTATTTAGTGCGATCGCCTTTATTGTCATTACAGTATTAATGTATCTTTCCGTCAAGTCAATTCCTTCAACTGCGATGATTATGATCAATTTGCCCATCGGATTAGTGGGAGGTGTAATTTCGGTAGCTTTGACTGGTGGCATCATCTCTGTAGCTTCCTTAGTTGGCTTTGTCACTTTATTTGGCGTGGCTACCCGCAACGGCTTGTTATTAGTAGACAACTACAACACCAAATTTGCTGAAGGAATGCCTTTTAAGGAAGCAATTATTAAAGGTTCGATGGAACGGCTCAATGCTATTTTGATGACTGCTGCAACTTCAGCTTTAGGTTTAGCACCTTTAGTTTTAGAAGGCGGGCCCGGCAAGGAAATTCTGCAACCGCTGTCAGTCGTAGTTTTAGGAGGATTGTTTACTTCTACTGCCTTAACGCTGTTAGTTTTGCCAGCTTTGTATGCTCAATTTCAGCATTTTTTACTACCTCAAAAACCTCAGCCAGTTGTTGGACTTGAAAAAATAGTTAATGTGTGATAGCCTCTAATTATTGTCAGCAACAAGTCAAACAAATGAAAATGCTCAAATCAAGTTTAATTGTTCTAGCCAGTGTCGGATTACTATTTTTGGGAGCCTGTGGCAAAGGCGACGAAAAAAGTGATGTAAATAGCACCCAAACATCGGCTCCTGTCACCTCTAAGCCTGCATCTCCTGCTCCCACTGCGGCCCCTGCGGGAACTGGGAAAACGGTTGATTCTAAATCATATAAAGGGGGGCAAGTTGTCGAGTCTGGAGCCTACCACTTAGAGTTTGTCACCGAGAAAGAAGCTACCGGAACTCACTTAGATTTTTATTTGCAAAAAGGCGACAAACGCGAACCAGTTTCCAACGCAAAAGTGTCAGCTCAAGTTCAGTTGCCGAGTGGAAAACAGCAAACCCTAGCCCTGAAATACGATGCAGAGGGCAAACATTATGCCGTTGTATTTCCAGGCCAAGATGCTGGACAATATCCTGTGAAAGTGACTGCGGATATTAACGGCGAAAAAATTGATGGTCGTTTTAGTTTTAGTCAATAGATAGCATCAAATGTATCCTCAATAGCACCGGATATTTTTTTTCGCAGATGTACGGAAATAAACACATATGCAAATTCATCAGCGCTCATCCGTGGTTATATCTTAATATCTGCGATCGTAAATTACAAATATAAGTAATTTGGGGTAAGCAGCAGATCAATTATTGATTAAATCCATGAGAATTTTGCTAGTTGAAGATGAGCCAGATTTAGGGAAAGCGATCGATCGCACTTTGAAGCAAGAAAAGTATATAGTTGACTGGGCCCAGGATGGTTATGAGGCTTGGGAATATTTAGACAGTCATTGGACTGAATACAATCTGGCGATTTTTGACTGGTTGCTTCCAGGATTATCAGGATTGGAACTGCTGCGGAGATTGCGGGCTAAAAATAGCGCACTGCCAGTTTTGATGCTAACAGCAAAAGACCGGATGGAAGATAAAGTAGCGGGTTTGGATGCCGGGGCTGATGATTATTTAGTGAAACCGTTTGGGATGGCGGAACTATTAGCAAGATTGCGGGCTTTGCAAAGGCGATCGCCCCAAATTCAACCGCAACAGCTACAGGTTGGAAATCTGGTTTTGGACTGCGGAAATCGAACAGCTTGCCATCAGTCTATTAACGGCAACAGTCAGATAATTTCTCTGACAAACAAAGAGTTTCAACTGCTAGAATACTTGATGAAAAATCCGAACCAAATTGTCACAACTGATAAAATTCGGAATCAATTATGGGAAGTTAGTGCAGATACTTTTAGTAATGTGGTAGCGGCTCAAGTGCGCTTGCTGCGGCGCAAACTTGAGTCGGTTGGTGGCGCGAATTTAATTGAAACTGTACATGGTGTTGGATACCGGATGAGAAGTTGAAAGTAGGGCGGGCAGGATGCCCACCCCACAAGAACATTTAATTTTTGTGGAACAGGCATCCTGCCTGTTCTTAAGAATTGTGTAAGATGTAAGTTAACTGGTTCCCAGACAGAGCCTGAGAACGAGTAGAATATAGATAACTCGATCGCAAAAATAAATACCATGAAAGATTTAATCCAACAAGAGTTAGAAAAGCTCGATCTAGAACAACTCAAACAAGTGTTTGAATTTATTGCCTTTCTGAAATTCCGTGCCAGATTAGTTACTAATCTAGCAGTAAATGAAACTAACTTAGCTGCACTCTACAGCGAATTTGCCGAAGAAGACCGACAACTTGCAGAACTGGGAATGAGCGAATATGCAGAACTCCTAAAACACGAGGATTTGGTATGACAATCAGACGGGGTTAAATCTGGATTGCAGGCCTTGATCCTACACAAGGTAACTGGTTCCTAGGCTCTGCCTGGGAATCGATATCCAGAGGCTCTGCCTCGCGATAATTGGAGGCAGAGCCTCCGGATCTGCGTTCCACAGGCAGAGCCTGGGAACAAGTAATTGTTGTTATTAAAAATGAATCAAAATAAACTATTTAATCGAACCCGATCGCAATTAGCGATTTCCTACGCCGCAGTCATGGGTTTGATCCTAAGCTTGCTGGGATTTGGGGTGTATAGGGCGATCGCCCACGCGCACTGGGTAGCCATAGATCGGGAGTTAGAATCGGTAGCCGGGACGCTACACGATAGCCTAGAACTCAAGTTGCAGCAGCCTGGACGCTTGGAGCCCCTCATAAATGAACTTTTGCCCAACCTCCGCCTCATTGGAGTTAATGGCATTCAAGAACAGTCGTCAAATCGCCATATTTTAAGCGCTATCAATCAAGGCTATTATTATATTCGTTTATTTGATTATTCTGGGAAATTGATTGCTACAGCGGGCGCTTATCCAGAACACTTACCACCAGATTTTAACTCGAAACACTGGCAAACAATCGCTGATACCAAAGGCAATATTTATCACCAAATTTCTGTATCTCTACACACCAATACACAGCAAGATTGGGGGTATTTTCAAGTTGGGCGCAGTCTGCAAGATTTTAATGATTATCTTAATACAGTTAAATTGATTTTGAAATTAGGATTGCCTACAGCATTTATTTTAATCGCTTTTTCTAGTTGGCTATTGGCAGGATTGGCAATGAAACCGATTTATGCTTCTTACCGACAAATTCAACAGTTTACAGCGGATGCTGCTCATGAATTGCGGACTCCTTTAGCGGCTTCGCAGGCAACTGTAGAATCGGCGCTGTTGATGCCTGAATTGGATGAAAAAGAGGCGCGGGAAACTCTGCGAACGATCGATCGCCAAAACCGACGATTGACTCAGTTAGTTGCCGATTTGCTGTTGTTGGCGCGCATGGATAATCAAGCGCTACCCGATCGCCCTCAATTGTGTTGTTTGAATGACCTGGTGAGCGATTTAGTCGAGGAATTGGCTGCAATGGCGATCGCGTCTGGGGTAGCGCTAACATCGGAATTGCGGGTGCAGCAGCTATTAAATGTTGTCGGCAATTCCGACCAACTTTATCGCCTAGTTGCTAACTTAATTGTGAATGCCATTCAATACACTCCGGCGGGCGGAAAAGTAACAGTTATTTTAGATTGCACTCATACCGAGGCGATAATTCAGGTTCAAGATACTGGTATGGGGATTGGCGCGATCGAACAAAAGCGAATTTTCGATCGCTTCTACCGAGTAAATAGCGATCGATCGCGCCATACTGGAGGTTCAGGACTGGGATTGGCGATCGCCCAAACCATCGCCCGCGCCCATCGTGGCAGCCTCACCACCCGCAGCGAATTGGGCTGTGGCGCTACTTTCATGCTACGGTTGCCCCTGTGAGTTATGATGTGGGGGAAACTGACATCTTGCACCATGCTCAAGAACAGGCAAGATGCCTGTTCCACGAAGAGTGAATTATCTTGTGGGATGGGCATCCTGCCCGTCCGTGAAAGGCTTATTGAGAATTGTGCAAGATGTGAGGAAAACCGAATCATCTTTTTGTGGTAATCCCTTCGGCAATATGTAGCGCGATCGCCCAGAATCAATAAATAGTGATTAGTCATCAGTCAGCAAACAAAAAACCTATGACAGTTTTAGAACAGGGAACAATTTCCATCCATACCGAGAATATTTTCCCGATTATCAAGAAGTCGCTATACACCGACCATGAAGTCTTCTTGCGGGAACTAATTTCCAACGCTGTCGATGCCATTGCCAAACTCAAAATGGTTTCTCGATCGGGCGAATTTAGCGGCGATATTGGCGAACCACAAATCAATATTGCGATCGACAAAGAAAACAAAACACTCTCAATTACCGACAACGGCATCGGGATGACAGCCGATGAAGTAAAAAAATACATCAATCAAGTCGCTTTCTCCAGCGCCGAAGAATTCATTCAAAAATATCAAGGTAGTGGCGACGACGCGATCATCGGTCACTTTGGACTCGGTTTCTACTCTTCTTTCATGGTAGCTCAGAAAGTAGATATTGATACTCTTTCTTACCAAGAAGGTGCACAAGCTGTACACTGGTATTGCGACGGTTCACCCGCTTTTGAACTATCAGAATCTGCCCGCACAGAACGTGGTACTACGATCACTCTAACTCTCCAAGACGAAGAACTAGAATATGTAGAATCCACTCGCATTAAGCAGTTAATCAAAACTTACTGCGATTTCATGCCAGTTCCGATCAAATTTGAGGGAGAGGAACTCAACAAGCATAAGGCAATTTGGCGGGAAGCAGCCAGCAATTTGCAGAAAGAAGATTACTTAGAATTGTACCGCTATCTTTACCCGTTTCAAGATGAGCCGCTACTTTGGGTACACCTGAATACAGATTATCCTTTCATTGTCAACGGCATTCTATTCTTTCCCAAACTGCGGCCGGATGTTGATGTCACCCAAGGCAATATTAAGCTATTTTGCAACCAAGTTTTTGTCAGCGATCACTGCGAAGAAATCATTCCGAAATTCTTGATGCCGCTGCGGGGAGTCATTGACAGTACCGATATTCCGCTGAACGTTTCTCGCAGTTCGCTACAAAGCAATCGCACTGTGCGGAGAATAGCTGATTATATCGCCAAAAAAGTAGGCGATCGGCTAAAGGAACTTTATCGGGACGATCGCAATGAGTACATCCGTTGCTGGCAAGATATCGGCACATTTGTCAAGTTCGGCACTCTCAATGATGACAAGTTCAAAAAGCAAGTCGAAGATATCTTAATCTATCGCAGCACCTACGAACCAACGGTAGAAAAGTCAGAAACTGTAACGCCAGAAGTGCAGGTGCAAAGTGAAGAGGGAGATTTGTGGCAAGATGTCAATCCGAAGTCGGAAACTTCGGGTTCAACGCAACCTTACACGACGCTGAAAGAGTATTTGGAACGCAATCAAAAAACTCACGAAAATCGCGTGTTTTATTGTACAGAACCAGCATCCCAAGCAACTTATGTCGCGCTGCACAAAAGCCAAGGTTTGGAAGTGCTGTTCATGGATTCTTTCATTGACACGCACTTTATTAGTTTCCTAGAAAGAGAATATCAAGAAGTCAAATTCTCGCGAGTTGATTCTGACTTAGATGATACGCTGATTGACAAAGAAAAAGAAGCGGAAATTGTCGATCCGACTACCAATAAAACTCGCAGCGAACAAGTTAAGGAATTGTTCCAAAAGGCGATCGGCAAACCAAAAGTAAACATCCGCACAGAAGCTTTGAAGTCAGATGTTGCTGAGGCCGCACCACCTGCGATCGTCCTGTTACCCGAAGCCTTGCGCCGGATGCGCGATATGACGGCGCTATTACAGCAACAAGCGGCAGAATTCCCCGAAGAACACGTTTTGCTGGTGAATACCGCCCACCCGCTGATTCAAAATCTCGCTAATTTGAGTCAGGGTGCGATTATTCAAGGCGACGGCGAGTCTCCCTCGGCCCAGTTGGCGGGTATGATTTGTCACCACGTTTACGACTTGGCTTTGATGGCCCAGAAGGGTTTCGATGCTGAGGGGATGAAGGAGTTCGTAGAGCGATCGAATCAAGTGTTGACAAAATTGACTGAACGTGCAATGTAATTAACCCCGCACCCCATAAGCAATTCATTCGGGTGCATCTCAATTTTGTAGGGCGAAGCATTCCGGCAGTAAATCTCTGGCCATCACTAATAAATTGTCTGCCGGAATGCTTCGCCCCTACGAATATATTTGCAAAACTGAGATATCCATTCATTGTTTGTGGAACAGGCATCTTGCCTGTTTTTGAGAACGGTGCAATGAGTTACATCAGCTAAATCCGTGACAGAATCCGTTGCCGAACTTCCTTCGGCTATAATAAGAGGCTGCACGCAAAAAACAGTAATCTGGAGGGCAATATGTCACGGAAATGTCAGCTAACGGGGAAGAAGGCGAACAACGGTTTTGCAGTTTCTCACTCGCACCACCGCACTCACAAGTTGCAAGAAGCAAATTTACAGTGGAAGCGGATTTGGTGGCCACAGGAGAAACGCTGGGTAAGATTGCATCTTTCTACAAAGGCAATTAAAACCTTGCAACATAAGGGCTTGGAAATTATGGCTAAGGAAGCTGGAATTAACCTGTACAAAATGTAAAAAGTAGCTGTAGTAGCTGTAGGGTGCGTCAGTCCAGATATTTAACACAAATCGAAAAATTTGTTTCTGACGCACCTTACGATTAACTTAGAAAAAACTAAAGTTCTGGCTCTAAATCCACTTTCTACATTGTAGTAAATAAGTATTCATCATACCTTTGCCTTTCACTGCGATCGCACCGCGACTTTCAAATATATACTTTTGCTGCAATAGCTGATAAGTTGTAGATGTCACCTGAATACACCCAGGTTTACCGTGAGATTCCATACGCGAAGCTGTGTTAACAGTGTCTCCCCACAAATCGTAGATGAATTTTTTGATGCCAATCACTCCTGCAACTACCGGGCCGCTATTGATCCCGATTCTGATACTAAAATCTTGATTGTGAGTATTACTGAAATCGCTAATTGCATCCAGCATATCTAGGGCCATTTCGGCGATCGCATTTGCATGATCGCTGCGAGGAGTTGGCAATCCTCCTACTACCATATAAGCGTCTCCAATTGTTTTGATTTTTTCCAGTCCATGCTTTTCTGCTAGCTGGTCAAATGTTGAAAAAATCTCATTCAGCAAAGAAACTAATTCCGTTGGAGAAACTCGCGCACTGAGTTGGGTAAAGCCAACTATATCTGCAAACAAAACAGTAGCATTCGCAAAAGTATCTGCGATCGTACTGTCTCCTCGCTTCAAGCGATTTGCTATTTCTTCAGGCAAAATATTCAATAGCAAGCGTTCTGATTGTTCCTGTTGATATTGCAGTGCTTTTAAAGTTTCATTCAGAGCATTAGTCCGTTCTTCGACTCTAAACTCTAACTCGTCATTCAGCTTGACAAGCTGCATTTCAGCCCATCTGCGGTCACTGATATCAGTACCAATTGCTAGCAATCCTATAAACTTTCCTCCCGCATCAAACAGCGGTTTATTTGCCCAAGAAACCCAAACGCGAGATCCATTGCGCCGGATACTTTCATTTTCATTTCGCGCGTACTGTTCCGGGTTCTTTAAAATATTGCTCAATAATACTGCCAGGTCGTTTCCCGCTTTATCTGTGTGGGGGACAATTGTGCCAATAGCGTTTTTTCCCAATATTTCATCTTCCCTGTAACCAAAAAACTTCTGTGCAAATTCGTTAAAAAAAGTAATATTGCCTTCCGTATCTAGTTTTAAAATAATGCTGTTAGCATTTTCCACCAATTCCCGATACTTAATTTCGCTTTCCCGTAAGGAATCCTCTGCTGAGGCACGTTCGCTTATTGTTGCTGCCAATAACAGCGAAGTAATCACAATTACGCTCATGAAAGCCTGCAAAAATAGGATTGCCTGATTGATGCTTTGTGCTTTGGCAATAAAGGGGCCGCCTCCTTGAGAACCGCCCCAAATCGCGATACTGGATACAATAAAAGATGCTAAAACAGCCCCGCGCTGTCCGAATTGAATGGTTGCCCAAATCACTAAGGGAAATGGCAAATATTCCAGGGGATAACTGGAGAGATTACCTTCACTTTTTGAGTTGTATACTAGCCAACTGACTGTTACTAATGACAGCAGGCAGATGCCGCGCCAGATTCTATTTGCAATTGTTTTAGTGCTTGTATTTTGTGGATAGCGTGCCGCTAGTTTTTGGTATGCGATCAGCAGCAGGGGAGTAAAAATCAAAACTCCTAATGTATCTCCGAGATACCAATTCCATCGAATTTTCCAATATTCGCTCCAGTCAACTAAACCAGTTAAACACAGGCGCAGCGTGCCGAGAGTGCAGTTGATTTGAGTGGCAACTACAGCACCGCAAAAGATTAAGTTGACTACATCGATGAGCCGATTGAGTGATGGGCGAAACTTGAGCTTTTGCAGCAAAGTAAATGCACACAAAGCTTGTAAACAAGCGCAAAAAGCACTAATAGTTGCAAGTGTTAAGGATACCTGGAGGTTAATAGTCTCGTAAAAAAATACGCCTAAAGCTATTCCCGGCCAAACGCGCCGACCAAACAATAAAAGTGCAGCTTGTGCAATTCCGGCGGGGGGCCAGACGCAGGTAGCTAATTTATTTACGCCTGGGATTGAGACTGCTATTTTTGCTCCCAAAGCGTAAGCAAAGGCAATGGCAACTACTTTTGCTAGGTATTGCCAATTTGGGGATTGAAGTAATCGCAGAAAATGATTTTTGTTTTGGTGCATACTAAGTTTTATATTTTCAAATAACTAATTTGATGCCTGTAAGGAAATAAGTGTTCATCTCGCCTTTGCCTTTGACTTCAATTGTGCCGCGACTTTCTAAGAAATACTTGTCCTGCAATCGCTCATAAGTTGCAGATGTGACTTGAATGCACCCCGGTAAGCCGTGGGATGACCTGCGGGAAGCGGTGTTAACGGTGTCTCCCCACAAATCGTAAATAAATTTTTTGATGCCGATGACTCCGGCGACAACCGGGCCAGTGTTGATGCCGATTCTGATGCTGAAAGCTTGGCTGTGGGTATCGCTAAAATCGGCAATTGCTTGCTGCATATCCAGGGCCATTTGGGCGATCGCCTCTGCGCGATCGATGCGGGGCATTGGCAGCCCTCCAACTACCATGTAAGCGTCGCCAATTGTCTTAATTTTTTCTAATCCGTGCTTTTCTGCTAGGCGATCGAATGTGGAAAAAATCTCGTTAAGCAAGGAAACTAATTCCGGCGGAGAAATTTGGGAACTAATTTGGGTAAAACCGACTATATCTGCAAATAATACTGTTACTTCGGCAAAAGTATCGGCGATGATGCTTTGGTCTTGTTTGAGTCTTTCGGCGATCGGTTGCGGTAAAACGTTGAGTAGGAGACGATCGGATTTTTCTTGTTCTAAGCGCAAAGCTGCCTCTGCTTGTTTGCGAGTTGTGATATCTTGAACAGTACCTTCGTAATAAAGCAAATTTCCATATTCGTCGCGCACTATATAAGTGTTTTCAGAAATCCAAATTATACTTCCATCTTGGCGATAAACTTTAGATTCAAAATCCGACACTTTGCCTATTTCTAGCATTAAGCTGACAAATTCGGCGCGCTGTGCTTGGTCAACATAAAGTTTGCGGTTAATATCAGTTAAAGTTCCCACTAAGTCTTCGGTGGAACTGTAACCGTAAATGCGAATCAAAGCAGGATTGACACTGAGATATTCTCCATCTGGAGTAGTTTGAAAAATACCGACGATCGCATTTTCAAAAATGCTGCGGTATTTTGCCTCAGCTTGTCGCAGTGCTTCTTCAGCGCGCTGGCGTTCCCGTGCTTCCACTCCAAAAGTTACAGAGTCTGCTAGAGAAACAGCGAAACTTTGTTCTTCAATAGTCCAATAGCGGGGCATTCCTACGTGTTCTAAACAAAGAACTTCTGCTGTTTTTCCGCCTATTTGAATCGGCGTATCTAGCATGGAAGTGATGCCGATCGGAATTAGGTAAGATTCTACAAATTCTCTAGTTCTAGAATCTTTTTGTGCGTCAAAAGCAGCTATGGCGCGTTCTTCTCGCAATGCTTGAAAATAGACAGGATAGTCTGCTGCTGATAGTTCCAAACCGTCTGTGTGCTGGTTGAGAGTGCGATCGAACAAATCGAGGCAGTCCATCTTGGATTTAGTGCGATCGTACAGCCAGATGCTCGATCGGGCAACTTCCAGAGTACGGCTAGCAGTTTCAGTTATTTCTTGAAGCGCTTTTGTTAAGTCGCCTTGATTCAGCGCTTTATTTTTGGCTAAATCAATTAATGCCGATTTCTGTTTCTGTAGCTGAAGTTCGCTTTGTTTCAGGGCATTTGTCCGCTCTTTCACTCGGATTTCTAACTCTTCATTCAGATGAAGCAGTGCTATTTCTGCTTTTCGGCGATCGGTGATATCTGTGCCAATGCAGAGGATTCCCAAGAGTTTTCCTGTTGCATCAACCAGCGGTTTATTGGCCCAAGATACCCAAACGCGATCGCCGCTGCGGCTGATATTTTCATTTTCATAGCTGGTAAAGCGATCGGGATTTTGCAAAATCTCATTATAAACCAACTCTAAGTTATTCCCTTCGAGATCAGTCACGGGGATAATTGTTCCCACTGCATTTTTGCCAATGATTTCTTCCAGAAGTGTTGAACGCTTATTGATAGAATCCTGAAAATAGACATACGAATCCTGTAAACTGCTGATTTCAGCAATTGAAAACAAGTTCCTTGAACCAGTGAATATAGCTGATTTTTTCACACATAAAAGCCTGTAAAT
>JANMLZ010000195.1:0-9580 GCA_031372825.1 Cyanobacteria bacterium OTE_58_metabat_593 | reverse complement strand
AAATGGGCCAGATACCGTTTGACAATTTTGGGGAAGTTAGAAAATAGCATTTCAGTTGATTATTCATAATTTATCACTCTGAAATTATACATTGCTCGGCCAATTTTAGCAATTTTCTCCTATCATTCAACACTTCTGGTTATTGCCAAGTCTGCCATAATATGCCAACAGGTCAAGATTCTGATCGAAGTAGTTGTTTGGTGGCACCATAGAATACACTGCATCTGCACCCGTAAAGGTAGACACCAGGAAATTAACATCTTCTAATGAGCCAATGGCTGCGGTGGCTCCCAGGGATTCAATGTCTTTTTGTTTTTCGTTATTACTACTGATCACTGTAACTTGATGACCTTTTTGTACTAACTCCTTTGTCAATGGCTTGCTGATGTTTCCCAACGAACCTGTTACTATAACTTTCATAGATTAGCCTCTCATTGACAGATTATTGAAGAGTATTTTGACTGTTTCGGCTATGTTGAAATCTGAAGCAGTGATGATTAATAAGGGCTGGCGGTTGGTCTGACAATGATTTCGCTGATATCAACATCATCAGGTTGCTCGATCGCAAATAAGATCGATCGGGCGATCGCATTCGCAGGAATACATAATCTGCGGAACTCTTGGATTCCCTTTCTTGCAACTTCATCACTGATGCTATCGGCCAACTCAGACTCCGTTACTCCCGGAGAAATCACCGTCACCCGAATATCGCCACCAACTTCTTGTCTCAATCCTTCTGAGATTGCTCCAACCGCAAATTTAGTCGCACAATAAACCGCAGCAGTTGGAGAAACCGCGTGTCCGCCAATGGAAGAAAGATTAATAATCTGACCTGATTTTTGAGCTTTCATCACCGGAAGTACGGCGGCAATACCGTATAAAACGCCTTTGATATTGACATCAATCATCCGATCCCATTCCTCAACTTTTAGTTGGTCGAGTGTTGATAGTGGCATCACACCAGCATTGTTAATCAGCACATCTACGCGATCGAACTTTGTTTGGGCAAATTTGACGATCGCCTCCAATTGACCGCGCTGCGTCACATCCAGCGCCTGGTATTCGGCGATTCCACCCTCCGCCTGAATATCTTTAGCAATGAGTTCTAGGCGATCGATCCGACGTGCACCCAAAACCACTCGTGCGCCATTTTTAGCAAGCAATCTAGCGGTGGCTTCCCCAATTCCGCTGCTTGCTCCCGTGATGATTACAACTTTATTTTCAACCTTTAACATGATTATTTTTCGTTTTTGTTGAGATTAGTTTAAACTAAATGGACTGACCACCAGAAACTTCAATTCGCTGTGCATTCACCCATCTGTTGTCTTCGGATAGCAAAGAGGCGATCGCACCACCGATATCATCCGCTACACCGACGCGACCTAGGGCGGTTTGCGAAGCGATAAAGCTGTTAATCTCAGGATTGTCACGCACCGCACCGCCATTGAAATCCGTTTCGATTGCCCCAGGAGCCACCACATTCACGGCAATCTGTCTGTGTCCCAGTTCTTTCGCCATGTATCGGGTCAAAACCTCGATCGCACCTTTCATGCTTGCATAAGCGGCATATCCTGGCGTACTAAAACGGGTAAGTCCAGACGAAATATTCACAATCCGCCCTCCATCATTAATCAAAGGTAGAAGTTTCTGGGTGAGGAAGAAAACACCCTTCACATGAACATTCATCAAGCGATCGAAATCGTCCTCTGTCGTATCGGCAAAAGATGCGTTAATTCCAATACCAGCATTATTAACCAGGAAATCAAAATGCTCTGTCTGCCATTTATCTTTGAGTGACTGTTTGACTTGTGCCACGAAACCATCAAAGGTTTTAGTATTGGAAGTATCCAATTGCAGTGCAACAGCTTTAGCACCAAGCTCTTCGATTTCAGCTACTACATGATGAGCTTCATCAGCATTGCTATGGTAGGTCACGATCGCATGAACCCCTTTTTTGGCAAGACTCAACACAGTATTTTTGCCAAGTCCTTTGCTCGATCCCGTTACCAATGCGATTTTTGTCTGATCTTTCGTCATTGCCCGATCCTTTTACTGTCTTATTCAGATATGTTCATAGTATGAGTAAGAGCAAGAATCCTAAATACACAGACCTCGCAATTTATTGCCTAATCCTCCAAACCAAGATTTCATGAATGGATCGGGATGATCTATAATGATCGGAAGAGAATGGTTAAATCAATCAAAAAGCTAGGATGGAGATTGAAATGCTCAACCAAGTAATCGACCAAGATGTAATCGCAAATCAGTGTAAAGAATTGGCGGCATTAGTCACTCGACACACCGATGGGAAAGGGGATGGTTTTCATCAAACAGATATAGACAAGCTAGAATTTCAGCGACAATCTTCTGCTCCCGCCGCACTACACGGTGTCACTGAACCGATATTCGCCATCCTAGTTCAGGGTAAAAAAGAAGCATTACTAGGTGAAGAAACCTATCGTTATGGCGCGTCTCAATATCTTGTCGTCTCGGTTGATTTGCCGATTAGTGGATTTGTTGTAGAGGCCACTCCAGACAAGCCGTATTTAGGATTCAAGCTGAATTTAGATCCTCGTCAACTCTGCGATATTATCACAGCCCAAACCAGTCCAATTTCGAGTAAACAAGAGAACTCCGTCAGAGGTTTATTCGTCAGCACCGCCGATTTACCATTGCTCGATTGCGCCCTACGCTTGACACGGCTTTTGGATACGCCGCAGGATATCCCTATCCTCGCACCGATGATTATCCGCGAAATCTATTATCGTCTTTTAATGGGTGAACAAGGTGAATCTGTCCGCCAAATTGCCACATCTGGTAGTAATATGCAGCGCATCGCTGAAGTGATAAAATTGATTAAGACTGATTTTGCAAAGCCGATGCGGGTTGAGAATTTGGCAGGGAAAGCGAATATGTCTGCTTCGTCTTTCCATCACCATTTCAAGGAAGTCACATCAATGACTCCGCTGCAATATCAAAAACAATTAAGACTATTGGAAGCGCGTCGCCTGATGCTTGCTGAAAACTCCGATGCGGCCAATGCGGCTTATCAAGTAGGCTATGAAAGTCCATCACAGTTCAGCCGCGAATATTCTCGGATGTTCGGTGCGCCCCCAATCAAGGATATTGAGCGTTTACGCATAGCCTAAGCATAGACTGCTTGGTTCGCGATCGCGCCGATTTTTGTGAAACTCCTCTGAAAGTTGGAATTAATCTGAAAGTTGCAATTAAAACGAAAAAAAGAACAATGTTTCACTGGAAAATCAACTATTTTGCTGCGCGAAGTTCTTCTTGGATGACTCGGCGCAATGTTTCTTCGTCTAGGGGCGGTTTCGCTTTTTCAAGATACTCCCGCAAAGCTTCGTTCATCATAGTTTGATAGCCTTTACCACCAGACTCACCTCGTTCTCGAAATGTTTCTAGCACATCATCATCAATATAAATTGTTATGCGGGTTTTGCCTGTTTGTGGAATAACAGCACCCCGTTTACCTTGACTAAAATCATATTCCGGTTTCATGACTATTCCTTACCTCTAACAACAGTGTTGCAAACCAGTTTTTGTGACCAGTCCCAATCTAATCAAGTGTCTTCATCGCTTCGACAAATTGTCGCGATACAAAGGGCAAAATTTGTTCGTTCTTACTATTCTCTTTCCCTTCAGTAAATACAACTAACAAATACGGCCGCAAACCCGGTATTTCAACATAAGCAGCATCGTGACGAACTTGACTTGTTAGTCCCGCTTTTGACCACAATTTTGCATCTTGTGGCAATCCGCCGCCTAAAAAACCTGTAACTTGATTTTCGGGATCTGCTTCTAATTCTGCTGGTTCTAAACTACGTTTCATTAAACTCATCATATCTTGTGATGCTTTAGCAGAAACAGCGACACCACCGATGATGCTATGCAGCAAAATTGCTGTGGCATTTGTGGTCAGCATATTTCTATTTTCCATTAATTCTCCTAGAAATGCTCGTTCGCGACCGTAGGGGCCATCACACCAGGTTTTTTGATTGAGATTAATGTCTTGTAAGTCTAGCCAATTCAATGATTGAAAGTAACGGTTGATGATATTTCGCTGCTGTTTCCATGTTTCAAATGGGCCTGGTGGCAATTCTGGGCCGCTGGTGGTGCCGGTTAGTACATCTACTACTAAACTGGTGGCATCGTTGCTGGAATCAACTATCATGTCTCTGACAGCGCGTTCTAATTCTGGGGATGTTTTGATCATGCCTTTTTCTGCCCATTCCCAGACGGCAACTAGGTAGAATAATTTGACGATGCTGGCAGGATATACTCGTTCTGTAGCTCTGCTGCTAAAACCTCTGGCTTGATATTTCCAATATTCTTCTGGGCTCAGGGCTCCACCTGTATTGACTCGCACCGGCGGATCGTAAACTATCCAGGTGATGGCGATGCGATCGCCCGCCAATCCTGTAAATTCTGCCTTGACGGAGGCTATAATGCTACTGCCGAGGGTTTCTAATTGTTCGTCTTTGTGGAAAAATGTCATAGTTGATGGCTGGTGGGTGACGGCTAATGGCTCGTGACTCATGGCAATCGATCGCTAAATGCGAACAATTAACAGCAAACAATTAGCAATTAGCAATGGCCAACTATCAATTATCTGATGTTCTGGAGTACCGGGCGCGATCGAACATAAATATTTACGATTCCCCAAAGTGCGATCGGCTCGCAACTCAAGCAGCGCTGGGACGGCATTTACTCCTTCTTCAGCCCCTCGTTTACTTCCCCCAGCCCCCCCTTGTTAAGGGGGGGAGAGATGACAGAGATGACATCGACTCGGTGGTGCAGGGGAATACAACGGCTGTGATGGTGCGGCTGTGCGAAGATGATTATCCAGGATGGCTGGATCTTCGAGATGTTGAGTTGCTTGATGCGACAGAAATAGTGTATCATCCTCTCGTGCTTTCTGAGGTCCAAATTAAGGAAAAATTGCCGATCGCAATTACTTTTGCTCGTGAGGCTATGAACCAATCTAATTATTATCTTTGGGGCGGTACTGTCGGCCCAAATTATGATTGTTCGGGATTGATGCAAGCTGCTTTTGTGGCTGCGGGTATTTGGTTGCCAAGAGATGCCTATCAGCAGGAAGCTTTTACTCAGCCTGTTAGTAATATAAATGATTTAGAAGCTGGAGATTTAGTGTTTTTTGGTACGCCCGAAAAAGCAACTCACGTAGGATTGTATCTGGGAGATAATCGCTACATTCACAGTTCGGGAAAAGCACAAGGTCGCAACGGTATCGGTATTGATGTTTTGTCGGAGGATGGCGATAAAGTCAGTCAAGATTATTACCGACAATTGCGCGGATATGGTAAAGTTGTGGCAAGTTATCAATCTAGTTGTTAACTGTTAACTGTTAACTGTTAACTGTTGACTAATGACTAATGTTATTGAAGAAAGAAATGGACGCTGCATTGTTTTTGGAAAAATTGGCGAAACAGCAAGCTGAGAATGAGGTTGTCCTCGATGTTTCGGTCGTAGTACCAGTCTATAATGAGGTGGAAAGTTTGCCTCATTTGATTGAGGCGATCGCCTCTTCGATTCAACCATCTGGACTCAGCTATCAAATTATTTGTGTAGATGATGGTTCTAAGGACGGTTCTGCTGAACTTCTCAAGCAATTAGCCAGCAGTCGCGATGACCTTTGTGCTGTACTTTTGCGCCGCAATTACGGGCAGACTGCTGCTATGTCGGCTGGCTTCGATCGCGCTCGCGGCCGTGCTATTGTTACCCTAGACGGTGATTTGCAAAATGACCCCGCTGATATTCCGCTGTTGTTGGAAAAGTTAAACGAAGGCTACGATTTAGTTAGTGGCTGGCGCAAAAATCGGCAGGACAATACTATCAGCCGCCTGATTCCTTCTAAAATTGCCAACTGGTTAATCGGTCGCGTTACAGGCGTAACTCTGCACGACTACGGCTGTTCTTTGAAAGCTTATAAATCTGAGTTGGTGGCAGACTTGAATCTCTACGGGGAATTGCACCGATTTTTGCCGGCTTTGGCGTTTATTGAAGGGGCGAGAATTGCAGAAATGCCGGTGCGGCATCACGCCCGTCGTTTCGGTCAAAGTAAGTACGGGATTTGGCGGACTTTTCGGGTGTTGATGGATTTACTGACTATTTCTTTTATGAAGAAGTTCCTAACTAGGCCGATGCACGTTTTCGGACTTTTGGGACTTAGTTCTATGACCTTGGGAGCGGTTTTAGGCATTTATTTAACTGTCTTAAAATTGGGTTTTGGTCAAATTATTGGCAATCGTCCTTTGCTGATTTTGGCTGTGGTTTTAGTCTTGACTGGTGTGCAGTTATTTTGTTTTGGTTTGTTAGCAGAAGTGATGATGCGGACTTATCATGAATCCCAGGGAAAACCAATTTATCGAGTACGTGAAGTGTTTGGTTCTAAGTAATATTAATACTGTTGACAGTTGACTGTTGACGGTTGACTGTTAATGCCAACTATCAACTGTCCACTGTCAACTTTCTAACTCATTACTTTTTGAGCTTGTCGGAGAGATGTGATAGTGGCGATCGCGTGTTCGGACACTGCATCTATTTCTGCTACAGTATTGAAGCGCCCAATCCCAAAGCGAATCGAAGCGTAGGCTAATTTGTCCGATCGCCCGATCGCTGCTAAAACATGAGATGGAGCTATTTTCGCCGAAGTGCAAGCAGAACCCGAAGAAAGTGCCGCCGCCGATTGCAAACC
The DNA here is from genome assembly GCA_031372825.1 of Cyanobacteria bacterium OTE_58_metabat_593. Classification (GTDB taxonomy): domain Bacteria; phylum Cyanobacteriota; class Cyanobacteriia; order Cyanobacteriales; family Microcoleaceae; genus Microcoleus. The sequence continues at coordinate 2,844 of JANMLZ010000195.1, read as the reverse complement.
CAACATTAATGCTTGACCGTCAACGCCGCCTACACTAATATTGAGATTCCCTGGCAATCTTTTCGTCGCGTGACCGTTGAGAACAACATCACCCAATTCACTCAAATTTTCCCACAAACGATCGCGCAAACTAATCACTCGTGCTGTTTCCGACTCCATTTCGGCAATTGCTAATTCTACTGCTTTGGCAAATCCCACGATTTGCGGTGGGTAGAGAGTACCCGATCGCATTCCCCGTTCGTGCCCGCCTCCGTGCATTTGCGGCGCTAGTTGCACTCGCGGTTTGTGGCGGCGCACGTAGAGGGCGCCGATGCCTTTTGGCCCGTAGATTTTGTGCGCTGTCAAGGACATTAGATCGATATTCATTTCCTGGACATCCAGGGGGATTTTGCCGATCGCCTGTGCCGCATCTGTGTGGAACAAAATGTCATTTCCGCGACAAATTGCTGCAATTTCGGCGATCGGTTGAATAACTCCAATTTCATTATTTGCCATCATTACTGAAACTAAAATTGTCTCAGCCCGAATCGCTTTAATCAAATCCCCTATATCAATCAATCCGTCACTTTTTACTGGTAAAACAGTAATCTCAAATCCCAATTTCTCCAAATATGTACAGGGGTCAAGAATCGCATTATGTTCAGTCTTAACTGTGATAATGTGCTTTCCTTTATTGAAATAGGCTTCAGCGACGCCTTTAATCGCTAAATTATTCGCCTCCGTTGCGCCGCTGGTAAAAACAATTTCTTCTGGGGAAGCGTTGATTGCTTCAGCCAAAATTTGTCGCGACTGTTTTACCGCTGCTTCTGCTTCCCAGCCGTAGACATGGCTGATGCTGGCTGGATTGCCGAATTGTTCGGTAAAATACGGCACCATCGCATCAAGTACCCGTTTGTCTACGGGGGTTGTGGAGTGGTTGTCGAGGTAGATAGGACGTGCGGACATAGTATAGATTTCGTGAAAAAAGGTGTTAGATTTATTGTAGACGAGCCTTTTGTCCTACACATAAACTTTATAATTAACAAATATTTGTGAAGATGTATGCGAACTGACATCCAGGGATTAGAAATTACCACTGGTGAACTCAAACGCCTTAGCGGGGCGACACCCGATCGCGTATATCGACCAGCAACAGCGACTAAATTTGCCCACGAAGGCTTGAAAACAGTCGGCTTAATTTTTTTAATTTTAATCAGTTGTTTGCTGCTGGCTATGATATTTCCCAGGGCTTATTTAGTTTGGTTCATCATCCACCTAACCGCAATCGCAGGTTTAATCTTTGAAGATCTCTGGAAAATTAGGTGCAGCCACCAAAATAAACATTTAATTAATCTTTTTGATGATGTTGATCGCTACAATGGTATAATTAAAAATATCCAAATTAATGACCAAATAGAAGAAGCGGGAAATTTGCAAGTCAAAATAGGCGATCGCACAAAACTCATTAAAGCATTACAGCTAATCAGAGATGACTTAGTCCGAGCCTTGAAAACCGAGAGAATTCTCAGGGAAAACAAAAAATTCGTGGCGACTAACTCAGAACTATTTTCCAATAATTTGACAGCTTTGAGTGGGTTGCAAATTAACGATAGAGTCAGTGAACAAGGGCAATTGCTGAATGCAGCTTTGGAGTTAGCCGTGGAAGTTCAAGCAGAAATGAAAAAGTTGCAAAATCGAGACTCTTGAGAATTGTTAAGAAATTAAACCTGAATTATAAATTTTTTCCTGTGACGTAGCTAGGTCAGGATATCTTGGAAAGGTAACGTTAACAACCAGGTCAGTATGTCTGCTAAACCTAAGATTATAGTTCTTGATGACGACCCTACCGGTTCTCAAACCGTCCATAGTTGCTTGCTGCTGACACGTTGGGACGAAGAAACCTTGCGTTTGGGACTGCGGGACAACTCGCCGATTGTCTTTATACTCACAAATACTCGATCGCTAACTCCCGAAAAAGCAGCCTCCGTTACCCGCGAAGTGTGCCAAAATCTGAAAGGTGCGATCGCAGCCGAAGCAATCCAAGACTTCCTAATAGTTAGCCGTTCCGATTCTACCCTGCGCGGCCACTATCCCATCGAAACCGATGCGATCGCCGAAGAACTCGGCCCCTTCGACGCCCATTTTCTAATTCCCGCCTTTTTTGAAGGAGGCAGAATCACCCGCCATAGCGTCCATTACCTGATGGTGAACAGCGTCGAAACCCCAGTTCACCAAACCGAATTTGCCAAAGATTCAGTCTTCGGATACAGTCACAGTTACCTCCCAGACTATGTAGAAGAAAAAACCAAAGGTCGCATCCATGCTGATACAGTCGATCGCATTTTACTCGCAGATATTCGCTACGGAAGTTTAGACCGATTCATGGACATGACTGACAACCAATGTGCAGTTGTTGACGGTGAAAGTCAAGCCGATTTAGACTCCTTTGCCAAACACATTCTCGATGCAGTTAGTCAAGGCAAAAAGTTTTTATTCCGCAGTGCAGCAAGTATCTTAACATCCTTAGCTGACCTCGGCCCCCAGCCAATTGCAGCCGACGAAATGGCAACATACGTGAGGGACGGCAAACCGGGTGCAGTAATAGTTGGTTCCCACGTTAAGAAAACTACAGAACAATTGGAACGCTTGTTAAAAGAACCCAATACAGTTAGCATTGAAATAGATGTATCTCACTTGCTAGAAGACTCTTCAGAATATCGGGCAGATATGCTGAATGAAACTCTCGAAAAAGTCCGCACTGCTCATGCTGATGACAAAACCCCTGTAATTTATACCAGTCGCCAAGAACTGCAATTTAAAACTGCCGAAACCAGGTTAGCATTTGGAGAGGCAGTTTCTGCTTTA
>JANMLZ010000193.1:0-39742 GCA_031372825.1 Cyanobacteria bacterium OTE_58_metabat_593 | reverse complement strand
AAATGGGCCAGATACCGTTTGACAATTTTGGGGAAGTTAGAAAATAGCATTTCAGTTGATTATTCATAATTTATCACTCTGAAATTATACATTGCTCGGCCAATTTTAGCAATTTTCTCCTATCATTCAACACTTCTGGTTTTTACATTCAAAATTATGCTGTAATGATTGGCAAAAAGCGCATCGATTTAACTATCGATCCGCCGCCTGATTTAGCAATTGAAGTGGATCTAACTTCCAAAACTCAACTAGACGCTTACGAGGCGCTGGGAGTACCGGAAATTTGGCGCTATGAAAATAATCAGCTTCAGATTAATGTGCTGGAAGATGGGAAATATGTGGCATCGAAAATTAGTCCCACTTTTCCCAATCTGCCAATTATTCAAGCTATTTCTCAATATTGCGAACAAACCCAAACGGTGGGTACAAGTCAAACTCTCAGATTGTTTCGCAAGTGGGTTAGAGCGCAAATTACGGTTTGACGATTTCAGTAGCAGAGGACACGGCAGTGCCGTTTCCCTACCTCAAAATAATCGATAGTGCTCGCGAGATATGTAACTATGACCAGACTAATTGTAGGGAAACGGCACTGCCGTGTCCTGATTGTGGGTAATATTAATTCCGAAGCTATCGGATTTGAAATGAGAGAACAAATTATGCTTTGAGGACTTTAGTCCTCACTACAAACTTGTGTTGATGGCTTTAGTTTCGCTGTTGGGTGATGGACAGAGAGTAGGGGTGTTGACCTTGAGCTCGATCGCCCACAAAGATTGTATAAGTTCCCTTGTCCCCATAACCGGAAAATTCGACATTCCCCGCAGCAGCATTCGCCGGTAGCACGCAGAAACGCCCCCTCGGCCCCTGAATCATCAAACTCGGAGCTCCCGCAGTTTGTACTGCAATCCGCCAATAAGGTAAATCCTGCGTTACTTCAATGACTTGGTTCGGCCCTTGGGCTACAAAACCGCAGTCGCCACTATTGTTCGGGCCGCCGGAGACTCCTGAAACGCTCAGCGGTTCGCGAAATCCTGGAGCAATTTGTAGTGGTTGACTCTGAAGGGCCCCCGCAGCAGTTAAAATCATTCCTAGGGCTAGGATTGCGATCGAGCCAAAGCGCAGTCTGGGGCGATCGCACGGATAGCATATCTTCATTTTTATCCTTAATTTATCGGAACACAATGGTGGAAGGTTCTACTTCTTTGACGGTAAGGGATAATTAGCGCTTGGGAACAGGCTAATGTGACTCTTATTAATGTGACCGTCCTAAAATGATCGATGTACAGCTAAACTAACTCCCAAATTTTTTGATGAATCCTCAAAATAACTTCAATTGGCAGCAGGCGATCGCAGAACTAAAAGCTAAACTAGAGCGATCGCCACTCATCAAACAGAATTCAGATAGCTATCAAGCCGTCGGAACCTTCTATAATCAATTTCTGGATAAGTTTCAAAGACTACCCAAACCCGGGCAGGTGGCAGTCTTTGCCGTCGGAGCGATAATTGTCCTGACAGTCTTTAATAGCATCGTACAGCTAATTTCAGCGCTGATGACTCTTGCCGTTCTCGGAGTGCTAATCTACATAGCGTATAAATTGGCAATTTCTCCTGATTCTTCCAACACTAACGACTAAATAATAGGAAATTCTAAATATGGCTAGCCCAACCGCACCCGGTGGTATTAATCAACCCGATCCATCTTGGCAGACACAATCCCAGCAAATGCCACTGCTGGTTCGCAGGTGTGGCGCTTGGGCTGTTGAAATTTCGTTAATTGCCGCCAGTGCCCTCGTTCCCTTCAGTATCGGGGCTTTGGTCAATAAGGAAGCTCAAACCGTGCCCCTCAATTCCTCAGTAGCAGCAGCATCCGAAACTGTCGCCCGTACTTTGGGCATACCCGCGCGCGATCGCAACCCCAGAGTCGCACCCCTAACTAATCTATTCTGGTCTGGGGCGCTGCTGGCACCGGCAGCTTTAGCAGCGTGGCAGTTGTTTTTGCTCGCCCGAACTGGTCAAACTCTCCCGAAACGGTGGTTCGGCGTCAAACTTGTCACAGCGTCGGGTGTTCCTCCCGGTTTTCGGCGAGTGCTAATTCGTGAAAGTTTGGGGCGCTGGGGAGTGCCTCTGGGCATCGCTTACGGGATTTGGCGCTTGTCTGGCGCGTTTCCTGATTTGATCATTTTAGGGGGGCTGAGCGGCTTGGCAGTGCTCGCAGATGGGGCTTTTGCGTTGCGCTACAAACGGCAGTCGGGGCACGATCGACTCGTGAATACTTTGGTCGTCAATGCTCGATCGAACCAACTGTCTGCCAATCCTGTTCAGACTCAAGATTGGACTGACGAAGACGCGCAGATTGCGGCTTTGGTTTTGACTCCCGAAACTGGGGAGAAAGAAGATCCCAGTTTGTGGAATTGGATTCGCCAACACCCGGGCACGACTTTAGTGATAGTGACAATTGGCAGCGCGGGATTGATTTTAACTTTGTTTGTTGGCACTCTGATCTACACTCAAAGTCAAGCAAATATGCGGGATTCTCGGCAGCGAAATGATGAATTATTTGTAGCTTTAGTCAGCAAATTGTCTCCGACTTCGCCTAACGGGACAGCGGGGAGGCGATCGGCAATTTTGGCTTTGGGGGCGGTGGAAGACTCCCGGGCCGTACCTCTGTTAGTGGATTTGCTGGCTCAAGAAGACAGCCGATCGATGTTGGACGCGATTCAGCAAGCTTTAGTCAGTACGGGGCCTTCATCTTTGCCTGACTTGCAGCGGTTGAATCTAGCTCTCAGCAACGATCTCGAATCTCTGCGATTCGGAGGGAAGACCCAGGAACGCGAGTTAGCGGCCACTCGCCAAAGAACAGTGCAAAGGGCGATCGGCAAAATTCTCACAGTGTATAGCAGCCAGCTCAACGGTGCAGATTTGAGCCGCACGGATTTAGGTCAAAGTCCTGCTGGTTCAGCTCAGTTTACATTAGTATTAGACAAAGTTGACTTGTCGGGAATTAAGCTTAGAAACGCCAATTTAACCAATGCTAGCTTGCAGGGAGTTCGCTTTTACGGCACCGGTGAAGATAGAAGACCTGGCACATTTGACGATTGGATTTCCGACTTGAGTGGCGCTAATTTTGAAGGAGCAAATTTGACCGGGGCATCTTTGAATAGTGCTGTCATGAACCGCACAAGTTTTGTGCGCGCTGTCCTGAACAAAGCTAATTTGTCAAGCGGAAATTTGAATGGAGCTAATTTAAGTAGTGCTGTTTTAATTGGGGCTTCTTTGCAGCAAGCAATGTTAAAAAATGCAAGTTTTACTGGGGCAGATATCGGAAGCGCCAATTTTTCGGGAGCGGATTTATCAGGTGCGCGTTTGGGCAAAGTCAAGGCTCAGGGCACTCAATTGTCATTGGCAAACTTGTCTAAATCGGAATGGCAAGGTGCCGATTTGTCCGGTGCAGATTTGAGCGGTGCAAACTTACAAAATGCCGATTTGAATTCTGCTAAACTGGCAAATGCTAATTTTAAAGATGCTCGGTTGCAAGATGCTAATTTGCGGAATGCTGACGTGAGTTCGGTTGATTTTAGAGGGGCGAATTTAGCAGGAGTGAATTTTCAAGGGGCTCAGTTTTTGGGTAAAGCGGCTTCGGAACAATTTATTCAAAGTCCTGCTGATAGTAAATCGGGTCGATTCCAAGGAGTTAATTTTGGGGAGGCTAAGAATTTAGATCAAAGTCAAATTGCTTATATTTGTTTGCAGGGTGGGATTTATCCGAAGTGCCCGCAGAAATAACATCAAATCCGTTGGCATCGGAATTATTGTTACTCGAAATTAGGAGACGGCAGTGTCCCTACAATTAATCACAGTAGGGACACGGCACGTGCAGTCTCCTCTATATCATAGGTCGTTGTAACCGGAATTGATATGAGTGCAATCGGAATTGATATAACAAAATAGAGTACCAAAACCCCGACTTCTTCAAGAAGTCGGGGTTCTAAGAACGAGATTTTGCAATTAGTTGATATTGTCAGGATCGACTCCCAATTCCCGCAATCGTTGCGCCAATTGTTCAGAACGTTCAGCTAATTGCTCAGCACGCTGCGATTCCTGTTGGGCACGCTGCGATTCCTGTTGGAGACGTTCCGCTGATTGTTTGATCTGTTCTTGAGGTGTTAGATAGCGTGTGCCATCGGCATCATACCAATACAACCACTCTCTTGTCACCCCAGAATAGTTTCCCCTTTCACAACCAATTCCCAAACCAATTTCTGGCATCCAAACAGGATGTCCTGACTGTAACTCGTATTTCCCATTGACTAACTTGTGTACTTCCAAATGAGGTTTCCGACGGCGACGGGAAGAATAAATGATGTAGTAAAGTACGCCTAAACCTTGATAAATGTCTAATTTTGTGGTGTATTCCTTGCGATAAGTTGGAGAAACAACTTCTAGCACGAAAAGCGGCATGACATTTTCTTCCCACAGCACGTAACTGGGACGCAATTCTTCGTCGTAAAACCGTTCTACTCCTAAACTTAAAAAAGCATCTGGGACTATGGCAGGTTCGTCTAGATGATGATAAACACCCATATCTATGCCAAAAAACCAGTCCATGCGTTCTGACCAAAGTATCAGCAAGATTGCTTTTAGTAACCCTGGTATTAGTTCTTGCAGTTCGTTATCCACAGGTGTTTCGTCCGAGTCTGGTAGTTCGTCGGCGGAGGGCCAGTTCCTCGGCAAGTTGTACTGTAACATTGCGGCTTTCCTCAAAACTTAGTAAGATTATAACGTTGATTTGTTTGGCGATAGTATTTATTGAACGAACCGCGAAGACGCGAAGGAAGAGAAGGAAGAAGACAGGTGATTTTGACTGATTTAATCAGAATTTTGGTAAAATGTCGGCTCAGATTAGCCCGATCGCCTATACTGAATTTAACAACTCGGTTCTAATGGGGAGCAGCCATTAGAGGAAACGGGGAAAGTTTGGTGCAAGTCCAACGCTGTCCCGCAACTGTAATGAAAGCCTTGTCGCTTTTTGAGTCAGAATGCCCGCCGATGCGTTAGTCTAAATAGTCTCATCTGCGAGGTACAGCTTGAAGTCACGAAATCGGAAGTTAGTTAGCCTGGGATTGATGGCTGGCTTGAGTTGTTATATTGTCCTGGCTTCGGCAACACCCGCCGCAGCTATGCACATTTCAGAAGGTTTTTTGCCTGTACAATGGGCGGCATTTTGGTGGATGGTGGCTTTGCCTTTTTTTGTGGTAGGTTTGCGTGAGATCGCCCGAATTACCAAAGAACACCCGGAACTTAAACTGCTGTTAGCTTTGGCGGGTGCGTTTACTTTTGTGCTTTCTGCTTTGAAAATTCCCTCGGTAACTGGGAGTTGTTCTCACCCAACGGGTACGGGTTTGGGTGCGATTTTGTTTGGCCCTTCGGTGATGGCTGTACTTGGTGCTTTAGTGCTGCTTTTTCAATCGGTTTTGTTGGCCCACGGCGGGCTGACAACGTTGGGAGCAAATATGTTTTCGATGGCGATTGTTGGCCCGTTTGCTGCGTATTTTATCTATCAATTGCTGATGCGAACTGGTGGCCAACGGGCGGCAATTTTTTGTGCGGCTGCGATCGCAGATTTGCTGACTTATGTGGTGACTTCGATGCAGTTAGCCTTAGCTTTTCCGGCGGCGAGTGGCGGTTTTATGGCTTCCTTTCTCAAGTTCGTTAGCATTTTTGCGATTACCCAAGTACCGCTGGCAATTAGTGAGGGATTGCTGACTGTATTGGTCTGGAATTGGCTGCATTCTTACGGGAAGCCGGAGTTGGAAACGTTGAAATTATTGAGACAGGAGTCCTAAGCCGTGAATCAAAAACCTACCAAAAATTCCCAATCTACTTCGCGACAAAATTGGCTTTTGGCTGGCGCGGTGATTGTTATGGCAGCGTTTCCTCTCGTTTTTGTGCGGGGTGAATATGGCGGTTCTGATGACCAAGCTAAGAAAGCAATTACCGAAATTCAACCGGGTTATAAACCTTGGTTCAATCACTTGTTTGAGCCGGCTAGCGGAGAAATTTCAAGTCTATTTTTTGCGTCTCAAGCGGCGATGGGGGCTGGTGTAATTGGGTACGTCATTGGATTGTATAAAGGTAGATCGCAATCTCGGCAGCAATCTGATGATAAATCGCCGCTGGAATGAACCATCAGATTGATAGTCTCGCTTATACAAATCGCTTGCGCGGGTTGCCGCCAACTCATAAATTATCGTTTGCGATCGCCCTTTTGATTCTTTCTCTAGTTTCCCATCCAGCGGTACAATTGTCGATCGCCCTTTGGTTAGCAGTCTGGATCGTCATCTATGCGGGCATTCCGGGGAAACTTTATCTGCGGTTGTTGTCGCTACCGTTGATGTTTTTGCTGACAAGTTTGCCTGCTTTGGCGATGGGTGGAATTGAGTTAAGTCAAATCCAGGTAATTCAGTGGGATATTTGGCAAGGTTGGGGGATTAGCATCGGCACTTTTTATCTGTATGTGAGCCGCACTGGATTATACCAAGTGAGTCTGTTATTCCCGCGCACTTTAGCATCGACAAGTTGTATGTATTTCATCCTGTTGACAGTGCCATTTACCGAGATATTGCAGATTCTTAGACAATTACGCTGTCCAGAGTTAGTCACAGAACTGCTATTACTAATGTATCGGTTTATTTTTAGCTTATTGGCGATCGCCGATGAACTTTGGATAGCCCAAAACTCGCGCTGCGGCTACCGCACTTGGAAGCGGGGAATGCACAGTTTAGGCATTTTAATCGGGCAATTGCTTCAGCGAACTTTGGAAAACTACCGTCAAGTTTCCCTGAGTTTAGCGGCGCGCGGCTTTAATGGAGAATTGCGCGTTTGGAATTCTTACCCTTATAAACCTTCACGCAGATATATGTTTGAAGCTGTGTTTGGTTGCACGGTTTTGACAACTCTCAGCATTGTATTTCAACGCTTGGGATAACGCAGTGCGATCGTCCTGCGTTACCCCACGCGAACTGCATCTGGTAAACTAACTAGGAGCAGCTTAATGCTTTTTAAGATAAACTGGAATCAGTCGATTAAAGGAGAGAGTTGTATATGATCGCGCAAGTTGAAACCAAAACCTACACGGCCCAGGAATATCTAGAATTGGAAGTCAATTCTCAGGATCGACATGAATTTATCAATGGGGAGATTGTTCTGATGGCTGGCGGTACACCGAATCACAATGAAATCACGAGCATCTTAAACGCTATTTTGAGGGTGAGCCTTAAGGGTAAACCTTACAGTATTTTTGCATCAGATCAGCGGCTTTGGGTTCCGCAGCTTAATAATTATACTTATCCAGATGTGATGGTTGTGGCTAAACCGATCGAACTTCAATCTGGACGCACTGATACAATTACTAATCCTCTGCTGATTGCTGAGGTGCTATCTAAGGGTACTAGAGCTTACGATCGCGATGATAAGTTTGCTGCTTATCGTAGTATTACGAGTTTTCAGGAATATTTATTAATCGACCAATATCGTCTACGGGTTGAGCAATATTCTAAAACTGATGTGAATAAGTGGATTTTTTCGGAATATAGCTGTGCGGGCGATCGAGTTGTATTAACCTCTCTTCATGTGGAATTGTCTGTAGCAGATTTGTATGAGAATATTGAGTTTGATGCTATACCAAATCCGGCTTAAATATTTATTTTATTATTTTATTCCTCTGCGCTATGATGAGAGGCTGTGTGGGATTGATTTCAACTGGTGAGTTTTCTAAAGTTCGTCAAATTGATATCAATTTGTGGTAACAGACAGTTGGCAATTTTACCTGTTCAGTGTTCTTAACAGATATGCAAGCGCTGGGAAGAATTTTCACCCTCCCGGAAATCCTAAAACTTACTAAATTTTCCCAATGTCGCAGCCAAAACCAATTTCTATTTCCAAAGTAACTCGCTACCAAAATGCAGCGCTGAATTACTATTTGGGGCTGACAGATTCGCCCTACCTTCACTACGGCTATTGGGAAACTCTACCTGTTCCCGCTGAAGAACTCACCATCGGGCGATTGCGTATCGCTCAGCAAGCTTACACAGATAAACTCTTGAATTTTATCCCCAAAGACATCAAGACTGTGCTGGATGTAGGATGCGGGATTGGGGGAAATGCGGCTTATTTGCTCGATCGAGCTTTTGCAGTGGAAGGACTCGCACCCGATCCGTTCCAACAACAGCGCTTTCTCAAGTGTACAGGCGATCGGGCAGTTTTCCACCTCACCAAGTTTGAAGACTTCAAAGCAACTAAATCCTACGATCTCATTCTCTTTAGCGAAAGTAGCCAGTATATGTCGGCTGTTGATATTGCTAATGGTGCCGCCAAAATCCTTAAGGCTGGTGGGTACGTACTACTTGCCGATATGCTTCGATCCGATGCTAATTATAAACAGGGAATGTTTTCTAACTGTCATGTTGTTACCGAACTTCATGCAGCATTGATGCAAGCCGGGTTCACTGTAGTAAAAACAGAGGATATTTCCACTCATATCTTACCAACAATTGACCTGTATGTCGATACTTTCCGCCGATATGGACTGAACACAATGATTTATGTGGCGGATTTAATTTCGATCGCAGTTCCGCCAGTCCACAAATTTCTGCGCTGGATATTTCGTCGCTGGTTTAAGAAGTTGGTGGTTGAAGGATTGGAGGCTAGCCAACTTTTTGAGCAGCATTTGTGCTATGAAATTCAACTCTGGGAGTTGACAGTTGAGAGTTGATAGTTGACTGTTGACTGTTGACTGTTGACTGTTGACTGTTGACTGTTGACTGTTGTTATTTGTTAGTTCCCACCAATAACTAATAACCAATAACCAATAACCAACTACCAATTACCAATAACCAATTCCCTATGCCCAATTCCCTATGCCCAATTCTCGAATTCGATCGCACTTCATACCAATATCCCTGTAACTTTGGATCGACAATTCAGGGCTTAAGCCTGAAAGTCCCCGCCGGGAAACGCTGTGGGCTGATCGGTCAAAACGGCTGCGGCAAAACCACCTTTTTTCTGTTAGCAAATGGCTTGTATCAACCGCAAGCAGGAACCGTGTGCTGGGAAGGTGAACCCTTTCGCTACGATCGCAAATCTTTGACAAAATTGCGCCAACAAATCGGACTCGTCTTTCAAAACCCGGAACATCAATTAGTAGCTTCGACGGTAGAAGAAGATATTTCTTACGGGTTGTATAACTTGGGTTTTGCAGAATCGGAAGTTGCTAAAATGGTGCAAGAGGCGATCGACCAATTCGATCTAAGCCAACTCGCCCGCGAACCAATTCACAATCTCAGTTTGGGACAGAAAAAGCGGGTTTCCATCGCCGATATCATGGTTCTCAAACCCAAACTGCTGCTGTTAGATGAACCTACCGCCTATCTCGATCCGCGTCATACCCGACAACTAATCGGGTTACTGCAACAAATTCACAGCACCGGAACCACTATCCTTTTAGCAAGTCACGACCTCGATTTCATCTACCGCTGGGCTGATTGGATTTTTGTCATGGATCGAGGACAACTGATTCTAGAAGGCACGCCGGAAACCGTTTTTGCTCAGCGGGAGGCTTTGGAGAGATTGCAGCTTGGCGTACCATTGGCGATCGAGCTTATGGAGCAAATGAAGGCGATCGTCCAGATAGAAAATAACTCAAATCTAGAGACTTTTGAGCTGTGGCAACAACAGATTTTACAAGCACGTCGCCTGCTTTAATCATCCATTTAACTCAACTTTACTTACGGACGTTCTGCAAATCGTTGAACAGCTTTTGGCGCAAAAGCAGCAACTAAAAAAGCAGTTGTAATGTATTTTCCCTCAGAATCATTGCTAGTTATTGTTATTGCGCCAAACACAATCGCTGCAATCAGCGCAATAAAACTCATCGCTCGCATGGTCGAATATTTTTAATTATTCTCCTGAAAAAATTCTGCAAATTCCTTTCCATGTTCAGAAGAATTTGGTTTAGTTTCAATGCTAGAAGAATCTGTCATTTGATTAACCTCCTAAATAGACTAAACCGAGAAGTGAAAAGCAAGTCTTGGGGATGCAGGACACCCCACAAGAGTTTTTGGGTCAAATGATTAAAGCTTAACTAAGTCCTAACTCCGTTCGAGTGTTGCTCCCAACTATTCCATCATCTGGAAGTCCAACAGAACGCTGGAAAGCTTTTACAGCCGCTTCTGTATTTTCACCAAATACACCATCAACTGCTCCTGGATTAAATCCCCGATCGCGCAATCGCTGTTGTAGTTTGATAACGGCTGAACCTGTTAAGCCAAACTTTAGAGGCATCAATGGCGACTCATTTTCTAGCTGTTCTGGAGTGAATTGCAGATTTAGCCGATCGGCAACTTGTTTCCTCAAACGCGGAAGTCGATCGTACAGCAAATCACCCGGACAATCAGTAATACTGAAATCTCTGTGTCCTTTAATATTGATCGGACTAATATTGCAAGAATCACATAACGAGGCGCAAAGTTCTACAAGACTATCCCATTGCTTTTGACCAATTTGGAAGGTCATGAAATTGCCTTCATTTTCAATTCCAGGAGATTGATTACCGTTGGCTAATTTACCTGGGTCTTGTGCTGCATGGGCTGACTGGATACAAAACCCTTGTTTTACAGCATCTAGGGAACCATGCCGACCTTCTAGAATCAACCCTCCAGTTGTATTTAAGAAGTTGTGTCCTGAGTCCGACCAACGATTACCATCCATGTGAAATTTTTGAATGTTTCGTGCAAACTGAATCGCTCCTTCAATTGTGCCTCTTGATGGATCGTTAGGAGGGTTTTGGTTGTCTGTATGATGGACGATGACATAACGGGGAATAGTCCTTTGAAAAGGAAATCTTCCCGATTCTGGCGGTCTGGCTCCCCATGCGGCGGTGGTTACAACTTTTGCGGTAAATGGCATAATTAAATGGCTCCTATTTGGTTAAAATTCTCTAGGTTAAAGCGTTGACTGCACTCCTGAGCGGGCTGGAATGCTCCCCCAACCGCTACTTTTTTAAACAAGACCTAGTGCTTTTAGAGTTTGTGAACTAACAGCACTATCAACCGCTAAACGCTTAGTTGCTTCTTGGAATTGCTTGACGGCAGCTTCAGTTACCGAATCAAATATGCTATTAACGGGAATGTCGATATTGGTGAGTTTATTACTAACTAGAGACTCCTGAACTTTTCTGACATCATCGCCTGTCATGGGTGGTGTTTCCAGTCTTAGTACCCTTGGGAATGGATTGTCAAAACCTTCAGCCAGTGACTCTCTCAATCTCGCTTCCGTTTGAGGACCAAAATCCCCATCTAGCTTAATCTTGTCGGTAGGATTGTATTTATTCCAAAGAATTTGAAAGGCACGAATACCCAAAGTTCCGATATCATCTCGCGTCGCAGCAAAAAAGCGGTAGTCGAAATGAGGTTTATCTCCCGGACCAAACCAGACATAGCTGTGTCTTTCAAGATAAGGCTCCCAGGCATAATTATCCTGAATATCTAGTGCAAGTCCGCTTTCATGGTTGCTAAATCCTGGTGGCGCAACCGCTTGAATGCCACATCGATCTGAAACTTGTCGAAACTGAAGATTTAGGAGGTACTGTTGTGCCACAGTACGATAGGCAGAATTAACGATTAGTTCTACTGCGTTTCCTTCAGCTTTCCGGCGTTCTGTTACGGCAGCCTTTAGCGAATTCTTGGCAGCAGCCTGCAAGAACGGATTATTTTTATCGCCAACTGCAACTACACCTTCTATGTCTGTAAAATCTACAAGAATATTGGGAGCAATTGAGTTGAGTACGGCGATGATTTGAAGATTCAAACCTCGAATTAAACCTGTATCGCAAGCATTGATCAGAAGCGTATCCTTAAGTTTTGGCATTCAAGTTACTCAGTAAGTTGTTTTCTTCACGTCCCTTGTATTCTCCAAACCCTCCGAAGTCAAGTCCGCCAACCAATCTTTAGTTCCTTAATATCGCTGGCTTGACTCTGAATAGTTTGACTTTTCCAATCAAAACCCAAATTATATCGCCCTGTCGGTGAGAAAAAGTAACATGGTTTTGTAAACTTACGTAAATTCCCTTCAAGGCTGCTAGCAGTCAATCGATTTTAGATTTTAGATTTTAGATTATAGAATTGACCTCACAGCCTATACCGGGGGCTTTTGACCCAATTGCTTTCGGTCAATTATGTAAATTTGTTGAAATTTCCTGAAAAGCAACTCGCACTCTGAAACATGAGTAATACCAAATCCGGCTTAAGTATCCCCGTTATTTCTTAGTCCGCTGAGAGGGACGAAAGTTTGTGTAGTTTGAGGTTAAAAAAGCGGTTTCAACCGCCTATTCCCTGTGATTTACTAACTTCTATCGTACCAACTTTGCAGCGCCAAGCGATGAATTTCGCGCCAACTAATATTTTTAAGTCTGGCAATTTGGGCGCAATCTTCATATTCCGGCTGCACGTTCACAATCGTTTCTTCAGTCTTCGCAACTTTTATTTGCACTGCGCCGTATTCTGTTTGAACTGACTCGATTTCTCGGTGCAAAATAGTTCTTTGTTGAGTCGATCGCCTAATTCCCAGAGTTGTAGTCTCACGAAAGATCACAGCTTCGCAAGCATCCTGAGTTTCGGGATGACAAATCACAGTTAACAAAACCCCCAAGCGCGACTTTTTCATCACAATTGGGGCTGTGAAAACATCCAGAGCTCCCACAGCAAACAAAGCATCAAAAACATAGCCGATCGCCTGCGGACTCAAATCATCAATCTGCGTTTCCAATACACAGATTGTTTCTTGGGAATTGGCGAGGGTTGACTTCTGACTTTCCCCCCCCAAGGGGGGCAGGGGGGGGTTGACTTTTCCCCCTTGGGGGGGGTAGGGGGGGGTAGCCTTCTCCCCAATCCAGAGGCGCAAAATATTAGGAATTGCCAGCATTCGAGAACCTGCACCCAATCCGATCGCCTGAACTTGCATCGGCGGCTGCGGGCCGAAACCAGAAGCGAGACTACAGGCGATCGCAGTACCCGTAGGAGTGCACAATTCGCGATCGATCCCATTGCTATAAACTGGTACTTGGTGCGTTTCCCACAACCGCATCACCGCCGGCGTGGGCACTGCTAATATGCCGTGGGCCGCCTTCACTGTACCACCACCAGTCGGCATTGCCGAAAAGTAACATTCATCAATACCCAACCAATCCAAACCCAAACAAGTACCGATAATATCCACAAGTGCATCCGTAGCGCCCACCTCGTGAAACTGAACCTGGTTTGCGGGGATACCGTGCACGGCACCTTCTGCATCTGCTAATTTGCGAAATATCGCCAAACTCCACGCTTCCACCCGCGCAGGCAATTTGGCAGAGACAATGATTTGCTCGATTTGTGGCAAGTGACGATGGTGAGTGTGACTGCTTTCAGCATCGTCATCGTGAGTGTGAGAATGTTCGTCATCGTGATGATGGTGTTGGCGGGCGCGATCGAATGTTGGGGATTCAGTTTCTGAGGGATCGAGGGTGGAATCAGCCGAATTTTCGGGTTTTAAGGACAAATCGGCAGTTAAATCGACATGAAATTTAGTTGCTTGTTGAGTATTCCGGTGGACTAATTCCGTCCGCAACTGGTACTCTGTCGAAATGCCGAGCAAATTCAGTTTTTCGATCAAGTAGTCTAAAGGAACACCAGCGTGCACAAGAGCTCCGAGACACATATCACCAGCAATGCCGGTCGGACAGTCAAAATAAGCTATTTTATTCATTATTAACAATTAATTTTGATCGTTGATTGTTTCATTGAATATTTCGATCGCCCACTTAGCCTAAAATATCTTAACATGGCAATTATTTACGGACTCCATCCAGTTGCACCCCAGAAAGACCGGATCGAGAAGATTACAACAGCTCTCAAAGATGGGGCAGTGATGCTTTATCCCACAGATACAGTTTACGCGATCGGCTGCGATCTCAACTCCAAATCTGCCGTAGAACGAGTCAGGCAGATCAAGCAACTATCCAATGATAAGCCTTTAACATTCCTCTGTTCTTCTTTGTCAAATATCACCGAGTATGCTGTCGTCAGTGATGAAGCATACAGAATCATCAAGCGGTTAATTCCAGGGCCCTACACATTTCTGCTACCAGCTACCAAGTTAGTTCCCAAATTAGTAATGAACCCAAAACGCAAAACCACGGGAATTCGCGTTCCAAACCACCCGCTTTGTTTTACACTTCTAGAATCTTTGGGAAATCCGATTATTTCCACATCTGCTCACATTACCACTGATGATGAAGGTGCTGCACCAGTACCTGCTGCAAAAGCAGAAAGCTTTGGCAAGGCTGAATTATTTGACTGTTTTTTAAAGTTAGTAGATATCATTGTCGATGATGATTCCGATCCGGGCTATCAAGTTTCTACCATTCTCGATTTGACAGAAAGCGAACCGATTATTGTTCGTCGCGGTTTGGGATGGGAAGCGGCCGCCGCTTGGGAAAAAGATTAAAATTTTAAGGGCGGGTTTGGAGTATGATTTGCCTCCGAAACTCGCTGAGTAGGGGCAATTCATGAATTGCCCCTACTCAGCGAGTTTGAGGGATTGCCTCTCTCGAGTGAATCATACCTAAATTCAGCAACGCCTAAAATTGCAAGAGACGGATTTTGTACATATTTTGCACAAAACCCGCCCCAGCTTTTCAACTCATCCACTCGTGTAATATCGTTTCCGATTGCATCAGTATTGTTCAAGTATTCAAATGTTCAAATGTCCAAACAGTCAACAGTTAACAGTTAACAGTTAACAGTCATGAGGAATGCAACCGGAAATTATATCAAGCCTCTACCTTAACTCCTTTCCAAAAAGCAACATATCCTGCAATATTTTTAGCAGCATCTTTCGGAGTAGGATAGTACCAAGCAGCATCTTTATTCACTTCTCCACCGACTTCAACACTGTAGTAACTAGCAACACCTTTCCAACCGCAAGTAGTGTGAGTGCTACTGTCCTTGAAATACTCGCGTTTGATGGCATCCGCAGGGAAATAATAGTTGTTGTCCACAACTTCGCACTTGTCGCTCTCGGCCAAAACGGCACCATTCCAAATTGCTTTCGGCATCAGTTTCTCTGCTTAAATTGAGATTCTCAATTATTGTAACTGTATTTGTGCTCAAAAAGCATAGAATAGTGTAGAAGTCAACAACCAACTACTGCAAATGTCAGGGTCGAATCCGCCAACATCTTCTGTGCCGCTGTCCCTCGAACCAGCCCTCAAACATTTTTTTGGCTATGACTCTTTCCGCCCGGGGCAGCGGGAAATTGTTGAAGCTGCTCTCGAAAAACGGGATATGATGATTGTCATGCCGACTGGCGGTGGCAAGTCTTTGTGTTTTCAATTGCCGGCTTTGTTGAAACCGGGATTGACTGTGGTTGTTTCGCCACTGATTGCTCTGATGCAAGACCAGGTGGAAGCTTTGCAGGATAATGGGATTGGGGCGACTTTTCTCAACAGCACTTTGAGCGCGATGGAAACTCGATCGCGCGAAACTGCAATTCTCGAAGGTAAAATTAAACTGCTGTACGTTGCGCCCGAACGCTTACTGGGCGAGAGATTTTTACCGTTTTTAGATATAGTAGCTTCTAAGTTAGGAATTTCGGCATTTGCGATCGACGAAGCCCACTGCGTTTCGGAATGGGGACACGACTTTCGTCCAGAATACCGGCAAATGGAACGAGTGCGCGATCGATATCCCGACATTCCAATTATGGGACTAACTGCCACCGCCACCGAGCGCGTCCGCCAAGACATCATCCAGCAGCTAACTCTGCGAGATCCCTACATCCACGTCGCCAGCTTCAACCGCCCCAATTTATACTACGAAGTCCGCCAAAAAAACAAGCACAGTTTTGCCGAAGTTTTGCAAATCATCCAAAAAAAAGGCGGTTCGGGAATTATCTATTGCCTCAGCCGTAAAAAAGTTGAAGAAGTTGCCTATAAATTGCAACAAAGCGGCATCCAAGCCTTAGCCTACCATGCGGGGATGAATAATGTCGATCGCGCAACCAATCAAACCCGCTTCATTCGCGACGACGTACAAGTAATGGTAGCAACAGTTGCCTTTGGCATGGGAATAAACAAACCCGACGTGCGGTTTGTCATTCACTACGACTTACCCAAGAATCTCGAAGGATACTATCAAGAATCCGGCCGCGCGGGCAGAGACAACGAACCATCCCATTGCACCTTATTTTTTGGATTCGGCGATGTCAAAACCATCGAATATATCATCGACCAAAAACCCGACCAACAAGAACAGCGAATTGCCAAACAGCAGTTACGGCGAGTAATCAACTATGCAGACTCCAGCGATTGCCGCCGCACAGTTCAGTTAAGTTATTTTGGCGATTCATTCCCCGGCAATTGTGGCAATTGCGATAACTGTTGCAACAAAAAACCAGTAGAAGATTGGACGCTTGAGGCAATGAAATTTCTTTCTTGCATCGCGAGATGCCAAGAAAAGTTCGGCATGAATCATATTATAGATGTGTTACGCGGCTCAAAGAGTCAAAAAATATCCCAATACCAGCACAACCAACTTTCTACCTATGGAATTGGCAAAGATAGAAGTGCCGACGATTGGAAAAGGTTGAGTCGTTCGCTGTTACATCAAGGTTTTTTAGACGAAACAACAGACGGGTTTCCCATTTTGAAACTGAATGAAAAAAGTTGGGAAATCATGAAACGCCAGCGCACGGTCGAAATTGCGATCGAAGCGCCACGAGAAGTACAGGGAAGAACTCGGTCTTTAGCTGTAGAAGTAGAAGGCTTATTTTCCATATTACGAAGTCTCCGCAAACAAATTGCCGACGAACAATTTGTGCCACCTTACGTAGTTTTTGCTGATAAAAGCTTGCGAGATATGGCAGAAAAACGCCCGCAAAATCTCACACAATTTGAGGAAGTTTACGGCGTTGGTAGCAACAAACGAGATAAATATGGTAACGTTTTTTTGGAGGCAATTCGCGCTTTTTGCCAAGAACAAGGATTGCCAACTGGTGCTACATCTTCTGATGTCGCTAATCCCCCGATTCTTGCTAATACTGCATCTTATTCGCAGATGCAAACCTGGGAATTATACCGACAAAATTTGACAGTCCAAGCAATAGCGAATGCGCGGGGAATGAGTCCTAACACTATTTCCGGGCATTTGGTAGAATTGATGGATATGGGACGGGAAGTTGATATAAATCTGTTGGTAGAATCGGAACGGCAGCAGGCGATTGTGAACGCAATTGAGATTATTGGGGATGAGAGATTGAGAGCAATTTATGAGTTTTTGCAAGAAGTTTATACGTTTGAGGAGATTAAGTTGGTGCGCGCTTGGTGGCGGCAAAATTATGTGGGTTTTTAACCGCAGATGTAGGCAGATGAACGCTGATGAACGCAGATAATTGATAGGAGAGAGAAATGAAAATTAAAAAAGTAGCTTTTTGGGATAATTTACGAGAGTGGCGTTTTGAACCGATCTATTTTTCCAACTTGGCTTTATTAGTTGGCGTATCTGGTGTGGGTAAAACACAAATTTTGAAAGGAATTTTGAATTTACAACGAATAGCTAATGGTGCTTCGTTAAACGGCTTAGCATGGGATATTACATTCTCGACAATAAACAATGTAGAGTACCGCTGGCAAGGCGAATTTGAAACAAAAAAAAATCTGCCCATTATTCTTAATGAGGAAGACGAAACCAATGAATTTAGAATTGTTCGAGAACATTTATTAAGAGAGAAAAATGTAATTATAGAAAGAACACCTAATGAAATTATATTCAAAGGCAAGATAACGCCGAAATTGTCTCCGTTCCAAAGCGTAGTTGAAATCTTAGATCAAGAAGAAGATATTTCACCTATTCACCAGGCTTTTAATAAAATAACTAGCCATAATTCGCGTTCATTTGATTACTTGTACGCTAGAAATTATTTAAGGCTATCAACATTGTCAAAAAATGACATTTTGTTAGATAATCTTAAATCAAGCGATCTGGCACTCCAGATCAAACTTGCTTTTATTTATCACTATCATTCAGATATTTTTAATAACATTAAACGTACATTTATCCGAATATTTCATCAAGTTGAAGATATTAAAATAACAGCGGTGGAAGATGACAAATTATCATTTACAAGTTTTCCTATTCAAATCAAAGAAAAAGGTGTCAATGACTGGATTTTCCAAAACAATATTTCTTCAGGAATGCTGAAGACTCTCATTCACATTGCCGAACTGTACTTGTCGCCCGAAGGTACGGTAATCTTGATTGATGAATTTGAAAACAGCTTGGGGATTAACTGTATCGATGTTGTGACAGATTTGATTGTGGAAAATAGAAATATTCAATTCATTCTTACCAGTCACCATCCGTATATAATCAATAATATTGGGATGGAACACTGGAAAATAGTCACTCGCAAAGGTGGAGTTGTAACTGCGCTCGATGCTAAAGATTTGAATTTGGGGAAATCGAGGCATCAAGCTTTCATGCAACTGATTAATCTAGAAGAATATAGTGAAGGAATCAAAGTTGGATGAATCTGTATTTTTTGGTCGAAGGGATGCAATCGGAGAGAAAAGTTTATCCAGCTTGGCTAAGTCATTTATTGCCTGAATTAACACGAGTTCAGAGTTACGATGAGGTGAATGAAAAAAATTATTACTTGATTAGTGGTGAAGGATATCCTTCATTATATGATTTTATTCCTCCTTCGATCGAGGAAATTAACTTAAGCGGGAAATACAACTATTTTGTCGTGTGTCTTGATGCCGACGAAAATACTGTTGCTGAAAGGCACGCAGAAATTTATAATTTTTTAAATCAGGAAAAGCTAGTATTAAAAAATACAGAACTTGTGCTAATTGTTCAAAATCGCTGCTTGGAAAGTTGGCTGCTGGGCAATCGCAATATTTATGCAACACATTCTCAAAAGTTAATACATCCTAAGAATCAATTTTTATTAGATTATACTAAGTATTATAATGTTTCAGTTGACTGTCCTGAAAAAATGGGAAAATATCCAGATTTTAATACCCATGCTCAGTTTCATGGAGCTTATTTGAAAGTGTTATTTGAAGCTAAAAATACCGCATATTCTAAAACAAGACCCGGAGATGTACTCAAGCCATTTTATTTGAAACAGCTATTAGCCAGAATTCAAGTGCAGCCAGAACAACTGACTACTTTTCGTCATTTTGTCGATTTTTGTAATAGAGTTAAATCCAAATTGCAGCATTAAATGGCAATAATTACAGAAATTACGCAGAACCTCTATATGTCCATACGGTTAACTTAAGAGATGACAAGAGGGAAAACTCATGAAAAATAGATACTGCGATTGCTTCGTTCCTCGCAATGACTATCTTAAGTGAACCGTATTGCTCTATATGTATGAGTTCATGTACTAACCTGGAAACGATATTAGACCTCTCTTTCCTCCCGGTACACTCTACACTTTACAATTGTACAATAAATAGTTGACCTCATTACCCAGCCATTCGTTAAACATATTGTGCAATATTTCTTGATACCGTTCAGGGGTTAATTCCGCAGGGAGAAACTTTTCTACCAGGAACAAGTTATATCCTCGCTCAGTTTCAATTGGACGAATCACTTCTCCGGGTTTAGCGCTAAATACGGCGACGGCTATGTCTGGTTTTAAACCCCACCGATAAACCTTGCCTTCGCAACCGCATAAATGCCGACGATTTTCGTCAATGTCGTAGAGGTGAGCGGCATCAAAAAAGCTGATTTCTCCTTCTTGAATTTGATAAAAAATTTCTCTGGCAAGCTGGAGGTTGGTAACAATTATTTGATAAAGAATTATTTGGTCGAATTGCAATTTGTTTTGAACGAAATTTTTTTCTACTTCTTTGCTAAATAAGTGTTCGGCTAGTTTTTGGGTGAGAAGCCGATCGCAAATTCCGGCCTCTAAGTCTTCTACGGAAACCATCTGATCTGCCAGCCAAGCAATGGTATCGGCCGCTTTCTCTAAACGCTTCTCGCGGCGGAGTTGGTCGCCCACAACTTGAATTTCTTCGGGAGTCACAGTTAACCCCTGTTCCCTGGCTGCTTTGTCAATAACTTTTTTCTGCAAAAGTTTTTGACAAAATGGCTTTAATTGCAGCTCTTGTTTGAGTAGTTCGATGATTTCACTTGCTTCAATCAATGGCTGGGAAACGTCTTTCATCTTTTTCTCTCAACCTATAAAACTTTATTCAACTCATCCCCCGATGCTGACTGCGGGGGAGTTCGCGTTAACGGTTAACGGTTAGCTACAAGATGTTATTTGGCAAACTGATAAAATCAGTATTGCTCAAAGTTGTTGCACCGGCTGCGTTAACTGTTCCCAAAATAATAGCTAAAATTCGATCGCCATTATTGGAACTAAACTTGACCAGAGTCGCGTCAGCCCTACCGTCACCGTCAGTATCAAACGCGACGAGTGCCATGTCTGCTGCTGAAAGTCCCCCTGTCAGACCAATTTTATCGCCTTCAGCGGCATTGAAATCAACGACTCGATCGGCTAAAAATACATTAGCCACACCACTCGCTGTCTCGGGTCTAAATGCAAAGGTATCAGCGCCGCTACCTCCAATCAGTGTATCGATGCCGAAGTCACCGCACAGAAAATCGTCGCCGTTACCGCCAATCAGCAAATCTTGACCTCTTCCTCCCCGCAAAGTGTCGTTTCCATCACCTCCATCGATCGCATCGCTACCTCTGTTACCTTTGACAATATCATCGCCGCTTCCTGCAAAAATTCGATCAAGCTCACTTCCGCAACTAATGACATCGCTGTCGTCGGTACCGCGCCAATATCCGTCGCCGTTGCTGTCGTAGGTGACAATTAATACCGCAGGATTGTTTTCTGGGGCGGTAACTTTAGGAACAGGGGCGGTTTCAGCATTGCTGTTGTCGGGATTGTTACCGGGAAGTTCGATCGGCCAATAGCTGTTACTGTCATCTGTTGGCTCAGAAATTATCGCACTCTCGCCACCAGCACCCGTACTGTTAGGAGAGAAATTAGAAGAACTTGAATTGCTAGAAGTGCCGCCAGTTACCGGGGTGAAGGTTGCACCGTCATTATTTGAGGATGTTGGTGTTGGCGCAGGTGTTACTGCTGGAGCAGGTGTTACTGCTGGCGCTGGTGTTGGAGTTGGAGTTGGTGCTGGTGTTGGAGTTGGCGCTGGTGTTGGCGCTGGTGTTGGCGCTGGTGTTGGCGCTGGTGTTGGCGCTGTGATATTAGCTGGTGCAGAGTCTGTAGCAGTCGCGGCTGGTGCTGGTGCTGGTGCTGGTGCTGGTGCTGGTGCTGAAGCAGTGGCGCTAGTAGTTGGCCCAGTATTTGAACCGCTGCTAGCTGAGGCGCTCGCACTGCTAGAAGTCCCGCCGGGAGCCGATGCTGTCTGAGTGCTGCTGCTGCTCCCTGTCCCAGAAGTCGCTGTCGCGCTGCTGCTGCTGCTCGCACCGCTGCTTTCTCCTAACGGCGCAGGTGCTGGCGTAGGTGCTGGCGCAGGAGCTGGAGCTGGCGCTGGAGCTGGAGCTGGAGCTGGGGCTGGAGCCGAAGCTGGCGCTGCTGCTGGAGCCGAAGCTGTGGCGCTAGTAGTTGGGGGCGCGACTGTAGAAGCACTCGCTGCCGCGCTGCCGCTGCTAGATGTAGCCCCGGCAGTGTAAGCAGTCTGACTGCTGGTACTGCTTCCCGTCGGGGAAGCGGCTGTCGCGCTGCTGGTACTGCCCGCACCGCTGCTATCGACAAAGGAACTAGACTTGCTGGAACTGCTGCTGCTGCCCGCACCAGGGTTAAATGAATCTGAGGGAGGCATCGCGATTTATCTCCTTTTAGCTTTATGGCTGTGCCGCTGAATTTTTATTAAATTTGATTTAACCATCACAATCACCATCAAAACGCCTTTTAAAATTTGAAATCCACTTTACACTGGCCGGCACTCTAGCAGTTTTCAATTGGGTGAGTACAGCCTCACAATTACTTTTTTAAAATTCCCATTTCAAATTCAACTGCCAACCGCGCGCGATCGCCAATCATTAGGGCGGACTGCTAAAGATGAACAAAGATATGCTATGGTTCAAGGACACAGAATAAGTGTTTTCTGTGCGAGCGTAAGAGTTAGCTGTAGCTGAGGCTTCAGTAAAAGCCATATAAGGACTAACATAGACCTTTGTGTAAGTGTTAGCCAGAGTCGAGGTATTTTCACCAATAGCAAAAGCATTAGCACCAGCACTGCCAAATCCATAGGTAGCAAAAGTGTTAGCGCTACCTGTCGCGCGCGTATAACCAGCACCTACAAGCTTGCTCGCTCCTAAAACTTCCTCTACATAATCTAAATCATCAATAATCATGTTTTTTGCACCGCAGCAATTTTTAGTGGCTGCTTAACTGAGGTTATAAAGCGAGCCAGCCAAAGCCATTAATTATGTTGGCACAGATCAAAACAGCTATGTAAAGTTTTGCAAGGATTTGTGACTTACCTATCTAGAGATCAATCCAGAAATTATTGCATTGCTTTACATAGCTGGGTTTCTGACTGCTTGTCTGCACTGTTGTTAGCACCCGCAGATGCTAAAACCAGAACTAGCTGCGATCGAAGTGCCGCTAGAGGAAGAGCTGTAAGGTGTGGTCACTGCGTTGTTGAAGGTCTGAGTCAAACTGCCGTAACCGTAGGCGGACGCATCAGATTCAGCAGTGGCTGCATGACCGGAAACATACACGTTGGAGCGGATGTTTTTATTCAGGTTGAAATACTCGTTGAACTGTACGTTCGAGTAGTCATTTCCTAATTTAAAACCGCCGACTATGCTAGTGGATTCAGAGACTAATTCGACATGGTTCAGGTCTGAGATAATCATGGTTGTTCTCCTTGAAGTGTCAGTGTAGTTTGTGTAAAGATTGCAGGATTTGTTCGAGGAGTTTAAACTGTAGCTACCGTTAGGGTTTTACTGACTGTTTGACGGTCAAACTGCTACGGCTGGGCGATGGATTGAGTTTAAACTCCCAGATGAGCGAGAGTCTGGCTTGACTGTTGCGATTACCAGTAGAAGCTAAAACCAGAACTAGCTGCGATCGAAGTGCCGCTAGAGGAAGAACTATAGGGTGTGGTCACTGCGTTGTTGAAGGTCTGAGTCAAACTGCCGTAACCGTAGGCGGACGCATCAGATTCAGCAGTGGCTGCATGACCGGAAACATACACGTTGGAGCGGATGTATTTATTCAGGTTGAAATTCTCGTTGAAATACACGTTCGAGTAGTCATTTCCTAATTTAAAACCGCCGACTATGCTAGTGGATTCGGAAACTACTTCGACATGGTTTAGGTCAGAGATAATCATGTTTTTTATCCTTGTAATTTAGCGGTTGTTTGAATCAACCTTGTTTTGTTTCGATGTACCTAATATATCTCGACTAATTAGAGCTGTGTTGCCAATTTGGCAGATTTGTTTTCAATTAATATCTCAATATAAGTTCATGAAAATATGTTAACTATTGGCTCGCCAACTACAGAAGATATATCTACAAGTCCTGGAGGTATCAACCGGGTTTGAGGGACGAACATACTTGCTTCTAGCCATGCTCAAAGTTGAACAACCCGGTTGATGAGAGTAAGGAGTGCGTCCTGGAAGGTCTGCATTCAGACACAAAAACCAGCCTCGTTTTATACCCTATGAACGAGACTGGAATTAGATTGTAGTATTTGGCTCGATCGCCCTTACAGACAAACGCTGCTCGATCTCAACAGCATGAATTGCCGATCGGCTTGTCTTTTTTGAGTCGCCAACAAATTATCAGGTACGATCGCACAACTGTGTTGCCATTTTGGCAGAAAACTCCCAAAACCAGGCGCGGGGCGAATCAACCAGGCGCAACCGGGTTGTCGGTAGAGCAACTAAAACTTGCCCTCAAAATTAAACAAGCCCGTGTTAAATTCAGCAAAAAATCCTTGATTTTGAACATCAACCGCCGGCGCCCAGATATTTGAGCCTTCGCAGCCGACTTCAGCGACAAAACCTGCGGTATCTGAGTGCAACTCCCTAAAAGCCTGAATTGCATAACCCCCTCGAACTCCGGCTCGTTTTTCCCTCACCACTTCCACATAATCTAAATCCGCAATTTTGCTCAGCGCCGGCTGAGTTTCCGATTTCCTGATTTGGCTGTTTTCCTTCAGCAAGCGGTTGGAAGTGCGGTAAGGGATGTAGTCGAGAGGGTTGTAACCAGTACAGCGCAAAAGTAAAAAACAAGCCCAAGAATACTTTCCTGCCAAAATCGCTGAAATTATTTCATCCAATTGTTCAGGTTTGATTCCAACTTGGGAATGATTCGCAGAATGGTGAAATTGGGAATTCATAGTTTTATCCTGTTTTGTGTAAATTAGTTGACTTTTGACTAATGACTGTTAACTGTTGACTGTTAACTGTTGGCTGTTAACTGTTGACTGTTAACTGTTGACTGTTAGCTGTTGACTGTTAACTGTTGACTGTTAGCTGTTGGCTGTTGACTACTGCTTTCCTGTCAAATGCCCAATGCCCAATGCCCAATCCCAATGCCCAATGACAACTGTCAACTGTCAACTGTCAACTGACTACAAACTCATGCCGCCTTTTTGCAGTTGTTTGAGCGGATCGAGCAAAATATCGGCTATGGAGCGCTGGCGGATCACAATTTCCGCAGTAGCTGTCTGGCCAGCTTTGAGTTTCCAGGTTTGATTATTGGCTTTCACTGAGTCTCGATCGATACTCACTTCCACCCGGTAAACAACACCCAATCGCTCGTCTGTTTTGGCATCCGGCGAAATCGATACAACTTTTCCCGGAATCACGCCGTAATTTTGATAGGGAAAAGCATCGAATTTGACTTGTACCGGCATTCCGATTTTGACAAAACCTGCTTCTCGGTTCGGCAAACTCACTTCCAGCACTAGCGGAGCCTGATTCGGAGTCATTTCTGCAATAGTTTGACCCGGTTGAACGACTTCGCCGGTGTTGTGGACATTGAGAGTCGAAATAACTCCGCTGACTGGTGCGTAAAGAAATCTTTGTTTGAGTTTATTTTTTGCTTGAGCGAGCAGGGTTTGGGTTTCGGCAGTTTTGGATTTGAGTTGATTTAATTCCATTTCCAACTGCTGAATTTTTTGCTCTTTTTCTAGCTGCGTTTGGCGGGCTGCGGCTTGTTTGCTGGCGGCTTCGGCTTCGAGCCGATCGACTTCTGCGAATTGTTCGGTTAATTGGCCTTGCATTTTGCCGATCGAACTCAGGCGATCGCGCACACCTTGCTCGACTTCAAACAGCTTTTCCTTAACCTGAGTTGTCTCAGACAGTTGACTCCTGATTTGAGCGGTTTGCTTGTCGCGCAGACTTTGCTCGACATCAAGGGCGCGATCGTCAGCCTGAGTTTTCTCCCCCAACTGGCTTCTAATCACGGCATTTTCGCTTTCCCGCAGAGATTCCTCAGCTTGAAACAATACGTCTTTTGAAAGTGCTCCTTCATCTACCAAAGGTTTGAGCCGCCCTATCCGCTCTTTGTGAGCCGCCACTTTTGCTTGCAATTGTGTCAGCAAATCTTGACTCTTATTTTGCAGCGGTTTCACCCGATCGCGCCTCGCCTGTTGAGACGTGACATCGATTTCCAGTTGCGACAACAGATTTTGGGCCTGCCTTTCCAGAGGTTTGAGCTGTTGCTTGCGCGCTTGCTGAGACACTAAATCTGCTTGCAATTGCTCGATTTGAGACTTGGAGGTGGCCGCTGAAGCGCCAGCACGGGCGATCGCAGCCTCTGCCCCCCGCTTATCCGCAGCAGCAATCGCTTGGCTCGCTTCAGATTCCAGTCGAGTTCTCTCGATCGAACTAATCTCTTGCACCAATTGAATCCGATAAGCGTCTAGAATTTTATCTAGACGCTCCACCTCGCTCTCGGCAGCGGACGGGTCTAATTCCGCCAATAATTGTCCAGCTTTGATTTTTTGACCTTCTTTGATAGCGAGGTTAATAATTTTTCCCGTCTCAGTCGGGTGAATTTTGTAAATATCACCTTTGGGAACTAATTTGCCCTGAGCGTGACCGACTTGATCGATTTTTCCCAAAGTTGCCCACGCTCCAAAAGCTACAGAAAAAACCAGTCCTCCTAATATCAACCGCTGGGGAAAAGATACTGGCGGCTGGTCGAGTACCGAATGCAAAGAAGTAGACCAATTGTCAGCATCCGGCTGCCGGAACTTCGCAGTATTGATATACTCATTAGTTTGAGAAGAACGATTTTGACGTTCAACTATTTCTAAAGAGCGGTCTTTTTTTCGGGTTTCGTTTTCTTTTAAAGCTACGCCCCCATAAACTTCAGCTATTTCATCAGGAGCCGCGCATAATTCTTTGCCATCTTCTGAAAGCATGATATTTACTCCAAATTAGTCTGTTGACAGTTGACTGTTGACTGTTAACTGTTAACTGTTGACTGTTAACTGTTAACTGTTGGCTGTTGGCTGTTGGCTGTTAACTGTTAACTGTTGGCTGTTGGCATTAGCTAATAAAAACTAACCACTAACAACTGACAACTAACAACTAACAACTGACAACTGACAACTGACTTAAAGATCCAGTTGTTGCTGAGCCAGGTGATAGTAAAGTCCGCGTTCGGCCATCAATTGGTCGTGGTTGCCTTGTTCGGCTAAAATGCCTTTGTCTAGAACCAAAATTCGATCGGCACTGCGTACCGTAGACAACCGGTGAGCAATGATAAACACAGTGCGATCGCGGCCGATGCGAGCCAGATTTTGCTGGAACCTCCGCTCAGACTCGGTATCCAGCGAAGAAGTTGCTTCGTCCAAAATCAAAATTCGGGGATCGCCCAACAGAGCACGGGCGATCGCAATTCGCTGCCGCTGGCCCCCAGACAAACTCGTTCCCCTCTCCCCCACAGGAGTTTGATAACCAAGCGGCATATCTTGAATAAAAGCGTGAGCTTCTGCCAACTTCGCGACTTCTATCGCCTCTTCCAAGCTTGCAGAATCAGCATCATTTCCGTTTTTGTACAGCGTAATATTTTCCAAAATCGTTCCCGAAAACAAGAAACAATCTTGAGGGACAACACCCAACTGAACTCGCAGCGACTGCAAAGAAATGTGCCGAATATCGTGGCCGTCAATTGTCAGCCGCCCTTTTTCTGGATAATAGAAACCTTGCAGCAGCTTTACCAAAGTGCTCTTACCGGAACCGCTGCGGCCGACAATTGCCACAGTTTCTCCAACTTGCACCTCAAAGCAAAGATTTTGCAGCGTATTGCGTTCCTCATCCTGAGCATAGCGGAAAGAAACATTGTCAAACTTGACGGTTCCCTGAATGCGAGGCAGTACCAGCATTGGTTTGTAAGGGCTTTCTTCAGGATCTGCCGAGAATACATCATCCAAACGCTCGATCGAAACCAGCACTTCTTGAAACTCATCCCAAAGTCCCACCACCGAAAGCACAGGAGAAATCACACTCCCGATCATCATATTAAAAGCCACAAATTGACCGATCGTCAACTCGTCTTGAATCACCAGCATAGCCCCGTACCACAGCAAAGCCGTGCTGCCCAAAGTATTAATTCCACCCCCCACCACCTGCAAAGAATTCGCCAACTTCTGCCCGCGAAATTTAGCATTAATCATGCAGGTTAATTGGTCTTCCCAGCGCCAGCGCATTTCTCGCTCAGCAGCAGTTGCCTTAATCGTCGCCACCCCAGTAATCATTTCCACCAAAGATGAATTTTGCTTAGCACTTTCGGTAAAAACCTCCCGCGACACTTTTCGCAGAAACGGAGTAGCCACCAAAGTCAAAATCACGATCGGCGGAATCAAAGCCAGCACCAACAAAGCTAGACGCCAGTTATAGTAAACCATCAGTCCGATGTAAACCACAGCCATCAAAGCATCCAACCAAGCAGTAATCGCTTGGCGAGTCAAAAACGCCTGAATTTTTTGGTTTTCCTGAACCCGTGTCAAGATGTCGCCCACCTGACGAGATTCAAAGAATTTAATCGGCAAACTGAGAGTGTGACTGATAAAACCGCTAATTAAAGTCAAGTCAATCCGGTTGGACAAGTAATCCAGCAAATATTGTCTCGTTGCGCCCAACAGCGACCGCCAAACACTAAACAGCAGCAGTCCGATCGCAAAAACGTGCAGAGTGACTATGCTTTTGCTGACAACTACTTGGTCGAGAATTACTTGGGTAAATAGGGGAGTAACTAGCCCAAATATTTGGATCAACAAGGAGAGGATCAGAATTTGGGCGATCGCAGCGCGGTAGGGCCAGACTATGCCAACAAAATTTTTAATTTTGATGCCTTTATGTTCGACCGTGCGATCGCGCAAATAGAGTTCCGCTGTCGGGTCTAAAATTAGGGCGTACCCAGTCCAATTTTCCGTAAAAGTTTTAATGCTCATCCACCGCTTACCCGCAGCCGGATCGGCAACTAAAACCTGTTGATTTTTAAATCGGTAAACTGCAACGTAGTGATTACCTTGCCAGTGAGCGATCCAGGGATTTTGATTTCGCAGCGGAGTTAAAGAAGCTCGCACGGGACGGGTTTGAAATCCCATCCTTTCCGCTGCTTTTGCCAGACTTTTGAGCGACGCGCCGCTGCGGCCAATTTCTGCCAGTTCCCGCAAGTAATTCAGGCTGAATTTCTTACCCCAATATTCGCTAATCATGGCTAAGCAGGTAGCTCCGCAATCTGCTGCGCTCTGTTGTTGAATGAATGGATGTCCGGTGCTCAACCAGCGGCGCCGCTTTGGTTTTGGGAAAGTGATGATTCCGGTTGCCGATTTTGGATGCTCGACTGCGGTTAATTTTGACTGCTCGGTTTTTGAGGTTGCTCTGGCATCTTTTGACAGCGTTACTAAGCTTAAAATCGGAGGTTTTCGGATGATTTTAGGGCGTACATTGCTGTCGGAACCAATTGCAGCTTTGGCGATTTCCCACTGTTCGGCGCTAAGCTGGTAAATTAGCAGATTTGTTGCAGCTTTCCAGTCGCTGGGTACGTCTGAATTTCCCCAGTTACTGCCGATGATGGGCGGTGTTTGACCTTGAATTTGACCGCTGCGTAGCCAAAAATGATTGGTGGATTTTTGGCAGTGCTCGGCGAGGGAAACTCCGGCCGGAATTTGGCTTTCTTCGGTGTAAGAAAGTAAGTGCGGCCACAGAAGCTGTTGTTGGTGGGGAGGGAGCGATCGCAAATCTGTTTGCGTCTTGAAAAATATTAACCGGTGTCGCTGTTGGAATTCTTGCTGCAAGTGCTGTTGCAGTTGCGGGAATTCCTCTAAAACAAGCTGCAATTTGACGGCGTTTATGCGAGCGATTTCGCAAGTACCTGCCGCAATTGCCCTGTAAGGCAGTCCGCTTTCAATAAATAGGCTGTCTGTCCCAAATATTGCTCCGAGTTCCAGTACCGCCACCGAAATTTCTTGATGTTGAGATGCTTCTACTGCTAGCAGCCTGACTCTTCCCTGGCAAATGAGATAAAAATTGCGATCGCTCTGTACTTGTTCAACTAAATTGTTGGTATTATCAGATGTTTGATATTGGGTGATTTCATCTCCGAGCTGAAATTCGCAAATTTCAAAGGCTGTATTTAATTTTGCAACTAATGTCGGTTCTGCACCGATTTCCTCCAAGAGTTTCTCAATAGCTGGAACAGTCTGCAATGAGGCTTGGGATCGATCGAAGTAATTCTGTACCCCTAAACTTTTTTTCATAGCTTTCCCTGTTGAATTTGTCTGTCAAGTTTATTGACCGATAACTAACCAGGTTATGTTAAATTTTTATTTTTTTAATGCAACCTACCTGGCTGAAAAATCCTTGTTGAATTGTGTGCCCAAAACCTCTTATTTCAAACATTTTTTGACAACTTTGGGATGTCGGAATTCGTTTTTTACAGTTAAGTGCGGTTATTGCGTAAGTGTTGTTTTCGCTGGCTCCAATCATAGCTTACCAAACTGCTATCATGGCTACAGTTTTACGGTCATCTTTACATAATCTTTATAATTTTGCGATAATCCCGGAAAATTGTGAAGATTGTGTGAAGGAAATCGGACAAAGCTTCTGCCTTATACCCGTGAATACACGCACAAATCTTAATTAAATATTAAAAAGTTTTAATTCTAGATAATTGGTGCGTTCACAAAGGCTTGATGTAAAGAAATATTGCGAATTTGTAGTAATATTTCTAGAAATTAATTGAGAATTGAGCCTGGGTCATTGGTGACAAGTTAAGCTAAGAAAGCATTTGTCAATCAGCAATTATGCTCAACCTTTACTCGGATTTTGGGCATAAAACTGAGATTTGGGCGATCGAGGAATCATGCCGAGGGTGATATTTATACTTACTCCCTCTCAAATCGTGAATTTTCCACTCCTAAAAAAGCAGTTTTTTTGAGTAATATTACTGATTGGCAAATGCAATTAAGTCTTAACTTGTCACCAATGCTTCAGGGCACTACCAGGAAAACACTGCCGGAATACCAACCAAAAGGTAAACCAAATGCCAAAAAACTACCCCCAACGAATAGATTCATCCAAAATGCCGCCGTCTCTCGCAGTTCCAGCTTGTCTGATGTTTCTTTCATGATTTTATATTTAATCAATTTCCAGCTAATGTTATTAACATAATCAAACAAGCCCAAGTGAAAGTCAATTCATTAAATTCATTAATTAAGTTCATAAAAGTCATATTTGTATGTTTGGGGCGGGCAGGATGCCGACCCCACAAGAGTTTCAGGGAAATTGGCTGTTTCCCGATCGCACTTCTGCACCTTTCACAGACAGTCCAGTTCCAGATAACGCTACGAGCGCACAACAAGTAACTGCGATCGACCTTGATAAATTCACCTGTTTCTGTGCAACTATAAATTTCATAATTTTATATCCCTAATTTTTGGAGTTACCACTTACAGATAGACTCTCGCTTGAGTGGACAAGTTTTGAGTGCGATCGGATTTCCCCTGAGCTCGAGATTTATTAATTTAGTCAGGGATGCTAGCGGTTTAATATCGCCGATTTGATTGTTGTTGAGTTCGAGCCAAGTCAGCTTAGTCAAGGATGCTAGCGGTTTGATATCGCTGATTTGATTATCGCTGAGGAAAAGAGAAGTCAGGTTAGTCAAGGATTCCAACGGTTTGATGTCGCTGATTTTATTGTTGACGAGGATGAGTTTTTTCAGGTTAGTCAAGGATTCCAACGGTTTGATGTCGCTGATTTGATTGTTGGCGAGGTGGAGATTATTCAGCTTAGTCAAAGATGCTAGCGGTTTGATGTCGCTGATTTGATTATTGTCGAGGTCGAGCCAAGTAAGGTTAGTCAAGGATGTTAGCGGTTTGGTTTCGCTGATTTTATTGTCAATGAGGTTGAGTATCTTGCGACTCGAAAGTTCTCGATCGCCCTCATCACAATCAGTAGTCTCAGCTTCCCGCAACAGCACTTCAACAGTATGTTTAGCTTCAGGACTCAGATCGGCTTTTTCGCGGCACCAATCAGCAAATGTTTTGTTTCCCGATCGCACTTCTGCACCATTCACAGGCAGTACATTTCCAGATAACGCTAGGATTGCACAACAAGCAAGTGCGATCGACCTTGATAAATGCCTGTATTTCTGTGCAACTATAAATTTCATCATCAATATCCCTAATTACCTAAATAAACAACGGCTGGTTTCCAAACTGTCACGAGACTGCCACAAAGCTCTAAAATAACTCTGATATTAAACTTGTACCCAATAACTTTATCTCCCAAAACCCCCGAAAATACCCTATGAACAACACATCGTCTCAAATGACCGATCGCGATCGCGCGAACCTCAGCAAGCTAATCGATTACAGTTCCATTCGATCGATACCTGAAATTTGGGCGATCGTCCAACAAAAATTCGGTCAAACAGTCGCCCTCCACGATCCCCACAGCCAGCCAGAAATCAAACTCACCTACAGCGACCTTTACCAACAAATCCAACAGTTCGCCGCCGGCCTCCAAGCCCTCGGCATCGAACCAAACCCAGCAGAACCCATCCCGAACCGCGTCGCCCTCTTCGCCGACAACAGCCCCCGCTGGCTGATAGCCGACCAAGGCATCATGATGGCCGGGGCCGCCAACGTTGTTCGAGGCGCCACCGCCGACCCCGAAGAACTCCTCTACATCATCCAAGACAGCGGTAGTACCGCCTTAGTAGTCGAAAACCGGGCATTACTCAAAAAACTGCAACACCGCCTCCCGGATTTGCCCATTCAACTCGTCGTCCTTCTCTCCGACGAAGAACCAGAAACCAGCCCAACTCTAAACACAGTCAAATTTTCCCAAGTGATGACCACAGGGGCAAACCGCCCCCTCAAACCCACCAACCACAGCCAGCAAACCCTCGCCACCCTCCTCTACACCAGCGGCACCACCGGCAAACCCAAAGGCGTTATGCTGACTCACAGCAACCTGCTACATCAAATCACCACCTTCGGTACAATTCTTCAGCCCGAAGCCGGCGAAGGTGTTCTCAGTATTCTCCCCAGTTGGCACGCCTACGAACGCACTGTCGAATACTTCATGCTTTCCCAAGGATGCACGCAGATTTACACCAGCATTCGCTATTTCAAACAAGACTTTAAGACTTACAAACCCCAGTACATGGTGAGCGTTCCGCGCATCTGGGAATCGATTTACGAGGCTGTACAAAAGCAATTTCGGGAACAGCCAGCCAACAAACAAAAATTGGTTAACTTCTTGCTATCTGCGAGCCAACAATACATAGAAGCCCGCCGTATTTTCCAAGGATTGACTCTTAGTTTAAAACCTGCTTCGTCGTCCGAAAAAATGGTCGCCCGCATCAAAAGTATTCTGTTGTCACCCATTCACGCCGTCGCGGAAAAACTGGTTTACCAGAAAGTTCGGGAAGCTACGGGAGGACGTTTCAAATGGGCAATTAGTGGCGGTGGTTCTTTGGCCACGCACTTGGATAATTTCTTTGAAATATCGAATATCGGCTTGTTAGTCGGGTACGGTTTGACAGAAACTTCGCCGGTGTTAACGGTGCGTCGCGCTTGGCACAATCTTAAAGGTTCGGCAGGAGGGCCGATCGCCCACACGGAAATTAAAATAGTCGATCCTGATACTAGACAACAACTGTCGATCGGTCAACGTGGCTTGGTCTTGGCGCGCGGGCCGCAAATTATGGCAGGCTATTATCTTAATCCTGAAGCGACTGCCAAGGCGATCGACCCCGAAGGCTGGTTCGATACCGGCGACTTAGGCTGGCTGACACCCGGCAACGATTTAATCTTAACCGGGCGGGCAAAAGATACGATCGTCCTGACTAACGGCGAAAATATCGAACCTCAGCCCATAGAAGACGCCTGCGTCCGCAGCCCGTTCATCGACCAAATTATGCTAGTGGGTCAAGACCAGAAATCTGTGGGCGCGTTAATCGTACCCAATCCAGAAGCCGTGGAGAAATGGGCAGAAACTCAGAATCCTCCACTACACGAAATTGACTGGAATAGCAAGACAATTCAAGATTTATTTCGCAAAGAATTGAACCGAGAGGTGCAAAATCGCCCTGGATACCGCGCGGACGATCGGATTGGCCCTTTTCAGTTGATTTTGGAACCCTTTTCGATGGAAAATGGAATGCTGACCCAAACCCTGAAAATCAAGCGTCCGGTCGTGACGGAACATTACCGCGATATGATTGACGGGATGTTTTGAAGATATTCTCAGGGCATCGGGAATCGGGACAAGCGACAGGGGATTGAAGAATGGGATAGGCTGACGGCCAATGGCTTTTCAATAATTAGCAACTAGCAGTTAGTCGCATCCAACTCCCAATTCCCAATTCCCAATTCCCAAGTAACAAGTAACAAGTAACAAGTAACAAGTTTATGCAACCACAATTAGAATTGAAGCGATCGATTAACGTTAAAGTCGTCGTTACTCCTCGCTGGAAAGAAGAAGCTCAACAGCAACTCCAAGCCCAAATCAATCAAACAGATTCTCAGCTACAAGAGCTAGAAATGCAAGGGAAGCGCATGATTGCAGAAATCCAAAAGCAAAACCTGCAACCACCAGGCCCACAAGTAATGCAGCAAATAGACAATATTCAAGGGCAGGTGAATCAAGAGAAAAGTAAATTGCTAGAACAGAAAAACCAAAGTCTGCAACAACTCCAGCAAGTGCAGGTATTAGACCTCGAACAAGAAGTGAGTCAAGGTCAAATTGACGGTACATTCACTGTCGGCTTAGGAGAAAACTTGATTCAAAAAATGCAAGTAGAAGTTCTACTCCGTGATGGCATAGTCGAAGAAATTCGAGGTGATATCTAGAACTTAAAAATTGGTAATTGGTAATTGCTAGTTGGCAATTGGTAATTGGTAATTGGTAATTTTGAGTCAATAGTCACACATCTTCGGACTAGAGACTGGCATAATAATAATTATTGCCGATTGCCGATCGCCAAAATACCGAAAAATACCGATCGCCAATTACCGATCGCCAATTACCAACTCAAAAGGACTTTTACAGATGATTCGCGAAGTTTTCATGCCAGCCCTAAGTTCTACCATGACAGAGGGCAAAATTGTTTCCTGGGTCAAATCCGCCGGGGACAAAGTAGAAAAGGGCGAAACGGTAGTTGTGGTTGAATCCGACAAAGCCGACATGGACGTAGAGTCTTTCTATGAAGGCTATTTAGCAATTATTATCGTACCTGCGGGGGAAGTTGCTCCTGTTGGGGCTGCGATCGCCCTGGTAGCAGAAACCGAAGCCGAAATCGCCGAAGCTCAAAAACAAGGATCTGCCGCCCCAGCCGCCTCAGCCGCACCAGCCGCCTCAGCCGCACCAGCCGTAGCAGCCGCAACATCAGGCGGTTTGCAGCAAAACGTCAGCCGCCAAAATGGTCGCAGCGTGGTTTCTCCGCGTGCTCGCAAGTTGGCAAAAGAACTGAAAGTAGATTTGAATTCTATCAAAGGAAGTGGCCCCCACGGCCGGATTGTCGCAGAGGATGTCGAAGCCGCAGCGGGTAAAACTCAACCCGCACCGGTTCAGCAACTGGTGACAGTCCCCGCAGCACCCGAAAGAGCACCCGCAGCACCCGAAAGAGCAGCAGCTAAGCCCGCACCGGCACAACCCCTTCCAGCAATGGCGATGACGGGCCAAACAGTGCCAATGAATGCGTTGCAAAATGCCGTTGTGCGTAATATGGCGGCAAGTTTGAGCGTGCCTTGTTTCCGCGTCGGTTACACAATTACGACTGACAATCTCGACAAACTCTACAAACAAATCAAGCCGAAAGGTGTCACGATGACGGCTTTGCTGGCGAAAGCTGTAGCAGTAACTTTACAAAAACATCCTCTGCTGAATGCTTGTTATGTGGAGTCGGGAATTCAATATCGTGCTGATATT
The DNA here is from genome assembly GCA_031372825.1 of Cyanobacteria bacterium OTE_58_metabat_593. Taxonomy (GTDB): domain Bacteria; phylum Cyanobacteriota; class Cyanobacteriia; order Cyanobacteriales; family Microcoleaceae; genus Microcoleus. Next base: position 4,248 of record JANMLZ010000193.1, on the reverse strand, counting down.
AATGTTTCTGTAGCGGTGGCGATGGACGGTGGCGGTTTGATTACACCCGTGTTGCAAAATGCCGATCGCCTGGACTTGTATTCCCTCTCCCGCACTTGGAAGGATTTAGTCGATCGCGCCCGCACCAAACAGTTGAAGCCTGATGAGTATAGCACGGGTACTTTCACTCTTTCCAATTTGGGAATGTTTGGAGTAGATAAGTTTGATGCTATCTTACCGCCGAATCAAGGATCGATTTTGGCGATCGGTGCTTCGCGGCCGCAAGTAGTGGCAAATGAAGAAGGTTTGATGGGAGTGAAGCGGCAAATGCAGGTGAATATTACTTGCGATCACCGAGTGATTTACGGTGCTGATGCGGCGTCTTTCTTGCAGGATTTAGCGAAGTTGATTGAGACCAATCCTCAGTCTTTGACACTTTAAGTATGGGCGGGGGCGGGTTTATGAAATTGTAGATTATTGGCAATTATTGTTAGTGAACCCGCCCCTACAACATTTAACATCATACAATACCGATGCAGTTAAAGAATCGATATTATATCAAATCCCTTAACATCATAATTATTGATTTTTCTCATCTCTTCCTCTGCGTTCTCTGTGTCCTCTGCGGTTAAATCATTCCGAGTTGCAGTTTACTCATTAACACAATGAAAGTGCAAATTTTGTCTATTCAACCTGCGATCGCCTCTAATACTCACGAGGTTTTACTGTCAGTTGGTACGGATACACACAAATTTATTTTTACAACAGAAGTCAATCGAGTTGCAGGAAATTCACTTCAGAATACTCGCGGTGATTCCCTACGGGATAGCTGCGCTTCACGCGCTTTTTCAGAAGTTTTCCGATTTAATCAGCGGGTAGCGATGAATGTGACAAATTTGGTTGTCAAATATTACAACCATGAAACAGTCAATCTTCCGGCAGATGTTGGCATTTTTGTCACTCCAGAAACAGCTTTATCGAAGCAAAAGCCATTTGAACATAGCAGTTTAGCAGACACTGACTCGCAGCAATCAAAAGCAGTCGATCGAGAAACTCGTCAAAAGGCGATCGCAATTGTTGAGAATTTACCGGAATCTGTGCTTGACGAAGCTGTTAAGTTTCTGGAATCTTTGTATGTTAAGGGCGATCTAGTGAAATAGCGATCGCACTTTTGGACATTAAGGGCGATCGCACTTGTGGCATAATAAAGTTTAGTTCTCAAAGCCCAAATTTCTCAAATAGAACTAGGAACAATATGACAGCGCAGCCACTCAGTAAATTCATCGCGGGCGATCGCGCTTGATGCCACTTGTAAAATAATTTGTTCTTGTTCTTCCACAGGTGCAGAAATCTCAAAGCCATTCAAAACTAGAAAGACTTCTATTGCTGCGTGACCGATGCGTTTGTTACCATCTAAGAAAGGATGATTTTTAATTAAAGCAAATCCAAGAGCCGAAGCTTTTTCAACGATAGTTGGGTAAAGTTCCTCTCCGCCAAAAGTCATACGCGGCTGAGCTAAAGCTGATTCTAAGGCTCCTAAATTAGCGATGCCGAATGCTCCGCCCGATTGCTCGATAATCCGCCGATAAAGTTCTAAGACTTCGGTTAAAGTTAGATAGCGCATTATGCGAGCTTTTGGTAAAGTTCAGCATTCTTTTTGAGGACGTATTCCATAGCATTTTGGAAGGATGCTTCTGGTGGTGCGATCAAGTTTTCAGCACCGGCAAGCAGTAATGCTTCTAGGGAAACTCCGAAGCTATTGGCGGTTTCTTGAAGCTTGTGCAGGCGATCGTCTGGAATGGTGATGGTAATGGTTTGCATTCTGTTTGTGGCTGTGACGATACCCTGAGTGTAGCACGTCAACTGTGTGGGCAGGAGGCTTTTGGAGATTAAGGGCGATCGCAGGCGACACACTTTATTTGATCGGCTTAATTTCGGCTATTGGGCGATCGTCTTGCAAGAGTACCAAGATATTACCATCTTGGATGAGTTTAAGAAAGCTCGACAGATCCCTCTGAATTTCATCAATATTAATGTCGATCGCAGTTGCGCCGGAAATAACTGACTCAGCATGGGAAGATAAAGGAGGGGATTCATTAGCAACTATTTCTCGTAGCAAATGCGTAGATAAATCCCGATTTTGAGAATGGGTAGAATGTAACATCTTGCTATATAAACTCCGTGCTAAATTCTGATTGAGAATTCCATAAAGTATAATCATTGTCCATTCTTTAGCATTCACAATCATCCGGTCTATGCTATCAATAAACGCCTGCAACTGGTCTTTTAGCTCAAAAGACTCCAGAAAATGAATGAGACCATACATGACTTCATGTTGTTCGCATCTGTCATCGAAAACCAGATAAAGTGCTGGCAAATATTCGCTGTTACGATGTAGGGCAAGTTCAGCTAAAGCGTATTCAAAACTCATTACTTCTTCATCAGAGCGCATGAATTTATTAGCATTTAATGTTTCTATTAATTGAGTAACGTTCATCTTATGTCTCCCACTTTATCAAAAGTACCCAACCATGCCACTAAAAAAGGGTTCGCTATTTTAATTAAATCATGGAATATTACTTCGGGTGAATGGAAGGGCGATCGCACTTTTCGGCATTAAGGGCGATCGCTCTTTACTATACTTAATTATTTCCAGGTTGTCCGTCTATCAATCCGTCTATGAACTCTAGCAGCTTTTTGAATATATCCACATAGCTGATGATACCTGTCATAGTAAATTGTTCACCTTCATAGTCTCCAACTAAAATGGCGGTTGGCCTTTCATGCCCATCTACAAATTTACCTATTAAGGTTTTAATTGAGCAATTTGGCTTAACTGTGTTTTTGTCCGAGACTTTAGTCATCATTTGACCCAGAGGATAATCACACAAATCCTCATAAAGAAGTTCATGCTCTAGCGTGGCCGCAGCAACATCATCTACAATACCTATCACTATTTTTCCATCTTTTACTGTAGTGATAGGTATGTGTGTAAACAAACCGCCGAAAGTAAACATTGCATCTTGTAGGCACTCAATTTTAGTCAGGGTGATTACTTTTGAAGTCAATACATCATTCGCTGTTCTTTCGTCTAAAAATCCGCCGAGTCCTGTCCCATCGCGTATGATTCTGAGAGCATCCACATAAGAAAAAGTTCCTACAACTCGATCCCCAGCATCCAAAATAACCAACGTTCTATGGCGGCGAGCATTTTCATCCCTATGAATCAATTGTTTAATGGCTTCTTCTAAAACTTCAGTCCATACAATAAACGCAGGTTTAAGATCAAAGTCAAAAACTTCTCCGACAGTTTTTTTACCCATCTCCTTATTAGCATTATGAAGCTGAGTCATGTCGAAGCCTTTCTTACTCAGATACTCTATCGGTAGTTTAGTGTTTCGAGGTGTTAGAACTTTTGCAACATCAACCAGACTCACCACTCCTACCAGTTGTCCCGTGTTTGCATCCAAAACTGGCATCGTTCTGATTTTAAAGCATTCCATCTTACCAGTTAGATGAGCAATCGTATCAGTGGTTTTTACAGTTTTCACTTTTTTTGCATCTCCAAGACCTTTTAAGATTTGATTTAGCGGTGTTTGCAAAAGTTGAGTAAAGGGTATTTCGGGCATTGTTTTAATCTCCTGTGATTTTTTAGTTAGATACTTCAAGAACAGTTATTTGACAAACTGTAGGATAGTTCTTGGTGTTATAACCATTTTGGGTATTTGGCTATTAGAACTATCCATAAGAACAGAAACTTCTGTGTCAGATTCCAGAAAATTCCTAATAACGTCCTTGAGATTATCGGTGGGTTGAACGAGATGTAAGCTACTTAGTGGCTGCATAATGTCTCCTAAAGGTGTATTCATTAAGTGGTAGTACATCGGATGTGCTAAAACACTAACTTGCTCTCTATTCACCAAACCTAAAAGTTTTTGAGCACCATCGCATATTAGGATGTGTTCTATGGGCAAATAGTTGATTGCATAGATCGCAGATTCTAACGTATCCTCTGGCAGTAATGTATATAACTTATCCAGAGAGGTTTTTGTTGAGGACATCTTTTCTAAAAGATTTTCTACTTTTGATTCCTCCAACAAGCGGTCATGTCTAAGATACTCTAAAATTCCAGAAGTGTTGAATGATAGGAGAAAATTGCTAAAATTGGCCGAGCAATGTATAATTTCAGAGTGATAAATTATGAATAATCAACTGAAATGCTATTTTCTAACTTCCCCAAAATTGTCAAACGGTATCTGGCCCATTTAC
>JANMLZ010000071.1:0-6969 GCA_031372825.1 Cyanobacteria bacterium OTE_58_metabat_593 | reverse complement strand
CCTTTGGAAAAATTTAGCAGCTTTGAGCAAACTGTCTCGCGTCAGTGCCGGCACTTCCAAGTAAAGTGTTTGCACGAACCCAAAGTCGATCGACTTTAAGTCAGTCTTCAAAATCAAATCTATTCCTGAGTCCACAGGATTGGACAGCAGCGCTCGGAGCATATTAACATCAGTTTCGCGACGCTGTTCGTCCATCGTGCATTCCGCCGAACTATTAACGATAGGATCGCTGCTTCTGTGCAGCAATTAAATCACTTCCTGGTTTAAATTTCAATCTTTAACCGCCAGTACCAGTCTTCGAGGGGGATTAAATAAACCAGGTTTTTCCACCATACACATTGCCACAACGTATTTGCTTAAAAAAACAGGCTTCTGCATAACTCTTAAACTTGACAAACCCGCCCCGACAGACTTGCAGCGGGGCGGGTTTAATTTTACCGGGCATAAATTTTAGACTAACAAACCCGGTTTCTTGGACACTATGGGGTTTGGTAACCAGAAATCACGAAAGAAACCGACTTTAGTCGGAATAGTGCTACAGCTAACACAAATCAAGTCACTACATTTAGTGTAGTGCTTGAGAACGCAGCGCTGCTTCCACTGCTAGCAAAGCTCGATCGACTTCAGCAGAAGTGACAATCAGTGGCGGGACAAACCTCAGCACTTTCGGCCCAGCCGGAACCAACAGCACTCCGGCGGCGATCGCCGATTTGACAATATCGCCCGATGTCAGTTCAATATCAGCTTGCAATTCCATCCCCACAATCAAACCCCAGCCCCGCACCTCAGCAATTAAATGCGGATATGTCGCCGCCAGCTTATTCAGCCCTGCTTTCAACTGTGCTCCGCGCTGCTGCACATTTTCCAGCAAATTTTCCCGTTCTAAAGTTTGGCACACACACAAAGCTACAGCGCAAGCAAAAGGATTGCCGCCGAAAGTGCTGGCGTGACTTCCCGGTTCAAAGACATCGCAGGAAGACTTGCACAGCATAGCGCCGATCGGGATACCGCCGCCCAATCCCTTAGCAGACGTAAAGATATCCGGTTCAATGCCGAGGTTTTCGTAGCCCCAATATTTACCACTACGTCCCATCCCGACTTGCACTTCGTCGAGAATCAGCAAAATGCCTTTTTCGTCGCAAATTTCCCGAATTCGCTGGAAGTAGGCGATATCTCCCGGGCGAACTCCGCCTTCGCCTTGCAGCGCTTCCAGCATAATTGCAGCTACTTGGCGTTCGTCTTTGTCGAGTTGCTCGATCGCAAGTTCGATCGCACTAATATCGTTGTATGGCACATAGTGAAATCCCGGCACCAAAGGGCTAAAACCCTTCTGGTATTTAGGTTGTCCCGTTGCCGTAACTGTTGCCAAAGTCCGCCCGTGGAAACTTGCAACAGCAGTAATGATTGTCGGATTCGAGATATTTAATTTTTCGTGGGCGTACTTACGGGCGAGTTTAATTGCCGCTTCATTAGCTTCTGCACCGGAGTTGCAAAAGAAGGCTCTGTCCGCACAAGAATGGTCTACAAGCCACTTCGCCAGCTCGCCCTGTACGGGGATGTAATAAAGGTTAGAAACGTGGTGCAGCGTCTGAATTTGCTGAGTTACCGCTGCAATCATTGCCGGGTGCGCGTGGCCCAGAGTGCAGGTAGCAATACCCGCCACAAAATCGAGATATTCGCGGCCCTCGGTATCCCAAACGCGGCAGCCGAGGCCCCGTTCTAGGGCAATATTAAAACGCCCGTAAGTTGTCATTACATAGCTGTCGAAGCCCTCAGAACTGAAGGAACTGGCTTCGGCTTGCACGATCGGTTCTTTTAGTAAGGTTTCTGGACTCACGAATCGCTCCTTAACAAATAATATGCAGACCTCGATTGTACGGCAAAAATTCAGCTTCGCGGTGCAGCCTGTTACTTTTGTCATAAAATCATAACAGTAACCATAATTAATCCCTCACAAATCTACTGATGAGTTATTACATTTCTCCTAACTTTCTCGATAAAGTTGCGGTGCACATCACTAAGAACTTTTTAAATTTGCCCGGTGTCAGAGTTCCCCTAATTTTAGGAATTCACGGCCGCAAAGGAGAAGGAAAAACTTTTCAAGCCGAACTGGTTTTTCGGCGGATGGGATTTGAACCAGTCATGATATCTGGTGGCGAATTAGAAAGTCCAGATGCTGGAGATCCGGCGCGTTTAATTCGCTTGCGCTACCGCGAAGCTGCGGAACAAATTAGAGTGCGGGGCGAGATGTGCGCCATTTTTATTAACGATTTGGATGCCGGTGCTGGCAGATTCGACACTACTACTCAATATACTGTCAATACTCAGATGGTGAATGCCACTCTGATGAATATTGCTGACAATCCAACTAACGTGCAGTTACCGGGAAGTTATGACAGCACGCCACTGCATCGAGTACCAATTATTGTCACCGGAAATGATTTTTCTACGCTGTACGCACCACTGATTCGCGACGGGCGGATGGAAAAGTTTTATTGGGAACCGAGCCGGGATGATAAAATTGGGATTGTTGGCGGAATTTTTGAGTCAGACAATTTGTCGAAAACCGAAATTGTCGGGTTGGTTGAGAATTTTCCCGATCAGGCGATCGACTTTTTTAGCGCTTTGCGATCGCGCATCTACGACGAACAAATCCGCGAATTCATTCACCAAGTAGGAATCGAGCGAGTTTCTAAGCGTTTGGTAAACACTGTCGAAGCAGCGCCAGATTTCCCCAACCCCAATTTCAGCCTCGCTCATTTATTAGAAATGGGCAGTTCAATGGTAGGTCAACAAAAGCGGGTTCAGGAAATGCGCTTAGTAGATGAATACAATCAATCGCGCTTGTTCAACGTTCCAGGAACGGTCAATGTTCCCGCTGCTGCGCCGACGCAAAGTCAATTAAACGACCCGTCCTCAAAATATTATAAGGCTTATGTCGAGCCAAGTTCTCAAGTTAGTAATGGTCAAGCAGCGCGGCTGAGTTCCGAGGTGTTGGAACAAGTGCAGCAGTTGTTAGCAAGGGGCTGCAAAATTGGCATGGAATATGCAGACAATCGCCGATTTAAGACTGGTTCTTGGCAAAGTTGCGCGACAATTAAAACTACACACGAAAAAGAAGTAGTTGCATCTTTAGAAACTTGTTTGGCGGAACATGGTGGCGAATACGTGCGGCTGATTGGTATCGATCCAAAAGTTAAGCGCCGAGTAGTTGAAACCATTATTCAGCGCCCCAAGTAAAAGGCCCTATGCAAATTGGTTTGTAGTGACGACTAAATAAATTCCTCCTAAAACTAGGACTCTTCGTCCTCACTACAAACCTGAGAAACGGTTATTTTACAAAAGTAGATAGGATGATTTCAATTAACGGGGTAGTGCTAAAGATGAAAGGATGAGAGAATAAAATTTATCTCATTCTATAAGTTTGCTGATGTCTAATACTCTGCCTGCCTGTCCCAGTTGTCAGTCTGAAAGATGTGGTCAAAAACGGTCGAACTAGACATGATAAGCATACAAATGTCGTGACTGTGGACGGCAGTTTGTGGAAAACCCGCAGTGGCGAATGATTTCAGAGGAAACCAAAGGCATCATTGACGGCTTGTTACTGGAGAAATTGCCCCTAGCTGGCATTGCCCGTGAAGAGCAGATTTCACAATTTTGGGTAATGCAATACGTCAATCAGAAAGGAGATCTGGAACTTACGGTGATATTTTTACCTAATCAGAAAAGCAAGCTAATACGCGCTCTCGAAAGTTGTCAAAGTTAGAAAATCCATATCCTTGTCGCATAATCAACTTGATTCGATTGTTTATTCCTTCCATGACTCCACTTGTTGTACGATCAACAAAGTAGTTACAAATTTCCTCAAAATGATTGATAATTGTCAAGGTAGCTTCTTTGAAAAATATTGGCGCATAATTCAGCCAATCCTTGAACTTTACCTGGGCTATTTAGACGGTCATATGGGTTTCGTATATTTGCCGAAACTCTTCTTTCATCTCATAAGCAATTCTTAAGCATTCTGATTTTTTTAAGGTAACAGCCAACCTTTGAATTTGCTCATAATTAAGGTTGGTTCGATTACTCAACAATAACTATTGCTGCCTCTATCTGTAATTCCTGCTGCTCCACGCAACTTATTCAAGTCTTTATTAACTGCTTTCATCACGTGAAAACGGTCGAGTACAATTTTGGCATTTGGGAATACTTGTTTTATAACTTTTGGAAATCCTTCCCACATATCAATACTCACTTTCTCAATTTGTTCTCGAACCTCAAACGGTTGTTCGATCAGGACTTCAATTATATTATGTCTTGTTGACGGTGAGAGTCAATCATTTCAATCAAATCCCCCCCCCTCAATGTCACTAAGCTGTGGTGCATTTAAAATGTATAGTCAAGTTTGATGAAGTCCTTGTGGGGTGGGCCAGAAAGCCCGCACAAAAAATACAATTTAGATACGGAACAGCTTAACAACAGTTACTAAACTTCCTTTTCCATTGTGCATACTTATCTCATCTATACTCACTCGCTTACCTGACTCCCAACAGTTTTTTTTGAGAGGAACAGACATGAGTAAAAATAGTTTTAATTTCGTCATAACTCAATCCTTTTTCTCGCCCAATTTGTTCCATGCTCGACCGTTGAACACCTGCATAAATATTTTGTTCGTATCGTTGAGTATGCCTTATTTTTTGTCCAAAAATTTAATTTCTCTGTATTATAACGCAATACGGTTAACTTAAGAACAATCTGACTGGCGAAGAATGCCTGTATTGCCTATAAACTCGTGAAAAGAAATTCGTCAAAAACGTTAAGTAAACCGTATTGTATTATAACGTTGACCACGCCGGGAAGTAGAACTGGCGACGAGGCACTTTTCAATACACTGAACGACCAAAAACTGACAAATCTCTAGTTAATATAAGTCGATTCTGATGGAGTTCTTCTGTATAATTTTTACAGTGAGAACAAACTATTCCTGACGCTACAACAGGAGCGTCGAAAGTAAATTTTTCACTCAATTTGAGTACAAGTTTCAACCTTGACTCCAGGCAAGTCTAATAAATAATATAAATGAAATCTCATCACATTAATTGTATTGACTAATCTATTTTACACCCTAAATTCAGGAGAGCATAAATTATTAGGAAAAATCCGGTTAACTTGGTTTCCAATTATAATTGATTAAGCTAGTCTGAATATGGTCTTCCCACCGACCATTTATCAACAAATATTCTTTAGCGTAACCTTCCACAACAAATCCCAATCTTTTAAGTAGATTACCGCTGCGCTGATTGTGAGGCATATAATTTGCCATAACACGATGTAAATTTAACTCTTCAAACACATATTTGATCGCAACACGCACTGCTTCAGTCATATAACCTTTACCTTGTTGCGCTTCAGCCAGATTATATCCCAAAAAGCAGAAATGCCCCGCACCTCGTACAAAATTATCAAAGTTAACATTACCGACAATATACTCAAGATTCGCCTTCTCAAAAATCCACAGCTTTAAAGATTTGTCAGACTCAAATCCTTGGAAATCTTTCTCTACTTGTTTTTGCCAATAACTTTGCGTTAAAAAGTCCTCCGCCCAATGTCGGTGCCAGGGAGTAAAAAAAATTTGGTTGTCACTATAAAAATCAATAATTTTGTAGATATCGTCTTGATTTGCCAATCGCAATAAAAGGCGATCGCTTACAATTAATGGCACTTCCACTTTCATATAATATCCATTTGGCGACTAAGGTACTAAAGTTATTGCAAACCATCCTAGATATTTTGAATCAAACGCCGTCCAAACAAACCCTGTGCGGCCTAACCAACAGCATAATGAACAATATAGGAAAAGCCACAGCATCCTTATAAGCAGAAAAATCTCCCGGTATAAAAGCCTCCACCAAACCAATAATAAACCAACTCAAAACTGCCCCAAGCACAATCACCGCCAAACCCTTCAAACCAAAAGCAATACCAAAATACGGCCCAGCAATACTCACACTATAACCCACCAAACTCCCCGCCAAACCAGCCAGAAAACTACTCACAAAAAACGTCAAAACAATATACCTATCAATATCAATGCCTAACAAACTGGAAGTAGTAACATCTTCAGCTACAGCCTGTATTGCCTTGCCAAAATTAGTGAAATTTATTAAGTAAATTAAGACAGATACAATCACAACTGATACTGCAAAAATTACTATTTAAACAGTAGGAATCGGAATCGGTTTATCGGCTGTTACGAAGTTAATTGCAGCAGGAAAATAACCGTAAGTATTAGCTGAAAAAGTATAAATCTTTGCGCCGACTAAATATTGAATGATATTGGCGATCGCAACTGCTGCACCCAAACTAGAAACCACCGTCAGCAGAGGAGCGGAGTTTCTGCGGCGCAAAGGTAAAAAAGTAACTCGTTCAACAATCACCCCCACCAAACCAGCCATTTATGACAAGTTAAGAAAAAGTGCAAATTGTCAAGGGGGTACGCCAAAAAAGATAAAATAGGTTAAAACATATATCTAGCAAGCAGTTGAGCCATAGTTGAACCAATTATGAGTAGCAAAAAAAGAATTAACCGAGATCATGCAAAGAAAAAAAATAGTCCCCAAATAGAAAATGAAGCGGTCGCGAATTACCTGGAAGATTTATTGATTCCAGCAATGGCTGCCCAAAAAACTTTTTATCGCCAACTAAATTTAAGAGATAGGATTCTAACACTACCATTAATGATGGCAGCAATATTAAGTCTCTTATGGCGAAATGTAGCGGGAGTAACAGAATTAACCAGATTATTAAATAGATCAGGATTTTTATGGTGTAATACCAATTTAATATGAAGCTGCATAGAATAAAGCTTCGAGAATGAAAGTGTAAGAAGATAGTGAACTGATTTCTTCCGGTGTGATTTGTTGCAGAACCTGATCCAGTCGTTCACGCAATTCCACGAGTGTCAGAAAAACT
>JANMLZ010000064.1:0-15217 GCA_031372825.1 Cyanobacteria bacterium OTE_58_metabat_593 | reverse complement strand
TCCTGACTTAAATGATATTGAGCATGATTTTAGTGCATTAAAGAGAGCTAAAATGTATGCGTCTCCTGGCACATCTCTTGATGAAATTATTCGTGCTTATTGTGCAGAAAGAGTGTCTCATACTTATTTGAAATGACTATATACCTTGCTTTCATGTTATTATTTTAGCATAACTGACGGCGTATTGACGGCATGAAAAAATTAACTATTAGATGTTCTGATGAAGAATATGAGAAACTTGCGGAATATTGCAAGCTGACGAATAGAACGCAAAACGATGTATTTAGGGAGATTATTAGGAAAATAAAGATAAAGCCGTCCTAGAAGGACGGGGCTTGTATCCCGTTTTTTTGGTCACTGTTGATCTTCGAGGAAAATGTCTGAAACCATCTCCCATTAAACATCCATGCGCTTAGAGCAGCTTCAAGCATTTCTTTCAGTTGCTGAAACTGGTAGCTTTCAGCAAGCGGCGCGGAAATGCGGCGTTACCCAATCGACGATTAGCCGTCAAGTGCAGGGACTCGAAGCGGAAGTGGGTTTGTCGCTGTTTCACCGCAGTGCCCACGCAAAGCTGACTGTGGGAGGGGAACGCCTCCTACCTCACGCTCGCAAAATCTGTCAGACTTGGCAAAATGCTGCGGTCGAATTGGGAGACTTGCTGGCGGGAAAGCAGCCGGAACTTTGCGTGGCGGCGATTCACTCAGTTTGTGCTGCTTATTTGCCGCCTGTGCTGCAAAAGTTTTGTCGCAACTATCCTAACGTGCAGTTGCGGGTGACTTCCTTGGGGAGCGATCGAGCTCTGAAAGTTCTCAAAGACGGTTTGGTGGACATCGCCGTGGTGATGAACAACCGCTATTTTACTCAAGCCCCGGAAATGTTGGTTCAGGTGCTTTACAATGAGCCGATCGAGGTGTTGATGGCGGCGGGTCATCCGCTCGCCCAGTTCGATCGAGTACCTTGGCCGGAATTGATTTGTTACCCGCAAGTGGTGTTTAAGGACGGGTACGGAATGCAGCGGATGGTGCAAGAGCAATTTGGACGTATCGGTGCTAAACTTCATGCTGTTTTGGAACTCAACACTCTCGATGCTTTTCGGGGTGTGGTGCGACAGGGAGAATTAATTGCTTTGCTACCGCATTCGGCTTTGCTTGAGGCTGTGGGCGATCGCACTTTAGCCATTCGGTCGATCGCCCAAGAGAGCTCAAATTCCAAGGTTTCGGCGATTGGTCAATCGGCGATCGATCCGACTTGGACTCGCGAAGTTGTGATGGTGACAACTCACGATCGAATGCAAATTCCGCCGATCGCCCATTTTTGCCAATTAGTACGCGAATTTGTGCCACCGCAATTTGATTTGATCAAGCTAGAAAATTCAGGAATTTAATTCGCCAGTTATCATGTTTTTTAGTTGACAGTTAACTGTTAACTGTTCACTGTTGACTGTTCACTGTTCACTGTTCACTGTTGACTGTTGACTGTTGACTGTTAACCAATAACCAATAACCAATAACCAATAACCAATAACCAATAACCAATAACCAACTACAAAAATTATGAGTGACGCATTTAGAGAATTGCTGCGAAAAATTGGCAGCGGAGTACACACAGGAGAAAATTTAACTCGCTCCGAAGCAGCAGCAGCCACGCGGATGATGCTGCTGCAAGAAGCAACAGCAGCTCAAATCGGAGCTTTTATGATTTCCCACCGCATCAAACGGCCAACGGGCGAAGAATTAGCCGGAATGCTCGATGCTTATGAAGAGTTGGGGCCGATGCTTGCCCCTCCAAACCGAGAAAAAGGGTTTGCAGTATCTAGTGTTGCCGTGTTTGGAGTTGCCTACGATGGACGATCGCGCACAGCTCCAATTAGCCCAATAACCGCCCTAATTTTAGCCGCTAGGGGCGTCCCAGCCATCATGCACGGGGGCGATATCATGCCAACGAAAGAAGGCATTCCCCTGATAGAAATTTGGCGCGGTTTGGGAGTTGACTGGAAAAAACTCACTTTAGAAAAAGTCCAGCAAGTTTTTGACAGTACGGGTTTGGGTTTTATTTACCTTCCCAAGCATTTTCCTCAAGCAGCCGCTTTAGTCCCCTACCGCCGCGAAATCGGCAAACGCCCACCTTTTGCGACAATGGAGTTGATGTGGTGTCCCTGTGCTGGCGACGTTAACGTCATCTCCGGCTACGTCCACCCGCCGACAGAAGGTATGTTTCAAAAAGCTTTTGAGTTGCGGGGAGTCAAAAATTATACCACAGTCAAAGGATTGGAGGGAAGCTGCGATTTGCCGCGCGATCGGACTGCGATTATCGGCGTTTCTAAGCCGGATGCTGAGTTCGAGCGAGTGCTTTTGGCCCACGGAGATTACGGTTTTAGCAGTACAAATCCAGCCTTTGAATCAGCATCTGAGTTATTCAAACAAATGCAGGAAGTTTTGCTGGGAAAACCGTCGGAATTGATGCAGTCTGCTATCTGGAACGGCGGATTTTATCTGTGGCGCAGCGGTGTTTGTTCCGATATAAGCTCGGGTTTTATTGAGGCGGAAACTTTATTAAGCAGCGGGCAAGTTGTCCAAAAACTTGAGGAGGTTAGCAAAGCTGTCAGTGCTTTAAATTGAAAATGATTAATCAGGCTTTGTGCTACTAACAGTTAACTGTTAACTGTTAACTGTTAACTGTTAACTGTTAACTGTTAACTGTTAACTGTTAACTAATGACAACTGACTCCTAACTAATGACTAATCATAAAATTGCAGTAATTGTGCTAGCAGGCGGTCAAAGTTCGCGGATGGGTAGGGATAAAGCTCTACTGGAAATTGAGGGTAAAAGCCTATTGCAGCGGGCGTTGGAAGTTGCAGCAGTTGTAACGCCACAAATTTATGTTCTGACTGCTTGGCCCGATCGCTATCGATCGACCTTAACCGAAGAATCCCAATTTCTGGTAGAGTACAATCCGGGCTCCGGGCCCTTGGTAGCATTGACTCAGGGATTGACAGAGATTGCCGCCGACTGGATTTTACTATTAGCTTGCGATTTGCCATTGCTGGATGCCCAGATTATTCAGAATTGGGCAAATCAGTTAACAGACTTTCCCCCATCAACTTTAGCAGTTGTACCTTATCAAAATTCGCACTGGGAGCCTTTGTGTGGCTTCTACCGCCAACAATCTCTGCCCAGTTTGCAAAGTTTTATTGACCAAGGGGGACGTTCCTTTCAAGCGTGGTTAAATCAAATCTCGGCAATTCCTCTACCTGTAAGCGAACCAGAAGCAGTAATGTTATCGAATTGCAATACATTAGCAGAATTTGAGCAATTAAAAGGTAAAATGGGTAACAGTTGACAGTTGACAGTTAACAGTTAACAGTTAACAGTTAACTGACTAATGACTAATGACTACTAACTAATTACTAATTACTAATGATTAACGAATATTGGTTGCTCGATCGCGATATTACTTTCCTCAATCACGGCTCCTTTGGCGCCTGTCCGATTCCCGTACTCGAAGCGCAGAGCAGTTTTCGAGAACAACTGGAAAGAGAACCTTTGCGATTTTTAATGCGCGAATTTGAGCCGCTGTTGGATAATGCCAGAAATCAGCTAGCAGCATTTATCGGTGCGAGTGAGGATCATTTGGCATTTGTGCCGAATGCGACGACGGGAGTCAATGCCGTTTTGCGATCGCTCTCTTTTGCTCCGGGCGACGAATTGCTAACTACAAATCAGGAATACAACGCTTGTCGCAACGCAATTGATTTTGTAGCAAGCCGCACCGGTGCGAAAGTCATAGTCGCGGAAATACCCTTTCCAATTGAGTCGCCACAACAAATTATAGAAGCGATAATTAAGTGCGTTTCACCAAAAACAAAGTTAGCCTTATTAGACCACATTGTCAGCCAAACAGGTTTGATTTTTCCCATCAAACAGTTAGTCGGCGAATTAGCGAATCGCGGCGTCGATGTCTTAGTAGACGGAGCTCACGCCCCAGGAATGGTAGCGCTGAATTTAGATGAAATTGGCGCGGCTTACTATACAGGAAATTGCCACAAATGGCTGTGCGCGCCAAAAGGTGCGGCTTTTTTGTACGTGCGGCGCGACAAGCAAGATGCCATTCGACCAACTACGATCAGTCACGGTGCTAATTCACCGCGCACTGACAAATCGCGCTTTCAATTAGAATTTGACTGGATGGGAACCGTCGATCCGAGCCCCTATTTGTGCGTCCCTGTAGCCATTGATTTTATGGGTTCTTTGTTGGATGGTGGCTGGCCAGAATTGATGGCAAAAAATCATGCTTTAGCATTAGCTGGGAGACAGATATTGGCGGATAAATTAGATTTGCCACTGCCTTGTCCCGATGAAATGGTCGGTTCGATGGCAGTTGTGCGACTGACAGATCAAAAGTCTGATGCAGTTTCAAAGGTCGGAATTTCACTTTTGCAAGAGGCGCTGTGGGAAATTTTCAAAATTGAAGTGCCGGTGATTCCTTGGCCGGATGCTAGCAAGCGGTTGGTGAGAATTTCGGCTCAGTTTTATAATACTTTACCGCAATATGAATATTTGGCTAAGGCGCTAGTTGAGTTAACAAGTTTGTAGTCAGGAATGTAAGTTTTTCTGACTTTTTTTTCACCGAATAGCATGGGTTTGAAGCCCCTGCCTTTAGGCAGAATGTGATAAGAACGGAGTTTAAATCTCTGTTCTTATGACTTCGCTGTCAACTGTCAACTGTCAACTGTCAACTGTTTAAAATTCTGTATCATTCCGGCTGCGCCGGAATAATATAGAGGAGACGGCAATGCCGTGTCCCTACCGCGATCGATTGTAGGGACACGGCACTGCCGTCTCCTCTTTCTCCTCCGTTTATATCATTCCGATGCAAACGGATTTGATATAAGGTGCGTCGCCCTGAGTCAATCTGCAAGTTATATCCAAGATATCGTAGCGACGCACCCTACAAATTAACAGGCCGAAATTGAGGAGGAAGACAGATGAACAGTCATTACACTATTATTATTCAGTGGTCAGATGAGGATCGGTGCTATGTCGTTAGTTTTCCAGAATGGGGCGACTATTGTCATACCCACGGCGATACTTACGAAGACGCATTAAAAAATGCCCGGGAGGTTTTGGAACTTCTAACTGAATCGATGCTAGATGATGGAAAAGTCTTGCCAAAGCCGCAATTATTTGGTCAATCTTTAGTCGGATGAACTTGTCAATAGTGTTAATCCGTAGGGTGCGTCGCTGCGAGATATTGGATATAACTTGCAGATTTTCTCCTAGCGACGCACCCTACTTGCTGCAAACAACTTTTATGCCGATCGCCCGATCGCAAAACCCTCGAAGAAAATCGCCCAAACCACCACTTCCCCTCAGACAAGCAACCTGCATTCCAGCATTTTTGCTAATTTTCGCATTTTTTAAGGTATTTTTGTAGGGTTGCTGGCTTAAGCTCGATCGCCCGCTGCTCAATTGCATCAACACAGGTGTGAATCGATGGACATTTACTGCACTCGTCCAAGCTGCCAAAATCCGCTTAACTCTTTCCCCGATTTCAATGAAAGCGCCAGTCTTGACGAAATCCCTCAAAAGTATTGCACTGCTTGCGGGATGCCGTTAATTTTGGACAGCCGCTATGTGCCGCAGCGGCCGCTTTCGCGGGGAGCTTTTGGCACTACTTTTCAGGCTCGGGCGCTGCATTCTCCCCTGAAGTTGCAGTGCGTTGTCAAGCGATTGCAGCCACCACAGCACCTCAGCTCAAATCAGCTTGCGGCGGCGACACGGGCTTTTCGGCGAGAGGCTGATGTTTTGAACAGTTTGGGTGACAGACACCCGCAAATTCCGGCTTTGTACGCTTACTGCGTGTTGCACGTAGCTGATGTCCCTCACAATTTAGGGCAGATTGCATCCTCTGAAAGTGAGGGTGTTTTTAGTGAAATCGATTCTAAACCGCAGGTACAAGAGTTTTTTTATTTGGTTCAGGAATTCGTAGACGGTGCAGATTTGCGCCAGGAAATTGCGACTCGTGGCAAGTTTTCCGAAGCTGAGGTGGTGGATGTTTTGCAGCAAATTTTGCCTGTGTTGCAATTCATTCACGATAATGGCGCGATTCACCGCGATATTAAGCCGGATAATATTGTCCGCGAAACTGCTGTCGGTGAAGGTATGGGAAAGCTGTTTTTGATTGATTTTGGGGCGGTGAAGCAGGTGGCGGCGGGTGTTTCGGCTCAAAGTTCGATCGTCTTTGGCACTCAGGGTTATGCGCCGCCGGAACAGGTTTCGGGGGAACCGGTTTACCCGTCAACGGATTTGTACGCTTTGGGCGTGACTTGTCTGTATTTGCTGACGGGGAAAAGGCCGCAGGAGTTGATGGAGTCTCCTACTCGCCGTTGGAATTGGCGCGTTTGGGCAGGAGCGAGCGATCGTCTGGCTGCTATTTTGGATCGGATGGTGATGCCGTCTCCGGGCGATCGATTTGAGTCGGCTGCTGGGGTGCTGGCGGCTCTGGCCGGGGAAATGGCGACGGGGGCGATAAACCCTGCTGCTGGGGGCTTGGGCGCTCAGCAAACCCGAGCTGCGGCACGAATTGAGGCAGGCGCAGATACGGCGAATTTATCGGAGGAAACTCGGGAGGAGTCAGAGTTTGGGGAAATTAATATCAGGGAATTGTTGAGGCGATCGGCGATCGCGGGTTCTGGTAGTTGGCTGCTGGCGATCGTCCTTGTCAGCCTTTTGGGAACTGTTTGGATTAGCACTCTGATCTGGCTGCTACTTCTAGCTGGTGTCATCTTTTCTCAATACCGCCCCCTGAAACAAAAGTTTTATTTTTTTATTACTTTAGTCATTACTAATACGATAATTTTTGTATTGTTCCCAGCCTGGTCTATTTTAAATCCCGTGCAACTTGGGATTCAGGGATTGGCAATCGTGGGGCTGCTGACAGTTTTAGCTATTCTATTGTCGTATACTTTAATGGGAGTATCCCGACTTTCCTACAGGTTTGTGTTGCCATTGTTAAAAAAAATTGTTCGCGAACTGATTTAATTTAGAAACCTATGCGCCAGAAAAATGAAACTATTTTGCTTTTAATTTCTCTAGCGATGGCAGGTTTTCTAATTGCAGTCGTGTTCTGGCTGTTGGAAAAAGTCGGTTTCCCGCCTCATACAGATTTTAGCAGTTATAGCAGTCCGAGAGAAACCGCGCTGCAATACCAGAGAAGTTTGAGTTTCGATCTGAAAGAGCGGATGAGTTACGGCCAAAAACAATTGGTGGAAAAAGAAGATGTAAACCTGGAAAGACCAGAATTTAGAGCAGCCAAAAATAAGGGAATTGAGGCAATGGCTGCTGGTAAATACCAGCAAGCTGCCGGTCATTTTGAACAAGCTCTGCGCCGTTGTTCCAATGCACCGGAAACTAGAATTTATCTGAACAATGCTCGGATTGGCGATCGTAAATGTTACACGATCGCCGTGGCTGCACCTACAGCGAGTCAGCCGAATGCAGCTTTAGATATATTGCGCGGAGTCGCTCAAGCTCAATCTCAAATCAATCAAGCTGGCGGCATCAACGGCCGGCCTGTCAAAGTGATTATTGCTAACGATGACGATCATCCCGCAGTCGCCAAACAAATTGCTTCAGCTTTGGTAAAAAATCGCGATGTTTTGAGTGTAATCGGCCACCACACCAGTACGGCTACTTTGGCAGCTTTGCCGATCTACGATTTGGGAAAATTGCCTGTTATTTCGGGAACTAGCACTGCTGTTAAACCTGCTAATTTGAGCCGCTATTTTTTTCGGACAGTTCCCACTGCTTATGTGGGCGGTAGGGCTTTAGCAGATTATCTAACTAAGTTGAAAAAGCGCAATGTCGCAGTTTTTTTTAATCACAAAAGTGCTTACAGCGAGTCGCTAAAGTCGGAATTTGTAGCTGCTGTTTCTCTGGGCGGCGGGCAAGTAGTCGCTGAGTTTGACTTGTCAAATCCGGGTTTTAGTCCTGCAAAAAGTATTGAACAAGCTATTAGTCGGGGTGCTGAGGCGATTATGTTGAACCCGGATTATGATGCTTTAGACAAAGCTTTGCAGGTAGTGACTGTTAATAATAGGCGGCTGTTTGTGTTGGGGGATATGGGAACAATGTACAGCAAGACGACTTTGGAAGTGGGGGGAGATTCGGCAGTTGGGATGGTGATGGCGGTGGCGTGGCACATTGACGGCGATCGCAAATCGGAGTTTTCCCGCAACTCCAGACAGTTGTGGAAAGCCGATGTTGGCTGGGTGAGTGCGATGACTTACGATGCGACGATGGCTGCAATTTCGGCGATCGATCGCAGTCCCACCCGCCAAGGAATTCAAGAAGTGCTTTCCGCTTCCGATTTTGTCGCAAAGGGAGCAACTGGCCCAATTCGGTTTTTACCTTCGGGGGTTCGCAATATGCCGGTTCAGCTTGTAAAAGTGCATCGAGTCAACCCTTCGCGATCGGGCACCGGTTATGATTTTGTACCGATGAAATAATGCTGAATTGCCATAATAAATCTTGTTTCTAGTGATGCCAAATCCCGCAGCATCGGAATTAGTATTACTCACACATAGGACACGGCAGTGCCGTTTCCCTACCGCGATTAATTGTAGGGACACGGCACGGCCGTGTCCTCGCTTATCAGGTCGCTATTTATCGCACAACTTCCGCGCCACCGAATATAATGTATTAAGACTTATATTTCCAAATCCAAACAAAGGAAATGAAAAGAGGAAAATACCATGTCAAATGCCATGATGGTAATTTACCCCTATCGCGAACAGTTTACCTGGGTTTTTGACGACGAGCGAGTCGGACTTGTCCGAGAACCATTTGTTCAGGGCGTACCCGAAATGATTGAAACACTTGTCGCAGATATCCCGAATGCCGATCGAGGTTTTCGACTCTTATTCTCGGCCAATCCATTTCCCGGATATCAAGCAGAAATGCTGTGTTTTAAAACAGAATACGGCGGTAGCTGGTATCGGTGGGAAGCGAAAAATCTTGAAGGCTGGCTTTGTCCGGCTTTATTCAAATACTTTGAAGAAGCACCGCCCAAGTTTTACTGCAAAGCTGAAAAAATACCATAATCAACATTAAGTCAATGAAGAACTTATCAATCTTTAAAAAAAACTTTGTTCAACCAGTCGATCGCGAATCCAGAAAAAAGCCTAAAATAACCCTGTATATATTTTGGCTGCTTTTCGCAATATTCACAGCCGCCATCTCCGCAGCGATCGGGGCAATTACCGCCCTTTTAGCCCCCGTGGAACCACAAATTATTAGTAGAGTTTTAGATGCTACTGGCTTTAACGATATATCATCCAACCGCCCAGGATACCGCGTGTCGCGGCCTGTTAATATCTTGCTTTTGGGAATTGACCGCGTACCGGAAGCAGCGGCTAATTCCCCTAAAATTTTTGATGGTCGCAGCGATACAATACTCTTACTTCACCTCGATCCTAGAGAAAAATCTATTAGTTTGCTTTCAATTCCGCGAGATACTAAAGTCGAAATTCCCGGAATTCGCTTCAGCAAAATTAACGAAGCCAATGCTAGAGGAGGAGCAGCTTTGGCGGCGCGATTAGTTAGCAGTATGCTGAACAATGCGACTATTGAAAGATACGTAAGAGTCAGCAGCAGTGCGTTTCGGGAATTAGTCGATTTGTTGGGCGGAGTTGAGGTATTTGTACCTCGCGCCATGTCCTATCAAGATAGCGCCCAAAAGTTAAAAATAAACTTAGCACAGGGATGGCAAACTCTCAACGGAGAACAAGCAGAACAATTTGCTCGCTTTCGCAATGACGGTTTAGGAGATATCGGCCGCATTGGGCGACAACAATCTTTAATTCAATCGATTCGGAACCGTCTCGCCAGTCCATCAGTAGTGGTACGCTTGCCGCAAATTGTGCGATTGATGCAAAAATATGTGGATACAAACCTAAATTTTGAGGAAATATTGACGATCGCCAATTTCGGTTTGCAATTGGAGCGAGATAATTTTAAGATGGTAATGTTGCCCGGACGTTCTAGCTCACAACAAGGGGATTTGAGGAGTTATTGGATTTTAGATGCTGCTGGGCGCGATCGAATTATGACCCAATATTTCAAACAAAGCGTGCCGGACTTTGCACAAGGACGATTTCCCAATCCCACTCCATCCGTTTCACCCGCAAACCTCAAAATCACCGTCCAAAATGCTTCTAGCAACCCAAAAACCACCCAAAAAGTTGCTGCATTTCTCCGAAAACAGGGCTTTTCCAATATATCCGCAGTCAAAGATTGGCCTGACAAGCAGCGTCAAAGTCAAATTATCGTCCAGCAAGGCGATTTAGAAGCAGCGAAGCTACTACAAAAAGCCCTAGGCGACGGTAAAATTGAAGCATCTTCTACTGGTGAAATCGATTCTGACTTGACACTCCGCATCGGCGAAGATTGGGTAAAGCGATTTAATTAGTTAGTTGTTAGTTGTTAGTTGTTAGTTGTTAGTTGTTAGTTGCGGTACCCTGAGCGGAGTCGAAGGGTCGAAGGGTCGAAGGGTCAGTTATTACTTGTCAACAGTCAACAGTCAACAGTCAACAGTCAACAGTCAACAGTCAACAGTCAACCGTTAACAGTCAACAGTCAACAGTCAACAGTCAACAATGCCCAATTCCCCATTCCCAATTCCCATCATGAAAAGAGTATTCCGAATTTTTTTGAGCCTAATTTTAAGTTTAGTCTTAGCTTTTGGGTGGGTGCTGCTGAGTGCTACTCCGGCATTTGCACTGCCGAAAACAAATATTAATTACACAAACATTAACTTGTCCGATCGCGATTTCTCCAATTCAGACTTAGCGGGGGGAACATTCGTCGCCGCCGAGATGCGGGGAACCAACTTTCAAGGCGCTGATTTGAGCAATGCGATTTTGACTAAGGGAGTCTTGCTGAATGCCAACTTATCAGGTGCGAATCTCTCCGGTGCTTTGGCGGATAGAATTACCTTTGACGGCGCTAATTTGACTAATGCTAATTTCACCGAAGCAATTATGACTCGAACTCGGTTTTTTGATGCTGCAATTTCCGGCGCTGATTTTACAGACGCGATTATCGACGCTTATCAAGTAACAATCATGTGTGAAAAAGCCGATGGTGTCAATCCCGTGACGGGAGTTTCTACGCGAGAAAGTTTGGGATGTCCGTAGAAATTATATCAAATCCTCTCTTCATCGGAATGATATAAACGGAGGACACGGCAGTGCCGTGTCCCTACGTCAGATTTATTGTAGGGACACGGCACTGCCGTGTCCTGATTTCGGGTTATATTAATTTCGATGCAACCGGAATTGATATTACAACAGGGATTTGTCGGCATTCTGTTTATTAGCGAGCGCTACAAATGCCTGTGCTAGCAGTACCAACAACCAAGTCCGAATTTAACACCAAATCTAAATCGGTGTCGGGATTAACAGCATACAAATCGACTTGATCTCGACCCAAAAACACTCCGATCAAAGTGCCGATTCCCGCGCCGCCGAGCACCTCTTCAGTCGCGATCGCCCGATCGCCCGTAACACCTGCGATCGCCGCAGCAGCAGCAGCACCCAGCGCCGTATTCTTCACCAGATTACCGACATTAACACCCTTAGTCACAGTTTCTTTCCTAGTAATCAGTTGCGAAGTCGCATTCAGAGGGACTCTGCTACCGTTGATGATACTCAATTCCTGGGCGACAAACTGAACGCCCGCAGCAGTCGATCGCAATTCGCCACTAATTTTCGAGCCTTCGGGTATCAGCACTTTACCGTTACTACCCGCAATATCCGCAGCCACAGTCAGCGTAATCGGAGACTTGTCATTGGGCCCGAGCAAAATCTTGCCTTTTGCATATTCGACTAAGATAGAAGTACCGCTGGGAATCTTTACAGCAACAGACTCACCGACATCAATTTTAGCAATGTAAGGAGAATTAATCGCTCTTGCTTGATTGGTACTGACCAATGTTTGATAGATAAAAGCAGCTACTTCAGCTCGCGTTGCTGACTGATTTGGTTTCAGAGATTTAGGATTAGGATAGCTGACAACCAATTGTTTTTCAGTAGCAGCCGCCACACTTTTGACAGCATAACTTTGAATCTCACCTGCATCATTATAGTAGCTGAGAACATCTTGAAAATTGCACTTAGGCTCATAGCCAAGTCCGTTATTTAAAGCGACTACAACTTGCAGGCGAGGAATCTGCTGCATTGGCCGAAAAACATTGCCGGGATAGCCAGACATCCATCCCATTTCGTAAGCTTGGGCGATCGCCCCGCTAGCCCAAAAATTCGATGGAACATCGGCAAACCGTACAGCATCGCGAGTTTTTGCCTTTTTGACCGATCGTACCATTGCCGCGAATTCAGCCCGCGTTACCAGTGCATCCGGGCGGAAAGTGCGATCAGGAAATCCCTTGATAATTCCTCTTTCTGACAAATCTTGAATGAAATCTTTTGCCCAATAGTTGTTATTAACATCCGAAAAAGCTGTTTGAGCAAAAGCAGGCGCAGGAGCGAGCATCGGTGCTGCGGTTCCGGCAACAGTTCCTAATGTTAATAAAACAGATGTGCCGAATTTAATGCGATGAAGTACAGACATTTTTTGATTCTCCAATTTACACAAGTTTTTTATTGAGAAGAAGTCAGATTTCGATAGGCTGATTTATTCTTGCCGAACTTGTTCTTTCCTCAGTTATGTAATCATTGTTGAATGTTTTGATTTTTGGTGCGGGGAAGATACGGTCTTTTAAAATAAATATTTTGATGCTTGTTTTAGGATTTTAAAAGTCTTAAATTCCTTAAAATCCTGATGTTGCTTATCTGCCTTATCTACCTTGTGTCTGCAATTAACAGTGGTAGGGTGCGTCAGGTTTGAGATCAGGAAGCAACACAGAAGTGACGATTCTGACGCACCGTTTTTTGCGTGGTGCGTCAGTTGTGAGATGGTTGGTTTGGATCGAAAATAATGGTAGCTGACGCACCCTACTTGATTGTCTACTGACTAATACTGACGATCGGTTCCCAACTTGTCGCATCTTCAAACAAAGCTTGATACCCAGCTACATTCGGATGCAGCCCATCTGCAATCAAGTGCGATCGCCACCAATCACTCCCCCGATCGATCCATTTATCAAAAATATCCAAATAAGGAATTTCCCGCAACTCACAAGCTAACTTTGTTGCTTCCTTATACCGATATTGGTCAGCATGACTGTAATACAAACAATCTTGAAAAGGCATTTTACTTTCATCAATCGGTACCATCCCGACAAATATCACCGGACAAAGCTGTTGGGACAGGTTTAATAAATTATCCAAAACAGTTTTAAAATGTTCAAAATCAGTATAGCTGCGCCCCGTCGCCGATTGCACTCTCGCCGAATCGTTGAGGCCTACGGAAAGTATCATCGCATCCGGGACGCGGTTTCTGAGCTCACCACGGTGTTTAAACTCGTTTTCCAGGCGCTGGGAGACTTGATACGTACGATCGCCCCGAACCCCCAAATTGTATAAAACGTGTCCCGCACTCTCCGGTAACATCCACTGTCGCCGCAGCCTTTCCACCCAACCGCCGCCCACACCGTCGCCAAAACCGTAGATTAAACTGTCGCCGAAAGCTACCAATTTGAGGGGATGAGAATTTACCCGATGCAATTTATCAAAGGAATAGGCTGTTGCTGCCTGCATAACTAATGATACTCAGTTAATTAATTTATGAATCTTGACATACTAGACTAGAATATAACATTAGATAAAGTAGGTAGTCTCATGGTTAAGCGTCCAACTTTCGATTCAACTCAGCTAACTCGTCGGGCGGAAGAGCTAATCGGTGCTGCATCCAACCGCTATCGGATTACGGTGCAGGTGGCGAACCGCGCAAAACGCCGCCGCTATGAAGATTTTGACAATGACGACACTCAAATGATGAAACCTGTAATGCGGGCGATTTTTGAGATGTCGGACGAAATGACTCAGCCGGAAATTATCGGAGACATCTAGACTTCGGGAGTTTTGAGTTTTGAGTGGTGAATTGCGAGCAATTTTTGTTAACTCAAAACTCAAAATTTTCTCAAACTTGACTGGCGCGCCTGGACAATAAACCCGGTTTATTTTTAGCTGTATCGTTGACAAAGTTCTGATTATTTCGTAGAAACTGGGTTTCTTTTCCTAAGTCCTAAAATTAAAAAGCTTGACATCTGCTTGCGAGTAAGTTTATGAAATTATAGCAGTTGTCAATCGGATCAAATACACGGCGCCGTGTCCACACTCGAGCATCTGTACTTCACTCAACTGAAGACCGCTATATTGTATTTTTGAAATTATTGTCAAAACCGTGAAAAAATTAAAGCTGGGCTTGAGTTTTTTGTTCATTACTTTGATTGTGGCGATTTTCACGCTTTTGAATTGGGTATTGGAATCGGGCGAACTGAGTTTGTCTGCTTTGGAACCTTCGCTGTTGCGGAATTATGAGTCTGCGTCTGCGGTGCGGGTTGCTCAACAATCAGCGCCGGCGCAGGTGAGGGCACAAGATGCGTGGAAATTTGTGTATGAAAAATTGCCGGATTTGCCGATCGAGAATAACTACATTTCCAAGGAAACTGGGAAAGTCGATCCTAACAATACTTTAGTCGGGCGCTTGATTCGATATCACGTGTTTGTCAAAGGACGGCCGCCCAATTACCGCTTCGATTGGAAGTTGAGTTTAGCTGATTATCTGGGGGTGACTCCCGATTATTTGGTGGAAAGCGTGTATCCGGGAAACGACGTTTTGCGGTCAAATCCGATGGAACGCGATCGCGCTGCTATTCAAAGTTTAAATAGATCACAGCGGGATGCTTTGGTTCAAGCTTTGGTTGATGTTTTTAGTGGGAATTTAGGGCAAAATCCCGTACCGGCGGCGGGGGAAACAAAAGATCGATCGAACACGCCGACAATACCTGAACCGCAACCTGGAGATGCAAAATTGCTGACACCTTAATATTTTATTTCAGATCAAATCCGGTTTAAATATCCCCTTAATTTCTTAGTCGGCGGAGGCCGACTTTGTTTGACAAGGAGCGGTTTCAAGAGACTGTTGGCGAATTAAAAAAGTACGGGCAATTCATGAATTGCCCCTACCGAATAGTTTCCAACCTTACCGATTTAAACCCATCGGTAGGGTTCAATGTAGGGGCAATTCATGAATTGCC
>JANMLZ010000119.1:0-5621 GCA_031372825.1 Cyanobacteria bacterium OTE_58_metabat_593 | reverse complement strand
TTTACTACCACAGAAAGCCCGGTTTTAGTATGAGTTTTTGCCATGAGTTCTTTAACTAACTCAAGAGTCGTAAAAATTACTCCTTGACAGGCTCTGGTTACGTGAGGAAACAAGCGATGTTCGATCGGATTATACTTCGATGTATAGGGAGGATAGTGTGCGATCCTAATTTTGGTAGTAATAAATATGTAGTGATTAGATATTTACTGGCTCAAAATATAGTTGTAATGATGGATAAAATACCAAATAGCACCAATATGGTTTTCTAATTTTTTAGAAAATGAAAGAGTCTTTCTTACGAGACGAGAAACACGTTGGCGCAAAGTATTATTAAATCTTTCAATGTGATTAGTTTTTCCACTGTCTTTACCAACTGGCTGATGGCGTTTGCTTGGAAAAACACAAGCATATGCAGCCCAAAAATCTGTATAGCAAACAGCACATTGTCGATATACAGGAGGTAGATAATTCCATAATTGTTTTGCTCCTTCTTCGCTACGATCGCCAATATAAACACCAATAATTTCTCTGGTTTCTCTATCCATTGCGGCGCCACACCCATTGCTTATTTTGTTTGCAATCGACAAACGACCACAGTTCATCACATTCAACATTCAATCTGACTTTTTTTTGAGGTTTAACCTTTGACTCGGCGTTCGATTGAGGCATATTTATTATTTACGTAATCCTGTAACCATTTTTGAGAAACACCCGTGCTTCTAGCTATACCAGCCAAAGAAATCTTCTCCAAAAGAAGTCGATCGATTAAATATGATTGTTTGTGAGCTAATTACTTTGTTTGTCGGATTCTCTACAAATTGGCGACCGCAACTTTGACATTTGTATTTGGGCTTTTTATTGTGAATTCTACCATTTTTAACTATGTGATTTGAACCACAGTCAGGGCAATTTGGTCGTCAGGATAGCAGATGATATGACTAAATTAATTTTGGCAGAGATCAAGGATTCCTACAATAGTTACTTATGATAGTATCACTCTAACTCAATCTACATTCGAGGGCGTAAAAAATATTAAAATTACAAATTTTGATTGTGTGAGTTATAAAATTATCCTATGTATTCAATTACTGTAATTAAATTTCACTACATATTTATTACTACCGCAGTTTTTAATCCAAAAGGTGGGAATCGGACTATCTTTTCGGATGCGATTCCTGGTTGGTCTTTGCATGATGGTGAAGCGTCACCGAGCGTGTCTACAAGCAATCTCGTTGATGTGAATCAGCTATCTGCAACTGATGCTCCAGCTTTGCACGCCCAATTGGATCGCATTGGAGTCGATCGCGCTCAACCCAATTATGCTCGCTTTGCTAGAATCAGCTAAAAGCATTACCCACAACCGTTTTGTGGTACTTGAGTGGGGAACTCTGCGGTTCAATCTTCACGTACCTGAACTTACCACCAATGGAAAAGTCAAAGTTTCTATCAAACGCAACACACCTACTGATGAATAGCAAACGCTTTACGATCGCCCCAGTATGGCCGCGCAACCGAGACAGCCCGCCGATCCGCCCGCAATCGCGACTCGGAGCGGGGTTTTCTTTCTTGGGAGCGAAAAGGAAGATTTGCAGACCCGCGCGTCGGATTTGCTGCTGTTTTTTCAACTGGGACGATCGACCAAATCAGTACATAAATCAACGGACATCAGCGTTTAAAAGTTATTGCGTACACAAAAAAATATTCAATTCGGACAATTGACACTTTTTTCGCCGAGTGAAACCGCAGATTTGAAAGCTGTAACCGCGCCTCAAACTGTAATCCCAGCCTCAGCCAAGTTACGATGAACATTATTAGTTTTCTTCGTCCTTGGCAAATCCGGCAAAATTGCCTGTGATGCCGATCGGCGACTGTCTGTTAACAGCTATGTTAAGAGAGGAAGCGGTACGCCCCGCCCCACTTCCTTCCCGTCTCCTGCAACAAAAACGCTTGTTGACTCCGAACGTGTCTGCGGGGATGAGGTATCTAGCGGGAGCTATTAAATGAGTTTATCTTTTAAGCAATTGACCCTGTATGTGACTTTGCTGTCTATAGGCGGAGGTATTGGATGGTTGGGAAATCGCTATCTCCAAAGCCCGAACAACCTCGAAACCGCATTGGTTTTACCCGTGGTGCGCCAGCAAATCCCCGCCTATGCGTCTCCTCCTGTTCAGGAAAATCGCGCAGTCGATCGCACCAATTCCAATTTTATTGCTGAAGCAGCCGAAAAAGTCGGCCCGGCTGTAGTGCGGATTGACGCATCGACAAAGGTGACTAATCAAGTACCCGAAGCTTTCAAGAATCCTTTGTTTCGCAGGTTTTTTGGGGACAATTTGCCGCAGCCGGAAGAACGAGTCAAGCGGGGTACGGGTTCGGGGTTTATTCTCACGACCGACGGCCGCATCGTTACCAATGCTCACGTCGTCTCCGGGACAGATACTGTGAAGGTGACGCTCAAAGACGGCCGCGAGTTTGAGGGTAAGGTGCAGGGGGTCGATCCGCTGACGGATGTGGCTGTTGTGAAAATTAATGCTAAGGAATTGCCACAGGTATCTTTGGGTCGATCGGACAATATTGTACCCGGACAATGGGCGATCGCGATCGGCAATCCTTTAGGTCTCGACAATACCGTGACTGTGGGCATTATTAGCGCTACAGGTCGATCGAGTTCCCAAGTCGGCATCCCCGACAAGCGAGTCCGCTTCATCCAAACCGACGCAGCCATCAACCCCGGCAATTCAGGCGGCCCCCTGCTCAACGACTCTGGCGAAGTAATTGGCATCAATACCGCCATTCGCGCCGATGCTCAGGGCTTGGGATTTGCAATTCCGATCGAAACCGCCAAACGAGTCTCCGATCAGTTATTCGCCAAAGGTAAAGCTGAGCATCCCTATCTCGGCATTCAAATGGTCAGCTTAACTCCCGCCACCAAGGCAGAAGTCAACAAACAACTCGATCAGAAAATTACGATCGATAAAGGCGTAGCCGTGACGCGAGTCGTGGAAAATTCCCCCGCTCAAAAAGCCGACTTGCGCGCCGGAGATGTAATTCAAAAAGTTGACGAAATTCCGGTCAACACTCCCGGGGACGTGCAAGAACGGGTGGAAAACACTGCTGTGGGCAAAGAACTCGAAGTGGAAATTAACCGTTTGGGTCAAGTTCAGAAAATTAAAGTACGTCCCGGTGCTTTTCCGATATCCGGTAGCCCCACCGGTGGATAAGGTATTCTGCATCTAAAACGATCGAAGATCGAAGATGAATCTGATGCTTATACTCCTGGACGCAAAAACCGGGTTTTTTTACCAAAATCCTCCGTGTATCGCGAGGTATGTAGTATTAAAAACCCGGTTTCTTAATTCCTAGTCCGTCCAGGATTGTTTATTTTTGGAACAACTTTCATCTTTCTGGCTTTCCCAACCGTTGATTTTTTTACCTAGAACAGCAGAATGCCCCCACCAGAACGGTACTCCGTTTGGTGGTGGGATGAATGCGAGTGAGGCGACGATTGCCTGAAGGGCAATCCCGACATAACTCGTTCCGAGAGGCTTCGCCAAGGGTAGATCTCTCTTATGAGGACAGGCATGAGGAGAAGAACCCTTTAAATCGTTCGCTTCGATTTAAAGCGAAAGACTACGCTCAGGGCATCGCAAATCCATTGTCTTGTTATATTTTATCTGAGTTTTCTTGGATAAAACTATGCTATCATGGAGTTATGATAGTTAGAGAAGCCAAGCTAAAACACGGTACAGCAGAGCAATATTCTGCCATTGATGAAGCCATCCGAACAGCACAGTTCATTCGGAACAAAGCCCTTCGCTATTGGATGGACAATCAAGGTACGAGTAAAGCCGATCTGTATAGTATATGCAAGGACTTAGCTAAAGAGTTTGACTTTGCTAAAAAGCTTAACTCCGCTGCTCGTCAGGCTAGTGCTGAACGTACTTGGGCTGCTATCTCTAGCTTCTACGCCCGATGTAAAAAAGGTGTAGGCAAAAAAGGTTTTCCCAAGTTTAAAAAACATTGTCGCTCTGTTGAGTATAAAGTTTCAGGCTGGAAATTATCGGATGATTGCAAATCGATTGCATTCACTGATGGTTTTGAGATTGGAACATTGTCGATATTTTGCAACAATGAAACACAGGAAGACTTGCATAGGCTGAAAATTAATCGTGTGCGAATTGTACGGAGAGCAGATGGGTATTATGCCCAATTCTGTTTTGATGCCGATCGCAAAGAGCAAGGGGAATATTCAGGCAATTTTGTCGGATTGGATTTAGGGCTGAAGTTTTTCACCAAAGACCAAAATGATCATGCCGTGATATATCCCCAGTTCTTGAGAAAAGCCCAGAAGCAACTCAAGAAAGCACAACGACGATTAAGTAAGAAATTTGTGAAGGGTGCCAAACCCCAATCAAACAACTACCACAAAGCACGGAAACGACTAGGAAGAGCTCATCTCAAAATTCAACGCCAGCGGAAAGATTGGGCGATTAAACAAGCCCGAAACGTAGTGATATCTAATGATGTCGTGGTGTATGAAAATTTGCAGATTGCGAACATGGTCAAAAATCATCATTTGGCTAAGTCGATTTCGGATGCTGGATGGTATCAATACACTCAGTGGTTAGACTACTACGGCAAAATTTGGGACAAAGCAGTTGTAGCGGTGAATCCTGCATATACCTCCCAAGATTGCTCTAATTGCGGTCATCGAGTGAAGAAAGCCCTTAGCACAAGAACTCATTCATGCCCTAACTGCAAGATTGAAATTTGTCGCGACACCAACGCAGCGTTAAATATCCTGCACAAAGGCTTAAATATTCTCGGAGTTGAGTGGAACAAACACAGTACGTCAGGGCATGACGAATCTGACTCGGAAGAGTGAAAGCCTGGGGAGAAGACCACCGCTGTCGTTGAGAAGCAATTTGATGCGGTAAGTGGACTTTGATGAACCAGGAATAAGAATCCCCCGCTATATCGGTACTCCGATTAGCGGTGGGAGTATGTCAACGATTAATTCTCGCTAATTTCCAATCGTTTTAACATCGCTGCCCGTGCTCGATCGGCTAAACTATCGTCTAGTGGCGCGA
Source organism: Cyanobacteria bacterium OTE_58_metabat_593 (assembly GCA_031372825.1). Classification (GTDB taxonomy): domain Bacteria; phylum Cyanobacteriota; class Cyanobacteriia; order Cyanobacteriales; family Microcoleaceae; genus Microcoleus. The sequence continues at coordinate 534 of JANMLZ010000119.1, read as the reverse complement.
GATTTATTTCGGTTTGATACTTATCTTGAAGTGCGGTTTTGATCATCCAGTCGGCGATAAAGGGATTTTTGGGAATCAATGGCCCGTGAGAGTAAGTCGCGATCGCGTTGTGATAAAATGCCCCTTCAGTACCATCGGTAGCATTATTACCATTACCTTTAATTACTGTCCCCAACGCTTCAGCATCAGGGCCAAGATAGGTTCTACCACCGTGATTTTCAAACCCCACGATGATCGGTTTTTTGCCCCCTAGCAGCTCTGTTAGTTCGGCTGCGAGTCTTTTGGCAGTAATCTCGAATACGACGTTGCCAATGCAGCGAGGGGTGTCAATCCCAGGGTGTTTGCTTTCGAGATCGATGATACCCATCCCTTCGATGCGTTCGCCCAATCCTGGCTCATAAAATCTGCCTAGCAATTGAGGAGAACCGCAGGTAAATACGCCTGGTGCGCCTGCATCTAGTTTCGCTTTGATGGCTGCCGCTTTGGCTCCAGCAAGATCGCGCATGACGATTTCTTGTTGGCGATCCTGAGCAC
>JANMLZ010000099.1:0-12570 GCA_031372825.1 Cyanobacteria bacterium OTE_58_metabat_593 | reverse complement strand
ATTACTCTTAATAAAACCGGTTGGTTCGTATTGCGGAATACAGCCCGAAAATGGGTGCGGACTTAAGCCCGCACTACGAACTAATCTTACTGGGGTTAATCGATCGCACACGAGATAACTCAATGAGTAGAGCGTAAATGCAAAAAAACCATAGTACCTTGTAGATACTACGGTTTTTGATGACCTACTTATTACTGATATTTCTATGCCAAAACTGGCACTGGTTGCGGCCAGCGATTCATGACTTTACCAATAACGGCCAATTCTTCCATCAACTTGTCGAACTGATCCGGTGTTAAAGATTGCGGCCCGTCAGACAAAGCTTTTTTGGGATTCGGGTGCACTTCAATCATCAGCGAATCTGTACCCGAGGCGATCGAAGCAAACGCCATTGAAGGTACAAACTGCGCCCAACCGGTGCCGTGACTGGGGTCAACCATCACCGGTAAGTGAGTCAGAGTCCGCAATACTGGAACCGCCGACAAATCGAGGGTATTCCGCGTATACTGCCTGTCATAGCCGCGAATGCCGCGCTCGCACAAAATCACGTTGGGATTGCCAGCAGCCATGATATACTCGGCAGCCATCAACCATTCTTCAATGGTGGCGGAGATGCCGCGCTTCAGCAAAATTGGTTTGTCTTGAGCTCCGACTTTCTTCAACAGTGAGAAATTCTGCATATTTCTCGCGCCGACTTGAACTACGTCGGCTACTTCTACGATCGCACTTAAGTCTGCCGCATCCATCACTTCCGTGATAATTCCCAAACCGCTAGCTTCCCGCGCCGTAGCTAGCAATCCCAAAGCACTCTCGCCGTGGCCTTGGAAAGCGTAGGGGGAAGTTCTCGGTTTGTACGCGCCACCGCGCAGGAAATGAGCCCCAGCAGCTTTGACGCGCATTGCCGTTTCGACAATCATTTCTTCGTTTTCGACCGAGCAAGGGCCTGCTACGATCGCGATCGGGTGATTGAGACCGATCGTCACAGTTCCCAAAGGAGTCGCAACTTCTACGGCGCTGGGTTCACCTTGGCGGTACTCCAGAGAAGCGCGCTTGTAGGGTTTTTCGACGCGGAGCACTTCTTCAATCCAGGTGCTCATTTCGCGCAGTTGCATCGGTTCGAGCTCAACGGTGTCGCCCACCAAACCCATGACGGTTTTGTAACGCCCGACGATTTTTTCTGGTGTCAAACCCCAGCTAGTGCGGAGTTCTTCGTCTAGGCGATCGATCTCGGCTTCTGGAGTGCCGGCTTTCATTACAATAATCATATTTTTTTTGCCTTCTCTGTTGGGCTAGACACGAATTATGACACGGATGGAATGCGAAAAATAGATGTAAGGGCGATCGAATGATATCAGGACACGGCAGTGCCGTTTCCCTACAATTAATCGCGGGATGGTGAAATCAAAAGGCGATGGCGTTCCGCCCCGCAAGCTACGATTATTTTGCGGTAGGGAAACGGCATCGCCGTGTCCTCAATCGTAGGGAAATTAATGATATTTCCGGCTGTGCCGGAATGATATAGAGGACACGGCAGTGCCGTTTCCCTACCGTGATTTATTGTAGGGACACGGCACTGCCGTGTCCTGATTTCGGGTGATATTAATTCCGATACAACCGGAATTGATATGACTAATGACTAATTGCTAATGACTAATGGCTAACTTTTTGGTTTGGCGGCACGCCACGCTTCTCGCATCCGTCCAAAATTAGTATTGAATTCTTCTAACCCGAGACTGCTTCCTGAAATTTCTTCATCCCAGGAAGCTGAAAGAACTCCGTAAGTCAATCCCAGAACTCCTAAACCAAAACAGCCCATACTTACTAATAAGACTGCTGTGTTGGGTAGGTCAAATAAGCCCTTGCTAACAATTAAATAACTCACAAAAAATGTGGAAATTCCCAGGAGTGTCGGTGCGCCACAAAACACGGCGATGCGCGATATCATGCGTTTGCTAACAACTTCTGGGATCGATTGTGACTGTTGGCCCCCGGTTTTGTTGACTAGGGGCTGCTTGTCTTCTTTGACTGGGTTTTCTATGGTTTCTGCGGGCTTTTTGGGCGTTTTTTTGCGATTTGCGATCGGTTCAAACGGTAAGCGCTGGCGGGGTGGTTCGGAGGACATATTCTATCTCTAACCTGAAATCTCGAACTTGTATTCAATCAGTCTTGGTTTGTGTCCAAGGTTCTTGAATATTGTCGCAAATTTTTGCCCTGGTGTTTAGCCGCGAATGCCTAGACGGGCAATCAGTGCTTTGTAGCGTTCCATACTTCCTTTTTGGATGTAGGCCAGCAGGCGTTTGCGGCGGCTGATCATCATCATCAAACCGCGGCGGGATGCGAAGTCTTTTTGGTTGATTTTCAGGTGGGCGCTGAGTTTGGTAATGCGATCGGTCAGCATGGCGACTTGGACATCTGCTGAACCGGTGTCGGTTTCATGGGTTTGGAAGTCGCCCATGATTTCTAGTTTGCGCTGTTGTGTAAGTGGCATGAATTGATTTTATGTTTTTTTGTACGATTTGACATACTCACCGCCCAAAAAGTGCGGTGATTCTTGACACTTCATCGACTGATGCAACGCAAGCGTAGTCTTACTCTGTCTCAGTGTCCGTTTAAAGTCTCCCAATGCCCTGTGGCGACTTTTTACCCTGCTATCCTACGGTTGGAGTTAACCATTGCCTTTCTAGCCGTTTCTAAGTTTGCCCGCATCGTAGCTATTTCAACGTGTCTTGGGCCTAGAAATCTTTTGGGTGTGATTGTCTTATACTAGCTTTTGCCAACAAGCTTAGAACGTCAAGAGCCGTCTTATAATGACGGGGCTTGAGTCCCAATTTCTTGGTCACAATCTGCAATTGTACCACAGGGAATTGACAAGGGTGCAGCCTGCGGGATGAAATTTTTGCTAAGTGTTCGCAGGGCCAGTTTCAATCCCCTTGCGGGGAAAAGTGAATTGCAACGCCTCTGATTACCCGTGACGCTAGGATTCGGATGGCAAGTTTAAATACTGTGTAGTAATGGCGATCGCATTTTCCTGCGGCGCGGGCGATTCCCTACGGGATAGTCTCCCACACGCGGACTGCACCGCTAGTCGAGTTTGGGCTTGCAATCGACAAAGGATAGAGCCTCTTCATCCAGATAGCCGGAGATCGCCATTTCAATTATTGCCCAGACGGGATAGTTCATTGTTTTGGCTCGCAGGTCGAGTCCGGTACGAATGTGTGCGGGTAATCCTTCCAGAAAGATTTGCGCTAATTCAGGGGAGAGATGTCCGGTGATAGCAGGCTGGGTTTGCATAGAGTTAGTCCCTCGCTGGAATTCTCACGTTATAGGGAATGGATGCAAGGCTATCCACAATGGCTTGAGCTTCTTGCTGGATGGATTCACGCATAGCAGTGGAAAAATTGGCAGTTTTTCTATCCTACAGGGCGATCGGTCTCCGGCACGCTATGCGAAAGCATTTTCTTTTCATCGTAGGCGAAGTCTTTTGCAGGTTTTGAGTTTTAATCCCCTTGCGGGGAAAAGAGGGGAGACGGCAGTGCCGTGTCCCTACAGTCGGGCGTAGGGAAACGGCACTGCCGTGTCCTCATCATTTGGGCACAGCCGGAATTGATCTGAATCCCCTTGCGGGGAAAAGAGGGGAGACGGCAGTGCCGTTTCCCTACAGTCGGGCGTAGGGACACGGCACTGCCGTATCCTCATCATTTGGGCACAGCCGAAATTGATCTGAATCCCCTGGCGGGGAAAAGTGAATTGCGACTGGCGCAAATTGGGCGGGAAAGACTACAGGAACTGCACCGTTTCAATCCCCTTGCTGGGAAAAGTGAATTGCGGCCCGACCTGTACTACCGGCTCAACGTGCTGCCGATCCGGTTTCAATCCCCTTGCGGGGAAAAGTGAATTGCGGCCGAAAAGGATATCGTGGGAACTTCACCTTTGAAGATTTGTTTCAATCCCCTTGCGGGGAAAAGTGAATTGCGACATTAACACGAACATTAGCCATAATCCATCTACCAATGTTTCAATCCCCTTGCGGGGAAAAGTGAATTGCGGCTTGTACTGGAAGTGATCGCCGCATCCCCTAGTCGAGTAGTTTCAATCCCCTTGCGGGGAAAAGTGAATTGCGACTTTTTATTATAGACTATAAAAATCCTAATAAAGCAAAGTTTCAATCCCCTTGCGGGGAAAAGTGAATTGCGGCTTCGCTAGGGATAAGGGCACCATGCCACGTATGCCATATGAGTTTCAATCCCCTTGCGGGGAAAAGTGAATTGCGGCTCCATGAAACCGGAGAAGTTAGATGCTACACTGGCCAAGTTTCAATCCCCTTGCGGGGAAAAGTTAATTGCGACCCCTCGTTGTGAAAGCCTTACCCAGTAAAGGCTCCAGAAGCGGTTTGCGATCGCCTCTGATGCCGAACTCACTTAGAGCCGAAAATCACCTCTCAAAAATTCCTGAAACCTTTACGGGACAAGGGAACGATCGCCTATACGAGAGAATGTGTGTTTCAGCCATTTAGTGAGGCGATCGCACAGCTAAATGATTGAAGCGCTAAAACACTATTTTAATCTATTTAATTTTCTAGGTACTGGTGCTGTTTATTTAGATAGTAATTAACACGACAAGTTTGTATTGGCTTGTGTGATTTACAATCACAATTTAGCAATGGCGTAATATTAACCTAGATTTCCCTGGCTGTCAAATTTCAAAAAAAATACTTTCAGACAACGATCGAAGTTGGCGCTTGAGTCACCGGCGGGCCAGAGTCCCAAGTTTCTAGCTGCCCGATCGCCCGCGTTGACAAAGATCCTAGGGTGCGTCGATCGATATATTGTGTTAAATAGCTAGAATTATTCGCGGCGATGCACCCTACTTTTGCTATCTGCTTAAATAGCCGATCGCCTCGCGTATCCAATCTTCAGCATTAGCTTTGTCGGACAAATAGCCGTCTTGACTGAGGGTTTGCAGCGCTTGCAATACTTCGGCCCCAGTGTAACCCATCGCCAGCAAAACCATCTCCACTTCTTCTTGAATAGCTGGGGGGACTCCGGCGGCGACGGGCGTTGTCAAACCTGCCTGCTGTCGCCATTCTGAGAGTTTGTTTTTGAGTTCGAGGGCGAGACGTTCGGCGGTTTTGGCGCCCACGCCCGGGGTTTTGGCAAGGATGCGGATGTTACCGCCGACGATCGCCTGGACTAAATCTTGCATTCCCAAAGTCTCCAACAGGGCGATCGCCAGTTGAGCTCCAACGCCGCTAACACTCGTCAACTGCCGAAACAAATCGCGTTCTGCCGCGCTGCCAAAACCGTACAATAGGATTTGGTCTTCCTTAACTTGCTGGTGAGTAAAGATTTGGGCGACTTCGCCGGAGGGTGGCAATTGACCGATAATGCGGGGCAAAATCTGGATTTCGTAGCCAATTTGATTGACTTCCAGAATCAAGATGACGCGGTTGCTGCCTTTGGCGATATTGGCGACTATACCTTTGAGATAGTTAATCATAAAATTATTAATAATACACCGCTATTGGCTTTCATCAAAATCGGCGATGATGCTAACGAGCTCGAATTCATTCGGCATCGATTCTCTCCCACAGTTCAGAGATTGGTCTGGTTTGCCCAGTTTTAGCTTGCTGCAACGCTCTTCTGAGACTGGCTTTTACTTCTGCCACGGTCGTATCATCGGGGTCGTCTTCAGCTTCATCTATCGGTTCCTCAAAGAGGACGATGATTCGCACCGGGCCGGGAGTTTCTGCGGTTAAAGGTCGATCGAGCAATAATTGACCTTTTTCGTCGATCGTTCCTGTGACTTCAAAGGCTTTCATTTATTTTTCCTTGATTTTTTTGAGTTAATACATAAGGCTACCCGATCGCTCTCGTTATTTTTCAATTCAAAATCAGATGCTGTTTAACCAAAGACAAATCAGTCTTACCAAAATTCACAACCAAAGCCACATTTAAGTTTTCCAATGATTTGATAAACCACATAATTTCATCAGCAGCTTTACCTTCATAGTGATTGAACAAAACAGAAAATCGCTTCTCCAACTCGGGTTTAACTTTGCCCGAAAGCAGTACGAGTTTGAGCAGTAAACCCATTGTCCGACTGGGGCCTAGGTTGTGAACTAAGTCGTAAAAAACGTAGTGGCTGGGGTGTTGGGCATTTTCCACTACTAAGAAGTTGAACAATTGCTGGCAAGTCCGAACTAACAATATATTATTTAATTTCACAGAGTCATTTTCTGGAAATGTATTTTTGATGTGCTTGTACAAGCGATCGTTAAATTGACGCCCGCCGTATTCTGGTTCTACCGACGAAATCAAATATTCATATAAATGCACCTTAAATGAGCCGTAAGATGGAATCTGTCTGGCATCTCTCAGGAAAAATTGAGCCGATTCTTTGTAACTACGATCGCCCGTTACTTTTCCGGCAAATTCCCTAACAGCTAAGTGCAGTTCTGCATCGTTCAAAAGTGTGGGATTTGCCGCCGGCTGCACAATTCCTATTTCTGTATTTCTCGGCTCAACCAAATAATTTAAATATTGAGACAAATGTGTTTCAAATTGTCGCTGTCTTTGAAATTCCAGTTTTTTGATGGTTTGCTGGTCTTCCTCAATGCTGTCCTTGCTCAGCAGAGAATGCCCGTACAAATAAGGATACCGAGAAATCAATTCGCCCAAAGGATAATTAGTATCTTGTTTGTGGGGTTGCTGCTCTCGATCTACGGCTTTTACCACGCGTTCTAGGGTTTGGAATTCTTCACTTTTAGTAAAGAAGGCTATTTGTTCTTGCAAGCGCTTGACTATGTAGAATTCTATCCCAAACCGGGGAGAAGTCTGCTTAAATAAAGCTACCAAGTTCGCGATCGCCAATTTGTTTTGTGAGTGCAATTGCCAGCGGTTGATCGGGATGTAGCAGCAGCGGTGGAGGATATATTTAAAGTCCAAATCCGATCGCTTGACGGAGACTATACTGTACAAAGTTGCTTCAATCTCGCGATCGGGATAGCCCATGCCGTCGATAAATAGCTGTCGGAACCGCTCGATCACCTGTGCGGGGGATTCTGTTTCCACGCAGGAGACGATGTGATCGTACAATCTCTGTTCGTTGCTGCCAGTTGGAACAGTCTCTGAGGGCGGGGTGAGAATGCTGCTGTCTGCACTACTGTCTGCACTACTGTCTGCAACTTGTGCTGCGGCGACTGTCGGTTTTTCGCTAAAAGTTCCGGGATTCAAGAACCAATAGTGTTCTTCGCTTAATTGTTTGTTCGCCGCCCAATCCAAAGCTGACTGCAAACTTTCCCCGGTCAATAACTGCGATTTATCGGCGCGCTCGGAAGCCAGCCATGCTGCCAGCGCCAAGCGGTACGGAGCCAGATTTCCTAATTCTTTTTCCACCCATAACTGATTGAAAACTGACTGATAAATTAGGTTAGCAACTATTAATTTACCCTGATATTTAACAACCAGTCCTGACAGTTGCAATTCTATTTGTTCGGGAGAGTAATCGGCTAGTAATCCCGGCGCTTCCGTTTGTTTTGGGTCGAGCGGTTGCAAAATTTGCTGGTATAGCGTTAACAGCTTGGTGAGGTCACAGCGGCTGTGGAAAATGCGGTCGCGAATTGCTGTTAAATGTGGGGGTTCGTCCCGTTCTTCCCAATCTTTAATAATTCTGTGTTTCAGCAGTTTTTCCACCTGCTGGGCTTCGCAACTTCTGCCAATAAAAGGCCCGTATTCAAGTACCAAGTGGCACATTTTTTGAGTCATAAACGGTTGCCCGCCCGTCCAAGCTAATATTTCTTGGAGGACTTTTTGAGGGCGAAAAGCTTTGAGTGCTAATCCTTTTGCTAGTGGCAAACTTTCGTCGAGTTGAAATCGAGTTAAATTAATCGGTCGTCCAATATTAAAAGGGTTGCAGCTTTGATCTGGCATCAATTCTAACGGGGCGGCTACTCCCAGAACAGCAAAAGTCAGGCGATCGTATTCCGGTTGTTCTGCTCGCTTGGAGTAACAAGCCTGGATCAAGGCAAAAAAATCGCTGGTACTGAAATTTAGGCGGCTGGTGCTGTCAATGTCATCGATGAAAATTACCAGATTTTGCCTAATTGACTTGAGTAGAACTTTTTCGATAAATATCTCTAATCGCTGCACTGGTGACAGGAGTTCGCGATCGTTCCACCACTTGATGGCATCAAACCTGTTTGTCAGGTGCAAACTGCTGGCCATGCGGTACATGATTGCGGCGTACCACTTTTGGGGGGAGATGTCTGGGCTGCTGATGCTTCTCAAGCTGACGGCGGCAAAAGCTGTACCTTCTGCTTGCAACCTTTTGGCTGTTTGCACTAGCAGGCTGGACTTTCCCATTTGTGGCGAACTCAACACGTAGCAGAATTGTCCGGCTTTGAGTCCTTCGTAGAGTTCGCTGTCTGCCGATCGCCTGACATAGGTGGGCGCACCGGCAGGCAAATATCCTCCGACTTGATATTGGTAGGTTAAGTTGACGGATGCTGTCCTCTGCGAATTCATCAAGATGCTGCGCCTCTATGCTGTGCGATCGAAGGGTTACAAATTGCAATTATTGCCAGCTTATACCATTTTAGATTTTAGATTTTAGATTTTAAGACTTGGGAATGACTTATTCAATAAGGGTTTGGAGTTGGCCTACAGTTGCATTGTTTTTTTTGACTGGTATTACTATGGTTGAAGTTTTTTGTTGTTCTTTCTCTATTGTCTACTAATTCACCTTTTTCCTGCTCAATCTTTACCGTATCTTTGCAACTGTTCGCCTCAAATCCTACTATGAGGGCTCGATCGTACCCCCGGTACCTGATTCTTTACACTCGTTCACATAATTTGTGAATTTTCAGTCGATCGGATTGAGAACGCCAAAACGCCCTTTTCTTCACATTTTTTTACAATAATACTTTAAATTTCACCCGGTGGTATGATGTTGTCAGGGAAATTCATAACCGCAGCGCCGTCAACCTTCTGCCTTCACACCAGGCTGCTTGGTGCCGGAGGAAAAGGCTCAACAATAACTGCCAATAAAAAACCTCAGCGTTTTGCTGAGGACTGCTTGAGTGGGAGATATCGTTAATCTGCGTTTTTTTTAGTTGACTTAGATTGCATGGAATTCCATGCTGCTGACACTTCCCGGGCTTCCGCAAGCGCGGGGATTCTTAAGGACAAACTTTTCGGGATTAATCCACAAAAAGTTTAATTCTTAAAGGCGTTGTCAGTGCCTTACTAACCACTGGCTCAACTATAAAAGTTAAGTCTGTGGCTAGTTGTAGAAGATGCGCCCTGATGGCTTAACTACCCGATGGATTAGCACCCTGATGGCATAACTCCCTGATGGATCGACGCCGTGATGGCTTTCGCTCCACTACCCGAAAAATTCCGGTTGGTGGATGATCGTGGACATTAGTAACACGTCACTTCCGGCGTTTCCGATCGCTCTTCGGGTGTGCCTGTCTAAATTGATTATGGCAGGCAGATTTATCAGAAGACAAGTGGGCTATTGCATCAACCCATTTCTGATCGATCGAGTTAGTCAAAAAGTGTCAATCTACGCAAATCAGGGTCATCGAACATGAAAAACAGCATTTTAGTATTGGCGGTAATTGCCTCCGGTGGCATCGGCTTTTTCTCAGCAGGCAGCGCCCGTGCTTCTGCGATCGTTCTACAACCTTCATCAGCCAGTAGTTTGACGGTTTCCGGGAGTCGTCCCGACTTCAACTACACTGGAACGAATGAGGATGGGGAGCAAGAAGAGGTAAAGACAGGTAAAGGCAGGAAATAATATTTGGCGATCTGGGTGGTTCGCTGTGTGGCGGTTGTGGTTGTGGTTGTGGTTGTTGTCGCAACCGCCTCTATCCGAGGCGGTTAAAAGTCGATCCTAATATCAGTCTACCTAATCCTGGGGGTTGGAGTTCAGTTTCAAAGAACGGTAGATAGGAAAATAAACAGGTGAGGCGAGTCGGTCGGTGGAGTTTCCCCGCGTCTGGACTTCCTTACCTTCTGATGTTCGGGATTCGGATCGGGCACAATCGTATTTCATCTCGTAAAAACCCAATGGAAAATACTCTCGAAACTACTCGCAGACAGCGGGTATTGACAAGAACCCAAGAACGGCGCCAGGCAACACCCAAAGAAAAACAGTTAATTCACCTGCTGGCGAATATGGCTTGCAGTTTGGTGAACTATGACTACAAACACGCAACGGGGAAGGGAGTTATCCCGCCTTCGGAACGCAAGCTTTTAGCGGAATGGCACTACCTGCGAGTTCAGCAAATTCGCCGGATCGAACGCTCATTGGAACCCGTAGCTACTCTCAAGCGCGTGTACTACAAGAGCATCCTCAGTCCCAGGGATCTGAAGTCTTTGAAACTTCTCTGGCTTGAGGAGGACAAAAACCGCGTCAAACGGGTCGATCCTGACTTGGATGACATCCTCAGCGAAGCTTTGGATCGGGGAGATACTTTGAAACAGCTATTTCAGACGATCGAGATCAAAGAGCGCACCTATGCGAGAACTCCTTGCCCCGGCGTTGTACCGTTTTGGGTGAAAGAGTGGGAAGATTCGGAATATGACATCAACTATTTTCCGCCTTCGTTCTCTGCATGGGCTGCGATCGTGGACGATTAGGCTCAAGAAAAACTCTTTTAAGTGGCTCGATCGTAAATTGCTGATGGTAAGCTGATTTGGTATTGCTGCCATTGGCTCTCGACAAGCGCGATCGACTCTTTTAGCTGGCAGCGCAGCGCGCGGGCATCTGAAAACAGAGAAGTGAATCAGAGTCAGTACCATTGTACAATGGGTGAAAACCAGGGCTTCAGCTAAGAGCTGATAGCTGATAGCTGATAGTTTCTATGACTGACTCGATTTCTACTTCTCCATTAGACTCGGCGGCCGATACAGCCGAATTCCGCTCTCAGTTGAGGTCGGGTTCGGAAAAAAGTCAACTGCAACTGCTACAACAACACATAGCAGATTCCGGTTGGGATGTATTGATGGAATTTTTATTAGAGCGCAAGTCGGAGCCACCGACTGCGGTAATGGGTAAGGCTTACCAAGTTTTGTACAGTGCTGACTCTCCGAGAGCGACGGAGTTTTTGCAAGCGAATTTTCCGACTGGGGTTGTGCCGCTGCGATCGGACTCTAGCATTGATTACACTCCGCTGCAACAATTGCTGACCTTGCAAGAATTTCAAGAAGCCGATCGCTTGACTTTAGACAAGCTTTGTGAATTGGTCGGTGAAACAGCTTCCGCAAGAAAGTGGCTGTATTTTACCCAAGTTGAAAGTTTGCCCGTAGCAGATTTGCAAACAATTAATACGCTATGGAAAGTTCATTCCGAAGGCAGATTTGGATTTTCGGTACAGCGAGAAATTTGGCTGAGCTCGGGCAAGAATTGGGATAAGTTGTGGCCGCTAATTGGCTGGAAGAAAGGCAATAATTGGACGCGCTACCCGCAAGAGTTTATTTGGGATTTGAGCGCCCCTAGAGGGCATTTGCCTCTATCGAACCAGTTGCGGGGAGTGCAGCCGTTTGCTGCTTTGATGGCTCATCGGGCTTGGTTGAAATGAAGGGTTTAGGGTTTTTGCGAGAAGGTGGGGCGGGCTGATGTTCGCCCCATATTTGTGGAATTGAACCGCAGAGGGCGCAGAGGGCGCAGAGGGGAGAGGGATGAAGAGAATAGAATTCACATAAAAAACCGGGTTTCTGAGAAAAATCCTGCATCCTTGGGAGAGATATTGAGATAGAAATCGGGTTTTTGGCGATCGTGCGTAAATCCTGCTTTTCAGAAATTTGGAAAATTTTATATAATACATCTATCAACTAATTAGTAAGAGGGCTAGGAGTCATGGTAGGAATTGGAACCAAACTCACTTTAGAAGAATTTCTAGCTTTGCCCGACGGAGACGTGTATTATGAGTTTGTAGATGGTCAAGCAGTTCCTAAAGTGTCTCCAAAATTTTTTCATTCCAGTTTACAGGGAGCTTTAAATTTCCTATTGCGTCTATGGAGTAGGGGGAAAGGTAGAGTCTTTCCAGAATTAGCGATTCTATTAAAGCGTCAGAATCGAAACTGGGCTCCTGTACCAGATTTACTGTATATTTCTTATGAACGTTTACCGCGCAGTTATCGGCGCAATCAAGCTTGTCCGGCAATTCCTGAACTGGTAATTGAGATTATCTCTCCCGATCAAACGATGAAGGAATTTGAAGAGAAGGCGAAAGATTATTTGGCTGCGGGTGTGATGCGAGTTTGGGTAATCGATCCAGAGGCTATTTTAATTAGAAGTTTCTTCCCCGATGGTTCTAGTCAAGTTTATACGGATAATATGCCGATTTTGGATGAGTTGCTGCCGGGTTTGGAGTTGACGACTCGACTGATTTTTGAAGAAGCAGAGTTGATTGATTGATATCGTTTCCGGTTGCATCATAATTATTAGTAACCGAAATTAGGAGACGGCAGTGCCGTGTCCCAACCCCAAAAAATTTAGGGTCACGGGACTGCCGTCTCCAAATTTGGGCAAATAACTAAATATATCGATTCGACCGGATTTTTT
>JANMLZ010000072.1:0-189450 GCA_031372825.1 Cyanobacteria bacterium OTE_58_metabat_593 | reverse complement strand
TGCCAGCGCTTCGATGATTGGGGCGCTTTATTTGCGAAGTCTCGATCGCGCGGAAAGAGTACACGCAGCCATGCTAATTCGCGGTTACAAAGGAAGTTTGCCCACCGAGTCAAAATCAACACCAAAAGAGCGACTCTGGCTCACAGTCACGATTTTAACCGCAGCCGGATTAACAATCGCTTCTTATGGGAATTGGGTATAGGGCATGGGGAATTGGGAATTGGGAATTGGGAATTGGGAATTGGGAATTGGGAATTGGGAATTGGGAATTGGGAATTGGGAATTGGGAATTGGGAATTGGGAATTGATTAATTTGTGCATCTATATTTTAACTTTTACCATTTACATTCTCAATTCTCCATTCTCCTCTCTGCGCCCTCTGCGCCCTCTGCGGTTAAAAACTCTTAATCCTAAAATCGAGGCAGACAAAAAGTGACACCAACAATCGAAGTACAAGACTTAGTATTTGGATATCCGCAGCAAAAACCAGTATTGCAAGGAATTTCATTCACCTTGCAACCGGGAGAACGAGTTGCTTTGCTAGGCTTAACTGGCGCGGGCAAAAGCACTTTACTCGAAAATTTAATTGGTTTAAAAATGCCTCAATCTGGCGAGATTAGAGTGCAGGGAACTAAGCTGGAACAGGCTACTTTATCGCAAGCGCGGAGGCAAATTGGCTTTTGTTTTCAAGATGCTAACGATCAGCTATTTATGCCGACTATTTTAGAGGATGTGATGTTCGGGCCGCGCAACTATGGGGTGTCGCTGGAGGTGGCGCGCGATCGGGCTTTAGCCCTATTAGACGAATTCCGTTTGGTAGAATTTGCCAACCGTTCGGCCCACGAGCTTTCTGGGGGTCAAAGAAGGTTGGCAGCTTTGGCTGCTATTTTAGCATTAGAGCCGGCTATTTTGATTTTGGATGAGCCGACAAATGGACTAGATCCGTCGTGGCGGAGGCATTTGGCTAAGGTTTTGTCGCAATTGCCGATCGAGGTAATTTTGATTGCTTCCCATGATTTGAACTGGATTGGGAAAACGACTCAAAGGGCGTTAATCTTGGCTGATGGTCAGATTCGGGTGGATGAACAAACTCAAGAATTGCTAAAAGATCGATCGACTCTCGAACATTACAATTTGCCGCCAGATTGGTAATGAATCAGTTGACAGTTGACTATCAACTGTCAACTGCTATCTTATTTCTCATCAATTGATTCGATACCCGTCCATCCTTCAGTCAGCCCATATTTGAGATATTTTGCACAGCGCTCATAATATAGTTTTGCTGCTTTGTCAACAGGATTTATTGCCAATATTGCCTGAAATATTTGCTGCGCCCGCACAAAATCTTGTTGGTGATAAAGTACAATAGCTTGTTCAAAGTCGGTCTGAGTTTGTTTCTTTAACTGCTGAATCGGTTGAGCATCTCCCTGGTAGACTTCAAAAACGGCTACGGGCTGATTTTTACCTTTCACTTTAACGCGATCGACAAACCGATAGCTATACTTAGTTAAATCATCAAGATTCAACAAAGTGCGATCGCTAATCAAAATTCCCGCAGCATACAACTTAGTTAAACCCTCCAACCGAGAAGCCAAATTAACAGCATCAGCAATCACCGTACTTTCCATCCGCTGCTCTTCGCCAATCGTACCCAACATTAAATTCCCAGTATGCAAGCCCACCCCAATCGTAATCGGCAGATAGCCGTTTGTTTGCCTGTGCTGATTGAAAACAATCACTTCTTGCTGCATTTCAATAGCGGCTTGCAAAGCATCATCAGCAGATTCGGGAAACAGCGCCATCACAGCATCGCCAATATATTTATCAATAAACCCGCGATGCTTTCTAATTAAAGGGCTAACTCTGCCCAAGTAGCTATTGATAAAAGCAAAATTTTCCTCCGGTGTCATCTGTTCTGAGATGCTAGTAAAAGAGCGAATATCAGAGAACATTACCGACATTTCTCTTTGCAAGTTATCGCCTAATTTGACATCTATAATGCTTTCCTGTCCGAGCAACCTTAAGAACTCGTGAGGTACGAACTTGCCGTAAGCAGCATTGAGCTTTGCCAGATGAATGTGAGTTTTAATCCGCGCTAATAACTCTTTTTTGATAAAAGGCTTCGTCAGATAATCATTAGCTCCTAAATTAAAACCTTCCACCAAATCTTCCGTTTGATTTTTAGCTGTCAGCATCACAATCGGCATTTCCAATGCTGCAAATCTTTCTCGCACTTTTTTGCAAACTTCATAGCCAGTCATGCGCGGCATCATTACATCGAGCAAAATTAAATCTGGCTTCAGTCCTTTATCGATTATTTCTATAGCTTCTATGCCATTAGATGCTTGAATTATGGTATAGTTTTCTAGGGAAAGATTGTTGACGATTACCTGGATATTGATTGGCTCGTCATCCACAACCATGATTTTAAGTTGGTGATTTTCTGCAAGTTCTTTAACTGTTAATTCTGAGGGATTGGCAGTAATTAACTGGGTCAGCGGACGAGCGATCAACTGTTGAGTTTTTTCCGGTAAAGATGACTCCTGATTCGTGAAGTCTAACTCACCGTGAGATATTGGTAAAGTGAAAGTAAATTTAGAACCGACATCTACAGTGGAGGAAACCCAGATTTGGCAGCCGTGCAATTGGACTAATTGTTTTGTCACCGCCAAACCTAAACCTGTTCCGCCATAATTTCTGGCAGTTGAACCGTCACCTTGTTCAAAGGATTCAAAAATTTTGTCTAGCTTATTTTTAGGTATACCGATACCTGTATCAGACACAGTAATTGCTAATAGTTCATTATTCGGTGTTAATTTTTCACTATCTACTAATACCGAACTATGAATTACCTGGGCTGAAATTTTTATAGTACCGCTTTCTGTAAACTTAATAGCATTCCCGATTAAATTATAAAGGATTTGCTGTAGGCGATTTTCATCGGCGGCAGCCAGAGGCAATTCTGAACTAATTGCGTTAATCAAATGTAAGGATTTTGTGCCAATGAGTGGCTGGGATAAACTCAAAACTAAAGCCGCAATTTCTCGCAAACCTATGGGCTTGATTTGCAGTTCAAGAGTTTGGTGTTTGAGTTTGGAAAAATCTAGAATATCATTGATTAACGTAGACAGTCTTCTGCCGGATGAGATAATTAAAATTAAATTAGAATTTGTTTGTTGTGGTAATTCTCCAGTTGCGCCGTCAATCAGAGATTCTGCAATGCCGATAATCCCATTTAAAGGCGTGCGAAGTTCGTGGGAAGTATTGGCAAGAAATTCGTCTTTGAGCTGATTTAGTTGCTGCAATTCAATATTTTTGGCTTCGAGTGCGCTGAAGGACGATCGCAATTGATCTGCCATACTATTAAAAGCTTTTGCCAGCACGCCTAGTTCGTCATCGCGCTCTAGGTTGACAATTTGGTTGAATTCTCCCCCTGCGAAAGCCGTAGCAGCAAACTTGAGGCGTAAAATCGGCTGGACGATATATTTTGAGGTAGCCAATCCGATGAATATTGCTAATCCTAATGCTGCGATACACAGCCAAATAGTAGCGCGGTTGTTTGAGTTGATTTGCTCCATGAAATCCGACTCGGGGATGACTACTACAATTAGCCAGTCTAAACCTTTATCATCTTGTAAGGGAGTGATTTGTAGGAATTGTCGCTCACCTTTAATATTGAAGTTAAGCTGTTGGGTTTGCTGAATATTGTTGAAATCTAGAAAGTTTTTTGCCAGATATTTAGTAGTGAAACTAATGAGAGTATTTTTGCTATCAACAGCCTTAATTCTTGCTGTTTCCTCACCCTTAACTGAGAAGATCGGGTCTGAGGTTGAGGTTGTGACTAAATCGCCCGATCGCTCGATAATAAAAGTCTGTCCTGACTTGCCAATTTTGAGACTTTGCAGAAATTGATTGAGCTGAGTAAAAAGTAAGTCTGTGCCAAAAACTACCTGTAATTGTCCAGATTCATCGTATAACGGCTGTGCGGCGGTAATCCCAAGTCCTTTGCTAGTAAAGTCGGCATAAATTGGACTCCAAGTTGCGGTTCTGGCTTGGACTGCTGCTGTGTACCAGGGGCGGACTCGCGGGTCGTATTTAGGTTTTACTTTGACAAATGCAGCGGGTTCGCCACGGTTGTTAGCAGCGTAATAATTCATGTCGCCACCTGTAAGTTCTGTTCTTTCTTGCAATAAAAAAGTGCCGTCATTATTGCGTCTGGCGGCAATAAAGTCTCCGGCGGGAGTAGCAATATATGTAACGCTTACTGTGTCAAAGATTTGCATTTGTTTCCAGAAATGACGCTGGATTCTGGGAATTTCTTGCAAGTTGAGATCGCCTAATTCAAAAGCATTGGCTTTGACTTGATTGAGTTTGTGGGGAGTGGCCATGTATCCTTGGAGGCGATCGCTAATTCGATCGCTAATTTCTTGTCGCAACTGCGAAGCAACATCATTGACGGCTTGCTGTCCGTTTCTAAATGACAGATAGCCGACAACTCCCACAGCACCGACAATCTGAAGTACAAATGGTACAACCAGAATAGTGCGTAGGGGAACTTTACCAGAAATTTTGGAAATTGAATGAGTCAAAGATTGTAAAAACATAGCGGTGCTTTTCCAGTAACAACAATACGCACCCCCCTCGGGCCTGAAACAATTATTTCTGTTATCGTACCTGTTATCATATAACTTTTGACGACTAATTTGCGATCGCAGGTTATCGGTGAGAGTTCACTAGATTTTTTGAGTTGATGGTTCTCAGTCACAGTGAACACTTGAGTTAGCTGTTCTCATCTGTATTTATACAATTTTTTTAAAGTGGAGCTATACAGCAAGTTATCACTATTTATTATTTAGTAGTAGCATTATGATGAATCATCTGTAGCTGTATTTTCAAGCATAAACGGAAATTGTGTAATAAAATACCGAGATGCCAGAGTTTTTTGAGAAGTCTGGGATTTAACGTGAAATCGTGTCTGATATTTAATTAGAGCGATGTACTTAGTGCAAGGCTGTAATTAAAGCTCGAATTTACGAAGGGCTTCATTATACAAGTGTATAGCTAAATCGCGTAGGATTTCTTCACTTTCAAAAGTAGTTCCCAGCTTTTGTTTAGTCTTCTCGACGCAAAGTTTCATCAATTCGGATGAGTTTTCGATGTGAAGTGCGATCGCTATGAGCTTCTGCTCAAAACTTACGTCGATTTCCGCCTGCATTTCTACAGGTGAAGAATTGGCGGATTTCCCGAAACTATCAGCTATTTTTTGCTGCTTTTTCCTTTGGACTTCCTCGGAAAAACCCGCAGAAATTATCCCCGCAGGAAGAGCAAAAATTCCGATGCCCAAAAATGCTAATATTGCTCCTAAAAACCTGCCTAGAGGAGTGATCGGATAAATATCGCCGTAACCGACAGTCGTCAAAGTTACAACTCCCCACCACATGGCATCGGGGATGCTCCCAAAAGCTTTAGGATGGGCTTCTGATTCGACAAAATACATAATGCTAGATGCAAATATTAGGATGATAAAAACTGCAAATGCGGTAGCTATTAGTTCCTCTTTTTTGGCGTACAATACTGTTCCCAGAGTCCGCACTGATTCAGAATATCTGCTCATTTTTAGCAGTCGCAACAATCGCAAAAGGCTAATTGAATTAACAAAGGTTATGGCTGGGAAAAATAGCACTAGATAATAGGGCAAAATAGAAATAAAGTCAATAATACTCAATGGTGTGAGAGCATATCTTATTCTTCCCCAAATAGGGTTGCTGTATTGGCGATCGACGGTACAGACCCAAAGTCTCAAAAGATATTCTATGGTGAAGATTAAAGAAGAAATAATTTCGATAGATTCAAAAATCCGTTTGTATTCGAGGGAAAAAACTGGAGAAGTAGAAGCTATAAAAGCTGTAATATTTAAAATAATTAGAAAAGTAATAATAAAATCATCTGCTAGACTGTATAAATTAGTGCGGTCTGAGAGTTCTAAAATTTCATAGATGATTGTTTTGGGTTGTTTGGGCATTGGGTTTTATCCAGGGTGATTGACGATCGCTGCTGAGTTTAGTTTAAGAAATTTAATTAAAAAAAGTAAGGAAAGAGAGTTAATCTGGAAAGAATTTCCAACTATTACTGGGTTTGCAGGCAAAAATCATGAAGGTAGCCGTATTCAGTACGAAATCTTACGATCGCACGTTTCTGGAAGCAGCCAATGTCGGCGGCCAACATGAGTTAGTTTTTTTTGAACCGCGTCTGAACCTGGAAACCAGCGTTTTGGCTGCGGGATTTCCGGCCGTCTGCGCGTTCGTTAACGACTGCTTGGACGCGAAAACGCTGCGGGCGATCGCCCAAAACGGCGTGCGCTTGCTAGCCCTGAGATCCGCCGGATTTAATCACGTCGATTTAGCAGCAGCTAGCGATTTAGACTTAACTCTCCTCCGAGTTCCCGCTTATTCTCCCTACGCCGTCGCCGAACACGCAGTCGCTTTGATTTTGTCTCTCAACCGCAAAATCCACCGCGCCTACAACCGCGTCCGCGAGGGCAATTTCGCCCTAGACGGCTTGTTGGGTTTTGACCTCCACGGCAAAACGGTGGGAATCGTCGGGACTGGTAGAATTGGCACAATTACCGCCAAAATTTTGCACGGATTCGGGTGTCGCCTGCTGGGATACGATGTTTCCCAAAACCCGGATTGCGAAGCGTTGGGCATGGAATACGTGTCGCTGCAGGAACTATTCGGCGCCTCGGATATTGTCAGTCTCCACTGTCCGCTGATACCGGAAACTTATCATTTGATCGGTTCAGAGGCGATCGAGCAAATGAAACCGGGGATGATGCTGATCAATACCAGCCGCGGCCAGTTGATTGACACCAAGGCTGTTACCAAAGGGCTGAAGTCTGGTAAAATTGGCAACCTCGGCTTAGATGTGTACGAACAAGAGACGGATCTATTTTTTGAGGATTTGTCAAATCAGGTGATTCAAGACGATGTATTTCAGCGCTTGCTGACTTTCCCCAACGTCCTGATTACCGGACATCAAGCTTTCTTCACCGAGGAAGCTTTGAAAAATATCGCCGAAAGTACGATCGCCAACATCACCGATTTTGAACAAGGCCGCCCTTGCGCGAATCAAATCGACCTCGGTGAATTGAAAAAATGAGTCAAAAGAGCGATTTGCCAACGAGGGCAATTGTTTAAAATTAACTTATATCCTTATTTTTGCTTGCAATTTGGGAAGCTCTGCCTTAGTCTCATCAATTAGTCCCGGCAGCGCGAATGCTGTGCTAATTGCCGGAGAATTATACTGGCAGCAATTCAAAGGCTGCAATTTTACTTGACACCGGAGGAAGTATCAAATGACACAAGCTAACTTTTCTGACGACACACAAATAATTACTGAAGTCGTCACAGTAGACCTGGTGGCTGACCAACCGGGGGTAATGACTACAGTCACAACTACAGAAACACCGACCGGCCAGTTCCAAGATATTAAAGACCAAGTTATGACAATTTTGTCTGAACTTCCGGCCTATGTCTCCAATTTTTTTGCTGACTATCAAAAGCCCCTCGTAACTCTTGGTTTAATTCTGGCAGGCGGTATTAGTATTAAGGTATTGCTGGGAGTTTTAGGTGCTCTTAATGATGTCCCTTTGGTAGCTCCAGTTTTTGAATTGATTGGCATGGGATATACGGGTTGGTTTGTTTACCGCTATCTGCTCAAGGCTTCTAACCGTCAAGAGCTGTTAACGGAAGTTGATGCTTTTAAAGAACAAGTTGTGGGCAAAGATTCTTAGAGGAGGTCATTGGGAATTGGGAATTGGGAATTGGGAATTGGGAATTGGGAATTGGGAATTGGGAATTGGGAATTGGGAATTGGGGAATTGGGAATTGGTTATTAGAAAAATGACTAACAAGTAACCACTAACTATTACCCATTACCCCATTACCCCATGCCCCATGCCCCATGCCCCATGCCCAATGCCCAATGCCCGCTCTTAATTTGGATGGCAAATCTGTTGCAAAGTGGCGGTAAAATCGGGGTAGGAAATCGCAGCGGCTTCGGCCCGGTGAATGTTAGTAATACCTGTGGCATTCAGGGCTGCGATCGCCAAACTCATCGCTATTCTGTGGTCGGTGTAGCTGTCAACATCCGCGCCGATTAAAGGAGTTCCCCCGGTAATTTCTAAACCGTCGGGTAACTCGGATATTTTGGCTCCCATGCGGTTGAGTTCCGCAGCAGTCACGGCGAGCCGATCGCTCTCTTTGACTCGCAACTCTGCCGCATCTCGAATTATGGTAGTACCCGACGCAAAAGTCGCCGCCACTGCCAAAATCGGGATTTCGTCAATCAGTCGGGGAATTAAGTCGCCAGCAATGGTGCATCCCCGCAATTGGGAATGCCTAACTAAAATGTCTGCTACGGGTTCCCCAGCAGCCTCTCGCTGATTTTGTAGTTGAATGTCGGCCCCCATCATCTCCAAAGCTTCCAAAATGCCTGTGCGAGTTGGGTTAACGCCGACATTTTCGACTAGCAGCTCCGAACCCGGGACGATCGCCCCAGCCACTAACCAAAATGCCGCCGAACTGATATCTCCTGGTACGATGACATTCTGCCCATGCAATTGCGCCGGCCCAGTAACTGTAACGCTGCAAGTTTCTGGATCGACGCTCAATTTTGCTCCAAACGCTCGCAGCATCCGCTCGCTGTGATCCCGGGACAAAGCGGGTTCTGTGACGGTAGTTTCTCCCTCCGCCATCAAACCGGCCAGCAAAATGCAGGATTTAACTTGAGCAGAGGCGATCGGAGAATGGTAGTGAATCCCTTTCAACTGCTGTCCGAGTATCCCTAAAGGCGCTAAAGAATTGGTTTTTCGGCCCCAAATTTGCGCTCCCATTTGTTGCAGCGGTTTAATGACGCGCGACATCGGGCGCGATCGCAAAGAACTGTCACCCGTGACCGCATAAAAACGCCCGGGATGAGATGCTAAAATTCCCAACATCAACCGCATCGTCGTGCCGGAATTACCCGCATCCAAGACTTCGACAGGCTCCTCTAACTCGCCAATTCCAACGCCCCGGACTGTCACCAGTTCCGCATTGAGTTCGGAAATTTCGGCTCCGAGGAGCGAGAAACATTTAGCAGTGCTGCGGGGGTCTTCTCCTAGCAGCAGTCCCTCAATTGTAGTTTCACCGCGGGCGATCGCACCCAACATCAAAGCTCGGTGAGAAATCGACTTATCGCCCGGAACTCGAATCCTCCCCACCAGCGACAACCCCGAGGCAGGTTTTTGAATTGTTAAAGTTTGACTTTCGCCGAGAAGCGCAATAGTTATAATGTCAGCTTGCATTAAGATAAACAGGGATGGACGGCGTTAGCTATCCTACCCTTTTCCCAGTCAACAGTCATATCAATTCTGGTTACACCGTCAGGTGATTGTTGACTTTTGACTTTTGACTGTTTGAACAATACCGATGCAATCGGAAACGATATCAGTCGTTTTTTGTGCAGGCTGCCGATCTTTTCCCAGCGTGTGCTTAACTCCAAGACGGATTAAACTCGCCCTCCCCTGTCGGCTGTCAGTTGTCAGCGACAGGGGATAGCGGATGTAACTGCACGGATTTAACCTTAATTTCACAAATACTATCCGTGTATCTGCCCAGATTTCATGTCAAGCTCTCAGTTATCGAGCAGATGATTGACTTTGGAGTGAACAACTTTATATTTTCGATTAGGAATTGTAGATTTTTCATTTTTTTAAGCAAAAGCTCCGGAATTTGGAGCCCAGCTAATCTAAAATCTAAAATATCAAATTTCAAATCCCCCGATCCACAATAACTCCTAAACTTTTATTTATGCTGACGCATCACCGCAAGCCTGTAAGTTTATCGCTGGTATCCACAGATTTACCTTTATGGTCATTCGTTGAAACCGCTGGTACGCTGTATCAAAAAGACCGCGATCGCTTTCACTTGTTGTTACACGAACCAGCCATCCTCGATCGCCAATTTCCCGACGAATCTGCCGAGCAAGTTGCTATCATGCCAACAACCACAAAACCACGGTTGCTCTGGCTAGAAGTTTCGCCCTATCGGGTCATTATGACCATGCAAGGAAACGGCAAATACAGTTACCGCCACTGCTGGGAACGAGGAATGTACGGACTGAGCCGTTATTGGCTTCAGGGCGACTCGCTGGCGACTCCCGAACAGTTGCGGCTCCGCAACTTCACCCGCAACTTGACACTGACAGGAAAGCCGGAACCGGAACACTTGCGGTTAGAATATGAGTTGTGGTCGGAAAAAGTACAACTCGGTCGCTATATTTTGAATCTAGAAATTCATCACTAAAATTGGGAATGGGTAATTGGGAATGGGTAATTGGAAATGGGTAATTGGGAATGGGTAATTGGGAATGGGTAATTGGGAATGGGTAATTGGGAATTAGTAGATGCTAGGTGAAGGGGATGCCTTCCTAAAACTCAAAACTCACGCATTCAAAACTCACGCATTCCTAGCCTTTACCGATCGCTCTTACAATATTTAATCAGTTTGTTAGTCAAAACGTCTAGATTTTCAGCGGATTGATTCGCCTGCTGTCCGGCTCTGATAATATCTGCTTGAGCTGTTTGGATTTGCTCTCGACCTTTTATACTGGTAGAAGCCTGATTTCCGGCCTCAAGAGCTTTGCCTATGTCCCCGAGTGCTTGACCGATTTGGCGGAAGGATTTAACCGATGGGCCCTGAATTTCTTTGAGGGTTGTGTCTGTTATTTGCAGCGCCTCAAGTTGTTTCGCTATCTGGTTCAAATCTTTAGCTAAGTTCTTGGTCGTTGCAGCATCGTTGCTGTCTTTCTTAATATCAATGAGAGCGTTGCCTTTGGTGACAATTTCAGTAAACTTAGTACAGTGGGCAGCTCGGTTATCGCTGCAACTAATAGTCATACAGCAAGCAACAATAATGAGCAGGATGGCAATCTGTTTGCGAAAAAAGTACATGAATCCTCGGTTGCAAAAAAAGTAGATTCTGGGATTTTGTAGTAGAGTGTGTCAGCGATTAGCCGACATATCCACCGCCGCAAAAGTTTTGCGGCATTCAGACACGCTCTGCTAAGCTAAACTACGTACCTGTTTAGTAACTATGGTCAAAAACAGCAATAACCTACAGAAGGGCAGCATTTGGGGATATCTTACCCTGCTTTTGCCTATTTCCTTGACGGCGGTTGCCAGTTTCGAGTCGGGAACGATGTTTTGGGCGATCGTCGCCACAGCCGGCATTGCTTGGGCTTACAAGCTCTATCAGCAGCAGCAAAAACATAAACTCGCTCATTTAGACTCGGTTTTCTACAGGTTGATCAAGGAAAATCAAGGGCGAGTTACAGCTTTGGATTTGGCGATGAATGCCAAACTCCCCGGAGAAAAGGTGCAAGAGTATCTCGACGAACGGGCCTGTGAGTTTGCCGCAGATTTTGAAGTGACCGAACAAGGCGGAATTTTATATTATTTCCAAATAGCTCCCACTGTAAATCAAAGCGAAACACCTAATGTGGTAATAGCTGTTCAAGAGCCTCCCACAAATCGGGAAAAAGCACAAGATAAAAAACCAAATTTATTCCCGATTGCTCAAACCAAGACTCCTCAAAACCCCAAAATATCTTTTACCCAAACGGAACTCTCTCGCAGGTTCAAAGTTCACGCAAGTACGATCGGCAAATGGAAAGTTAAGCCAGAGTTTGCTGAGTGGAGCCGCGAAAAAGACCCAGAGGCGATCGCCTGGGAATATTCTACAGAAAACAAGAGATTTTATCCCAAAGATTGAGTTTCTTCGGTATTCGCCAAAATATACCAATAAACCAGGTTTATACGACGCTCTGCGGTTGGTAACGAAGAATTTCCAAAAAACCGGGTTTCAGAGACTTTAGCGCTTCCTGGGATAATTTTGCTGCCGTTGACCGAGCGACCTCTTTAGGTTATTTTAAGTAAAATCCTGTTTTGTTGAGTTGGCCACATAAAAATCGGTAAATTCGATCGTCATATCTGTTTCTTTTTTCTCCCATGTCCAAACCAACCTTGCGAGTAGTCGCCCGCCTCGTCGCCTTTCCCGACAAAGTAGCAGAACTTAAATTTCTGCTGCTGAGCATTATAGAGCCAACTCGCCAAGAAGCAGGCTGCATCAAATACGAACTGCTGCAAAATCAATCCGAACCCACAGATTTTACCTTTGTTGAAGAGTGGGAAAGTGCAGCTTTGCTGGAACTACATCTGGCTTCAACTCACATTCAAGCCGCAGTGCAGAAACTAGAAGGTTTGGCAGTTGGGCCGCCAGATATCCGCCGCTATGAATTGCTAGCTTAATTGGCTTTTTATAGCAATTTTATTAATGTTTTTGAAATAGCTTCTATTTCTCCAAAGTTTGCGGGTAACCCTACATATAGAGGTTCTGCGTAAGTCCAATTCTACTCACATCTTGCACTATTCTCGCTGTTCAAAAAAGGATTATTGACAATGGTGCAATATCTCAGATTCTACTCACTTCGGAAAATTTTATGACATTAGCAACAATAAAACAGTTATTTAGTTATCCAATTAAAGGGCTGACACCGCAAGAAATGTCGGAGTTTGCTTTAACAGCCGGACACGGAATTAAGGGCGATCGCGCTTTTGCCTTAATGTTTGCAGATAATATGCAAGCAGCCAATATCCCGGCAAAAAACGCGCCTTGGATGAGCAAAAAATATTTGGCCGTTCAAAACGATTGGCCTTTGTTAGCAGCTTTGGAATGTGATTATCAACCGGAAACGACCGTTTTGACAGTCAAGCGTCAAGGAGTTGCAGTGTTATCCGCAGAAACGAACACAGCAGCGGGGCGCGATCGCATCAGCACTTTTTTCACCGAATATCTAGCCGCAATTGAACCAACAAAGGAAGCGAGACACCCGCAGCTTGCACCTTTGCAATTAATCGGCGACAGCAGCGGCGAAACTCGTTATCCCGATCGACAACCGGTACACATTTCTCTGCTGAGTCAAGCCACATTAGACCAATTAACCGAAATCGCCCACCAAAACATAGACGTGCGCCGATTTCGCCCGAACATTGTGCTAGACGGCCTTTCAGCTTGGTCGGAATTTGAGTTGATCGGAAAACAGTTTCAATTAGGCACGGCGCGCATCGAAGTTACAGCACGAATCGGTCGCTGTGTCAACATAGAAGTGAATCCACAAACGGGCGATCGGGATATTGCCCTACTCAGTTTACTGCAACAGGAATTCCGTCATGCACAAACTGGAGTTTTAGCCAAAATCATCAACAGCGGCACAGTTAAAATCGGCGATAATTTGACTTCTTAATAAAAAGCGACATCAAGATTGTGAAAGCTGCCTAACTTCCTCTACTGATAAACCCAGTGCTTCTGCCACTTGCTCTGTATTCAATCCCATTTCCAACAACCGAGGGATCGCATCCCGCCGTGCTTGCGCTTCTGCACTCAAAGCCTGCTCTGCTAAGGAAGCTCGTTCTGTACCTGTCAGCAGCAAATTGCCCTCGCTGTCCCACCACCGCAGCCACAGCAGTGTCTGGTTTTGATAACTGCCTTGCCACAGTCCTAATTCTACGCCCATTGGCGCGATCGCATAATGACCGCGATCGTTCGGAAGCAACTGCTGGTAAAACCCATTGTTCAGGCTGTAAACCTCCAGCCTGCCACTATTGATCTCATAAATGCCATAAAACGGAATCCGCATGATCCGCTCATAAACCCAAAACTTCCCAGATCTTTGCGTCGTTCCCACTTCTGAGTATGATAGCGGTGTCGTATCTCGCTCTTCTGAACCATCTCCCGATGCGAACTCCAAAACAATCATCGGAGCCATGAATTCCCGCCACAGCAGGTAATAGCGACGAATTTGATTTCCTAGCGTTGGTGGCACATTCGGCACGTAGAACCAATCAGGAGCTTCCACACCCTTTTCAAGTGGCTCAGTTTCTCGCCAATAGATGCCACAGTCTTGCCCTATAGCATATTGCCCATCGGGATGAAGCCGTTGCAATACCGACCCAATAGAATCAGTCAAAATAATACTCTGCGGATGCTCCTGAAAATTCTTCACAAAAGTGCCGTCTTCCTCTGGCAGTTGAGTGTGGTCGGGGAAAGGAGAGGGGAGGACAATCTGTTCGGTTGCCTGAGTCATGCGACCTCTCAAGTAATTGCAGCTTACATGAATATCTTAACTCATTCGGCTTCCGACAGCCTCACTTTATTACCAATCAACTTCAGAAAACTCGCTCCAAAATGTTGAATCTCCACAAAATTAGCATAAGCAGGAGTTGACTTATAAACTCTAAAAGTCCGCATAATTCCCAAAGTCGCCGCACTTTCCAGCGGCCCAATAAAGCTAGTATCCCTGTCCAAAAAATGAGACTGCTTAGCCCAGTGTGCCATCTGTTCCGCATTCAAAAAATAGCAGCCAGAATGTGGATTCAAAGCCCGCTCAAAAGAGATCGGTTGTTCCATAATTTTTCCCATTAACTGCGGCTGCTCCTCCACATTTTGAAACTTAGAAGTAGCTGTTTCAGCTAAATCACCATCAATATATGCTTTAAAAACAGCCCCTTGAGGCGATATTTCATAGCGATTTGGTTGTAACAAATTTCCATTTCCCCCGTGATGCGTAAACCAATTTAATTTACTAAAAAACCACGGATCGTGCAGAATTAAATCATCTTCCAAGTAACAGAAATAATCATATTTTTCAAGACACGCCCGCAAAACTGCTTGACACTCAAACCCCAATAGCAGCGGTTCACATTTTGTAGCGTGGTGCATAAAAGACCTCGGCTGCAACGGCAGTTGAGGCAATAGGTGATAGCCTTGAGTTGTGCAAACAACAATGTCAATTTCGTGGTTTTGAGATTGATTGGCTGGGATAGTTGCACATTCCCGAATGTCAATCATGGACTGAGATTTGCCGTACAAAGCTTGCAGCGATGTCACGCAAGCAGTTAAAGCATTGAGTCGCGGTTGCGGATCGTTCCGCTGGGAAGCGTGTTTTCCGTCGCCGCTGGGATTGTAAAAGTGAGCAATAGTGAATAAAATTCGCATCTTTCAAGAGTGGAGATTGGGAAATTGGGAGATTGGGAGATTGGGGAGTTGACTGTTGACTGTTGACTGTTGACTGTTGACTGTTGACTGTTGACTGTTGACTGTTGACTGTTGACTGTTGATTGTTGACTCTTGATTGTTGACTCTTGATTGTTGACTGTGAATCGAACAACTGAAAATTGCGCCGAGATAGGTGGCGACTTGTAAAAATCATTCATGAATTGCCCTCTAATTTATCACCTGACGATGCAGCCGGAAACGATATAAATTAGCGATGAGGGTGAGGAAGCCGAGGAGAAAACAAGACAACTGACGCTGGGGTTTGAGGCTGATGGTTTTGTTTGAGGCAATGGTAGGAGAGTGGGGTAGGAGGAATTCGC
The DNA here is from genome assembly GCA_031372825.1 of Cyanobacteria bacterium OTE_58_metabat_593. Taxonomy (GTDB): domain Bacteria; phylum Cyanobacteriota; class Cyanobacteriia; order Cyanobacteriales; family Microcoleaceae; genus Microcoleus. The sequence continues at coordinate 173,975 of JANMLZ010000072.1, read as the reverse complement.
AATTGGCAATTCGCAATTGGCAATTCCCAATTCCCAATTTTCTATTGCTTGTGGATACGATCGAGCAACCAAAGAGTCCCGACAATCCCCACAAAGTGAGCAACAGTCGCGTGAGTATTGGCGAGTACCACAAATATGTCTAGGGGCTGAATAAATCGGCCCAAATCGACTGTGGCACCGAACAAGGCCTGCGGCTGGGCTAAAGATTTTGCTAAAAGCGTTCCGCTGATGGCTTCTGCGCCGACCAGCGTCAGCAGCATTCCTACCAAGTTGCTGACCAGTGTGAACTGTACCTGTTTGATGGTGTCTGCTTTTTTGGGGCGGACAGCGTTGGCGGGCGATCGCAGTTGTCTCGACAAGCGGGTGAAGCGGAAAGCCCTATATACGCTGTAACCGAGCACGAGCAGCCCGCAAATGGCAAAAAATACGCCGCCGCTGGTGCCGGCACTGGTTGAAGCCGCAGCAGCGGTAGCACTGGGGATGGCGAAGGGGATGGCAAAGAGCAAAATGATCGCCGCTACCACCGCTAGCACTAACTGCACCCAGAAGCAAATCCAGCCTACTGTACGAAGGGCAAAGGCAACTCGCTGTACGGCTGCGGGAAGCTTATCGGTATCTAACTGATTGGTCATATTTTGAGCGGGTATTATTGAATGGCTTTAGTTGGGAGCAGTTTTTTTTTGCGTGGACGGTTGACGGCGGTTAACCCTCTTTACAATAGAAGCAGAAATGTTTAAGAATTGTAACTAACATTCGATTTCACATTTGAATAGCGTAAATCCCAAGGTATCCAAAGCAATGACACAACTACAACCCACCATCACTCCCAAACTGGAACAGCCAAAATTTGGCTTCAATAGCTACGCAGAACGCCTTAACGGTCGAGCAGCGATGATCGGTTTTTCCTTAACTTTAATTATCGAGTATGTCACAGGGCAGGGGTTACTGTCCTGGTTAGGTCTTAACTAATTTTAGCTGCGCGGGCGCGGTCAGCCTCACACTGGGTTTGGACTCTTCCGGCAACGGGTGTTACCTCTGCTGACCGTGACAAATTCGGGAATTGATTAGAATATTAGTGAGAAACAACCTCAGGGACTTCTGGCGTTGAGAGACATCGGTTCACCGAATGCAAGAGCTGGCTTTTGGATGTATCTCGGGTGAAATTTTGATTTGACAAGCTTGGCAATTTGGCGAAGCTCCCGTACAATTCCCCACAGGCGAGTAGATTAATTTAGGTGAAGCTAGTCTCCCTTGCTAGAAATCTCGATCGCCCGGCCAACTCTAAGTTTTAGAGATCGTAAATAAATATAGAACAGAGTAAAACCAAATGAATGCTTCATGGACGCGACTTTTGAGGTCAGCTTACCGTAGAGAGCCAATTACCAGCTTTGTTGTGACTGTGGGCGTTGTGGATGCAGCGATCGGCAGCATCGGTGCGAGCGGCTCTTTACTCGCTTTTGGGCTGGGTACTGCTGGAGTGACGATCGCTCTCCGCTGGTGGCAAATTTACCGCTCTGGAGCCGAACAACCCGCACCTGCTCCCGAATACTATCTTCCTCCTCAGTCTTCTCGACCCCAGTTGCCGACGCTCAACAACGTGTCTAAGAAAAATCCTCCTTATTAAGATTACCGGGCAATGGCGACTGGGTGAAGTGGCGATCGACGAACTGTATCTGAGGCAGTATAAACATAGAACCAGAAAAGTCTTTCGCTCCTCGATCTTTGATGGTGGGCTTATGAATATTGCTGTTACCGAGAAACTGTACAAAATTGGCTCAGTAGCTGCCTTTAGTAGTTTGTCAGTGAAAACTGTTCGCTACTATGAGGAGATGGGCTTGCTGTCTCCTGCGGTGGAGCGATCGCCCGCTGGTTATCGCTTGTTTGGGCAAGCGGTATTCAATAGGTTGGCGTTTATCAGAAAACTGGGTTGAAAACCCCGTCCTTCTAGGACGGCTTGTATTTACTGACAACACATTTGCCATTAAATATGTTAGGATAGTGAAATGTTAACCATGAACTACCGCTACCGAGTCTACCCAAATACCGCTCAAGAGCAGTTGCTCAAAGAGTGGATGGACACTTGCCGCGTCGTATACAATTACGGGCTGCGGGAAATTAAGGACTGGTGCAATAGTCGGAAGTGCATGGTTGACAGATGCTCTATCAGTCATGAGTACATCATACCTGCTGATCGTCCTTTTCCTAGTGAGATAAAACAGCTCAACGCCCTGCCAAATGCTAAAAAAGTATTTCCAAGGGTTGGGTGAAGTACCAAGCCAAGTGTTGCAGCAAGCGCTCAAGCAATTGCATCTAGCATGGGAAAAATTTCAAAAAATTGGGCATGGATTTCCTCGATTTAAAAAGTTTGGGCAATTCAAATCTTTGTTGTTTCCCCAATTTGTCAAAAATCCTGTGAGTGGGATACATATTGCTTTGCCCAAACTAGGGTTGATTCCAATAAATTTGCATCGCCCAATCCCTAGTGGTTTTGTGGTGAAACAAGTAAGGATAATCAATAAAGCTGATAAATGGTACGCATCTATTAACATCCAATGTGATGTTAATGTCCCTGACCCCAGTCCACACGGTCATCCAATTGGAGTAGACGTTGGACTTTCTAAGTTTCTGGCAACCAGTGACGGGTTAATCGTAAAATCGCCTAAGTTCTTAAAAGTCATGCAACGCCAGCTGAAATTGCTGCAACGCAGACTTTCTCGAAAAAAGAAGCGGTCTAAAAACTACGAAAAACAGCGCATCAAGGTTGCTAGAATCCACCACACAATTGACAACACCCGTAAGGACTTTCATTTTAAGCAAGCCCACACTCTTTGTGATGCTGGCGATATGGTTTTCATGGAAGACTTGGATTACCGAATTCTTGCCAAAGGAATGCTTGGAAAGCAAATGCTTGCAGAGGGATTTGGACAATTCCGAACTATCACCAAGTATGTGTGCTGGAAGCGTGGCAAGTTTTTCGGCGAGGTTAGTGCAAGGGGGACTTCGCAGGAGTGTCCTGAGTGTGGCGCAGAAGTTAGAAAAGATTTGAGTGTTAGAGTACATTCTTGTTCTAATTGTGGCTATACAACCGATAGGGATGTTGCTAGTGGTCAAGTAATCAGAAATAGAGGAATAGCTTTAATTAGTACCGATGGGCAGTCGGGAATTCAAAAGGCCTATGCAGACGGTTTGCCGGGGATTGAAATGTCTCAATAAGGGTCAATGTCGAAATCCCGTAAGGGAGTAACTAGGAAATCTAAGAAGTGATTCTTACAAGCTCCGCACCTTGGCTGTCGGAGTAATGTCACTAAACGATCTCAGGCTCTCGGTTTGAGTCTTCAGGAGATTAAGGATATTTTACAAGTTCGCGATCGGGGAGAGTTGCCTTGCTCGGAAGCTTTCTCCGCATCTAACGGCGAAGGTACAGGCCATTTCCGGGCAAATTGCAGCGTTAGAAACTTTGAAAGGGGAGTTGCAAGGCATTCTCAACCAGTGGTAAGAGCAACCCTCGCCCGATCGGATTACTCGCAGGATTTGTCCGAACATTCAGCGGGATTGATATCATTTCCGGTTACACCGTCAGGTGATGTTGACAGTTGACAGTTGACTGTTGACTGTTGACAGTGAACTCGAATTTACTATTCCGATGAAGAGAGGATTTGATATGAGCAGCAGAAAGATAAAAAATAAGGGAAGGAACTATCGGTTTCCTTCCCTTGATGGTTTTGTTGGTGATTTGGTCGATCGTGTGGAGCTTTTAACTTTTTTCGCAGAGTTTGCTGTTGTTTTTTGAGCTGTCGAGCCCGGGCTGAGCCGCCTTTGCCTTTGGAGTTTCTGCCCTCGCTGCGGGGAGACTCCCAACTTTTTAGTCTCATGTTTTTACTTATTTATACTACTTATATAATACACCGACGTAATTTCACTGTCAAGTATTTTTGACACAGATTTTGACCGCTTGTGCGTCCAGGACTAAAATTTCAACAATAGTACATTCTCACCGATTGTAGGGACGGGTCATATCAAATCCGGCTGCGCCGGAATGACAAGCTTTCGACACGGGAGTGCCGTTTCACGGCAGCGCCCGATTTATTGTAGGGACACGGCACTGCCGTGTCCTGATTTCGGGTTATATTAATTCCGATGCAACCGGAATTGATATCAGACAAGGATTTACCATTTCACTCACCCGCCCTCCCCACGCTAAGATTTACGCCTTACTTATGCCTTAACTTCGCCCCGCTAAACTCAGAAGCAACAATCATCGACCCAATCCCCGCATCCGTAAATATTTCTTGCAGCAAAGCATGAGGAATTCGACCGTCAATAATGTGAGCACCCTTCACACCCTGAGCCAAACTCCGCACGCAACAATTAACCTTCGGAATCATCCCCCCAGACACAACTCCCGACTCAACCAACTCTCTCGCTTCCTGAATATCCAACTTAGCAATTAGACTTTCCGGCTTGTGATAATCCTCCAAAATTCCCGCAGTATCAGTCATCAAAATCAACTTTTCCGCTCCCAAGCCAGCGGCAATTTCCCCAGCTACCGTGTCAGCATTAATGTTATAAGATTGACCGTGTTCATCCGCCGCCACGCTTGACACCACCGGAATATAACCGCTGTTTACCAAAGATTCCAAAATCTGGATTTTCACGCCGCTAACTTCACCAACAAACCCAATTCCTTCCCTGCCATCTGGGCGAGCTTGAATCAGATTCGCATCCTTGCCGCACAGTCCCACTGCTTTGCCGCCAGCTTGGTTGATTAAGGAAACAATTTCCTTATTTACCTTTCCCACCAAAACCATTTCTACAACTTCCATCGTCGCGGCATCAGTTACCCGCAAACCATCCTTAAATTGCGGCTCAATTCCTAATTTTTCCAGCCAAATATTAATTTCCGGGCCGCCGCCGTGAACCACAACCGGACGCATCCCCACGCAAGCTAGCAGCACAATATCCCGAACCACCTTGTCTTTTAGAGTGCTATCTTTCATCGCCGCACCGCCATATTTCACCACAATCGTGCGGCCGGCAAAGTGTTGAATGTAAGGCAGTGCTTCCGACAGCACCTCTACTCGATTAGTCTCGGAATTCCTAACAAAATCGCTGTGTTTGAGCATGGGTAAATTACAAAAGATTAAAAACTTAATTCTAAACTTTAATGGCTAAACCACATATCAACCGCCACAAAAATCACTTTTTCTCTTAAATTTATCCACGCTTGGCCCGATCGATCGCCCTTTTCGAGAGCACTCCTCAAAAATTTAATAGGTTTTTTTAATAATTTAACTTTAAATTTTGTATTATAACTTATGGTATTCTTGCTAAAATCAAGAAATGTATCATTATCCTTAATTTACTAACGTTTTATGTTAACTGCTGTGGCCCCGGACTCCGAAAACCTTCAGTACAAGCTACGATCAGAGGCTGACTCGTCCCCCCGGATGACGGTATTTTGCGATTTAGACGGGCCGATCGTCGATGTGTCCGATCGCTACTACACAACCTATCAACAGGGATTAACCGACACTCAAGCAGCGTATGGCACCCGGGGAATCAACCTCAACCTGCAAATCCTCAGCAAACAGCAGTTTTGGCAAATGAAACAAAACCGAGTGCCCGATACTGAAATAGCCAAAAGTTCCGGCTTGTGGGGAGAAGAAATTCATGTTTTTCTCGGATGCGTGAGTCGGATTGTCAATCAGCCAGACTTGTTGCACTTAGATCGCATCCAGCCGGGAGTGCAGTGGGCGATCGGACTTCTGCACTCTCGCGGCGTGCGACTGATTTTAGTCACCCTGCGTCCGAGAAATCAAGCCGTTCAACTGTTACAAAATTACGGTTTAGCCAGACTGTTTACGAGCATTCGCGGCACTCAGATGCCGGATGCTGCGTATCACAACTACACTGCCTTAAAAACCGAATTGTTGGCTGAAGTTGCAGAAGAATTTGAGTCATCTCTGGGTTCGGCTTGGATGATTGGAGATACCGAAGCAGATATCCTCGCCGGACAAGCATTGGGAATACCCACAATTGCCGTTACCTGTGGCATTCGCAGCCGCCATCAACTGCAAAAGCACCAGCCTAATTTCATTCTTAGTGACTTGATTATTGCCGTTCATCACTTACTAGGTTTGGGGCAACAAGTAATATTAGACTGACAACAGTTAACTGTTAACTGTTAACTGTTGACTGTTGACTGTTAACTGTTAACTGTTGACTGTTGACTGTTGACTGTTGAATGTTACAGCATATGACTTATGTATGTGGTACATATAATCTGATGGCAAGTAGTAAGTAGGGTGCGTCGCCATCTATAATTTGCAAGTTATATCCAATATCTCGCAGCGACGCACCCTACGGATTAACACTGGGTTCGGCGCAACAGGCGATATTAGACTGACTGCAATTAACAGTTAACAGTTAACAGTTAACAGTTAACAGTTGACAGTTAACAGTTAACAGTTAACAGTTAACAGTTGACCAGTGACCAATGACCAATTACTAAGATTTTTCTAAATTCCTGGTCATTTCCCACAAGCGATTGAGGGGAAAATAAATCACCGGAGCCCACAGACTGCTAAGAATAGCAGAACACAAAGCCACTCGCTGGTGATCGCTCCAAATTTCTAGCAAAGCCCGATCGCCCATAGCCAGAAATTGCAGTCCCATCACCGTTTCCGCTACTACCGCCATCCCAAATACAATTAAGGCGATCGGAATTGGATCTCTTTCGACAATATCTGCCGGAATCGACCAAGTTTTCAGCAACACAACTGTCAAGACTGCTACAGTAACTAAACTCACAGCGTGGCTGGGGTGAGGAGCCGTCATTGCATCTTGAAGAAACCCCAAAACCAGCCCCATGCTAGCAGCTCCCAAAACTGTACGTTTCCGCTTAATACTCCAAGCTACCACCCAAATTAACAGCCAGTTCGGGCTAATTCCCAACAATTCCATTCCTGGCATCCGAGTGGGTAATATCAGTACGCACAGCATCACAGAAACAAACGTAACGGCGAAGTTCAGAAATTGGCGCGATCGCGAAGACATCCGAGGTAAAGACTTCATGGCTACTTTGCTCCTCCTTCCGGTGCAGAAGATTGACCCTGGGAAGCCTTTTGTTCCGCTTCCTTAGAATGGGGGTAAACCACCGCCCACTCCAGAGAATTCATCGGTGCAGAGAACTCAACCACAGCTTCGGGAGCCGGAGTTTTATTCATATCCACCGAAACCACTTTTCCCACCGGCAAACCAGCCGGGAACAACTGACTGAAAGAAGAAGTTGAAACCACATCCCCAGGCTTGACATTGGGAACATTATCAAAGAACTCCATCACAGCCTTATTTCCGCCTTTACCACGCATAAAACCCATGTTGCGACTGCGGGTAATTCCTACACCCAATTGACTCGTAGGGTCGCTGGCCAACAGCACCAAGCTAGTATTAGGAGTAACGCTAACAACCCGACCTACCAAACCGCCGGGGCCCATCACAGTAAAATCTGCTTTGATGCCATCATTACTGCCGCGCCCCAAAGTTACTTGCTGCCACCAATGGTCGGCACTGCGACCAACAATAGGAACTACAATCCCTTTAGGTTTCTTAGCCGAAACGTAGCCTAAAAGCTCTTTTAACTTCTGATTTTGAGTTTCTGATTCTAATAACTGCGCTTGCAATTCTTGAGTGCGAGCCGAGATTAGCTGTTCTTGCCCAGAGCCGTTAGCTTGAAATGGACGAGTCACCCAATTGTAAGCTTCAAAAAGTGGAGCGCCTTGTGTTTGTCGAACTCCCCAAGCGGCAGTTACAGCTAAACCTAAAAGAGCAATTGGCAGACGCATATCCCACCACCTGCGGAGTGTATTTTTTAGCATAATTCCTGTTATCTAAAATTGTTATGTCAGGATTTTAGATTTTAGATGGCAGACCTATTTCTAAATCCAAAATCCCAAGTTTGTTAACTACATATTGCGCGACGACTGCCCGCTGAAAACCCGTTCCAACTGTTTGTTTTCCAACACCCGGCCAGTGCCCAAAACCACGCAGCACAGTGGATCGGCTGCCACATGAGTGACAATTCCTGTTTCGTGACTGATCAGAGTATCTAAACCTTTCATCAGCGCCCCGCCACCGGCGAGCATGATTCCCCTGTCAATAATATCTGCTGCTAATTCCGGGGGTGTGCGTTCCAAAGTACGCTTGACAGCTTCCACAATTACTGAAAGCGGTTCCGACATACTTTCGCGAATTTCTGGGCCTTTGATCGTAACAGTTCGTGGCAGACCGGAGAGCAAGTGCAAGCCCCGCACTTCCATGATCACGTCGTCATCCTCGGGAGTTGGATATGCAGAACCCACCTGAATTTTAATTTCTTCAGCAGTGCGTTCGCCGATGACTAAATTGTGAACTTTTTTCATGTATTGGACGATCGCCTCGTTGAGTTCGTCGCCGGCCACCCGCACAGACTCGCTGATCACCGTACCTTGCAAACTCAAAACCGCAACTTCCGTCGTACCCCCACCGATATCTATAATCATATTGCCAGTCGCCTCAGCAACAGGCAATCCAGCCCCGATCGCCGCAGCAATCGGTTCATCAATTAACCGCACTTCTCTAGCACCGGCCTGAGTTGCCGCCTCAATGACAGCCCGCCTCTCCACTCCGGTGACACCGCTGGGGATGCCAATAATGATCCGCGGCGAAACTAAGCTTCTGCCTTCGTGAACCCTGCGGATAAAAGTCTTGAGCATCAGTTCGGCCGTGTCGAAGTCTGCGATTACCCCGTCGCGAAGCGGGCGCAGTGCTATGACATTCCCTGGCGTGCGCCCGAGCATTTTTTTCGCATCTTCTCCGACAGCCAGCGGTATTTTTAAGTCTTGGTCGATCGCCACTACAGAAGGTTCTTGGAGAACAATACCTTTGCCGGATACATAAACGAGCGTGTTAGCAGTACCGAGGTCGATACCCATATCTCTAGATAAGGAAAATCGATTGAGAAGACCCACTGATTTGTACCCCCCCAAACTAAAATACGAATGTGTGCAATAATGTTGTTACAAAAGTGTAACCGAGGTGGATTCTATTACGTTTTTCATCCTGAGTCTAGTCAGAAATGTACATTGTCGAGTACAGGTTGAGCGGAAACTCGCCAATCATCCACAATCAATATGTTCTGGTAAGTTGCTGTAAAATCAGGATGAAGCCCTCATTCGCGCTTTTCCAAGTTCAGTTTGGAGGCGGGCGCGCGTCTGGCAGAGTTTAACTACATCACCGATCGACCACATTCCCGAAAAAGTTTATGAGTCTTAATGTTGTGACTTTAGTAGGCCGCGTCGGCGGCGACCCGGACGTGAAGTATTTTGAGTCGGGTACAGTTAAGTGTAAGTTGACGCTGGCAGTCAGAAGACGATCGCGCAATAACGACGAACCAGACTGGTTTACTCTAGAAATATGGGGCAAAACAGCCCAAATCGCTGCTGACTACGTTCGCAAAGGCGCTCAAATTGGCGTCACAGGCTCTTTGAAGTTCGATCGCTGGCAAGATCGCAGTACAGGAGCTAATCGCTCGATGCCTGTAATTAAAGTAGATCAGTTAGACTTGCTCGGTTCCAAACGCGACAACGAGTCTGGTATGTCGCAACACAACAGCGAATTCTAGTGTTGTGCGAATTTAGGAAATAACATTTGTCAGGTGGGTAGCGGCTGGTGAGTTCAGAAAAGTTAGAAATTGTTCAGACTGAGTATCAAGCTGGCCGAGTCGCTTTTGAGAGTGGGTTGTATGCTCAAGCTGTGCAGAGTTTAGAAACAGCGACAGGTTTGGTCGATCGCAATTCCCGGTTGGGCGGCGAGGTGCAGATGTGGCTGGTGACAGCCTACGAAGCCTCTGGCGACACCGAAAGGGCGATCGGGCTTTGCGCGCAACTCACCCGCCATCCCCGCCAAGAAACCCGTCAGCAAGCAAAACGCCTGCTATTCATTCTCGAAGCACCAAAGCTCAGCATCCCTCCCGAATGGATGGTGAAAATCCCCGATTTAGCAGCTTTAGATGAAAATCAATCAATCAGTTTTCAAGCGAATCCGAACGCTGATATCAAATACGCTAAACCCAAGCCCGTCGTACCAGAACCTGTAGATTTGAGTCAGGTTAATACGAAAGATAATCGATTTATCTGGGTGGCGTTAATTGCGATCGTTTTGATTTTAGGCGGTTTATTTATTAGTTATTAAGCAGATCAGCAACTATAGGTTCGATCCAAAATTCACAATCTAACATCTACAATCTAAAATCCGATGACTTCACTCCCACCCAACCGTGCCAAAACACTCAAAGAAGCTTACCGCGCTTGCGATGTCAAGCCTCTGGTGGGCGATGATATTGCACGATATTATGTGGATTTGTCCGCAGTACGCAACACAGTCGCGATCGAAAATGTTAGCACGGATTTGGATCTTCAAGAACCGGGAGAATTTAACACAATTTTGTTTACCGGACATCGGGGATGCGGCAAAAGTACAGAGTTAAAACGCATTCAGTCGCGATGGGAAAATGAATATCGGGTGATTTATATAGAATTCGATCAGGAACTAGATGTTCTTGATGCTGAATATACCGATTTATATTTGCTAGTTATCAAAAAAGTAGCTGATGAGTTAACTGAATTAGGATTGAAGTTTGATCCAAAACTATTACATAGTTTTGAATTGTGGTTTAAAGAAGTCACTAAAGAAACAGAAGAAACTGTTCAATCTTCTGTTAGCATCGAAACTGAAGCAAGTGCAGGGGCAGAAATTCCCTTTATTTCTAAGCTGATGGCAAAATTGATCGGTCAAATCCGAGGTTCTAGTCAACACAAACAAGTTATTCGCGAAACTCTTCAGCGCAATCTATCCCGCTTGCAAACAGATATGAATCTGTTGTTAAAAGATGCTTTTGACAAGCTGATACGCAAATATCCAGGCCGTTATCAAAAAGGATTTTTACTGATTGTTGATAACTTAGACCGCATTACTCCAAGAGTTGCCAATCATTTGTTTTTTGATTATGCTCCTCAACTGCAAGAACTAGACTGTACAATTATCTATACAGTGCCGATTTCGGTAATTTATTCATATAAAAATGTCAGCAATTTATTTGATAGCAATCCCAACATCGTGCCAATGGTGAATATTTATGAATTTAACCGCAGTGAGTGCGATTTAAATTGCAATCAGCAAAGATTAGATGGAGTTGCCAGTTTGATCGAGAAACGAGTTGATGTTAGTGCCGTATTTGACGATCGAAAACAGTTGCTAGATTTGGCAAAAGCCAGTGGCGGTCATGTGCGACAATTGATGCAGATAACTCGATCGGCTTGTCGCACAGCCATTACTCGCAAACACAATAAAGTTTTGGCTGAAGATGTTACTTACGCTTTAAATCAACAGCAATTTGATTTTGAAAGGTCTACTCCTACACCAGAACATTATACAATACTAGCGCGAGTTTGCATCGACAAAGATATTGCTAAAGAAGAAATCGGACAAAATTTATTATTCAATCTTTCCGTTTTGGAATACAACGGCAATAGTCGGTGGAATTATGTCAACCCACTCGTAAAACAAAGCTATGCTTTCCAACAAGCCCTTAGATCAATTCAAGGAAATCCCTGAAATATATCGACAAAGGATTGTTGAACTCAATCAAGAATCTTTTGATCAATTGCTGACATTTGTCGATATTGTTCCCGACGATGCTTTTGATTTGGGATTTATTCAAAGTAATTTTGCGAAGGATAGAGAAGCGATTATTCAGGCTTTAATTAACCATCCCGATTGTCAAGAGATGCAGTTTGAGATTTGGGATTTTCCCGATCCTGATATGCGCTTTTTGATGGATGAAATTTTGAAGGTTTTGCCAAAAGTTAAGGTTCAAGCAGACAAAAAGTTGATTTTCATTGTGCGGGGAGTGGAAAATGCGATCGGGATGACGGGGGAATATCCGCCGATGCTGGTAGATTTCAATTGGGTACGAGATGCTTATCCGGTTATGGTGCCGCATCTAATGCTGTTTTGTTTGCCGGATTATGCGATTACGCGAGTTGCTAATTATGCGCCGGATTTCTGGGCCTGGAATTCGGGGACTTTTGTGTTCAAAACTCCTGCAAATACTAGAGATGATGCGATTTTTCAAACTCTGGATGCTAGCAAAGGAATTACAAATTGCGAGGTTCCAGAAAAGCAGGAACGGATTGATTTATTAACACGGTTGTTGATGGAATACACTCCCTCGAATGGGCGTGATGAAACTCACGAGGATTTGAAAACTCGCATTAGGGTTTTGAATGATTTGGCGATTGCCCATCGCAGTCGGAGTGACTACTCAACAGCAAAATACTATCTGAAACAAGCATTAGATTTGGCAAAAGATGATGAAGAATTTATATCTTTAAAAGCAAATACTTTATATGAACTAGGATGGATTCAGGACGATTGGGGAAATAAAAAAGAAGCGATCGCATTTTATCAACAATCTCTCGAACTTCAGGAAAAAATTGGCAATCTTCAAGGGAAAGCTGCTACTTTGCACTGTCTAGCAGGAATCTATGCGAATCAAGGGGATGTAGAAAAGGCGATCGCACTTTATGAAAAATCTCTCGAACTTACGGAAAAGATTGGCGATGTTCAAGGGAAAGCTGCTAATTTGCACCAACTAGCAGGAATTTATGCGAATCAAGGAGAAGTAGGCAAGGCGATCGCACTTTATGAACAATCTCTCGATCTTCAGGAAAAGATGGGCGATGTTCAAGGGAAAGCTGCTACTTTCGTAATGCTTGGACAGTTGTTAGCAGCGCAGGGAGATTTTGACCAAGCTTTGAATTATTTACAGCAATCTTTGGAGATTTTACCGCATTTGCAATCTCCTGACGCAGAGATAGTGAGGCGAATTATTGCTGATGTTCAGCAGATGGCTGGAGATTGATCGTAAGTTGGCGCGCGGGATTTAGAAACCGGGTTTCTCACGAATATCTCGTGAGGATGCGTAAAATCTCGTAGAAACCCGGTTTCTTGCCACGCATAAAACTCAAGAAACCGGGTTTTTCGTAGTTTTTGGGTGGTGTATCGATATTCTCGGAAAAAACCCGGTTTCTGGCTAAGCCCAAAATCTAAGAAACCGGGTTTTTAGGAGTTTTTGGGCGGTGTATCGATGTTGTCTGAAGGTCAGTCAGACCTGCAATGTTACAATTAAAAAAACGTTAGGCTAAAAGATTGGAGGTTGGCTCGCCCATGATTGAGTTGCAATCAGATTTAGAGTATGTGATGACCGATCGCTTAAAAGTCTCTCTAGATGCGATCGCCCAATTTTGCCAGCGCTGGAACATTGTTGAATTTGCCTTGTTTGGCTCAGTGCTCCGGGATGATTTTCGTTCTGATAGTGATGTGGATGTACTGGTGACATATGAGCCATCACATCGCCTCACGTTTGCTCATTTATTGAGTATGGAGGAGGAGATCGAGGATTTATTTCACCGTTCTGTGGATTTGGTAGAAAAAAAATTGTTAAAAAATCCCTATCTACGATCGAACATTTTGAAAACCTATCGAGTGATTTATGCAAACGGGCGATCGAGATAGTGCTTCACTTTGGGATATGGCGCAAGCAATCCGTCGGATTCAAGAGTTTACGGCGATGCTTCATGCGACACTTATCTTGATGAAAATGTTTTTATGCAAAGTGCCGTAGAGCGACAGTTGGGGATTTTGGGGGAGGCCGCTCGGAGAGTTTCTATGGAGTTTCAGCAGTTCCATCCCGAAATTGATTGGCGAAATGCGATTAACTTACGAAATATTTTGGTTCATCGTTATGACCAAGTAAGCTCGGAAGTTATTTGGAATATTGTTACGAGTGTTTTGCCTAGTTTACTGGTACAAGTAGAGGCATTATTGCCACCGTTACCTGATGATAGTTGATCGATCTCACAAACACAGAATGCGCGATCGTCTTCTACAGTTGACCCTTTAAAGCGAACGGCTACGCTCAGGGCACCGCAGTTGACAGAGGTCGTGCGAGGTTTTACCCGGTTTCTGGTCACGCATAAAACTACCAGGATTTAGAAACCGGGTTTCTCACGAATATCTCATGAGGATGCGTAAAATCTCGTAGAAACCCGGTTTCTGGCCACACCCAAAATCGCTAAAATAAAACAAAGACCAAACCAGAAAGGCGATTATTGTGAGCGATTCCACCATAGAACAGATATTGAAATTGGCATCTGGGCGCGCCGATAGCGCTGAAGTATACTACCTATCCAGCCAAGATACACCGATCGAATTTGAGAACAATCGCCTCAAATCCCTCCAAACCAAAGCCCTCCGAGGCGTAGCACTCCGACTGATTCACAATGGCAAAATCGGCTTTGCTAGTTCCACTGATTTAACGCGGATAGACGATTTAGTCGATGCAGCCATTCAAACCGCCGAAATTGGCGATGCAGCCGAATTTGAACTAGCCTCCAACTTCCACCTAACCACCCCGGAAACCACCTACATTCCGCCCACAACCGCTGAATTAGTGGAAAATGGTAAAAACCTGATCGAGCAAGTTCACGCCTACAATTCCGATATTATGGTAGATGTCGGCTTCCACGTCCGCAGCGGCCGGGTCAAAATTGCCACGACACAAGACGTGTATGCCGAAAGAAGCAGCCAAATAGTCAGCGGCACGATCGCCGGAAATTTGGTAAAAGGAGAAGACTTTATGCAAGCATACAGTTACGATGTCGCGCGCGATCGACCCTTAGACACCGACAGCATCCTGCAATCGCTTCTCGAAAAATACCGCCTCGCCGAACATTCAGCCACCATCGCCAGCGGTTCCTACCCAGTATTATTTACCCCCAGAGCCGCCGCCAGCACCCTCGGCGGACTTTTTGATACCATCCTTTCAGGTCAAGCAGTAGTTCAAAAAGCCTCTCCCCTAGCTGACAAAATCGGCGAAACCTTATTTGACGAACGCTTTACCTTTTTTGAAGACCCCACTTTAGGCCCATCTGCTTGTCCCTTTGACGACGAAGGAACCCCCACCACCCGCAAAGTCTTGATTGACAAAGGAACTGTCACCGGATTTTATTGGGATCGCAGGTGGGCCGCCCGCGCTGGTGTACGATCGACCGGTAACGGTTTTCGTGGCGGATTGTCTCGCCCAGGCCCGAATTTGACTAACTTTTGCATTGCTCCAGGCAATACTTCTCTGCAAGAATTGATTGCTAGCATGGACGAAGGCTTAATAGTAGAACAGGTTTTAGGTGCCGGTCAATCCAATCAATTAGCTGGCGAATTTTCGGTCAATTTGGCTTTGGGCTATAAAGTAGAAAAAGGCAAAATTGTCGGTCGCGTCAAGAATACAATGGTCGCAGGCAGCATTTTTGAAGCCTTTAAAAATTTGGCAGATTTGAGCAGCGAATTGGAATGGGTAGGCGGTGCCGCATATTTACCCAGTATGTTGTTTCAACAGTTGGGTGTAGCTTCGAGGCAATCTTAAACGGTTGACCCTTCGACTACGCTCAGGGCACCGCAGTTGACAGTTGACAGCGAGGTTTTACTCGTTACCAGGCTCTGCCTGGTAACGCATATCTAGAGGCTCTGCCTCGAATTTTCATACAAGCTTGCGAGGCAGAGCCTCTGGACATGGGTTCCTAGGCAGAGCCTAGGAACCAGTTAACAAAATAGGGGAAAGGTAAAATGAAAGAGCAAAACATCAAGGATGGAATTCGCCAAAGGAAAAAGCATTTTTTATTTCTTTTACCTTTGTTTTTTTGCGTTTTAAATCTAGTGACTGGATGCGTTCAGTACGATGTCGGGGTCAACTTTGATAGTCAAACTCGTGGCGAAATCGTGCAGCACATTAAACTGGGGGAAAAGTTAACAAGCTTCAGCAGCGAAACTGTTGGAGATTGGTTGAAAAGTGTAGAACGCCGAGTGAGATCCCTGGACGGAAAGACTAAACGACTTTCCGATAGAGAAGTTCTAGTCAGCATTCCTTTTAATAATGGCGCCGACTTACAAGATAAGTTCAACCAATTTTATAATCCGATCGCCCAAACCGCAAAATCTAGGGTCGCAAGTCCGCTAGATACCGATTTGCAGAAGTTTGAATCTCACCTGAGTATCAAGCAAAATAACTTGTTATTGGTGCTGCGAAATCGGTTGAGTTTGGAATTAGATTTGCGCTCTCTTTCTCTGCTTTCCTCTAACGGCAGTCTGCTGCTGAGTCCCGGGGGACTTTTGGAGCTAGACTTTAGCTTGAACACACCTTGGGGCGCCGAAAGTATTGAAACTACTGTCGCCGGTGCGATCGTTCCCGCAAGTTATCAGGAGGGAAAACAGTTAGTCTGGAAGCTGAAACCCGGGGAAGTTAACTATTTGGAGGCGATGTTCTGGATTCCGAGTCCCGTAGGAATTGGGGCGCTGATTATTGCCTTATTTGTGGGGGCGGGGATTGCTTTGAAATATCAAATATTGCCAGCAATGGGGATTGGTAATAAACCGCAAAACATCGCCAAAACCTCAAGTAGTTGACCAGTCAGATATCGCAGTTCCGTGACTCAAGGTTGGCTCATGGAACTGGCAATCCTCAAGCAGGCGATCGGAATATTTGAATAATTGAATCCTCGGATACAATGATTAATTGACCTGACTTGATATCATCGAGGTAAGTCTTTATTGTATAGGTTGGGTTGAGGAATGATATCAATTCCGGTTTCACTCCCTATGATAAAAACGGAGGACACGGCAGTGTCGTTATCCTATCCATGTCAATGGTAGGAAAACTTTATATAGCGATCCTAAATCATTTGGATAATTCTTGTAGGGGCAATCCCCCCGTGGTTGCCCAATTCCTCGGAGGAGGGCGGGCACTCTTGGCACCGCCCCTACAGATTGCATGAATGATTTAGGATTGCTATAGTGTCTTGATTATGAATAACATTCTGAGAATTAGGAACAGAAAAAATGCGAGCACTAAACTTTTTCTTTATTTTTCTTATTTGCTTGGCTTTAGTCTTGTTTAGCATTGAGAATACAGAGCCGACGACTATTCAAATTATTAAAGGTTTTCAAGTTAAAGCTCCGTTGTCAGTAGAACTAATTATGGCAACTGGATTGGGGGCAATTTTAGCGTGGCTTTTTAGTTTGTGGTCGAGGATGCAGCGAATGCTTGCCTCTCGTGCCCAGAGTCGTCAAGTTCGCGAAAAAGAGCAGAAAATTCAAGCTTTAGAACAAGATGTCGAACGCTATAAAGCAGAAGTGGAAGCACAAAAGCCTTTGTTAGAAAGTGCAGAATCTTCAAGTTTAGAAGATGTCAAGACTGCGATTGCCAATTAAATCGAGTGTAGGATCTAGAATCTAAAACCTAAAATCTAAAATCGAATGGCTATTTCCAGAGATCAAGATGGTTTAGAAACGATTTCTGAGGGTATCGCCATTTTAATTGACTTAGCAGAACGGGGAGAAATCGATCCTTGGGACGTTAAGGTAATTGAAGTGTTCGATCGATGTTTGAGCCAACTGACCAACGCCTCTGATGCCGATCAGAGCACGGATTTCTCCGATTTGTCCCACTCGGGCCAAGCGTTTTTGTACGCTTCAATGCTGGTGTTGCTCAAAGCAGAAAGTATTGTCCTCTGCGAACCCCCCGCGAATCCCGAATCCGACGAGGCGACGCTCGAAGACGCAGAGCACTCAGGCGGGCGACATTTGCCGCAGCATCTGGAGCGGCAATTGCGTCGTCGCGGTGTAGCTCAACTGCCGCAAAAACGCCCGGTGACTCTCCCAGAACTAATCGAGCAGTTGCAGCTCATGAAAGCAGCAATGGAGCAGACAGTTGCTCCCCGGCGGCGCACTACTTCAAAAATGCGATCGCAAGCGGCTCAGGCTATCTTTGAGCTAGCTCACCAAGAGAATTTGGTGGAAACTGCTAGTGAACTCGATCGACTTTTGGCAGAACGGGGCTCGGAAATTGACGAGGGTTGGCTCGACTTGGAACAACTGCTGGAACTTTGGCATCATAAGGATTTGCACTCCTCTGTTGACCCAGAACTCCCGGTATCGACTGAGGAAGTTCACTCGTCAAATCATGACCGTGTAGGTGTTTTTTGGGCTTTGTTGCTGCTGTCGGCTCAGTCTAAAGTAGAGTTGCTTCAAGAGGAGTTTTATCAAGACCTCAAAATCCGGGCGCTTTAAGCTTTGCAGGCTTAGGTTTTCTGGCGAAACTAATGACAGTGTCACTGCGTCGATGAAAATTCCAGGCAAAACCTCGCTCATCCGCATTCCGCTGCTGAGTCTGAAACCGGGACAGTGAGAGTGCAAAGTTCTTGCTGATTCCCGATTCCTGGTTTTTGGTTTCTAGCAAATAGGGCATAAATGATTGATAGCCTGGTACGATATCGCCTATAAACTGGTCAGGATTTTGCTGCGATCGATAAAGGTCGCAACCGCTAGCATCTAATTGTTGAGTTGATATCAGTTAACAGAGGGTTGAGGAAGTTAAGAATGAAAGCGATGATTCTGGCGGCAGGTAAAGGCACTCGCGTCCGTCCCATTACTCACACGATACCCAAACCAATGATTCCGATCCTGCAAAAGCCAGTGATGGAGTTTTTGGTTGAATTGCTACGTCAGCACGGATTTGACCAGATCATGGTCAATGTTTCCCACCTGGCCGACGTGATTGAAAACTACTTCCGAGACGGTCAAAAGTTTGGGGTACAAATTGCCTATTCTTTTGAAGGGCGGATTGATGAAGATGGAAAAATGATTGGAGAAGCCGTCGGTTCGGCTGGTGGTATGAGGCGGATTCAGGACTTCTCGCCGTTTTTTGATGATACTTTTGTGGTGCTGTGCGGCGATGCTTTAATTGACTTGGACTTGACTGCTGCTTTGAAGTGGCATCGGGAAAAAGGGGCGATCGCTACTATTGTCATGAAATCGGTTCCTCGCGAAGAGGTTACCAGTTACGGTGTCGTGGTAACAGACGAGTCTGGCAGAATTAAAGATTTCCAAGAAAAACCTTCTGTAGAAGAAGCTCTCAGTACCGACATCAACACCGGTATTTACATTTTTGAACCTGAGATATTCGATTATATTCCCTCTGATACGGAATACGATATCGGTTCGCAGTTATTCCCGGCGCTAGTAGCAGCAGGCGCGCCTTTTTACGGGATTAGCATGGACTTTGAGTGGGTGGATATTGGCAAAGTTCCTGACTATTGGCGGGCAATTCAGAGCGTGCTGCTGGGAGAAGTTAAAAATGTTTCGATTCCGGGAATTGAAGTGCGCCCCGGCGTTTACGCTGGTTTGAATGTAGCTGTGAACTGGGATAAAGTTGATATTACTGGGCCTGTTTACATTGGCGGAATGACAATCATTGAGGATGGAGCAAAAATTGTCGGGCCGACAATGATTGGCCCGAATTGTTGGGTTTGCAGCGGGGCGACTGTGGAAAACAGCGTGATTTTTGAGTATTCCCGTTTGGGCCCGGAGGTGCGGTTGGTTGACAAGCTGGTTTTCGGGCGCTACTGCGTTGATAAAACCGGGGCGGCGATCGATTTGCAAGCGGCGGCTCTGGATTGGCTGATTACTGATGCTCGCCAAGTTTTACCAACTGTACAGGGAGAAGAGCGGCGGGCGATCGCAGAAATTCTCAGCAGTGCTGAATAATTAGTAATTGACGGTTGACGGTTGACTGTTGACGGTTGACTGTTAACGGTTAACGGTTAACTGTTAACCGTTAACTGTTAACTCATGACTAATGACTCATGACCAATGACTAACTAAGACTGAAGATAAGTATACTGGCTGAGACTCCGCTCGTAATTTTGCAGCAAAAGTTGCGCTTCGGAAAGAGTAATTTTATTTTGCTGCAAAGCTGATTCTGTCTGACGGCGGATGCTTTCAACCAAACTTTCTGCATCGTATTGTACGTAGCTGAGAACTTCTTTCATAGTGTCCCCTTTGACAACGTGTTCGATATGATAGCCAGAAGGCGTTAGCTGAATGTGAACTGTATTTGCATCGCCGAATAAGTTGTGAAGGTTGCCCATAATTTCTTGATAAGCACCTCCCAAAAATAGCGCCAAATAGTAAGGTTCTCCGGGTTTGAGAGTATGCAGTTCCAAAACCGACTTGACATCTCGCAAATCGATGAATTGGTCGATTTTGCCGTCGCTGTCGCAGGTGAGATCGGCTAAAATACCGCGCTGAGTCGGTTCTTCGTCGAGTCGGTTAATTGGCATAATTGGGAACAATTGGTTAATTGCCCAACTGTCGGGTACTGACTGGAAAACAGATAAGTTGATGTAATAAATGGATGCCATCACCTTTTCTAAGTCTTCCAAATCGTCCGAGACGTATTCTTTTTGCCTGGCGATCGCCTGTATTTTATCGCAGCAAGCCCAGTACAACTGTTCGGTTTTCGCCCGTTCGGCAATTCCCAAATACCCTAAGTTAAATAAACTGACTGCTTCTTCCTTGAATTGGATAGCATCGTGATAGACTTCTTGGTAATTTTCGGGAGTGATAGATTGGTAAATTTCGTAGAGATTGCGCGGAATTTGGTGTGCTGTTTCGTCTACTGGTTCTGGTACTTCTCTGGGGACATCGCTAGTACCGAGTACGTCAAAAACTAATACTGATTGGTGAGAGGCGATCGCCCGCCCGCTTTCGCTAATGATAATTGGCACCGGCAGTTTCCGCTCGTCGCAGGCATCTTTCACCCCCGCTACTACGTCGTTTGCGTAGTTTTGCATATTGTAGTTTTTGGAAGCGTGGAAGTTGGTTTTAGAGCCGTCGTAGTCAACGCCCAGCCCGCCGCCTACGTCCAAGTAGTTCATATTAGCTCCCAATTTAGCTAATTCTACATAGATGTGGCTGGCTTCTCGGATGGCGTCTTTGATGACGCTAATTGAGGAAATTTGAGAGCCGATGTGGAAGTGCAGTAACTGCAAACAGTCGAGCATTCCAGCTTTTTCTAGTTCGCCGACGGCGCGAATAATTTCAGGGATTGTCAAGCCAAATTTTGCCCGATCGCCCGTGGAACCTCCCCAGCGGCCAACGCCTTTGGTAGTGAGCTTGGCTCGCACTCCCAAAATCGGTTTAATTCCTAATGCTTTGCTTGCTGCGATGGCGAGTTCTACTTCCTCAATTTGCTCCAGCACAATTACAGAAGTTTGCCCTAGCCGCTGCGCTAAAATTGCGGTTTCTATGTATTCGCGGTCTTTGTAACCGTTGCAAATCAACAAAGCGCCTGGGGTTTTTAATGTGGCCAAAGCGATCATTAATTCTGGTTTCGAGCCTGCTTCTAACCCGAAGTGATGGGGTTGACCGAAACGCACCAAATCTTGAATTAATTGTCGGTGCTGGTTGCATTTGACTGGAAAGACACCCCGATAGACATTTTTGTAATTGTAGCGGGCGATCGCTCTGGCAAAACACGAATTTAGGCGATCGATCCGATCTTCCAAAATATCAGCAAATCGAATCAGCAGAGGCAAAGCCAAATTTCGCTGTTTGAGGGATTCTACCAATTCGCACAAGTCGAGGGAACCGCCGCGATCGCCCTTGGGAGACACTGTAACGTGACCGGCGGCATTGATCGAAAAATAGGGCTCGCCCCAACCTTGAATGCGGTACAGTTTCTCGCTATCTTCTATTGTCCAAGATTTTTGCGGCAGTTGAGCCGCCGTTACCAAAGCACTGTCTGGTGCCGCCAAACTCGTGACAGTTGGAGGCTGAGTCGATAGGGGATCGAGATGGGAGGGAGCAGCGGTGGCTGGGGAACTCATCTTATCGGAAACCTCTTTGAGGACGGGTAAGATAGATAGTTTATCGCAGATATCCGGTTTCCTGATCCAGTTGAAGATTCACGGCGGGTGTACGGCTGAGCAATTTGAGATTTGACTCCACAGATGAAGATTGGAGATTGAACTAAAATCTGAAGGGCGATCGATCTCCACAACTGATTTAACCAAGTATCGGTATGTGGGTGAACTCGGAAACCTGGTTTCTGAGTTCACCTGCGTCTTGAGTGTTGCCCATCGATCGACTCTCGCCCGATCAACTCTAACCAAAAATCACCTCCGGCGGCGCCATGTCAGCCCCCATAATCATTCCCCCGTGAGTTGTAGACTTCTTCAAACCCGGTTGAGGTGCTTTTTCTGGGGTCTTCTGAGCCGGTGCAACTGAAGCCGGCGGCGTCACCTGCGTTGGAGGTACTGCCTGTGCTGGCACCACGGGTTGCTGGGACAGCCAACCCAAACCCCCTAAAGCCCCAGCCATCAAAGCGGTGTAGCCGAGGTACAAATGCACCGGACGCATTTGAAAGCCTTCGCCTGACTCGGAGTCGGAAACAGACAAATACGTGCCGGGTATTGGGCTCGGAGCAGGTGTGGGCAAAGCATTCGCCATGGCTATGCCGTCTAGTCCCAAGGCGTCGCCCAGTCGGCGGATAAAACCTCTAACGTAAATATCTTGGGGCAATTTCTCAATTTCCCCATTTTCGATCGAATCGATGTGGTGCAGCGGCACGAGAGTTTGACTGTGAAGTTGCTGGAGGGATAGTCCGCGAATTTGCCGTCCCTTTCGCAATTCTCTACCCAACTCCCGCAGGCACTCTTCTCGCTGTTGAACTGCTATGGCTGCTTCTTCTTGGGGGGTGAGTTTTTTCGGCTTCTTGGGCAAACCGAACCCGGGGAAGGATTTTGCGGGAGCGATCGCAGTTGCAGGTGCAGCCGACTCGACTTGACTTTCGTCTTTAGGCGCTGGTTGGTTTTCTTCGGAAGTGTTATTGTCTCGATCGACATTTTCAGTGTCGGACTCGGCTTTGGAGGGCGCTTCCAAAGTAGCGCTGCGCCAATAGAAGACAGGATCAGCTACTGGCGGCTCCAATTCTCTAAATTCTGTCACTATCCCAAAGGTGGGACTTACAGCAACAAAACTCTCTTCGGCTACTTGCGGTTCAATTTTGTTTTGTTTGGGAAACCGGTCAAATGCGAGCTTGACGGCTTCTCTGCTAACTGCTCTAATTAAAATTTCGGCAGCAGAAGCTGCTTCGCCCAACATAGTTTGCAAGCTAGCTAGAGCGTGACTGTAGGTGTCGCTACAGAGGAGTTCAGCTTCTATTTGACCGAGGACAGAACGAAAACTGTCTTGAGAAATTTCAATAGTTGCGTGATCTGTCACCCCAAAATAAGCCTCGGGTTTCAGTGCCATGATATTTATGTTGTCTTGCTAGAAGGTATCTGAGTACGTTCTTCGACAGCTTGGCCGTGATTCCGGATGTCAGGAAAGTGGGAGTGGGGGAGGCAGGGCCGACACTTACCTACTTATTGGGCTTGTCCCCATTCACCTGTACCGGCCCGCGTCGCCAACCCAATCCCTTGATATCAATTCCGGCTGCGCCGGAATGACAAGCGAGGACACGGCAGTGCCGTTTCCCTACCCATTAATTGTAGGGACACGGCACTGCCGTGTCCTGATTTCGGGTTATATAATCTACACCTGTGGGTTCCCTCCTCTCCCCGTCTTCCCCCAGGGCTGTTTCATTCTCAGGTAAATCATCGTTTTGTAGGGGCGGTGCCAAGAGTGCCCGCCCTCCCCGTCCACGATTTTGTATGTGTTTCAAAGATTGGGGCAGCCACGGGGGGCTGCCCCTACAAGAGAATGAAACAGCCCTGCGTCTTCCCCTGTCGATTCAGTCGGTAAATAACTCAGGCAATCGATCGCGCAACTCAGCATTTAAACGCGGCAACTCGTCCCGCATTTGCAAGTACCAATCTCGGCGCTGTCGGTAGTGCCCGCACAGCAAGCGGTTGGATCGCACCCATTCGTAAGCATTCGCGGCTATTTCCCGGCGCATAGAAGTGTCAGAAATCAGCGAGTTGAGCTTAATTTCAAACTCTTTTTCATGTCTATAAATTAACCCTGTTTCACCTTCGACAATCGAATGTTCGTAGACGGTGGGACTCGCTAGCACTGCTACTCCCCGCGCTGCACATTCAATGAATTTTAAGTCGGATTTCATTTCGTTGACTGGATTGGAAACGAGCGGCAGTAAAGCTATATCGCAACTGTACATTATTTCTTGATACCGTTCGTAACTGCAAAATGGTTCAAATTCCTTGTGCTGTATTTCCAGGGATTCAAAAAATCTGCTGTCGTGAATTACTTTAACCCGAATCCGGTGTTTGTGAGCGCCTAGAACTCGATTGAGCGCTGCCATAATCGGCTGCCAATCTTTTTCGCGGTTGAGTGCACCAAAAAATACGGTGACTGTATCTTCTGTCGGATAGATTCGCGGCGGAGGTAGATAAGCTAATTGATTTGGAAATACGGCAACATGAGGATTGTAGTGCCGCAAAATTTTTGCTAGTGGTTCTGTAGAAGTTTGAACGCAGTGACAGCCGCGATAGCTGAGGTAATTGCTGTCTGCGTATTCGCGGCGGCGGATGGGATTGTCGTCTATTTCAGCTACTATTAAATAGTCTTGTTGTAGGAGTTCTTTGAGTTTGGGAATGTAGGCGGGATATTGCATGATTGTCCGTTGCCAGATGAAGACTTTTTCTTCTTCAGACAGCGGCGGAATTAATTCTGCTGTTTTGACTGCGGATGCGGTGCGGATGCCGGGAATTGTGGCACTAAATTTGTCGGGTTCCAAAACTCGCACTCGATCGCACCCTGTAGGAGCCATAATAATGGTTTGGATCAGCAATCTGCGCGGTGATACGGTCGATTTGGTCGATCGCACGATATAATGTTCAGCACCAGTTTCCGTAGCAAAATTGCTGGATGTGAGTTCTAAAGCCTTTACCATTGGATGCAGCAACTGCTGGAAGTGGACAAAAGTTTCAGTTTTGTGTCCCTTCCCTTGCAATTCGTAAACCTGCAATCCGGCTTGAGCAAATAATGATTTAATACTTTCTAGGGTAAACCAGTGCTGCATCTTGCCGTCGGGATTTTCCCAATTTCCCCGCAGCAGATTGACAATTCTGCGCCAGTATTGAGCGTTGGGAAGGCTTGCGAAAATTTGCCCCTCCGGGTTAAGCAAAGCACTGTATTGTTCTAATATCTGCCAGGGGTTTTTGAGATAGGGGAGCAAGTCGCCAAAAATCAAGCAATCGACGGTTCCTGGGGCGATGTCGAGACTGTCTGCGACAATTTCTTCAATATCGGCTACCGTCACCCAGTTTAGCCGATCGACCGCAATTTGGGCTTTTGCTCGATCGCGCTCAATGCCAATATACTGACAGTGGGGATTTATCTGCTTGTACTCTTCGCCCGTAGAACCCGTACCGCAGCCAATTTCGACAATGACTTTAGCATCCGGCGGTAGCAGCTTCAAGATGTCGTGGTTGACGCGATCGAGCACTTTATCTAAAATTCCTGATTAGTTTACCGTAAAATCAAGCAGAGCAATCCATGTCAACAGACCAGCAGACGAAGGTTAGCATGGCGATGATAGTATACAATAGCGATCGGCACATTTGTCAAGCATTAAATTCTAGCATTGCGAACTAACTCTTTGTTTTCCCTCTCTTCTCTTCCTCAGTGTCAAGAGCGCCCTAGAAGAGTTAATTATAATACTGTGCTAAATATATTAGAAACTATGAACCCTAATCTAGGAATTAACATTGCCGGCTACATCAACGGCGAATTTGGCATAGGAGAAGGTGTCCGCGCCAACATCAGAGCAGTAGAAGCCGCCGGCATTCCCTTCACTATCAACAATTTCACCCGCAGTCCCCACCGCAAAAAAGACACCACCTATCAAAATTTTAGCCAAGACAATCCCCATCCTGTAAATTTAATTCAAGTCAACGCTGACGAAGTTGCAACCTTTATCAAACATACAGATTCCAGCTATTGGGAAAATAAATATAACATCGGTTTTTGGGCCTGGGAACTTCCCGCATTTCCCCCGGAATGGCGGCCAGCATTTAATCGCTTTCACGAAATTTGGACTTACAGCAACCACTGCGCCGAGGCAATTTCCGCAGTCTCGTCAATTCCGGTAATTAAAATCATGCCAAGTATTTCTCTGGCTCAACCTGCTCTTGACAGAGAAACGCTGAATTTACCTAAACATAAATTTATTTTCCTGTTTGTATTCGACTTTTCCAGCCGCATTGAACGCAAAAATCCTTTAGCAGTTATTCAAGCATTTAAACAAGCTTTCGGCGAAGATGAGCGCGTATTATTGATTGTCAAATCTTCCAATTCAAAGAATTTTCCAGAAGCTCAAACATCCTTAAACTCAGCCATAGCAAATCATTCAAATATCAAACATCTAGACGGGTATTTGTCTAAAGAAAAAATCAATGGTTTGCTTTACAATTGCGACTGTTACGTATCGCTGCATCGCTGCGAAGGATTCGGCTTAACAATGGCTGAGGCAATGTTTTACGGCAAACCCGTAATTGCCACCGGTTATTCATCAAATACAGAATTTATGAATGTCGGAAATAGCTTTTTAGTCAAGTATAAATTAATTCCAATTGAGCAAGATTGCGGGCCTTATAAAAAAGGCAATGTTTGGGCCGCACCGGATGTCGAACACGCTGCTAATTTCATGCGGTATGTCTTTAATAATTCCCAGGAAGCTCAACAAATTGGAGCGATAGCTGCTGAGGAAATTCAGACTTTACTCAACCCGCAAGTTACGGGTGATAAAATTAGGAAGCGTCTTGAATATATTGCGGAGATTACCGATAACTTTCAAAACTTGCCTGTGTCAGGAATAGCCAAAATCCAGTCTGCCAAAAATTCGCCATCACAGCAACAAACTCAATCAAAAAGCGAACTGAAAAACTGGCAGCCGAAGGTGAGCATTTGCATTCCGACATATAACGGAGAAGCGTTTATTGAGGAAACAATCAAAAGTGCGATCGCCCAAACGTACCCTAACATAGAACTGATTGTATCCGACGACGGCTCCACAGACCGCACAATTGCGATCGCCCAATCCTTCCAATCCCAAACAGCCGTCGATTTCCGCATCATCCTCCACCGCAACTACGGCTTATCCCAAAACTGGAACTTCTGCATCTCCCAAGCAACAGGCGAATACATTAAATTTCTGTTTCAAGACGACTTGCTGGAACCAGAATGTATCGCCAAAATGGTCGCCGTCGCCCAACAAAACCCAGAGATAGGCATGGTTTTCTCCCCGCGCGGCATCACCATAGCCGAAGATGAATCTCACCCAATTTTGCGAAAAGCTTCCCAATCAATTAAAGATTTGCACAAAAGTTGGTCGAATTTAAAATCAATTCAGCCCGGGAAAGAATTGCTGGCAGATACTAACTGCTTGAACAACCCAATTAACAAAATAGGCGAACCGAGTACCGTCTTAATTTCCACCCGAGTCTTTGCCGAAATTGGATTGTTTGATTCGGGATTATCTCAATATGTAGACTTAGATATGTGGTGGCGAATCATGGGGAATTATCACATCGGATTTGTAGACGAAAAATTGTCGTCGCTCAGGATTCATCCCGAACAACAAACTTGGAAAAACTTTGCTGCTGGGGAAAATCATAAAGATGTGGTTAGATTTTACAAGAAACTCCTAAATAGTCCTGATTACAGTTTCCTAAATCAAGAAATTAAACAGAAAATTAGCCACAAGTTGGCATTAAGAACCCAGCCAAGTTTATCTGATTTGTCAGCACTGATTCAGCGGTACAACAAAACACCATTAGACCAGTCTATTCTCGATCAACTGCGCCACTACCGCCAACAAGTAGCGGAATATTGGCTGAATTTGCCAGCCGACAAATTAGAAAGTGCTTATTCACAAGAATCGGGAAAAGCTCATAACTTGCTGCTAGATAGTAGCCTCAAGTATGAAACTTTAACCCAGTCAGAACAAAATTTTGTCCAGCAGTTATCCTCGAAACTTGCTGAAGCAGGGGAATTTTCCGAGCAGATTCAATATGCTCTCGCTGC
The DNA here is from genome assembly GCA_031372825.1 of Cyanobacteria bacterium OTE_58_metabat_593. Taxonomy (GTDB): domain Bacteria; phylum Cyanobacteriota; class Cyanobacteriia; order Cyanobacteriales; family Microcoleaceae; genus Microcoleus. Next base: position 145,997 of record JANMLZ010000072.1, on the reverse strand, counting down.
GATGCTGTACTGCGATGCTTATCAGTTGCCGCTAGGGTATCAAAATGCAGCGATTCCTCAGTGGTTTTTTGATGACTTTCTCAAATTCCTATTTCAGTCACCGAGTTATTTTCAACAAAAGTGGGAAGTTGAAAGGTACTCTGCATATTTCCAGCAGTTAATCCAGTATGTTGCTGCGAATATTGCCAGTTTCCCCGATTCGGAAGTTTGGTGTTATTTAGCAGCTTTTATGGCGGAGAATGTTAGCTTCAAAGCTTTGTATTTGAGCGAGGCTAATCTGCTGAATGTATTGAGTCAGCGCGCTGATATTTTGGAATTTCATTTGAAAAATATTGGGTATCAAATAGACTGGAATTTTGCTCGGAGAGAACCTGAAAGCACTAAAATTAGAGTCGGCTTTTTGCTGGATAAAATCAGCGATGAATTTGAGACTTTGGCGGCAATTCCAAATTTTGAATATTTAGACAGAAACAAATTTGAAGTTATCGTGTATTATTTCCAGGTGCAAGACGAGGAATTGAGGAAATATTGCGAAAATTGTGTTGACAAATTGGTGCAACTGTCGGAAGATTTGCCGACTGGAGTGCAAGAAGTTCGATCGTACAATTTAGATATTCTCCTAATCTGCACCAATACCGCCGACACATCCCAACCAACCGCCCTGCTGTGCTTGCACCAACTAGCGCGCGTGCAAATGGCTACCGCCGCATCAACCCCCGCCACCACCGGAATCCGAAATATCGATTATTTAATTGCTGGAGATTTGACATTACCCGCAGATACAGCAGCACAGTATCGGGAAAAATTAATTACTTTAGAAGGCTTAGGAGTTTGTCTCAGCTATCCTGTAGAGGCTGCACCTGCGAGAGTTGAACCGACTCGCAGCAGTTGGGGAGCCACCGATGAATCTGTAGTGTTCATGTCCAGCACTCCAGCTTTTAAAATTATCCCAGAATTGAGAGAAAGCTGGGTGAAAATTATTGCCGCCGTACCGAATTCTATTTTAGTTTTGTATCCCTTTCATTCCCGCCCAGAAAACTATCCGACAGTACCTTTTTACAACCAAATTCGATCGCTCTTTGTGGAATCTGGGATTGACAAAAAGCGGGTAGTTGTGATACGAGCACTACCAAATCGTGCAGATTGCATAAAATGTTTGGAATTAGCTGATATATATTTAGACTCCTATCCGTACAGCGGTGCAGGCTCCTTAGCAGAAGCGCTGTCGGCCGGGTTGCCTGTAGTGGCAAGAAAAGGGCAAACAGCTCGATCGCGACAATCAGCAGCAGTCCTCGAAGAACTGTTAATTCCTGAATTGGTAGCAAACAGCGAGAACTCTTATATAGAAATCAGCACAGCACTGGGAACCAACCCAGAACTGCGCCGGCACTATCGGGATCGAGTCCAACAAAAAATGGCAGCAAACCCCAAATTTCTTGACAGTCGCGCTTACTCCGAGAGAATAGGCAAACTATTTGAAAGGAACCCCTAGTGAGGCAAAGCGTCAAGAAATAGGCAGCAACAGCGCTAGCTTTCTTGACGCTCTGCTATCATCGGTAAACTGAGGGGTTAGTGGTTGTCGCTCTTTTCCTGCCACAGCTAAATTAAAAGGGGAAGCGCAAGTCAGTTGGAGATAAAAAAATGACAGGACTTTTTCAAATAGGCGATAAATTACTTCAAGCTCAGGATATGCCATCGCTCCTGAAGCGATACCAGTTGATGCCGCAATTTTTGCGGGGTGTAATAGTAGACCAAGCGATCGCATCTTTTAGTTGCAACGACGAAGAACGCAAATCCGCCGTCGAAAACTTTCTGGCACAGCACCAACTGACAGCCCCCGAAGCCAAAGAAGCTTGGCTGCGCAGCCAAAATATGACAGAAGCAGAACTTCAAGAGATGGCCGTCAGGCCCTTGCTGATTGAAAAATTTAAGCAAGAAACTTGGAGACCTAAAGTAGATAATTATTTTTTAACCCGCAAAGCCAGCCTAGACCACGTAGTCTATTCCCTGGTGCGCACCAAAAATCCAGCACTAGCAAACGAACTTTACTTTCGCATCCTGGAAGAAGAACAAAGCTTTGCCGAAGTGGCCCGCGACTTCTCCGAAGGGCCCGAGTCCAAGTCCGGCGGCCTGTTGGGCCCAGTACCCCTCAGTCAGCCCCACCCGGCAATCAGTAAACTTTTATCAGTCAGCCAACCAAATCAACTGTGGACGCCGCGTCCTCTGGCAGAATGGATGGTAATTATTCGACTAGAAAAGTTCATGCCAGCCCAGCTCGATGAGTCGATGCGGCTGCACTTGATTAACGAACTCTTTGAAAGCTGGCTCGCCGAACAGATATCGCAAATAGGCCCGCTACAGCCCCTCTCTTCCGTGTCTTCAATATCATGACAATCAAGTAATTTGGTCAGGAGCCCCCGGATTTATCCGTGGAAACTTTAAAAAGCTTGGCATCCTGACAAAAACTCCGTGGATTCATCCGTGGATTCAATCTAAAATCTAAAATCTAAAATCGAAAATTGGATGACTTCTTCCGCTGTTTCTCTCTCCCAAATTCAGGATTTCTTAGCTCAAACACCTCCCTTTGACCGACTGTCAGAGGGGGCTCTAACAGCTTTGGTGGCTAAATGCCAACTCCTTGGCTACCAGACGGGGCAACCCTTGTTTGAACGGGAAAAAATGCCGACTCAAGTGGCAATTATCTATGAAGGTCAAGCTCGGATGCTGGGTTTTGACCAGCGATCGCAGCGGCACGTCAGTTTGCGCTTGGCGCAGCCGCAGGAAATTCTCGGCTGGGCTGGCTTGCTCAGAGGAGTTCCGTGCGAAACGGCGATCGCCTCTACACAGTTAATCGCGATCGTCATACCCGCCGAAGATTTCCTGAACGTACTGGAAAAACAGCCGACATTTGGAGAAGCCTTTCGCGAACACTGTTCCTTAAGCGAAGTATTTGAACTGTTGAGCCTGGAATTGCAGCGCCAAGCCGACGGCACTTCCAATCTCAAGGAACTCACCCTGCAAGCTTGGCAAGACGCCGCAGTTGTCAATGTACCAAACGGCAACAAAAAAACTCAAGACCTCGCCCAAGACTTAGATCCCGATCGAATTTGGCTCGTCAGCAGCGGCGTCTTAGGCGACTTTCCCACCGGTAGCCGCTTCTCAGTCGAAAACGCAGCCAAATCTTTAAAAGTCGAAGGCAGTGTCGGCGCCCGCTTGGTCGGTTTCCGGGAACCCCCAGAACCAGAAGAGAAGGAAGAGTTACAGATTGATGATGATTTAAAACCAGATACAGGAGGCTCAGAAGGGCCGAAACCGCCCGGCGGAGGCGGGCTCCTCATTAAACCCGGCCCAGTTAGTCCCCCAGATCCCAAAGCCGACCAACCAAAGGATGCGGGAAAATACCCATTTTTTCGGGGAAAAGGGCAGATTGAAGCCCCGCTAGCTTGCTTCCAGATGTTGAGCAAGTATTTCGGCATCAAATTTCGCCGAGATATCATCCGCAAAGTTCTCGAAAATCAGTTAAAAACCGCCGGTTCTATCAGTATGCAGGCCTGTGGGGCGATCGCCCAAAGCATCGGCCTCACACCCCAATTAGCGCAAGTCCCAGCGGAAGCCATCAACCGCATCAAAGCCCCCGTAATGATCAAATGGGAAGACAGCTTCGCCATTATTTACAGCATTACCGAGCAAGAATTAGTGCTGGTGACACCCGAAAAAGGGTTGATGCGGAAGCGGGTACCTCAGTTTAAAGAAATCTGGGGCGAACAGGGAGAAGTCCTGCTGCTACAAGCTCCGCAAGTTGAACAAAAAGAACAGTTCAGCTTCTGGTGGTTCGTGCCCGCACTGATGGAACACAAAACAGTGTTTTTTGAAGTGTTGCTCGCCTCGTTTTTTGTACAGTTATTTGGTCTTGCCAACCCATTAATCAGCCAAGTAATTATTGATAAAGTATTAGGTCAGCGCAGCATTGACACCCTGGATATTTTGGGGGCGTTTCTGTTAGGCGTTGCCCTGTTTGAAGGACTGCTAAACGGTTTACGCACCTTCTTGTTTATAGATACCTCAAACCGCATCGATGTCAAATTGAGTGCAGAAGTCATCGACCACTTGCTCCGGCTCCCCCAGAATTACTTTGACAACCGGCGCGTCGGAGACCTGGTCTACAAATTCAGCATGATGGGCCAGATTCGGGAATTCATGACGAGCACAGCTCTGACAGTGGTTCTCGATGCGGTATTTTCGGTGGTTTACGTCGCCGTTATGCTCTCCTACAGCGTCAAGCTAACCTTCGTATCTTTGGCAGTTGTACCGATATTGGCTGTGATGATTATTCTGATCAATCCGCTGGTACTGCGCCTGATCAAACAGAGAAATATGCGTTTTGCTGACTCTCAATCCTATCTAGTGGAAGTAGTCAGCGGGATTCAAACTGTTAAGGCTCAAAATATTGAATTGAAATCTCGCTGGGAGTGGTCGAGCCGCTACGCAAAATACATTACAGCCAGTTTTAAAACAATTATTACCGGGACTACAGCGGGTACGATTAGCGCCTTTTTAAACCAAGTGGGTAACTTAGCTCAGTTGTGGGTGGGAGCTTATTTGGTACTGAGCAATGACATGACTTTGGGTCAGTTGATTGCTTTCCGAATTATTTCTGGGAACGTGACTGGTTCGCTACTCAGGTTTGTGAGTGTGTGGCAGAGTTTCCAAGAAGTCTCGATGTCGATCGATATGCTTAAAGATGTCGTCGATACGCCGACAGAAACCAGCGATGAAGACCGGAGCAATATCCCACTGCCGGCAATTCAAGGACAGGTTACGTATGAGGAGGTTTCCTTCCGATTCCTCGAAAGCGGCCCGCTGCAACTGGCGAATGTGAATTTGGAATTTCCCCCTGGCAGTTTTGTCGGAATTGTCGGGGGAAGCGGTTCCGGTAAAAGTACGGCGATGAAGCTGTTGCAGCGTCTTTATGCGCCCCTGTCGGGCCGGATATTTATTGACGGCTATGACATTGCGAAGGTGGAGTTGTATTCGCTCCGCAGCCAACTTGGAGTAGTGCTGCAAGATACTTTGCTGTTTAACTGTTCGGTGCAGGAAAATATTGCTTTGAGCAATCCCGACGCGAGCACGGATGAGATTGTGCGCGCTGCCAAATTAGCGGTAGCTCACGACTTTATTATGGGCTTGCCTGCTGGTTACAATACGATAGTGGGAGAGCGGGGTGCGTCGCTTTCTGGGGGGCAAAGACAGCGTTTGGCGATCGCCCGCACGATTTTGCAAAACCCCAAACTGCTGATTTTGGACGAAGCTACAAGCGCCCTAGACTACCACTCCGAACGCCAAGTTTGCAATAATTTAGCCGAATCTTTCGCCGGCCGCACAGTGTTTTTCATTACTCACCGCCTGACTACAATCCAAAACGCCGACATAATTATTATGATGGATCAAGGTTCGGTCGTAGAACAGGGAAGTCATAAAGAATTAATGGCTCTTAAAGGGCGTTATTACTGCCTCTTCCAACAACAAGAGTCATCGAATACTTAGTCATTAGTTAGTTGTTATTAGTTAGTTGTTATTTGTTGGTAATAACCAATAACCAATAACTAATAACCAATAACTAATAACCAATGCCCAATGCCCAATGCCCCATTCCCCAAATAACAAATCGCTATGAAATCCGTAATACTTTCTGAACAACCAGTCATTCTCGAAAAACCAGCGATTTGGTCGCACTTGTTTTTGTGGATGATCATGCTGATGACCACTTCTGGTATAGTTTGGGCTTATTTTGCTAGCGTCGAGCAAGCTGTCCCCGCAGTCGGCCAATTGGAACTCAAAGATGGTGCTAGAGACATTCAAGCGCCTGCTACGGGTGCGGTGGTGAGAGTTCACGTCGAAAATGGCGATCGGGTAAAAAAAGGCCAGCCTCTGCTCACTTTTAACCCCGTTGCATCCACTGCCGATTTAACCTCGATTAAGAAAACTAAAGAGGCTCTGGAAAAGGAAAATAAATTTTACGAAGATGTTGTCAACGGCAAAGTTCAAGGCCCGATTCCTTCGAGCCTGCAATCGACAATCAAAGACAGACAGAGCCTCGCGGCACAAAATGAAGTGCTGCAAGCTTTAATTGACGAACTCTACCTCAACAGGGGAGCCAGCGGAAATTTTGATGCTACCCAGCAAGGACTGTATGTGAATTATCGATCGGAATTTCTGTCTCGCGTCGCCGCAGCCCAAGGACAAGTTCAGGAATTAGACAAACAACTGAAGCAAGCTGAAAATGCCGAGAAAGCCGCCCGCGATCAAATCACCGTAGCGCAGCAACAATTCGGTTTTGCTCAGAACCAACTAAATTATTCTCAGCAGCAGTTAGGTTCTGCACAAGAGCAAGTCAAATCAGCCCTGTCTCAGAAAGATTTGGCCCAAGAACAGCTAGTAAAATCCCAACAAGTATTGAAATCCAATCAAGCCATTTTGGGCAGACTAGGCCCCCTGGTGGAGGCAGGAGCCATCGCTGAACTGCAAAGAGAAAAGCAGGAACAAGACGTTTTTCGAGGTCAAGGGGAAGTTCTCAAGCAGCAAGATCAAATCAAGCAGCGCGAAGGTGAAATCAACGCCCGCAAAGGCGAAATTAACACGCGCCTAGGTGAGATAAATACGCGCCGAGGCGAAATTAACGCGCGTCAAGGTGACATCCAAAAAATTACTGCGGAAGTAGAGCGCCAGCAAGGAGAGCAAGCGCGCGTTGAGGAGTCTATCAGCCGCGCCCAAGAACAGTTGAAAAACACCAAGGATTCCTGGGCCAGAGAACTTTACACCAAAATTGCGGAAAACCAGAAACAAATTGCCAGCAGCGATTCTCAGCTCAGCCGCTTCAAAGTGGAAAACCTGAAAAAACTGTCCGAAGTAAATGGACAGCTAGAAAAAGCGCAGCAAACCAGCGATACTCAAGTGATGAAAGCTCCGGTATCCGGCGTTATCTTCGATTTGAAACCTTCTAAGAAGGAGAATGCTAAGTTGGATATGGCGAAAGATCCAATCTGCCAATCTATTATTAACTCGGTGCTGAAGCCGGGGGAACCCCGCCCAGCACGATGCGAAGAAGCTTATTATGAAGCGCAGCAAACTGAGAAGCTGCTCAAGGTTTTGGACGATGAAAATGGTTTGCAAGCAGTTGTTTACCTGGAAAACAGCAACGTGGCTCTCGTGTTGGATGGTATGAAGCGGAAGCGTGAGAAGTTGGAAAAATATCACGGCAAACAATTGGATGGTGAAAAGATTGACTGCGAAGTAGGTAAAAGCTGCGTGTGTCCTGAGAAGGAAGTTAATAGACAGAAATTGGAGCTGACGAAATACGAATGCGTGCCTGTGGAGCTAAATGTTGAAGCTTTCCCAGCCCTAGAGTTTGGTACTGCTGAAGGTGAAGTGAAAGAGATTAGCAAGGATGCTGAGCCTCCTACTGAACTGCGGAAATACTACGCTTTCAAAACCAAAGTTCAGCTCAAGAATCAAAAGTTTATTTTGAACAAGGGTAAGCCAAATCAGCAGGAGGTTAACTTGCAGTCGGGAATGGCCGTAAGCTCTAATGTCAATATTGGTAAGCGGACTGTTTTGCAGATGTTTATCAACCGGTTTACTGGGAAATTGGATACGTTCAAGACTGTTAAGTAGCGAATAGTTGACGGTTGACTGTTGACAGTTGACGGTTCACTGTTGACGGTTGACAGTTCACTGTCAGTCAAAAAAGTGACGACTTGATTTTACAATTCCGCTGCTACCGGATTGGGTGCATCTCAATTTGGAAAGGGCGAAGCATTTCGGCAGATAATTTATTAGTGATAACCAGAGATTTACTGCCGAAATGCTTCGCCCCTACGAGTATATTTGCAAAAATGGGATGCTCCCACCGGATTTGATATTAATGAAAAAAATCCTATTATTTACTCTATATCTAATTCCTGTTGTCTTATTAATCGGATTTGTAGCGAATTTTAGCATTAATGTTCCCATTGATGATGAGTGGAGGTTGGCGAATCTTTTTGAAAAAATAGCTGCTGAAAATGTAACTTTTAACGATTTTTGGGCTTTGCACAGTAACCACCGAATTCTGTTCCCAAAAATCATTATTGCAGTTTTGGCTTTTGCTTCCCGATGGAATATTAATTATCAGTTGTGTCTCAGCATCGGTTTGGCTATCGCAACTTTTATCGCCCTGTACAAGCTATCCTCGATGCAGGTTAAGAATGCTGGGGATAATTTGTGGCATTTAGCTAATATTTTAACTTGTATTTTGCTGTGTTCCCTGGTTCAGCATGAAAACTGGCTGTGGGGATTTCAATTAGCGTGGTTTTTGGTAAATTTGTGTTTTGTGGCGGCGGTTTATGCGTTGGTTTCAAATCACAAATTATTGCCATCTCTTAGAATATCTATTGCTGCTGTTTTCTGCTTTATTGCTAGTTTTTCCCTGGCTCAAGGTTTGCTTTCTTGGTTGGCTGCAATTCCTGCTGTGGTGGCTGTAGAAGGAAATGTGGCGCAGAAAAGGAAAAGACTTATTGTATGGATGTTGCTGTTTGCCGCCACTTGTGCAGTTTACTCGATTGATTATCATCCCAGTCGCAAAACCAGTATTATTTCATTATTGAATAAGCCTCTGGTGGTGATTGATTATTTTTTGAGTTTGTTGGGTTCGCCAATTGTGCGGTTGTCGGGAATTTCGGCATTGGTTGGCTTATTAATATTTGGAAGCTTCTTATATTTTGTATTCTATTTTTTTGTCATTGCGAATCCTAGGAACCAATCTCCAACTTCTGCGATTGCTTCGTTCCTCGCAATGACAGATAGGAATCATATTGCTGAGAATTATGAAGCTTTACCTTGGTTGTCCATAGGTTTGTTTTCAGTTTTATCAGCTCTGGTTATTACAGTTGGGAGGGCGCAGTTTGGGGCGATTCAGGCGATCGAATCATCGAGATATACGACTAATTCGATTTTACTATTAATTGCTTTGGTTCAGCTTGGGCAGTTGTTTATTGGAGGTAAAATTTCTACCAGAAATCGGAACTATAAAGTTGTTTATCGGGTGTTAGCAGGGCTGTTAATTGGGACAATTCTTGTTAACTCTCAACAGGCGATCGCCCAATCGCGATCGGCACTTCCTTACAAGCAAGGCGCTCAAGATTGTTTGCAGTTACTTAACTATCTGGAACCGTCGGATTTTTTCAAAAATTCGCCGGAAAGCTGTTTGAGGGTCCTGAGCAAAAAAACTTGGCTGGTGAGAGAAGGAGCGGCAATTATCGATAAAATAGGTTGGAGAAAGTTGGCGAGAAATGTAGAGTTTATTTCTAATCCCGAGAAAGTTTACGGCTATTTAGACAAACCTCAAACCAGCGATAAATCCTTGACTGTTAGAAAAAGTGCTGGTTTCAAGGCTGCCGGTTGGGCTGTTTTGCCAGAGAATTTGAAACAGCCAAATATTGTACTGCTATCTGTCGGCGATCGACAATCTTTTTTTGCTAACGCTTATGTCAACTCAGACAGTCCCGATATTGCTAAGACTTTGAAATCACAGTTATACAATAATTCGAGGTGGGCTGTTGATTTGTCGGGTAAGGATTTGCCGATCGCCCAAACTGAAATTAAAGCTTGGGTGTATAATCCTGTGGACAACCAGTTTGTCCAGTTGCGCGGAGGATGAGGAGTGAAAATTTCTGTGATTATACCAGCTCACAACGAGGAGGGCTGTTTGGAAGGTACTGTGCGGGCGATCGCCCAGACGCTCGATTTAGAAGCCATTGAGCACGAAATTTTGATTGTAAATGACAACAGTGTCGATCGAACTCTTAATATTTGTCAAGAATTATCAGAGACTTTTCCCGCAGTTAGATACATCAACAATCAACCTCCCAACGGTTTCGGATTCGCCGTGCGCCGGGGATTGGCAGAATTTGAAGGCGATGCTGTAGCAATTGTGATGGCGGATGCTTCCGACGATCCGATAGATTTAGTAGCAGGATACCGCAAGTTGCAAGCAGGATATGATTGCGTTTTCGGTTCCCGATTCATCAAAGGCGGCTTTGTGGTTGACTATCCAATTCACAAGCTAGCAATTAACCGCTTGGCAAATTGGTTTGTCAAAAGTATTTTCGGTTTGCGGTACAACGATGTCACCAATGCTTTTAAAATTTACCGCAGAGAAGTAATTGACGGCGTACAGCCAATATTGAGCCATCATTTTAATTTGACTGTAGAACTTCCCCTCAAAGCAATTGTTAGGGGTTTTTCGTATGATGTAATTCCTCTGAGGTGGTACAATCGAACTGCTGGTATTTCTAAGCTAAAAATTAAAGAGATGGGCAGTCGATACTTGTTTATTGTTTTGTATGTCTGGCTCGAAAAACATCTTTCTCGCGGCGACTACCACCGCAGTGAATTAAGGAAGAAAGTCCTGACTACAAACGAAATTTTATAAAGCACAATTGAGTAGGGTGCGTCAGTTGGGAAAACTCTAATTTTTATAATAAACTTAAGACTGACGCACCCTACAATCCACTAAGCTAAAGTCCTGACTACGAAAGAAATTGTACAAAGTTAATGCCTGAGAGACTTTTGATTGTTGGCGGTGCGGGTTTCATTGGTAGTTGTTTGGCAATTGGCCTCAAGAAGCTTCACCCGAAATGGCACATAATTTGTTTGGATAACCTGCGCCGTCGAGGTTCGGAATTGAATTTACCTCGGCTGAAAAGTTCCGGGATTCAGTTTGTTTATGGGGATATTCGCACATCGGCAGATTTAGATCCGGTGGCGCTGAATGTTGACTGCATTATCGACTGCGCTGCGGAACCTTCTGTGCTGGCGGGTTTTAGTTCGCCTCAGTACGTTTTGCAGACGAATTTGTTGGGTACTGTGAATGTTTTGGAGTTGGCGAGACAAACTGGTGCGAGTTTGCTGTTTTTGTCTACGAGTCGAGTTTATCCGATCGCTGCTGTCAAGTCGATCGAGTTATTGGATTTGCCGTCAAGATTTGCGATCGCACCTAATCAAACTTTACCTGGAATATCGGAATTAGGCATTTCTGAAGACTTCCCTCTCAAAGGCCACCGCTCACTTTACGGAGCAACTAAATTAGCTTCCGAATTGCTGATTGAAGAATACAGAGCCGCTTACAATGTGCCAGCAATTATCAACCGCTGCGGGTTAATTACTGGTGCTTGGCAAATGGGTAAAGTCGATCAGGGAGTTTACGGTTTGTGGGTGGCGGCTCACTATTTTCAAAGGTCACTAAATTATATCGGTTTTGGCGGCAGCGGCAAGCAAGTTAGGGATTTGCTGCACGTTGAAGATTTGTTAAGATTGATTAACTATCAGTTAGAACATTTTGCTAAATTTGACGGCGAAGTTTTTAATGTAGGCGGCGGTTTGAGCAACAGTCTTTCTTTGGTTGAAGCAACTGATTTGTGCCGCAAGATTGCGGGTAAATCGATTCCGATCGCTCCTGTTTTGGAGGAACGTGCGGGCGATATTCCGATTTTTATTACCGATTATTCTAGGGTGATGGAGCGCACAGGGTGGCAGCCTGTCATTGGCCCGGAAGCTGCTTTGCAAGATATTTATGATTGGATTGCTGCTAATGAGATTGTGTTGAGTTCGATTTTGTAGGAGTTTTTTTACTGACAGATTGCAAATAGTAGGGTGCGTCGCTATGGGAATTTTCGCCACTATTTGAGTGACTAGAAGCGACGCACCCTACCGCGAAATTTCATCCCCGTCTAAAATTCCCACCATTACCTTCAATAAATCTTCTAAATCGTCAGGAACTCTAAACAAATGGGTGTCTTGAAAAATAGTCTGCTGATTTCGATCTAACTTGCCAAATCGCCAGATATCTCCCATTGTTACTGCACCATAAAAAATATTTTGCTCTTCAACGTGCGACATCGCAATTAATTGTACAGCTAGTTGAGTAAATCCTCTAGTCATATCGTCATTTTTTGCTTCAATAACTAGCAACTCTTGATTGGACTTCACGAGATAATCTAAATTTCCTTTTAACCAGCTATTAACGTTGAGAGTATACTCAAATCGCAGTTGACATTGACAGTATCGGATGAGATCCAGCAGCACAGGGGATACTAAGGATTCTCTTCTAGCTGTTTCGCTGCTGAGACTGACCAAGGGAAGGATATCTTCTATTTTATCTCTAAGCTCTATAAGTCTGTCTAAATGTCTAGTTGTTGTCGGTAAAGATAACCTTCCTTTGCTTAGTGAGTAATCAAACTCTGCTAAAATTTGATCAGTTTCATAAGGTAATTCAAAGTATGAACGAAATGTATATTCTCGACCTTCCTGTAAGATTTTTTGCTTAGTCATACTGGTTGAAATCGCAATCTGTTTATTTATACATTATATATCATTTTTGTCAACCTTAGAAGATGACGAATAGCCCATTTTTAACACGACTCAGTATTTATCCCCAAACTTCTGTCAAATCCAAGACAAACCCCGGCAACACATCTTCACCGGACAAAGTTGCAGGATTGTCCAGCACTTCTACATCTTGACTTTGCCTGTAAATCTCCACTTTTCTGTTTTTCCTATCTATCAACCAACCTAAACGAGCGCCATTGTTCATATACTCTTTCATCTTGACTCGCAGCGGTTCCATGTTGTCTGTTTTAGAACGAAGTTCTACCACAAAATCAGGACACAAGGGAATAAAGCTTTCTTTTTGTTTTGGGGTGAGTGCATCCCATCTTTCTTGACGCACCCAAGCTGCATCGGGAGAGCGATCGGCTCCATTTGGCAGGTTAAAACCAGTAGAAGAATTAAATGCTTCTCCTAATTTAGTCTGGCGGTTCCACAGCCAGAGTTGCCCGTTTAAATCTGAGTTTCTATATCCTGTTTCGCCTCCGGTTGGTGGATTCACGATTAATTCTCCTGCTTCTGTTCTTTCTAATTGTAGTTCTCGGTTGGCGATCGACAATTCAACGAACTGCTCCCGGGTAACGGTGAGCGTTAGTGTGGGCGGAATATTGATGGCAATGGCGGGGGATGATTCAGTTTGTGTCATCATTTTTGTCCTCAAACTAATGCTTTTATTGCAGCTTCATCCTGATTATTTTGGAAAGCCTGGAATGCTGGATAATTTGTCATTTTTATGCTAACACTGAAAACTGCGATTTACCAAGTGCGATCGTACTTTATTCTTTAGTCCCCCCCCCTCTGGGACAAAAGTTGGTCGGGAATAGGTTTTAACCGCCGATTTTTATAGGTTTCTCACCCGGATTTAGTGTCAATTCCTATTCTTGGATGCCTTGACAAACATTTGTCCTCCCAAAAACTGCCACAGAAAAGGCAATTTCAAGTAAACTTTTAACAGCCAGGGTGATGCGGGTCTGCCTTTGGTGGAAAACGGTAAAAATCTGGGTATAATGAAGTCGATTTCAAAACCGACGGTTTGTAAAAGCTCTTGCAGCGATAAATGTGTAATCGGTAATTGATGGTCGATAAAATCGTAGTATTCTTTGTAAGAATATTTGAAATTAGGCTGGATAATTAAGAGAGAACCTCCCGACTTGAGAGCATCAAAGCAAAATGATATAATTTCTAGGAGTTCTTCTTTGTTGCGGAGGTGTTCAAAAAAGTTCGAGATAAAAATGCGATCGAAGTGTTCGGTAAAAAATGTATGACCATCCAAATTTAACACATCAATATTCAGCACCTTGACATCACCGTTGGCAAATAACTTTGAATCGGGATTGAGGTCAATCAAGCATTTTTTTTCAGCCCGAATCTGATTGATAAACTCGCAGTAGCCACCGCCAATATCTAAAACCGCTGATTCGATCGGAACATAATCTTGTAAACAATCGTCAATTAAAACTTTCCATAATGCAACCTTGGCTTGCATCTGTGCGGAATCAAAGCGGTTGGCGTACAATTTTTTAAGATATGCGTCAGTTTTCATAGTAAGATAGCTTTTACTAGGTATGAGTCTATCACTATCACACCAAACTATGAACGTTGTATCTACGGGAATACCGGAAGTTTTGATAATTGAGCCGAAAATTTTCGGAGACGATCGCGGTTTCTTTTTTGAGAGTTTTAATCACCAAGCTTTTGTCGAAAAAACAGGCGTGACGGCAGAGTTTGTTCAAGACAATCATTCCAAATCTTGCAAAAATGTGCTGCGGGGTTTGCACTACCAGATGCAGCAGCCTCAAGGCAAATTGCTGCGGGTAGTTGCGGGCGAAATCTTTGACGTGGCGGTGGATATTAGAAAAAGTTCGCCGACTTTCGGAGAGTGGGTGGGGTGTTTGCTGAGTTCAGAAAATAAGCGACAATTTTGGGTGCCGGCGGGATTTGCTCACGGTTTTTTGGTAGTTTCGGATACTGCTGAAGTTTTGTACAAAACTACAAACTACTATGCACCAGCACACGAGCGGTGTATCCTGTGGAATGACCCCGATTTGGCGATCGACTGGCCGCTGCTAGATGGTGCCCAGCCAATCTTGTCAGCTAAAGACCAAGCCGGACAAACGTTGAAAACAGCTCAAGTTTTTTGATAATGAAAATTTTACTCGCAGGCGGCAACGGACAGCTAGCTCAAGAATTGCAGCCGATTTTATTATCTTCGGGAGAGGTAATTGCGGTCGATCGCACTCGCCTCGACTTGTCCCAACCCGAAAGCATCCGTCAAGCAATGGCTGAAATTCAACCGAATTTAGTCGTGAATGCGGGTGCTTATACTGCTGTAGACAAAGCAGAAAGTGAACCGGAATTAGCACACGCAGTCAACGGAATTGCACCGGGAATTTTCGCAGAAGAATGCGAAAAACTGGGAGCGAGTTTGATTCACTTTTCCACAGATTATGTATTTGACGGCTCTAGCGGTTCTGCTTATCTGGAAACTGATTCTACGAATCCGCTGGGAACTTACGGCAAGTCCAAATTAGCAGGCGAGGAAGCAATTCGGAAAGCCGGAAATCGGCATATTATTATTAGAACAGCGTGGGTTTACGGCAACGGCGGCAAAGGCAATTTTGTCAAAACTATGCTGAGGTTGGGCAAGGAAAGGGAAGAGATTCGAGTAGTAGCAGATCAGGTCGGAAGTCCTACTTGGACGGGCGATTTAGCTGCGGCAATTTCGCAGATTATTCCTCAAATTAAACCAGAAAGTTTTGGGACTTACCACTACACTAACAGCGGTGTTTGTAGTTGGTATGATTTGGCGATCGCCATTTTTGAGGAAGCCGAAAAACTCGGCTTTCCCCTGAAAGTTCAGCGCGTAATTCCCATCACCACCGCCGAATATCCGACACCCGCCAAACGTCCGGCTTTTTCCGTCCTCTCTACGGTGAAAATATCAGCACTTCTGGGCACGTATCCTCCCCATTGGCGGCAAGGACTCAGACAAATGCTGGCAAGTCATCAGTTGACAGTTGACAGTTGACCCTTCGACTACGCTCAGGGCGACGCAGTTGACAGCTACTTCTTCCGTCGATAGAAGAGGATTGAAGTAATGAATCATTTTGTTTGATTTCCCCCTAAACGGGGAGGCTTCAGACCTAATTTTCTAGGTGAAAAATTGAGTTTCTTGTATCTTGAAAAAGCTGCATTTGGATTTACTGTTGGGTGAGGGCGGGTTTACTAGATGATTGGCTTTAGGCAATTATTCTCGGTAAAACCCACCCCTACTAATCTAAATATTTGTGTTTATGAATCCGATGAAAGTCAAGCAACAATATGTTTTAATTGCCGCATCAGTTCTCGGCATTTTGATACCGGCATCATATATTTTGTACCTGATATCGCAAGCGGGAGACTTGTCTAATTTTGATTATTGGTGGATGACCTGGAATTTTTATTCAGTAGAAGGTTTCTCTACAAATCCTTTTAATTGGATATTTCGGGCGAACGAACATTTTGTCTTGATTCCGGCAATTATCTATGCTCTTAATATAATTGTCACCCAAGGTTCAAATATTGGTTTGTGCTTAGTTGGCTGGTTTTTGGCTTGGATTCAGTGCCACGTATTAATTGCTCTGTTGCCTTTAAATTTGAGGCGTTTTCCGCTGCAATTTATCTCAGTCATCCTTTGTATTTCTATTTTTAATTTTACTCCGGCTGCGGCGCATAATTGGATGCGGGGATTCAGCGGTGTTCACTGGATAATTGCTAATTTATTTGTAATTTGTTCGATATTTTGTTTGCAATCTTATGTGATAGCTTTGTCAAATAAGAGAGAGGCAGAGCCTCATGATATTCATTCCCAGGCAGAGCCTGGGAACGAGAGATATAAGCAGAATGGTTGGGTAATTGGCAGTATTGTTTTTGGCATTTTAGGCTGTATTAGTTACAGCACTCCTTTAGCTTTGTGGCCGATATTGTGTGCTGCTGCGGTTGTGCTGCGGTTTCCTCGGCGAATAACTTATTTGTATTTCGCTGCTTCGATTTTTGTCATAGGGATTTATTTTTTAACTTATAAAACTCCAGCTAATCACCCTTCTTTAACTAAAATAAACCCGCTCAAAACCCTCGAATATATTCCTACTTATCTCGGAGGAATTTTTAGCGAAAATATTATTGTAGCTTCAATTATTGGTATAATTGGTTTGATTTTTGTAACGAGTTTTGTCGGTTATTGGCTATTTGTAAAAAAGGTCGTGAAGCGTAGCTATCCCGTAGGGAATCGCCCGGAGTGGCTGCCTTGGCTGTCCATCCAACTTTATACGTTGCAAACGGCGTTAATGGCCGCTGTGAGTCGATCGGGATTTGGAGTCGAACAAGCCACCGCTTCCCGCTACGCCACTCTCCCGGCTTTGTTTTGGATGAGCACAATTGTGCTGACAGTATTGTGGGTGCGGGAGTTGCAGCCAACAGCGAGAATTCAAGGGCGTTTGTTGACACCGCTGTTTGCAGTCGTGACAGTGGCGATTATTTTAATGTACGGGGTGGGAGGCGAAACTGCAATTGCGATCGCCCGCCGAGCAACCTATCAACCCTTAGTAGCATTATCATTGCAATTAGGCATCACCGATATAACTTTAATTAAAGACAAAGTAGGCAACAAACCCGCCGCTTTTATCGGGTTAATAGATGCCTTAAAAGCTCACAATTTAGTGCCGTTTAATCGAGACATCAAAAAACACAACTTCTGTGCAGCATTGAATACAAAAATCGACTCAAACTTACTGTCAGCGCCCAAAGACGGAGTACCCGGATATTTTGATACTGTCACCAAACTCGCACCCACAGCCGCGAGAGTAGTTGGTTGGGTGGGAGACCCCGAAAATCAGGTAAAATGTGTTGCGATTCTCGATCGAGAAAATGTGGTCAGAGGTTTCGCGATGTCAGGCTTTCCGCGTCCAGATTTAGTCAATTTATACGGCCCATCCTACCAATTTGCAGCCTGGAGGGGCTACATTCAAACATCCCCAACAGATACATTATTCACAGCTTACGCATCATTTAAAAACCGCGAAGGTTGGGTAGCATTGCGAAATTCTCAAGTTATAGATAACAATTAAAACTTAGCTATGTCAAAACACCTCAGCTTCGTAATTCCCGTTCACAACGAAGAAGCTACTCTCAAAATGTTGTTTGAAAAAATCAAAGTTGTCATGTTCCAAACAGGAATTGACAATTACGAAGTCATTTTTATCGACGACGGTAGCCGCGATAGTTCTTGGCTGGAAATCGCAGATTTAGCCAGCCAAAATCCCAAACTAATTAAGGCTATTAAAATGCGCCGCAACTTTGGCAAATCCGCCGCGCTTTCAGCAGGATTTCGCAATGCAGCGGGGAAAATCATTTTTACTCTCGATGCCGACTTGCAAGATGACCCGGCGGAAATCCCCAAGTTCTTAAATCATTTAGAATCGGGATTCGATTTAGTTTCCGGTTGGCGAAAACAGCGGAACGACCCCCTTTCTAAAACTTTACCTTCCAAACTGTTTAATGCCGTTGCGTGCTTGCTGACAGGGGTAAAAATGCACGATATGAATTGCGGTTTTAAAGCTTACCGCAGGGAAGTTTTGGGGTCGATTAAATTGTACGGGGAATTGCACCGCTATATTCCGGCTTTGGCGAACAATTTGGGTTTTAGAATTGGGGAAGTTGTTGTCGAACACCACCCCCGAAAGCACGGAAAATCAAATTATGGTTGGGAACGCTACGCGCGGGGATTTATTGATTTGTTGACGGTATTGGCGACGACGCATTATTTGCACAAACCAGGTCATTTGTTTGGGGGATTGGGGTTGTGTTTCGGCTTGGTTGGGTTTGTTTCGCTGAGTTATTTGATTGTGATTTGGTTTTTGAATTTGGCGGGAATGAATTTGGGGCCGATCGGCAATCGACCTTTGTTATTTTTTGGGATTTTGTGTACAATTCTGTCGGTACAGTTGATTTCTTTGGGGATTCTGGCGGAGTTGATTGCGCGGAATGTGGATGTTGATTATGTGGATAAGCAGATTTGTGAAATTATTGATGATTCGGATTTTGATGTTTAACCGATTGTGGCACAGGCAAGATGCCTGTGCCACAATAAAGGCTGATATTATTTGATTTTATACAGTATCCATTTGCCTTGCCGATCAGCGATTTCTCCGTCAATATTTGGATGCCAGTCAGTACGAGTCAGGATATAATCGGCATGATATTTTCGGGCTACCTCGACTAAATCGGCATTTTTGCGGCGGCTGAATAAGTCGTTTCCTCCCCAAATCATTTGCGGATTTAAGGGGACTCCTAATACAGTTTCCATCCGATTTTGCCATTCTTTGATGCCTTTTTCGGTCAAGGGAAAGTTCTTGAAATTGACTACAATTGCCCTCTGTGAAAAATATTGAAAACTGGTGACTGATGGGGGAATTAATACCAGTGCATCTTGATTGCTACTTTGTGAAAAACGTAATGCTAATCTGTTTAAGTCGTCGCTGGGAACGGCATTTATATTAACTCTTGTTTGAAATATATCTAACATTGGTTTAGGGAGAATTCCGGCTATTCCTAAGACTAAGGTGGCGGTGGTTGCTAAGGCTAAAATATGAGTGGAAGTTTGTTTTATGGCTGTGGAAACGGCTGTTTTTTGTAAGATAAATGGCCAAGTAAGAATTAAAAAAAAGATGGGAATGCTAATTAGGCGATCGCCTATTATTTCCCACGAATTAGTCAGCGGATATATCAAGCTAAAAATTAAGGTTGCTACTGTCAAAACCCATAAAAAACCAGTATAACGTTTGAGAAATACATAATTTCTACTTTGCCAAACAGATAATCCTAAAAATATAATACCTCGAAAAGGTAGAGTCAAAATAATCAATAACAATAAAGCAATAGCTATTTTCTTCTGTTGGCAAAGTTGGTCGATGGTTAAACTGACAGCAATAAATATAATTAGTTGTGCGAAGGGTACGGTTCTAGCTAATTGGAGTTTGGCTATAAAAGCCAGCGGGTAAACATCCACAAATAGGTAATTTAGCAGCAATGCAAAAATTGATGTACCAACAATTATATAAAAATTAAATTTGTCTTCTTTTTCCAATAAATCAGTATTTTTGATGCACAGCAAACCGCCAATTATGAAACAGATAAAGTTGAACCAATTGCCAATTGGCCAATTTGAGGGGAGGATATGGTGGGGGTTTCGGACTTTGGCGTGAATGAAGACAAACTCGGCATTGTCGATAGTTTGAGTGCTGGTAGTACCTGCTAATAACATCGGTACGTAAACGATACTTGCCATTACTGCTAAAAGTACGATCGACAAAATCAACGTCTTGAACTTCCGCTGTCGGGCGCATTCAATAGCTAAAACGGGAACCATCATCAATCCCGGTAGCAAACCCACTAAGAATTGCAGCAGACAGCCCAGTCCAAAAAAGAAATATCCTGTCAACCATTTGCGTAGCAAACTAAAATAAATTCCCCAAATTGCGAAAGCCATCGCGAAGGTACTGGATACTGATTTAGTCGAAAATATCAGAGTATTGCCAACATCTGTAAATGCAGCCGCTATACATAAAAAAGTCATCGCCGCTGCGGCGAGTTTGGAATTAGTATATATCTGGATAATTGCGTAGCAAGCTAGGATAAATGAACCGAAGGCTAGAAATTGATAAATAAAATGCGCTAGGGGAATGCCTGTTCCTAAATTTGACAATAAATAAATGATATAATAATAGTAATATCTAGGATTGAATTTAACCATTTCCTGAACGTGATAGTCATTTTTATATAGTTCAGGATTTAGTAGATGTTGGATTTGTGGCAATTCTGGGAAGTTCGCCCCTATGGGGAATTTATACCCTACTGCTATCAACGAACCGATGATGACAAAGGTATAAATGGATAAGTTAAAATACCAGTCGGATTTGTGAGGTTTTTGCATTGACGGTTCAACTTTTTTGAACTGATACAGCTAAATTGTCAATCTCCAATTTGCATTGATTGGTTAAATCGCGTCGATCCATATTCAATACCTCAAGCAACAGATAAGTTGGATTTTTTGCCTCAAGAGATAGATTTAAGTCGAATGGATTTACTTGAGTGTAATTTTGTGCTACTGAGTTTATTACTTTACCTTGCTTGTTCCACAAAGTCAACCGCAGGGAAATGCCCGGACATTGTGTGTTTTGGAAATAGAGTTTGCCAGTAATTTTGATTTTTTCGGATAGGGAACCTAAATACAGAAATGATGTATCCAGTTTATTGCTGTTTTTAATGGGATGAGTTACAATATTATATAAGTTATGCGATTCTTTGGTAACGGAATAATTGGCACTCGTATAAACAGACTGATGCAAACTAATCCAATCTAACTGCGTTCCCGGTTTGTCGCCTATTTGTCGCTGCATGGCATCCAGAGTTTTGACGGCTGTGGCTGTATCGGTTGGGCGAATTCTCCGGTAAATGCTGACTGTTACACCGTTTTCTAGCTTAAACTGTTCCGGTAGTAGTTGGAAATCGCGGGAAATCTCCCAATTTTGAGTAAAGGCATCGTACACAACTTTAACAACATCTTGTTCGTGCGATCGCAAAACCTGTTCGTCACTCAGCAATACCTGCTGAAACGGTACAGCAACCACCGCATATTGCGACATCAATAACTCCGGTAGCGGGTAAGTATCTCGGGAGTCAATTTGCGGGCGTCCAATCGCATTTAATTTCCACCAACCGCTGGGCGGATTTAATTTTCGGTTGGCTTGTCGGAGGATATTAGCATTAAAACTATTGGAAGCGCCGGCAATATAAATTGGTTCTTCGTTAGGTGCTATTTTTCGGAGAAACTCTACTAATTTTACCACTTCGCCGTAGTCCGATCGCACTAACGGCCCAAAATTAGCCACAAACAGTTTTGACAAATCAACTTTGACAGGAATTAAGCCGACTGTGGCATTCACAACCAGGTACAAACCAGCCGCGCCCAGCATCAGATAACGGATTTTCCCCCTGAGAGTCAGCCAAGTTGTCCAGAAAAATGCTGATAATCCCAAAAGTGCGATCGGCGTTACGTGTATTGTATAGTGCAAATAGCCATAACGCAAGACTAACAGCCATTCAATCAGTGACAAAATCGTAAATAGCGAAATAAAAATAGCAGCATCTGACGCCAGAATTCGAGTCAGCATCCCCGCCGAAAAACCAATCGCTACTAACAGCCAAGTTCCCAAACCGTAAAAATCCGCATAACGAGTTAAAATATCATTTACAGGCAAACTCCAAGCCGCATACAAATTCCGGTAATCAACCGTCACAGCGCTGCGAGTAAAATCTCCCGCTACCAGCATTAAAATAGCCAAGCTAGTTGCAGCTATTAACCCCAATTTTACACCCGATTCTAACAAGTATCGGTAGGGAAACGGCACTGCCGTATCCTGGTCTTTTGGACAATCAACGTAGGGAAACGGCACTGCCGTATCCTGGTCTTTTGGACAATCAACGTAGGGAAACAGCACTGCCGTATCCCGGTCTTTTGGACACGGCATTGCCGTGTCCCTACGGTATTTTAAAGCCCTGTCCCTACGGTATTTTAGTACAATAAACTCTCTAAAAACCTGCAAAGTAGCCGCACCCAAAAATGCGATCGCACTATAAGCAAAATGACGCCTAAACAGAATCGCCGCAGCCAGCAAAAAGCCAATTAACGGAATTTGCCACCAACTTTTAAGCTTGACATCCTGCAAATAAACTAAAATTGCCAGCGCTACAAACACGCAGCCGCCAGTATCCAAATATCCCCGCAGAGTCGGAATCCAACTCATCGGAATTAATAAACTCAGCCACACAGTAGACCAAAACACCGCGCGCGGATAAACGGGAATTAGTTTAGCAGAAATTGCCCCCAACAACAGACGAAATGGCAACACATAAATCAACGACACGCCGAGAATGTAACTCAAGCGAGATTCGCCAAATAATAAAATAAACGGCACTAAAGGCAGCGTAATTAACAGATTTTTTTCTTTAGATAGCGATTGTATAACTTCGCGCCACGCTTGGGTTGGCGAGTCTCGAAATAAATTAGCCGTGTTGACTGTAGCGGTGTTGTATCCGGCGTAATCCCACCAATAAAAAGTACGTTCGCTAGATACATAGATTGACGTGACTGCGATTGTCGCGAGGACAAATAAAAACAGGAAAAACCCATCAATCAGAAACTTGCGAGACAACCTAAAAGAAACAAAATCAAATAATCCCATCACTCTAGCAACCCTAAATAACTTGTATATTCCTGGATGCACGGGTAGTCAGAAACCGGGTTTTTTACGAAAATACTGCATCAAAACCTTTAATCCCGATAAAAAACCCGGTTTCTTTGGTATTGATGCGCGTCCAGGAATGTTACTTTAAAACACTACCTTGCAAAAAACCATCCAACTTTTCTGCATATTGCCGATTGGCCGTCGCACTTGGATGCAAATCGTGAGGTAAATTATTATTAGCAGGTATTTTCAAATCCACAGAAATATCCACCGTGGCAATTCCCTCCTTACTCAATTCCTCCAACATCTTAGCAGAACCGCTATTAATTCCCGCAACAACCAGCTTAACATTATTAGCCTCAGCCAAACGGTGAAATTCCCTAATAATTGCCTTAGAAACCTCATGGCTTCTATATAATCCCTCTTCCCATTGATTGTAATTAACTTCCAAAAAATGGCTCAAAGCAGAAACCCGCATCAGGGGAAACTCGCGGTATTCAAGTTTTGTCATGCTGTAGGTAAAATTATTATTTTTTTTTAACCTAGCATCGGGTTGAAAAAGAATACCAAGTTTATTCCAATCAGCCATCTGCTTGCTTCTAGCCCTCAACAAAGTATTGCGTCTGTCGTGAAAACCCGCATAGGCAATCACAGCAACTTTGGGTTTATTTCCTTGTTTAAGTGCTTCTTTGAATTGAATAAACGAGTGCAGAGTTCCGTAGCCGTTTACGCCGAAATTGACTATTTCATAGTTGGGTAATTTATCTTGCAGCAACCACGCATAAGTTTGATTATCGTTCAATGACCAACCGTAGGTAAAAGAACAGCCAAATATCCATATTTGGGGCTTGGTTGACGCTTGATTGTAAGTATTGAGCGGATGTGTTATTCTTAAACTATTGTTTAGGTGAGTTGCATTAAATGAGTAATTGCCGTTAAGCGTTACTTTGAACTTTCCCGGTAAATGCTTGTAGCCTAGTTCAGAATCTTTAGTAAAAAAATTACCTTTGGGTTCGACTGCAACATCAACATTTTCGATTTGCCAGGGTTTGTATCCGGCGGCGCGCAAGACTATTTCAGCAGTGGTAGTAGATAGAAATATGGGAAAAATTAGATATGTGATTAATCTGAAAACTACATTTTTAGCAACATCTTTTTTCATAATTTATCGCCGGTTTCACCAACCATCTCCAAAACCCGGTTTCCGATGAGCGCGCATAAAATCAAAGAAACCGGGTTTTTCGCAGTTTTTAGGCGGTGTAACGATATTCTCTGAAAAAACCCGGTTTCTAGCCACGCCCTAAATCAAAGAAACCGGGTTTTTCGCAGCTTTTAGGCGGGGTAACGATATTCTCTGAAAAAACCCGGTTTCTAGCCACGCCCTAAATCACAGAAACCGGGTTTTTCGCACCTTACCCATACCATTTTTTGGTCAGAGCCCGACTAATTGATTAATTCCTAATAATTGGCTTCCTCCTCGTATTCAGGAGTCTTAGTTTTTTCAGGGATATTCACCCGAGGAGCCTTGTAAGGCTTCGGCGCTTCATCGTCAGCCCAAGCATCGGCTTCCACATCATCCTCGTACTCGTACTCCACCACGGGTTCCTTCGGGCGAGAACTCTCAGAGCGAGCGTACTGCGGCTTCTCCTCGTACTCCTCCTCGTAATCGTCCTCCTCGCCGCCCCAATTATCCTCTTCGTACTCATCATAATCGTCGATCACCGGCTCAGGTTGCACAGCGCGCATCTGCTGTGGCTGTCGTACCGGAGGCCGATTCCACTGCGAATCCTCGTCCCAAGCTTCCTCAACCACAGGCTGTGCTACCTTGCTCCGCATTTCCGGTGCAGGTATCCGCACGCCCGGGCCCAATTGATTTCCCGTAGCCACGGGTTTCGGATAATAACCTTGCTCGTCCTCGTCGCGTTCCCAAGGTGCTTGTCCCAAACCGACGCGTTCTAGCAAACCTACCGTCAACTGTCGCATCCGTTCTTCGGAACCTTCAAACACAATCAAGCGATTCGGGCCGCTGCTGACAATTTCTTCGATTCCCAACTCGTAAGTGCTGAGAACTTGGTCGGGGATTTGGGGGATTCCCAGGGAAGCGATGATGATAGAAACTAACTTACCGTCTTCGGGGTCGAACCTGAAGCCGCGCACTCTCCCCAAAGGTTCACCGGTTTCGGTAATAACTTCGCTGTTAATCAAAATGCTGTAGACTTCAACATCAACATCATCTTCGATCGCACTTTCATCTTCCACCAACAGCACGTCGCCGATTTCGCTGACATTGTTGAGGAACATAAACCTCGGTACTCCAGCGACCGCGAATATATTATCACGCAGACCGATCGCCACAACCTCCCGCCGGTCAATGTCCACCCACAATTGACTGACTACACCCAAGCGTTTACCTCTGTCGCGAGTGATGACTTGAGTGCCGAGAATATCGGAGCGTTGGCAAATTTGTTCTGATGTCATCTAGCTCTAATCCTGATTTATCGAGTACATATATCACTGAACACGTTCATCACCAGACGCTCCGGGACTACAACTTCAGTCCTATGACTTGAGTATAAGCTCCCCGCGCTTGAGTAACACCAATTGTACGCTGAGCCGATTGAATCATCGGTCGTCGCAAACTTACAACTATAAACTGGGCTTGTTCCGACTGTCGTTTTATCATTCTAGCCAATCGCTCCACATTTGCCCCATCCAGAAACATATCCACTTCATCAAAAGCGTAGAACGTAGACGGGCGGTAGCGTTGCAGCGCAAAGATAAAACTCAGCGCCGTCAAGGATTTTTCGCCTCCAGACATGGAAGCCAGCCGCTGAACGGGTTTACCTTTCGGGTGAGCGACCAAATTCAAGCCGCTGCTGAAGGGGTCTTCCTCATCGTCTATCTGGAGATAGCCGTCGCCTTCTGAAAGTTCCGCAAAGATTGTCTGGAAGTTCTCATTAACCGCATCGAAAGCTTCCTTAAAAGCGCGCCGCCTGAGCGTGGTAAAGTTTTCGATTCGCAACAGCAGTTCAGTACGTTCTCCTGCCAATGTGGTCAACTTTTGACTCAATTCCTGCAAGCGTTCTTGAGTGCGGTTGTACTCTTCCAAGGCTAGCATATTGACTGGTTCTAGAGCTTGAATGCGTTTGGCGATCGCCTTTACTTCTTGCTGCAATTCCATCAAACTTCCCTTTTCTACATTTTCGGGAATCGATGGTACCGGGTCGGGCATTTCCGCCCGCTGCGCGTCCAATAGAGTGCGGACTGCGGCCAATTGTTCCCGGCGTTCTTGCTGGGTTTCGTGCAGTTTTTGCAACTGCCATTGTAACTGCTGTTTGGCTAAATGCTGTTCTCGCAAGTTCGATTCTGCCCGATCGCGATCGCCCTTTTCCACGCCCAACTTTTCCTCAATTTCGGTCACAGATGCCTTAGCTGCGGCAATTTGGCCATCGAGTTCCAACTGCTGCGAAACAATGCGGTCGATCGCCTCAGCACCCGCATTTTGCTGCACTTGCCATTCCTGCAACTTCTGGCTGCCTTCCTTAATTTTCTCCTCCAACCGCCCGAATTGATTTTCCAAGTCTACAAGGCGCTGCTGGACGTTTCTCAGAGCCAATTCTCGCTCTTGCAGTTGTGTTTCTTGCGCGCGCAAACCCGATTGCATTTGCTGCCATTCGCTGTGACTGTTCGACTCTTCCAACTGCGCCAAAGTTTGCCGATACTGCTGCAATTGAGATTCTTGCGCGGGCAATTGTGCTTCCAGCAACTGCAATCTCGACTGAGAATTAGTTAATTCCTGAGTATTTTTGGCAATTTGCGATCGAACTTGGGTTTGCTGCGCTTGTAAACTCTTAATTTCAGCATCCAACTGTTCCAGCCGCAACTGATTTTCGCGCAAACTCTGCTTCGCTTCCATCAATTCTTGGCTACGAGTTTTGACTGAAACAGACGCAAGGTCGATCGCACTTTTGCACCGAACCAAAATCCGCTCAATTTCCTCAAGCCGTTCTTGCAAAGATGCGATCGTCCGCGCTTCCACAGCAGCCTCGTTAGCATCAACCGTACCAAAATGCAACGTCGATCTGTTACTAGAACTTCCGCCAGTCATCGCCCCGCTAGTTTCCAAGATTTCCCCGTCTAAAGTCACAATTCGATACTGTCCCAAATAGCGGCGGGCATCACTGAGGTTGCTAAACACAACCGTACTGCCAAAAACATAGGCAAAAATCTCATTGTACCGGGAATCGCAGTCAATCAAATTCACAGCCGCATCCACAAATCCCGCCGCGCGCCGCAAATTTTCATTCACCGAAAATCTGCCACCTCTAATCTTATTCAAAGGCAAAAACGTCATCCTTCCCGCCCGTTTTTGTTTCAACAATTCGATCGCAGCAGCGCCCACACTGTCATTTTCCACCACCATATTACCCATACGACCGCCCGCCGCAATTTCCAGCGCCAACTGAAAGCGTGGCTCCACCCTGCCCAGTTGAGCCACCAAGCCACAAACTCCACCAATTCCGCTTTGCGCGACAATTTTTGCAGTAAACGTGCCAGTCGCTTCTTGCAGTGCTTGAAACTGCACTTCGAGCTTGTCTAATTTGCGCTGTCTTTCCCGTTGTTCTTCCAACAAACGAGTTTGAGTTTCTTGTTGCAATTGCAATTCTTGTTCAGCTTCGACGACAATCTGATTCAGCGATGCTACTTGCAAAGATCCGATGCCTTTTGTTTCCCCAAGGCGAGATTGCTGAACTTTTTTCGCTTCAATTTCCTGTTCCAATACTTGCAGCGATTGGTTTTGTTCTTGAATTTGACTTTGCAGGCGATCGACTCTTTCGCCAATCGCGGCTTGTTCCGCGCGTTCAGGTTCAATACTTTGCTGAATAGTTTCGATTTGGCGGTGCAATTCCGTTTGTTGCTGTACCCAAGCTTCGGCCGTCGAGGCGATCGCACTTGCAACTTCCCGACTTTCATTTAAACTTAACTGAGCACCGTCCCGCTGTGACTGCAAAGTTCCTATTTGAGACTTGACATAAGATATTTCAATCTCAATCTGCTCCAAACTTTGCCGGAATTGCCGAGTTTCTTGCTCAGTTTGTGCTACGTTCGCCGCCATTTGTCCAGCGGTTGTTTCCAAATCCTGTTTGCGGTTTTGGAGTTGTCGCCGTTCGGCTTCCTGAGTTGCAATACTCGCTTGCAAAGCCAACAATTCCGACTCTCCCAAAGCTTTAACGCGGGCATTCAGCGCGTCAAGTTCGGCGGTTGCCGCTTGAATTTGAGTGGTAATTGCTTGCAGTTGTGCGGTGAGATCGGTAGAATTGCGATCGCCCGCTTCGATTTGTTCCCGCAGTTTCCATTCTTGCTTTTGCAACTGACGAAATTTAAGGACTATTTCCCACTGGGATTTTTCTTGGAATTCCGCCCGCAACTTTTGGTACTTTTCGGCTTTTGTGCGATCGTTAGCCAGTCTATCCCGCTGAGAAATCAACTCTTTTTCGACAATGCTGCTGCGTTCTTCCACATCCTTAACTTCATCCAACTTCTGCCTAGCTAGAGAGATTTTGCGATCGAACTGAGCCACTCCTGCCAATTCGTCAATGATTTCTCGGCGTTCCTTAGAATTCATCGAAATAATGCTGGTAACGTCTCCTTGTAATACGACGTTATAGCCTTCAGGATAAATTCGCAAACGATTAAGTTGTTCGTGCAGTTGAGTCAGCGTGCAAGGCGAGCCATTAATGTAATAAGTTGAAGTGTAAGTACCTTGGCGAGTTACTCGCAGTTTCCGCGTTACACTCCACTCATCCGATTTAAGATTTGGGATTTTGGCTTTGGGATTGGTAGCGAGTAGTTGTCCGTTATTGTCTTGAGTTGCTGCAATTTCTATCTCTTCGACTTCTGCAACAGACAACTCATCCGATTTGGGATTGACAGGAGATGATTGTCCGTTTTTGTCTCCAGTTGCTGCGATTTCTATCTCTTCGACTTCCTCAGTTTCAACAGATAAATCAGACGATTCTGGATTAGCAGATAATTGTTCCTGATTGTCTTGAGTTTCTGGGATTTCGAGTTCATCCTCATCCTGAGTGAACCATTCATCTCCCACATCTTCCAGCGCAAAGGTAGCAGTGACGCTAGCTTCGATCGTACCGCGCTTATTTTGAGCCGTGTTCACCAAATCCGGCAAACGTTCCGCCCGCATTCCCTTAGAAGTCGAAAGTCCGAGACAAAACAGCAAAGCATCAAGGATATTGGACTTACCAGAACCGTTGGGCCCGGAAACCACAGTAAAACCTGGTAGCACGGGAATGGCCGTCGTGCCGCCAAAAGATTTAAAGTTAGTTAGCTCGATCCGTTTAATGTGAACCATATGCTAGTAATAGCTTTGGCTCTACTAAGGTGTTGTCACAGGGTAGCACAGGCAATAGGGCGATCGACAATATTTCAACAGTTGACAGTTGACAGTTGACAGTTGACAGTTGACAGTTTGAGAGCGACCTCTACCTAGAAGGAAGAGGATGGGATTCAACAGTTGACAGTTGACAGTTGACAGTTGACAGTTTGGGAGCGACCTCTACCTAGAAGGAAGAGGATGGGATTCAACAGTTGACAGTTGACAGTTGACAGTTAAACTTTCCGGCCTTGTCGATCGAACAGACATATTACACTTTTGTCGATCGCCCAGTCGGCCTGTACTACAAAATAGCTTATTGAGAATAGCACCACATCTGTGCCCGACCGACAGCCACAAACAAACGTAAATTTTGATACAGATAACTTCATGAGACTCGATCAGTATTATTCGTGCGATCGTACCTGAAAGCCTCACCCAGCCACAATGCCAGTAAAGATATACCAAAAATTCTTAACATCCCCCCTAGACATATAAAAACTTTCCGGTAAAATCGAAACCAAAATTAATAATGTATAAAGTAACGAAGCGCATATGGAGGGCAAACCCATTACACCAGCTCTGAACTCATCTAATCTGTCAGTTGCATCCGAAAGCGACGAACAAGTATTACAAATTTGGGGTCGCCAGCCCCTGAAAGGACACGTCAAAATCAGCGGCGCCAAAAACTCAGCCTTAGTGATCATGGCCGGGTCTCTGCTTTGCCCAGACGATTGCCGCCTCCGCAACGTTCCCGGTTTAGCCGATGTCGCCCGCATGAGACAAATTCTAGGGGCTGTAGGAGTCAAATTACAGCAGAACGGCGACATTTTAGACATCAACGCCAGCAACCTCATAGACGCTCAAGCCCCCTACGAATTAGTCAGCCAACTGCGGGCGAGCTTCTTCATCATCGGGCCGCTCCTAGCGCGTCTGGGATTTGCGAAAGTGCCCTTACCCGGAGGCTGTGCTATCGGCGCCAGACCCGTTGAACTGCACGTTCGCGGGCTGCAAGCCCTCGGCGCCGAAGTCCACATCGACCACGGTACTGTTCACGCTTACGTCAAAGGGCCGAACCGTCGCCTCAAAGGAGCCAAAATTTATTTGGACTACCCCAGCGTCGGCGCAACTGAAACTTTGATGATGGCGGCGACTCTGGCTGAAGGAGAAACCGTGATTGAAAATGCGGCTCAAGAGCCAGAAGTCGCAGATTTGGCGAATTTCTGCCGGGCGATGGGAGCAAACATTCAAGGCGCCGGTACTAATACGATCGTCATTTCGGGAGTTCCCAGACTGCACGCGGTAGACTATTCAATTATTCCCGATCGCATCGAAGCCGGAACATTCTTGGTAGCAGGAGCCATCACTCACTCCGAAATCAGCTTGTCGCCCGTAATTCCCGACCACCTGACCGCCGTCATTGCCAAATTGAATACAATCGGGGCAAAAATTATTGCAGAATCCCCCGACATTTTGCGGATAGTTCCCGGTCAAACTCACTCCGCCACAGACATCGAAACTCTGCCTTACCCCGGCTTCCCCACAGATATGCAAGCTCAGTTTATGGCCTTGCTGACGCTGAGCGACGGAGACAGCTTGATCAAAGAAACTGTCTTTGAGAACCGCTTGCGCCACGTAGCAGAGCTCAACCGCATGGGCGCAGACATTCGCGTTAAAGGCAATGTCGCGATTGTGCGCGGGGTAGCGCGACTATCGGGTGCACCCGTAGTAGCAACAGACTTGCGCGCATCGGCGGCCTTAGTGCTGGCTGGACTTGCAGCCGATGGTGTCACCACAATCAGCAGTTTGCACCACTTAGACCGTGGTTACGAGCAGTTAGAGGTGAAACTCCAAAAATTGGGAGCTAACTTGCGGCGGGTCAAGGAGGGCACAGAACCAGTGCTTGCTGAACCGGTGATTGCTGAGGCTCCTGTCAATCCCGTGCGATCGGGTTTAAAGTAGTAGTTAGTCAGTTGACTGTTGACGGTTAACTGTTGACGGTTAACTGTTGACGGTTGACTGTTGACGGTTGACTGTTGACGGTTAACTGTTGACGGTTGACTGTTGACGGTTGACTGTTGACGGTTAACTGTTGACTATTGAATAATCACTAAAATGTTGAATATACCGCTCATCGGTTTGAAAGCAGACCAGTTTCGGCACCCGCTAGACTTGGCAGCCACCAACAGTCTCAAACAACTGCCGGGCCTGGATTTGATGGTACGGCAGTTGCTGGGACAACTTGGCGAACAATTTTTCATGCTCGAAAATCTGGCTTCTAGCGTCCAAGTCAGCGAAAATCAATTGCCCCACCTGCATCAATTGCTGGTGGATGCTTGCAAAACTCTGGACTTAGAAGTGCCCCAGCTTTATGTCCGCCAGCATCCGATGCCAAATGCTTACACCTTCGCGATGCGGGGAAAACAGCCTTTTGTGGTGATGCACACTTCGCTGATTGATTTGCTCACCGACGAGGAAGTTAAAGCAGTAATCGCTCACGAGTTGGGTCATTTGAAGTGCGAGCACGGAGTTTACCTGACTCTGGCTAACTTAATCGTGTTGGCCGCCGGTCAAATTTCGCCTGTGGGAACCGTGCTGGTGCAGGGTTTGCAAGCGCAAATGTTGGAATGGTTGCGGTGTGCCGAATTCACGTGTGATCGCGCCGCCTTACTCGCCACCCAAGACCCGAGAGTGGTAGCATCGGTGTTGATGAAACTGGCCGGAGGTTCGCCGACTTTAGCGCCGAAACTGAATGTAGATGCGTTTTTGGCCCAGGCGCGTGCCTACGACGACCTCAGCAGCTCTCAATTGGGAGAAATGCTCAAACAAGCTCAAACCGCTCAGTTGTCCCATCCTGTACCAGTATTGCGCGCCAGAGAGATCGATCGCTGGGCAAGTTCAAAAGATTATGAATCTCTTGTGCAAAGTCGATCGGTGTGTTATGATGGTGAAACCAACAAAAAGGGCGGGTGGCGGAATTGGTAGACGCATCAGACTCAAAATCTGACACCGAAAGGTATGAGAGTTCGATTCTCTCTTCGCCCACTACTATAAAAGCTAAATAAATCTAGGGTTCCAGAACATAAATCTGGAACCCTAATTTATATGGCACGGGGAATTGGTGATTGCTGACAACAGTCAACAGTCAACAGTCAACAGTCAACAGTCAACAGTCAACAGTCAACAGTCAACAGTCAACAGTCAACAGATTTTATGGGTGAAATAGCTGCTTTAGCTGCTGCATTTGTCTGGGCCCTATCTTCCACAATCTGGCAGCGAGTAGGACAGCAAATCCCCGCAGTCGTGCTAAATTTGCTCAAAGGCGCGATCGCCCTGTTCATGCTCCTTGCCACTATACTAATTTTAGGCAAATCCTTACCACCAGTCAACCCAAATATTTTAGCAATGCTGCTCATCAGCGGCGCCCTAGGAATTGGCATCGGAGACACCGCTTTCTTTATCGTATTAAAATATTTAGGCGCGAGGCGAACGCTGCTTTTAGAAACTCTATCTCCCCCTTTAACAGCTTTATTGGGCTTCATATTTTTGCAAGAAAAGTTATCGCCCATTGCTTGTACTGGCATTCTTTTAACAATCTGCGGCGTAGCTTGGGTAATTGCCGAACGAACAGCCGAAACAACCTTACCATCAAAACATCTTTGGCAAGGATTAGGCATTAGTTTATTAGGACAAACAGCCCACGCCGCCGGAGCAGTTTTATCTCGCGCTGCATTCAATCAAATAGATATCGATCCCCTATGGACTGTGGCCTTGCGTTTGAGCGGCGGTATGGCAGTTATGCTGTGCTTTTTGAACCCGAAAAATCTGGATAGTTTCCAACAATTAAAAGTGCCAAAAATCTTAGGCGCAATAATTTTAGCAGCTTTTTTAGGAACGTATCTCGGAATTTCTCTGCAACAGACTTCCCTGAAATATGCACCCGCAGCCATCGCTCAAGCACTTAGTTCTACCAGCCCCCTATTTATACTGCCTCTAGCCGTGCTGGCGGGCGAAAAGGTGAGCCTGCGCGCTGTTGTGGGAGTAGTTTGTGCGATCGGCGGAATCGCGCTATTATTGGGTTTGAAGTGATTAGATGTGAGACTTGAGATTTAAGATTTGAGAAATGACTGATTATAAAGGCGATCGACAAACTAGAAATTTAGCACTTATTCACAAACAAATTAACTGGCTTCAGCAACATCCAGACGGCATCATATTTCAACAAAATTCCGGTAACAACTGCATAGCCGTCAAAAAAATAAAATCAGTGTTACTACTGCTGTTAGCAGACAAAGAAACTTTAAGTACAAACGTAGCTCAATCAATTCTCGACCTCAACAATCCACTAAATTTAATCTTTCCTTATGCCAGAGCAATGCTGCTAGCATTAGTTTGGAGAAATCAACCTAAAAAAATCTATATAATCGGTTTTGGTGGTGGCAGCATTCCCCGATTTTTCCACCACCATTTCGCTGATGCAACAGTCGAATGTGCAGACATTGACCAAACAGTAGTAGAAGTTTCTCGCAAATTCTTTGGCATTCAATTCGACGACAGATTAAAAGTAGCAATTCAAGACGGGCGCGAATATCTAGCACAACAAAATTCAGCAGTAAAAAATGATATAATTATCGTTGATGCAGGTTTTGGCAGTGGCTATATGCCCTATAAATTGGTGACACAAGAATTTTACCAACTGTGCAAAACTCGCTTGTCAAGTGCAGGTGTTTTAGTTGTCCACCTGTTCCACAAACAAGAGTTTAATGCGGCGGCGGTGAAAACTATTCAAACTGTGTTTGCACAAGTTTATATATGCAATTTAGAAACCGGCAACTGCATTGCGATTGCGACTAATGCTCCCGATTTACCTCACAATGAAATTTTCTTAAAAGCCGAATTTATTCAAGATTTCCACAATTTAGGATTTTCTTTAATAGAAATGTCTCTTCAACTAAAAAAAGTAGCCCACTTGCCGGAATTGGTTAAAAATTGGGAAATGTTGCCAATTTTTACAGATGCTGAAATACCCGCAGGATATGGGGACTGATCAATATAGGACTTATACCAAATCCGGGTTAAAAACCCCGTTTATTTCTTAGTCTGCGGAGGCGGACTTCGTTTTTGTAGTTTGACCTCGAATTCGTATGACGGGCGCTTCGCCACATACGAATTTGAGGTCAACAGGTTTCAACCGCCGAATCATAGAGGGGGTAACAAGGCCGGATTTGGTATGACGCACTAATAACGTACTTCTGTCATCGGGAGTATCAACAACATCAAGAATCCTTCGACACTTGCTCAAAATCTTCCCTCTCCCCCGGTGAACCAGAACCCTCGCTATTCCTCAACCTGGGCGATTCGCCATTACTCGCACCCGCACCGTAACCGCCCGAATACCTGTCCTCAAAACCCGAATCCCTCAGCGAAATCGCACTTCTTTGACTCGGCGACAATCGATCGACCCCTCTCCCCCTCCCAGACATCGGCGGCTTCCGAGTTAAAGTTTTCCAAGCAGCATGAATCCCAGTCACCACGCTGCGAGTAGCTACCTGCACGTTTTGCGCCTGCTTTTTCGCGCTACCAATACTTCGATCGACCTGTTTGACAACCTCCCCCGCACTTTGCACCCCATCGCTGACATCATCCGTCAACTCGCTAATTTCTAGCCCCGTCAACCGAATCGCCTCCAAAGTGGGCGGAAATTCGCGAGAAAGGGTGTCGGCTAGCTTTTCCACGCTGCGGGCCGCCCGGGCCAGCGCTTGCACCGCAGGTATTAAAGTCACTAAAACAGCAGTCAGGCTAACTGCTACTAGCAAAATCGAAAGTCCTAGCCAGAATATAGGGTCACTCACTTGAATCTCGGATTTGGGGTTTGGGAATTCATCTAATTTTACAGTCAATTTTGATGAAATTCTTGTAAGATGGGCATCCTGACCGTCCCCAACAGCATTGTCGGATGCGTGACAGCGAGCGTTAGTTAGCGGATGGGAGGGCGCAACGGGGGACTGACTTCGGCCTCAGTTTCCGAAAGGGTTTGGCGTTCCCGTTGAGTCGCTTCCAAACCCGCTGCGATCGCCTCTTTGAGTCTAATCAAAGTTTCGTCCCAATTTCGGATTGCAGTTTCAGAAAGTCGATCGGCCTGCAATTGGACGCTAGTCGATAAATCTTCCGCCAACGCAGGCATTGCATCGGCAGATTTTTTCAATATCTGTCGCGTCTCCTTGCCCGTTCGCGGTGCCATCAGCAAGCCCGTCACGGCCCCGATCGCAGAACCGACCAGCAAGCCACCAATAAAGAATCCTGAACGTTTAGTTGACATTTGTATAACTTCTCTCCATAGACCAATTTTAGGTGCGTTTGCCCGATCGCAGCCATTTGCCAAGCTAGAAATATGCTTGAGAATCCTGCGGAGTCAGCACGGACGGCAGTTTTAGGATAGCTTACCTCAAAGGACGCGCGTGCGAAGCTATCCCGAGCGTGAATCGCGCCTGCGCCAAAGCGTCCGTCCCAAACCCAGCAATCCCAAAAATTGCTGAACCTGTTGCAGTTGCAATTCCAGTTGTTGATAACGCCGGATCAGTTGGCGGGCACCTTGCTGCCTTTTACCAAGAAAATCAGGCGATTTGCTGAGGACATTGCTGCTGCGGCGTTCCATTGCTGCGATCCGCATTTCAAAACGTGCGATTTTCCGCCTGATTTTCCACACTTTCGCAGCGATATAAAAACAGACCAAAGATATCATTAAATTGATAATTACCACACCAGCCAGCATTTTTTACCTGTTTTCAACTAATCCCTTTGACCATCTCAATAACCTTTCAGTCGGCGACCGACGACTTAAGCTTTGAGGCAGGGGTTTAAACCCCTGCCGGACTGCCGGACTATTGCAACAGCCCCAAAATACTAAAAGTTTTAAGCCTCAGACATCGCAGGCAAACAAACCTTAGTACCGCCCAAACCGCAATAACCGTTCGGATTTTTAGCAAGATACTGCTGATGATAGCTTTCTGCGTAATAAAACTCAGGAGCATCAATAATCTCAGTAGTAATCTTCCCATAACCAGCAGGTGTCAGAGCTTGCTGGTAAGCATCGCGCGAAGCTTCAGCTAGCTGCATTTGGCTGGCTGAATATGTGTAAATGCCCGATCGATACTGAGTACCAGAATCATTTCCCTGACGCATTCCTTGAGTAGGATTGTGACTTTCCCAAAAAACTTTCAGGAGTGTTTCGTAACTAATTACCTTCGGATCGAACACAACCAGAACTACTTCATTGTGTCCCGTCATCCCGCTGCAAACTTCGTTGTAAGTAGGATTCGGAGTAATCCCAGCCGCGTAGCCAGCAGCAGTCGAAAAAACTCCATTTTGCTGCCAGAATTTGCGTTCCGCACCCCAAAAACAGCCCAGGCCAAACACGGCAGTCTCCATCCCGTTTGGAAAGGGAGCTTTGAGGGGATTGCCGTTAACAAAGTGAGTTGTCGGTACCGACATCGACTCTGCCCGTCCTGGTAATGCCTCTTGGGAAGAGGGCAGGCTCGACTTTTTGCCAAATCCAAATAGCACCATAAATTTGTGAGGGGATCTCTGATAAACGTCTTTACCTTACTTAATAATATCAGATATACACTAAAAATAGTCACCCCCTTGAAGGTAGAAGGTAAAAGGCAGAAGGGAGATTTTTTTTACGGAGGCTTTTTGGTGATACTGCTCACTGCCAATTCAGTTTTAAATCACATTATGCCGCTGCTCGCTGTCACAAAAAAAAACCTAAAATATCACCTATTGTTGAGGTATAAATCACGCGAATTTTAGGCAAAACATCCGATTATTAAAGGTATGGTGTTGTAGCAGTTATTCAAGACAAGTTATTGGGAGTGTGTAAAAATGGCGGTTAAACCTTGCAGTGGACCTTTAAAATCTAATCCGTTTATTACTTACCGCGACCCGATTACAGGCAAGTGGATTGTGCTGAATGAGAATTTGCCTAAAGCTATAATTTCAGATTTCTCCGGGGCTGGTTCTATCAACAATCCATGCCTAAAACAAACCATCTCATAACCCGCCCCTCACCCAACCGTAAATCGGAAGATAAATTTTATTTATTGTATTAAAGAAATGGTAGATGTAGATTATTCGGCGTTGCTGATGTGAAGTATGATTTGCCTCCAAAATTTAGAGTAGGGGCAATTCATGAATTGCCCCTACTTTAAATTTCAGGGATTGTTATAGCGAGTGAATCATACCTAAATTTAGCAACGCCGATTATTCGTTGGGTGGGGGCGGGTCTATCTAGATTGTTTGCGGTGATTAAATATTATTTGCAAAACCCGCCGCTACGGTGATTTATGATTACTTTGTTGGGGTGATTTCATCTCTTTTTGCAGTTCCAAGTACCGATAGAGATATTCCGAAATTATCCCGTGCAAAAACAAGTCGCGAGCCGCATTAAACGGACTGTTTGGCGCTAGCGGGTGGCGGTTGACAATTACATGATTCCAGTCGCAATTTCCGGTAATCTCGCTGACGTAGAGTCCGAAGTTTTCATCTAACTGAAGCGACATCACGGCTCGCGCAAATTCGTCGCTAGTCAAACACAGAGAATAGAATACTTTAAAAAGCTCGATCGCAGATTCCAGATCCAAAATCCTCAACCACCCGCGCTTGTCAAAATCCATTTCAACTTCTACAGGTTGAATGCTATCATAATTAATCCCCCGTTTTTTAACAGCCTGCAACCAGTTAGGATTTGTCAGCATTGCCTGGTTGTAATCCCAGACAAAGTTATACAGAATTAAGTCATGTTCGAGAAACGCATTTTCTGCTAAATCGCTAACTGTGCGCGGATAAAGCTTTGACTTTTCAATCTGGGTGTCTGGGCCGTTATCAATCAAGAAGTTGATAATGTTGGAGCCGGCGCCGATGTGCCGCACAATTAAATAACAAGCTTCTGGCGAGACAAAGTTATTTAGGAAAAATGCAGCCGATTTGTGCATTAAAGTGTAAGCGCGAAATTGAAAGGGCAACAGGCGCTTGACAGTCATAATCAAAGCCAGCAACAAGTTAGCAATTACTTTGATGGGAATCAGCAAATAACTGCGAGTCCAGCTTTGCAAATCCCGCATCATATAGGCTTTGGCAACTAAATCGACGGGAATCGATCGATCGCAAAACAGGACATCCCAAACACTCGGATCTCGGCGGTTGTAGGGTTTGGTAGTGTAAGGGATTTTCCGCTCATCGGGTAGATTTTCGGTATCTTGTTTTTGGAGTTTTTGCATTAGCGGATTTCCTCCAATTGCAATAAATATAAACGAGCAGTCACCCTAGCAGTTTTGACAATGCGGCGGGCGATTTCATCTGTCATCCATTCTGCATTAATCAAATTTTCTAATTTGGCTAAATGCGACTCGTCATTTGCTCCGTGATAAGCTAAAAACGATACTTGTTCATCTTGCAAACGGAGGGTTTCTTGAATTTGTTTTGCCCATTTTCCGGCTAAGCGATTTCCTAATCCTTCGATAATAAACATACTGCCAATTAAATCAACTGGATTTTCTCGCGATGCTTGGTGGAAGATAAAAGCTGACAGTGCTTCGCTGCCTATATTCTTATCATATTCCACAATTTTTGACAACTCGCCGCCCACAGAAACATAATTTTGTTCTAACATTTGATAGTCGCGGTGTTCGTCTTGGGCGTGACCGATAAAAGTCGATCGCAGGCGAAAGTCACTCATGTTAGAAGCAGCGCGAGCAATCCAGCGAGCTCCCTCTACAACTTGCGGGCGGAGATTGCAAAGCAAAGCTTGATAATCTTCTATTGTAAACTCTCCTCGGTACAATTTGCGGACAATGGGAACAGAACGAATTTCGCGATCGAACTTCAGCCAAATCCATGCTAACTCCCGCAACAAATAAGCTTGCGGAGAGTTAGGGTGTTCCGGTTTAATTTCCAGAGGCGAAGCTTCGGGAATTTCAACAGAGTTATAATTTGGAAAACTCAGAGATTTATTGGTGTTTTCCACAGCAGTTAACATCATGTATGCCGTTGTAAATCGCCCGCTTTCCGGCACGAAACAAAAGACTTTTTGTCCAGGCTGCAACTTGTCTGAATTGAACAACTCTTCTAACATTAAATAAATCGAGGCGCACCCTGTATTTCCCCGCGAGTACAAGTTGGTAAACCATTTTTGTTCAGGAATCATGCAGCCTGCTTGTTCCAGAAGTTCTACAATTTGTCCCCGGAAAAAGTGAGAGGAATAGTGGCACAGCAGCCAGTCGATTTCCTGCGGACAAACTCTCCCTGCTTTAATCAACCGCAGCCAACCTTCAACGCCTAATTTCATTACATTGTCCAGCAAGCGAATATTCTGCCGCAAGTCAAAAGCTCCGGCTGCGGCTGCATCAATGTAGGAGTCATAATCTAACCAGCTTTTAGTTGATGTTTCGTTTGCTAATCCTGAATACATACAAACTGGATAGGCGTTGGCGTGGGAAATCAGCTCAACCCATTCTATTTTTAAACTAATTCCTGTTGCATTGGGATGGTCTTGGAGCAAAAATGCTCCTGCGCCGTCGGATAGCATCCAGCGCAGAAATTCTGTATCGAAAGGTAGGGCTTTTCCGGCTTGTACTGAAGTTTCTGCTTCAAATTTGGTGCTTTTGAACAAGCGTGAGGGAAATTCGGAAGCGACAGCGATTGCTGTTTGTTTTTTGCCGAGTTCGAGTTGAGAAACGGCGTAATTTAAGGCAGTGACTCCG
The DNA here is from genome assembly GCA_031372825.1 of Cyanobacteria bacterium OTE_58_metabat_593. Taxonomy (GTDB): domain Bacteria; phylum Cyanobacteriota; class Cyanobacteriia; order Cyanobacteriales; family Microcoleaceae; genus Microcoleus. The sequence continues at coordinate 106,143 of JANMLZ010000072.1, read as the reverse complement.
GCACAGCAAACTCCTTGAGTTGACACTATTTCTAGGGGAGATAATTCGGAAAGTTCGCCGTGTACTGTGCTGGCAAATCCCGGTACTAATAAGTCTGGTAAAGTGGTGGCGCAGGCTAGTAAGTCGATCGCACTTGGTTCGAGATTTGCCTGGGCGATCGCATCGCGGACAGCCAACGCTGCCATTTGGCTGTTAGAATATAGTGTTTGCTGCTGTTTGTCGATCGCGTAATAGCGCTGTTGAATGCCGTTGCTGTTGAGAATGCGCTGTCTGACTCTCGAAGGGCGCGAGGCAATTTTGCCGAGATACTCTTCCATCTCATCATTATTAATCGGCGATCCCGGCAAAAATTTTCCAATCCGATTGATATAAGCGCTGTACATGGCGTAAACCTCTAAAAAATCCGAATTTAATTTGGCTGAATATTAGTGCTTAGAGCCCCTCTAGGGCGTGTTGTAAAACCCGGAGATCCCCCCTAGCCCCCCTTAAAAAGGGGGGAACCGGAGTATTTAAAGTCTCCCTTCTTAAGGGGATCGAGACTTGGATGCAAACGAGAGAAATAAAGGGTTTTAGTCTTAAGTAGACACCAATGACATTGCCGTCTACTGGGTGCATCTCAACTTTGCAAGGGCGAAGCACCTGACGGCAGATAATTTATTAGTGATCGCCAGAGATTTACTGCCGTCAGGTGCTTCGCCCCTACGAATATATTTGCAAAAATGAGATGCACCCCGTCTACTTACCCGCAACTTTTAAGAAATGGTATAAAACTAATTGTGCTTTGTGAAGCAGTGAACTTGCAAGGATAAACCAGCTATCTTGTAGAGTCAGCGGAAGTCAGGTAAGTTGAGCAATACTCACCACAAGCAACATGAAGCAAGGTGAACTTTTTTGTAAAATTGAGCCAATATGTAACTAAAGTTCCTTCGCTGCTTCCCGACTGAAATGGATATTACAAAACTAAACGCTTGGTATTCTCAATCTCAACGCCGCACGGCTGTTTCGCTGTTGATGAAACGAGTAGGCGTCACTCGCACGAGGGCTGAATGCTTTATCCGGCTGTGGATTTACTTATTGGTGAAACAGCTTCAGGAAAGCCAGCCCCGAATTAAACCGCCACTGGCGAAACTGGAATTGCCACAAGCTGAAATTCAGTGTACCCACCGGGAAGCCGCAGAACTATTTTACTGCGATTCTGATCGAGGGAGCGATCGTGCCGCCGGAATGATGTTAGATAAATTAGCCGCACTCGGATTAATCGCAAAACACTTTGATGGTAACGCTACAGCAATTCAAATTCAACCTGTTTCGGAAATTTTAAAAGTCTCCGAACCTCAACAGCCTGTACAACTCCAATTAGATAATTTTAACCCTCGGTGCGACGCGATTCTGGTTGCAAATTTATTAGCCACCAATTACAACTGGATGAACCGCAACACTAACGCAGTTCCCCAAAAAATCGCTAAAATCCTCCGGCTTTTGGCCAGTCAATACTCAAAGGGAATGCGAGTTTTGCGCCGCTGTGATAATCTCAATCCAGTCGGGTTTTACTTACTTTATCCCACAGCTAGCGAATCTGAGGTAAATTTTTTTAACGCTCCTAGCAAAAGCCTGCATTTAAGTTCTATTTCCGATATCGATCCTTTCAATATGGCGCTACCAGGAGATCTAAATTGCCAGTCAGTATTTGTCCGCAGTTGGATGATCGATCCGCAGTATTTGTCAGAATACCGAATTACTTTTCTCGAAGACACACAGAGAGTTTTAGTTGAAATGCAAACAGATTTTCCCAATCTTTGCGACTTGTACACGCTGATGATTCACCCCATGTACGAAAAACAGGCCCTGGCTTTGGGATTTCATCAGACTAGCTGCGACAGTCAATTATCTGTTTATTGGATGTATCTAGCATTGGATAGATTTTTGGCGCTGGATATTAAGGAATCACTGAAAGATTTGTAAGATAACTCGGCGGTTGAAACCGCCGAATTATATCAAATCCTCTCTTCTTCGGAATGATATAAACGGAGGAGACGGCAGTGCCGTGTCCCTACAATTAATGGGTAGGGACACGTCACTGCCGTCTCCTCGGTATCATTCCGATGCAACCGGAAACGATATTATTTATAAAACTTCCCGTCCCAAATAAGCTTGTAAGGCTTCCGGCACTTTTATAGTCCCATCTGGCTGCTGATAATTCTCCAAAATTGCGGCCATTGTGCGGCCCACAGCTAAACCGGAACCGTTCAGCGCGTGCACGAATTGAGTGCCTTTTTTCCCCGCTTCTTTAAAGCGAATATTTGCCCGTCGTGCCTGAAAATCTGCGACGTTGGAACAACTGGAAATCTCGCGGTATTTGCCCGCAGATGGTAGCCACACCTCTAAATCGTAGGTTTTTGCTGCTGCGAAACCTAAATCGCCGGTACAGAGTGCGATCGCGCGATAAGGCAATTTCAGCGCCTCCAAGATTCCTTCGGCATCCTGCACAAGCTTTTCGTGTTCCTCTTCGGAAGTGCTCGGATGCACGAGTTTTACCAATTCTACTTTGTTAAATTGGTGCAGTCGAATTAATCCCCTGGTATCTTTGCCGTAACTACCGGCTTCGCGCCGAAAACAAGGAGTAAAGGAACAGTGATAAATTGGCAACTGTTCTGCTGTCAATATTTCACCTCGATAAAGGTTGACAACCGGAACTTCGGAAGTAGGAATCAGCCATAAATCGTCGTGTTCGCATTTAAAACTTTCTTCGGCAAATTTGGGCAATTGACCTGTTGCTGTGAGAGATTCGGTGTTGACTAAAAGTGGGGGAATTACTTCAATATAACCTGCTTTTGTGTGGCGATCGAGCATGAATTGAATTATCGCTCTTTCCAGCGCTGCACCTGCGCCAACTAAGGTAACAAATCGGGGGGCGGCGATTTTTACGGCGCGTTCAAAGTTGAGAATTCCCAATTTTTCGCCGATTTCCCAGTGGGGTAAAATCTCGGTATTTTGGGGTATGTATTCGTCTCCCCAGCGCCGGATTTCGACGTTTTCTTCTTCATTTTTGCCGATCGGGCTTGACTTGTCTGGCAAGTTCGGCAGTGGCAATAATAGAGCTTCTATTTGAGCTTTTAGGTCTTTTTCCTCTGCTTGTAATTCGTTCGATTCGGTGCCGACTGCGTTCCCTTCTGCTTGCAAAGTCTGAATTTCGGGAGATTCGAGGGGTAAACCCGATTTTCTTTTTTGGCCGATGAGTTTGGCTATTTCGTTGCTGCGGGCTTGCAGTTGCGATCGCTTGCCTTCCAACTCCCGCTGCTGTTTGTCTAGTTGGACGATCGGCTCGATTTCATATTTGCCTCCGCGCAGGTTGAGGCTTTCTTGAACGGCTTGGGGGTTTTCTCGGATTAATTTGAGGTCTAGCACAGATTTATTCTAAATTTTAAATTTTATAGGACTTGCGCTCAGAAACCCGGTTTGAGTGAAAATATTGGCTTCGGCAAACATAAATCTATGAATAAACAGGGTTTCTGAGGATTCCTGCGTCTGTCCTATCTTAGGTTAACAGGGACAATACGCTCAGACATACAAGTTTTCTCAATCATTTATAACCTAAACCATAATTTATTCTCATTAAAAAACCTACTTGGTGTCACCCATGATGGGTTAGACCCCACAATTGATGCTATAGTAAGCACATTAGTAGATGCACCCTGATAATTTTCTACCCCAGCCAGCAATGGCTGGGTTTTTTGTTTTAGGGGCGACAAGAAAGCCGGTAAGGGGTTGGCGGGCCGGAGGTGGCGCGCAATCCGAAAGTTGGTCGATCGCCCGCGCACGACTCCCACAACACGCTATATATATGATTGGGTGCGTGGAGAATTCCCAGCATCATCGAAATCTGGCGGGAGTTCTAATTGGATCGAAAGATGCGATCGGCAAATCACCTATTCTGTTTCCTAGAAATATTTTCCAGCGAAGGCGGCATTCAATCCTACGCCCAAGACATCCTGAAAGCTTATGCGTCAATAACCGCAGGGACAAACTCGCCGCCACAAGCAGAAGTTTTGCTATTGCGAGATTCTCCAGATTGTCACAATCCCTTCGAGTCAAAAAATATTAATTTTTTTTACCTCAAAACTCATCCCGCTTGGTTTGGCCGTCTTAAGTTTGCAGCTAAAATAGTAACTAACTTACTGCAAAAACGACCGGAACGGGTTTTTTGCGGTCACATCAAACTCGCACCGCTAATTCAAACGTTATGTCAGCCGCTGGGAATTCCCTACACGATTTTAACTTACGGCAAAGAAGTTTGGGAACCGCTTCCGCCCAAATATCAAACAGCAATCAGACAAGCTGACAGCATTTGGACTATTAGCAGGTACACGCGCGAGCGTACTTGCGAAATTAACCACTTAAATCCCGAAAAATTCCAAATAGTGCCTTGTACTGTAAATGAAAATATATTTGTCCCGGGCGTCAAACCAGCGCATTTATTAGAAAAGTACAATCTGGTTGGTGCTAAGATATTGATGACTGTGGCCAGATTGCGATCGACCGATATTTACAAAGGCGTTGATATCACAATTCAAGCTTTGCCGCAAATCGCAAAAACCTTTCCCAGTGTGAAATACTTAGTAATTGGACGCGGAGACGATCGACCTAGATTAGCGAAACTCGCCCTCAATTTGGGAGTAGCTGACAGAGTAATATTTGCAGGTTTTGTACCGACAGAAAATTTAGCAGCGCATTACCGCCTGGCGGATGCTTATGTAATGCCCTCCCAGGAAGGCTTCGGTATCGTTTATTTGGAAGCTCTAGCTTGCGGAATACCCGTGCTGGCGGGAGACGCGGACGGGTCGGCAGATCCGCTGCAAGATGGTAAACTGGGGTGGCGAGTTCCTCACCGAGACTCGGCAGCAGTAGCGGTTGCTTGTGTGGAAATGCTGCTAGGGGACGATCGAAGGTGCGATCGGCACTGGTTGAGGGAACAAACCGTCGCCAGATTTAGTTTTGAATCCCTTTGTCAATCCTTAGAAGGAATTTTTCAACCCTCTGACTCAGATTAACTTATAACGTAGAGAGCGGTTTCTGCGTGTACAATAGGAAGATTAAGTCGAACAACTGCGAGAATTTCTGAGTAGGATAGAGCTATGCCTGCCTGCAAAGACAACCAAGGAGAACACCGTGAATCAAGGCACCCCCAAAATCTCTTTAAAGCTACCCCGTATTAGCAATTGGCTGATACTGCTGGGTATCGCGTGTTTGTTGGTGTCAATTGGTCTGGGTTGGGTAGTTAAATCATTTTTGATTGTAGTAGGTTTTTTGCTGCTGACGCCTGTGGTGGGATTTTTCGGGCTTCAGTGGTGGCTGAAACGCAATTTAATTGAGGACAAGTGTCCAGTTTGTCAATACGAATTTACAGCTTTAAATCAAACTCAGTGTCAATGTGCCAACTGCGGCGAACCTCTGAAAATAGAGCAAGGTCATTTTTACCGCTTGACGCCGCCCGGTACGATCGATGTTACCGCCGTAGAAGTCTCATCGGTTCAACAGTTGGAAGATTAATCAGTGAAGTTGACTGTTGACTGTTGACTGTTGTCAGTTAACTGTTACCAATTACCAATTCCAAAAATTACTTTTCCAAGCGTACAGCATACCACTGCAAAAACTTTCCAGGCCCGACATCTAATTCACAATAAGTATCAATTAAATACTTAGCTTGAGCTTCCACGCCAGAGATTTTCTGCACGTCTTGCGGCAAGTCTTCGTGTTCCTGGGCTAAGACTGCTTGCAGCTTTTCTAAGAGTTCCGCCGCCGTCAAAAACTGCTCTGGTTGGTTTGTTTCTAACACTACAAATGTGTCTTCGTCATACAGTGACATAGTTTCAAAGGTTGAGGTTAATTATTTCTAGATTTTCGTGCAGTTAAGCGATCGAAAGTATAAACTCTTAATTACAACTTTCCAGCCCCAGCTCGATCGTGTTACAATAGAACAACATCAGAATTCCTACCGGATTACCGTTATTAACTTAGTTATTAACCGAGTTGTCAACAGATCCGACACAGCAGTTCTGAGTAAATTTGTCAAGTGCAAATTTGTCAAGTGTCAAATTGTCAAGACATATTCGATCGACCTTTATCTAATTATAACTGGCACTACACATTCCCATGATTACATCTTCCACTTCAACGCCTGTTGCGCGCAAGCCCTCAAAATCAGAAGGTCTCAAAGAACGCAGCAACTATTTGCGAGAACCCGTTGCGACTGAACTGTTACAAGAAACAACCCACTTCACCGAAGAAGGGATTCAGATTCTCAAATTTCACGGCTCGTACCAGCAAGACAACCGCGACAATCGAGTTAAAGGACAAGAAAAAGACTATCAGTTCATGCTCCGCACCCGCAATCCCGGCGGGTTCGTTCCGCCGCAGCTATACTTAGCCTTAGACAAGCTATCCGAAGAATACGGCAACCACACCCTCCGTGTCACAACCCGCCAAGGTTTCCAAATTCACGGCGTGTTGAAAAAAAATCTTAAAGCAGTGTTTTCCTCAATTATTAAAAATATGGGGTCAACCTTGGGAGCTTGCGGCGACTTGAACCGCAACGTCATGGCACCGCCAGCACCGTACAAAAATCGCCCAGAATACCAGTATGCGCTCAAATACGCCGATCGTGTCGCCGATTTGCTGACACCGCAAACGGGGGCTTATTACGAAATTTGGCTGGATGGCGAAAAAGCGGTTTCGGCCGAGGAAGATCCCGCTGTGAAAGCGGCCAGACAGTCCAACGGCAACGGTACAACATTTCACGATGACAAAGAAGAACCGATTTACGGCCAGCATTATATGCCCCGGAAGTTCAAATGTTCCGTGACAGTACCCGGAGACAATTCGGTTGATTTGTACTCTCAGGATTTGAGCTTGGTGGTATTTACCAATAAAGCTGGGGAATTGGAAGGTTTTAACGTATTTGCTGGTGGCGGTTTGGGCCGCACTCACAATAAGGAAGAGACTTTTGCGCGGGTTGCTGATGAGATTTGCTATGTTGCCAAGGATGATGTTTACGATCTTGTCAAGGCAATTGTAGCAACTCAAAGAGATTTTGGCGATCGCACGGACAGAAGACACGCCCGGTTAAAGTATCTGATTAACGACAAAGGCGTACAGTGGTTTCAAGACAAAGTAGCAGAATATTTTGGCAAGCCACTAGAAGCGTTTAAACCGCTACCTGAATGGAAGTATTTTGATTTCTTGGGCTGGCACGAACAAGGCGACGGCAAACTGTTTGTCGGCATTTCTGTGGAAAATGGCCGGATTAAGGATGAAGGTTCGTTCCAGCTAAAAACCGCTTTGCGGGAAATCGTGCAGAAACACAACCTGCCGATGTTGGTGACACCGCACCAAAACGTGCTGATTTACGAAATTTCGCCGGAAATCAAACAGGAAATTCAGGACATTCTCTCCCGCTGTGGCATTCAGTCAGAAACTGCGATCGACCCCTTAGTCCGCTATGCTATGGCTTGTCCGGCAATGCCGACTTGCGGGCTGGCGGTTACTGAGTCAGAGCGCGTGATTCCGAGTATCCTAGAACGAATTCGGGTGCTTTTGACGAAAGTTGGCTTAAAAGACGAAAATTTTGTAGTGCGGATGACGGGTTGCCCCAATGGGTGCGCCCGCCCTTACATGGCAGAATTGGGGTTTGTCGGGAGCGCGCCGGAATCTTACCAGATTTGGCTAGGCGGTTCTCCCGCGCAAACGCGGCTGGCAAAACCGATTGAGGAAAAGCTGCACGTCAATGATTTTGAAGCTTTTCTAGAGCCAATTTTTGTTTATTTTAAGCAAAAACGGCAACTAAGTGAGAGTTTTGGCGATTTTTGCGATCGCGTCGGGTTAGAATCTATCCGTCAATTTGTAACCAACTACCAATCTGCTGACTCGATGACAACTGAGATTAACGAATTAGAAGTTACGTCTAGTAACGATGACGGAAACGAAACAACCGCTGGTGGCAAAGTCCGCCGCCGCATTAGCGTTCGCGATGAAATATACAACGAGCTCAAAGATGAAGCTGCCCGTCAAGGTAAGCCAATCACGCAGCTAGCCACAGAGGCGATTTCAACTTATTTGAAAAAGATCAAGGAGGAAGCATAAGCCGATTTTCAATTTTCAGTTTTAGATCGCATTAGATAGACCTCACACAAAATTAATATAAGGGCAAAGCATTTGCAGAAAAAAACTGGATTTTTAACATAAATCTGGTTGTAAATGCTTTGCCTTTAAACTTACAAACAAAAAACCTATCTCTTCTCTTCCTCTCTTCCTCTGCGTTCTCTGCGCTCTCTGCGGTTTAAAAAAAAACTAATAGAAAAACCAATAATCCAAAATTAAATGGCCCAATTACAAAGATTAGCAATTAATGTTACTCAAATTTGCGATCGCACAATCTACCTAACCCCCGAACAACAGCATTACTTACATCGCGTATTGCGACTAAATCAGGGCGATCGATTTATTGCAATGGACGGGCGAGGGCATTGGTGGTTGGCAGTCCTAGAAGCCCAGGAAACAGGGTTATTTGCGTCAATAACAGAGGAGATTGCAGTTAACAGGGAGCTTGCCGTCGAGGTGACTTTGATGGCGGCGTTGCCCAAGGGAAACGGCTTTGACGAGGTTGTGAGACAGGCGACGGAGTTGGGTGCCGCAAGTATTGTTCCGGTGACGAGCGATCGCACTTTGTTGAAACCGAGCAGTCAAAAGGTCGATCGATGGAAGCGAATTGCATCTGAGGCGGCGGAACAGTCGGAACGTCAATTTGTACCTGCAATTTCAGAGCCTATTTCGTTTGATTTGGCCGTGAAAGATTGCACTCAAAAAAATCGATATATTTGCGTGGCGCGCGGGGATAATCGGCATTTGTGGGATTGTTTGATTAGTTTAGAACCCCCCCAGGCAGGTACGGGGAGGGCGGGCACGGGGGCACCGCCCCTACACGGGGGGGAGGAAGAAGGGGAAGAATTATCGATTGTCATAGCTATTGGGCCCGAGGGTGGGTGGACGGATGGTGAGGTGAAAAGGGCGATCGAATTTGGTTTTGAGCCTGTTTCTTTGGGTAGTCGAATCTTGAGGGCGGTGACTGCGCCGATAGTGGCTTTATCGTTAATTGGCGCGGCATTTGAGAAGTGCTGATATCTACAAAAAAGTACGGAGACTTGCTGGGTTTGGCGATCGCAGCTAAAATGTCAATAGCTAATTATCACAGGAGTAAAATGTTACACTCAGTAGAGGGTATATATCGAAATGGCAAAATCGAATTACTGGAAACACCCGCCGACATAGAAGAAGCGCAAGTTATTGTTACTTTTATGCCAAAGTCAGGGTTAGTAAACTTGCTATCTCGCGGTATTAACCAGGAGCAAGCAGCAGATTTACGGGTTCGGCTGAGCAGATTTGCTCCTGATTGGGAACTACCGGAAATGGATGCTTACGATGCCTTATAATCGCGGTTCTGATAAACAGGGCGATCTAATTCAGTAAATATAAAAAAAACATTTAAATTAATCAAATCAACTCTGTCTCGTGTTAATAGCAATTATCAGATAGGTGAGTTGACGTGCCATGAAAATAGAATTGAAGAAAGGTCGATCGCACTTTTGGTCGATTCCCTACGGGATAGCTTCGCTTCACGCACTTTTAGCAATAATCGGTACAACATCAGTTTTGGCACAATCTGGGCGCTCTGTCATCGCTCAACAGCTTAATTGCGATCGGCCTCAAGGAGACGTAGAAGTCAGAGCCTGTATTCGGTTAAGGTATGAACTCGCAGACAAGCGACTGAATGATGTTTACAAACAACTGATTGCTAAGTTGAGCAAGGAAGAAAAAGCGCTACTTGCGGAAGCACAATTAGGATGGATTAAACAGCGAGATAATACCTGCGAACTTGAAGTGTATAGAAATCGCGGTGGTAGTGGCTTTCAAGGTTTTCTGAATGAGTGTTTGGAGCGATCGACTAAACAGCGTACAGCCGAATTAGAGAAATATTTACAGAGATAAGGATATAAAGGAGAGGAATATCATGAAAATGCGATCGCCCATAATCATCACCATCATCACAGCAATCCTCGCAGTCAGCATACAATCTGTAACAACGGCTGAGCGGCCAATTCAAGGGCAATTGCTAGCCAATGCTCAGTTATCTGAAAAACAAACAAATCAGCTTAAGTCTCTCGGAATTAAAGTTGCCATTCCTAGCTATATTCCCACCGGATTTGAGGTTGCTAGCGTTCTAATTAAGCCTTGTCCTTCAGGAGTTCGCCGTTTTTGCCCTGACTACGCAATTATCTATCGCAACTCGAATAACTCTTGCTTTGCTATTAACTCCACAGGAGGCGGTATTGGCGATCTGCCATCGGCTGACTTAGAACAGAAATATCCCGTCAACAATCCAATATTAGGCAAAAGCGTAGTGTTAAAATATCGTAAAAGCCCTGTACCTTCTGGCCCTACTTTAACAGGAAGTTGGATGGGGCAAGGCCCATTTTACAGATTTCTTGGTGCGGGTTCTCGTCTTTTCTTCGGTACTGTGCCTCCAGAGTTATCTAATTGTAAGGACATTAGCCCCCAAGAAGCTGTCCGAGTTTCAGAATCTCTGCGATACTTGCCCTAAAACCCTCAAATAATAGCAGTATAGTGTTCTCAGTTTTGGGCGATCGCACTAGCAAAGGTACTTACAAATTTAAGCAGGGCTGTTTCATTCTCAGACAAATCATTCTTTTGTAGGGGTAGTGCCCCCGTGCCTACCCTCTCCTCATCAACTAAATTTCAACCAACCGCTAAGCAAACTCAAAAACAGGTGTTTCAATCACCCTAGTCGGCTTTCTATCTTCCCAAATCATCTTCTGCAACTGTTCCACAATTTCAGGCGAAAAAAACGCTCTCCCGTTTCCAAACACACTCTAGCAGGAACATTTTCAATAATAATAAACTTACCGTTGATTTCAAGAGTGTAAGTTACCTTTTGTTCCACCATTATTTCTTTCCAGATATCATATCTATAAAGTTAACACAAGAGCGAAAGTTGTTAACCAGTGGCGGAATCAAGCAAACATCAGCCAATATAGAAACAACGTCATTCCCCCAACCGCCATGACAGACATCCACGAAATAGCCGCCGCCCTAGATGGCAAAGAATACAAGCAAGCAGCCAAACTCATCAAACAACTGCAAACAGAATCACCCGAAAATCCCTGGGTGCAATACTACATCGGCCACTACTACGAGCTCACCAATAATCCAGAAAAAGCCGAAACAACCTACAAACAAATACTTCGCGACATCACCAACCCCAAAATCACCTCCCAAGCTCGCCAAGGGATTCAACGCATTGAAACCGCAGAACAAGACAGACGCAAACAAGCTATAGAAACAGCCAAAAACGACCCCAGCAACCTCGAACCAGCACTTTTAATCCTCGAAGCAGTCAGCCCCGAAGACAAACCCGCAGCCATCCAAAATATCAGCAGAATTTTCAAAACTGACATCTATACAACTCGGATGCAAGTTCAAAGCCGCGGTTGGAGACTGTACAAAACTGGCCCCATCGCCGAACTCCAAATCTACGGCGAAGAACTTGTCAACGCCGGAATTCCCGTATTCTGGGGAACTCTAGCCGATATTGAAAAAATCCAAATCTTTCGAGTGCAACATTTCCAGTCTCTTTCTTCCCCAGCCGTCATTTGCAAAGATCACCTAAATAGACTCGGTTCTATCGAATTTAATTGGTCAGAAGTCAGCCAAAGAGTAGAAGGTTTAGTGCCTATGTTTATGGAGGTTATGGACTATTCGCCTAACCGCAGAAACGAGGAATTTCGCCACAAAGAAATCACCCAAGATTACGCTCAAATCTGCGATTTACATATTCCCAGCAGAAACTGCATTCTGCGTATTTGTGACCAAAGTTACGAATTTAAACAAGGTGTTGACTTTACTAAATCTTCAGCAGATATCTCTGCTTCAGGCAATCCCAATAAAACAAAATCTCGTCCCCAAAAAAACCAGCAAATCCCTCAAAGTACGACCAGAATTAACTGGAATCACTTACTAGAAATACTTGACCAACAGCTTGACGTTACAGTTTGGTCTGAGTTTAATCTGTTTGCCGATACTGTTCTCGATTATACTAATATGTTAAGCAATATCGAGTCTCACGTGGAGGTCGATCGCAAATCCGAAAGCCCTTGGGACCCAGCTTTCCAGTTATACAGCGGATTAGCCTTTCTCAGAAACCAAGGAAATAGGGAATAGAAAAAAGAATTAAAATTCAAAAATGAGCCATGCCATTTTTGAATTTTTCACCCCATAAAAGGCAATTATCCCATGCCCAATTCCCTACTACGAATTCCGAATTTCCTACTTGTTTTTTACTTGACGAGCCATATCGCGGAAACCATTCATGCTAGGGCCGGGAGTGCGACGAGTTCCAGTTGGTATAGGCATTAAATTGTTGGGAGCAAAAGTCCGATCCGGTTCAGATTGAGTCGGCACTTTACCGTTGGTTTCTGCTGCTACCGCTACATTTGCAGGTTCCGCAGTATTAGCAGGAATAGCAACTGATTCCTTTTCTTTCTTGGACTTTTTCTCTACCTTCGCCTTTTTAGCCGGTTCAGACTTTTCAGACTTAACAGGCTCAACTTTTGCTGGTGCGATCGCAACAGACTCAGCTTTCTTGGCAGTAGCAGACTCAACCTTCGCAGGCATAACCATAGCCGGCGTATTCCCCGAAGATTCGCCCAAATCTAGGAAATATTCAGACTTTTTCAAGCCAAGCAACCCGCCGAGAAAGCCGAAAATACCGCCGAAGAAATTTTTGATAAAACCAAACATTAGATTTACTCCTTCTGTTCTTTTAGAGAAATTTGTACAAGTTTGTCAACAAAGTCAGACTACGAGGTAAGGCAACTTTTGTCTACATTTCTTCATTAAAATTTACATTTACTACTGCCTAAGCTACCTCATCAAAGCAAATTTTAAGTATAAATACTCATGTTACTTTGCACTTATTTACAAAGTATCTCATAATTTGTTAGCGATTTCGACTAATTGTCGATCGTACATCGATCCGATTCGCCATCTGTCCACTAGGGGTCAAGCTCATGGGGGGACTGGTTTATGCTGTAATCGGCAAGCAATTGTTAAGCAAAATGAACAGTAAGCTCGATCGCAATCCAGTCATCCTCATACACGGTATCTGGGACACAAAGATTATTTTCAGTGAAATGTCCTCGCACCTCACCCAACTCGGATGGTGTGTGCACAGCCTCAACCTGACACCCAACGACGGTAGCCTCGGCCTCGCATCACTGGCGCAACAACTCGCAGATTATATTTCTCAGACATTTCATCCAGAACAGTCGATCGACATAGTAGGCTACAGCATGGGCGGACTCGTCAGCCGCTACTACGTCCAACGCCTCGGAGGAATTAACCGGGTACAGCGTTTTATCACCATATCTTCCCCTCACAAAGGCACCCTCACCGCCTATTCTCTACCCTTACCAGGATATCTGGATATGCGTCCTCATAGCAGTTTCCTACAAGATTTAGATCGAGATGTCACCATACTCAAGCAAATCAACTTTACATCAATGTGGACGCCATTTGACGTAATGATTTTACCCTCGAATAGCTCTCAAATGCCCGTAGGTAAAGAAGTTAAACTCAAGGTTTGGTTACACCGCCAAATGGTAACAGATACTCAAAGTATTAACGCATTAGTGACAGAACTAAAAGCACCGATTAAAAATAAAATTGCCATTTAAAAATGAATAGCACTTGCAGCCGCAACCCAGTCTTGCTCATTCACGGCATCTTCAGAAAATCGGAAGTTTTCAATAAAATGTCCAACCATCTCACCCAACTGGGATGGTCAGTATATAGCCTTAACCTCGCACCAAATTGGGGTAACGCCGGCCTTGAAGAATTAGCTCAACAACTAGCAGATTACATCAACAAAAACTTCGATCCAAAACAGCCTTTAGATATAGTAGGATTGAGTATGGGCGGTTTAGTAACTCGCTACTACCTGCAAAGGCTAGGCGGAATTCACCGAGTGCAGCGATTTATTGCCATATCTTCTCCTCACAGCGGCACTTGGACGGCTTACACTCTGTGCGGAAAAGGCTGCATTCAAATGCGTCCCGGCAGTGCTTTTCTGGAAGATTTGAATCGAGATGCTAGTATATTGAGAAAGCTCAACTTTACTTCTATCTGGACACCTTGGGATTTCATCATTGTGCCTGCTTCTAGTTCCCAAATATCCGCAGCAAAAGAAGTAAAGTTATCAGTTTTTGCCCATGCTATGATGGCGAGAAATTCTCGTAGCTTAAAAGCTGTTGTTGAAGCACTTTCCGAACCTTTAAATATGAATAAATAGGTCTGTTTCAACAGTTGACAGTTGATAGTTGATAGTTGACAGTTTGAGAGCGACCTCTACCTATAAGGAAGAGGATTGGAGTAATGAATAGTCTGATTTTTATTTCTCCCTCACTCGCGAGAGGCTTTCAACTAATTATTTATGGTAAAGTAAAAAAATCTGCTTTGAAAACCCGTAATCATTGAATAAGTCTGGGTTCTGGATATTCGGTTTTTTTGATTTTACCTAGACGGATTTAAGATTTATTGGTATAATCTTGATTTAAACCCATAAAATCAACAATTATGATCGTCTTACCAAAACTAGAAAAACTGCGAGATACTCTACCTATAGAAGGAGCCGTTCGCATTGAATTAGTGGAAGGAATACCGATTTTCCGAGCCTCTACAACTGTCAAAAATCGCATAGAAGAACTGTTGGAAAAACAACAAAATTTGCCACTGAACCCCGAAGAAGACCAAGAACTCAATATTTACGAAGAAATCGACGATTACCTCAGTTTTGTCAATCGGACTGTCCGAAATCTTTTCTTAGGTCAGATTCAAGCTATGATATAAAAATTTCCGATCGCCATTGAACAACTAATATCAAATCTGCTAGCATCGGAATTATTCATCTCTCTCTTCTCTTCCTCTGCGTTAAGAGCGTTCTCTGCGGTTAAATCATTCCCAACAATCAAACAGTGTCGCCCACTTCAGCATATTCGCTCAGCCCAAAAATTGCCTCGGCTTCACAGTAATACTTGAATTCCAGTATATTATGAGAAGGGTCTTCTAAAAAGAAAGTACGGTGCTCTGTAGGTAAACCGACAAACCGCCGTCTCGGTTCTTGATAGAAGTTCAAATTATTTTGTTGTGCCTTTTCTAATAACTCTTCCCAGTCAGCTTCTGAAGTGAAAACTAACCCAAAATGCCGGGGATAGATGCCTCGCTGGGGTGTCAAAGGTTCGTCGCTGAGGTGCGCTACTATTTGATGGCCACAGATACCCATAATTACAGACTTTGGGGATTCGCGACCCAATTCGCAGCCTAGCCCGTTTACGTAGAAGGCTTTTGTTTGGTCAATATTGCTGACGGGAAAGGCAAGATGAAATAAGATTTTGTTCATGGAGATACTAATGCAGAATTCTGAATTGTTTTTTAATTATTTATCTTGGTCTAATCCTTGGTTGGTGGCGATCGCCCTGAATACAATTTTACTGGCGATCGCCACTATTACTCCCAAAAAATTGCTCACTCCCGCAGGGCAATTGCACGGCTGGCTGCTGGGTGCGATCATCTGGGGCTGTTTGGGATGGCAAGGCTATGCTGTGGTTATGTTCTACTTTCTCGTCGGATCGGGAGTTACTCGCATCGGTAAAGCCCAAAAAGAAGCAGAAGGGATAGCTGAAAAGCGATCGGGCGCACGAGGCCCGGAAAATGTTTGGGGTTCTGCTTTAACTGCTACTGTTTGTGCTGTGGGAGTTTTGGCATTGTCTATTTTAGGAAACACAGGTAATATTCTAGGAGAGGCAGGCAGTATTTTAGAACAAACAGGCAAGATGCCTGTTCCACAAGATGTAATTTTGCCTGTCCCACAATATGTAATTTCTTGGTTATTGCTGGGTTATGCGGCGAGTTTTTGTACCAAACTTTCGGATACCTGCGCTAGCGAAATCGGCAAAGCTTATGGGAAGCGGACGTTTTTGATTACTACCTTGCAGCCTGTACCTAGGGGTACGGAAGGGGCGGTAAGTTTGGAAGGAACGATCGCGGGTATTGTCGGCTCTATTCCGATCGCACTTTTGAGTTGGTCTGTTGGTTTAATAGATTTGACAGGAGTTGTTTTTTGTGTGATCGCAGCTTTTATTGCCACGAATATCGAGAGCGTGATTGGCGCTACTATTCAATCAAAGTTTGAGTGGCTCACGAACGAGGTGGTAAATTTTTTTAATACGCTGATTGGAGCGATCGCGGCGATCGTTTTAGCCTCAGCGTGGACAACTTTTTTTCCCTTAGCTTAGTCAACAATAATCATCAGTCATTAGTCTCAAGCGGTCAATAATTGACCAATGACTAATGACTAATTATACTAAGGAATGAGAATTAAATAACTTACAATTTTTATTATTCTTGTGGGATGGGCGTCCCGCCCGTCCAGAAAGAACGGGCGGGACGCCCATCCCACTTTTAAGAGTGTAAGTTATTAAATTTTCGTTCCTAAGCGTCGTCTTGCGGCCCAAAAACCATTTGTACAATCATCGTTGGTTCACCCCGCTTGTGATAGCGATCGGCCCAATTGCGAATAATTTCATCTAATTCCTCAACAGCTTGGTCGAGTCGTTCCGGCGGGATATCCAAAGTTTCCATAACTCGCATCACTTTCGGTTGTTTTTCGGCCCAATCCTTCATTAGCCGGAAATACCTAGCCGTATCTTCCACCATAGTAAATGTCCGCTCTTCTTCCTCTGCCGGAGAGTAAGTAGCGCGCACGAGGGCATAAAAAGGCATTCCCCAAGGAGAATCAATACGAGTCACTGTTCCCGAATAAATCAATCGGCGCTTGATATGTTCTGCTAAAGCTTCACTCAAAGGCATTCGCCTTTCTGGGTGCATATCTTCTTGCGATCGCCTGTGCAGAAACTCGATCAACTCCATAAACTGAAAAGAATTGATCAGTTGAGCGTCAGGCGGATTTGGAGGAACCTTGCCTTCGAGATATTTTTTTTCATCCGCAGTCAAGCTGTTTCCAGGAATGCGAGGGCGTCCCGGAACCCAAGCATACTGTTCCAGCCAAACATAAGGAAACTGAATCAAATATTTAGGTTCTTGGGAACCCAGCATTTTTAGCAATTTTCCCGTAGTCAGGGCTTCCCGAACTTCCTCAACAATCACCTTCACCCGTTTAGGCTCAATGTGATGTAAGTGTCCAGTCATCCGCAGGTTGTTGTCCTGCTCCAGGTAAGTCATATAAATGGCACACTTAGCCGCCGTTGCGGCGGCGTCTAGAAACGCCCCGTGCCTGTGCCCACTGGTTCTCATGGCGCTAAACGCCAGATATAGCATGATCTGATCCATCGCACTAGGGCTGAGGCTTTTGACCAGATCCAAAGAGTCATTTTTCATCACAATCCCCGAAATAGTAAAACTAGGAGGCATCTTGCGATCCTCCATTGAATTATTGCAAAAGTGCCGAATCAAGCATAGCCGACTGTCCTCAGAAAGCCAGCTATCCTAATATTCAGGCGAGTTAATGTCCCTGATATAACTGGGGCATTAACTTCAAGGCGATCGACAGCGAATAAGTGGTTCTCATTGGCGAATTTAAGTCGAGTGCTGCACCCTCTGCACTCAGCATTTACTTATATATAAGTGAGTTATCGCAAGTCAATTATAGTGCAGACGTTAAAAATCTCACCCCACCTGGGGGGAGAGAACGTAAATAAATGTTGCGATCGGAGGAATTTGAGGTGGCTCCGAGCCGATCGGCTTTGGACTACCGCGAAAAGTATCTGTTATGCTCGATCGGTACAGTAGAAGCATTTTCAAGACAAAACCACCAAATACTAGAGTCTATCTCTAGGTAGATGGCGGTTCTAGGTTTAGATGGTAACATTTATCACAAACAAAATAATCTCCTAAAAACTGCAAATAAAAGTGCAGTTACGGTTCAACCTGAAAAACTAGAATGCCAGAAAGTCAGTTTGATCGATCGAACCAACGACCCGAACCAAATCAGTGGTGGCATTCGCTTACGTCCAGTGCGATTAGAAATTTTGTAGCGAATCAGTGTAAACATGAGACTGGGAAAAACCTCTGCGTCCGCTACCTCTCTCAGGAGCGCGATCGCCCTTTTGTTGAGTTTGCGCTGACAACATATATTGGGCGGTGGCAGTTTCGAGCATTGGGACTGGAGATTCAAAAGCTTGAGCAGCGCTGGCACCCAAGGTAATGCCCAACAGGCTCAGTAAAGCAATTGCAGTGTAGGTTTGCATGGGGTAGTATCCGTGTCAGTGTCTATTACCTGATACAGAGTTGCCCCTATCTATCAGGATAGATTTCTGCTAATTTCGGAACTTTGCAAAAAACCTTACCCGTTAAATGCTACCGATTCCAACCGCAGCCAAGCACCGGCCTCATTCAGCCTGCCCCATACTGTCAGAGGCTTTTCGGTTTCGCAAGTCTGCAAAAACCTGTCGGTTTCCGAATCCAAAGTCACGAGTTGCCAAGTTCGATCGGCTAATGATACGGGACTTGTCAGCGTTAGCGTCCAATCTTGTGCGCCGAGGCGACGAAAAATGCCCGAAAATTTGTTCTCGGTATTTGCGGTTTTACTGCTGGGACTTAAGCATAAATCGGGTTCCAAGGTCAAGCTTCTGGGTTCAAATACAGAACTTACGTTGAAAAACCGGGTTTTTGGATCGGTTTTGCTGGAGTTTTGAGACAAAGGCTTGTCTACTGATTCCTGACATTCGCCGCTGGCGGGATATGCTTCAGGTCGATCGAGATAATCGCGTTGTCGATCGATCCAGTCCGATCGATCCGGTGTCAAATTAAACAAAGGAATAACCGCCGCCCTCGCCTGGGAATCTTGCAGCAAAGCTTCCTGCAAAACTCGAACCGGCAAATCCCGGGGCTGACATCCAGATGCCGCACACAAAGCTGCCGCCATCCCCGCCGCCTGTCCAATATTCATCACCACAGGCTGCAAGCGAGTTGCACCGTTGGCGATGTGAGAAACAGAAATATTTTTTTCGCAGACTAACAATCCGTCTGTAGTTGCAGGGATTAGCGCACTGTAAGGAATTGTAAACGGAGTCCCCGTCCAGCGGCCTCCCCAGCGGATGGATTTGGGCTGCAAGGGAATATCACCGGTGTTGTAGTGATGATCGTTGGCATAGTTGCCGATCGCAATTGTGTCACAAATTCCCTGAGAGTCGATCGGCAATTTTGCGACTTTTCCACCGACAACAGGCAAAATATCTTGTTCTCTGACTGTTCTTATCCCTCGCAAACGGCGGCTTTCTCGGTAGTAAGGGTGCAAGGCGAAAGCAGAACGAACAAGGGGAGAATTTTGTTGATTTTCGGTTGTTGTAATGGGGAAAATGTTCTGTGCTAGCCCGTAGCGGGAGCCGAGTTCGGTTTGAATGAAGCGGGCGAAACTTTGAGTGTGCCACAGACTTTCTTGGAGGAATTCTTGTCGGGATGCTTGAGATCCAATTAGCCGATCGACCCCTTCACCATAATCATTACCACGAATCGGCCAATTAATCATCAGCAACCCGCCCGGCAGTCGGCCG
This sequence comes from Cyanobacteria bacterium OTE_58_metabat_593, assembly GCA_031372825.1. Taxonomy (GTDB): domain Bacteria; phylum Cyanobacteriota; class Cyanobacteriia; order Cyanobacteriales; family Microcoleaceae; genus Microcoleus. Next base: position 86,449 of record JANMLZ010000072.1, on the reverse strand, counting down.
TAATTGAGAAATTGCTCAGGAGTGTAACCTTTCCAAGCATCGGTAAATCGATCGGGATTATCGACAGGCGGCGCGGGAATCTCTGGCGCCGCCGCACCCTCACCAAAATCCTGCATGATGGCAACCCAAGTCGGAGATTGCACCGAATACCGCTGTGTCACAGCATTAGAAGCAGTTGGCGCGCTGGGTTCTCCCAACTCAGCTTGAAATTCCCAACCCCAGCGGTGGGGAACCTCCGCCAAAGCCAGCAAATCTCCCAATTCCGTTGCATCCAAAGTGATTTTCGCCGAAACCGTAAAATCGGCAAACCGCACGCCAGAAATGCGAGATCCTTCGCATAGCACATCTTGAGCTGTTTGTCCACAAATCCACTGCAAATTCGGTAAACACTTAACCCAATCCGCAAAAATTTGTGCACCGATGCGGGGATCGTAAGTAAAAAAACTGACCCAGCCCCAATCCAAACCTCCCGGCTGTCGCTGCTGGAGTTCCCGCAGAAACTGGCCCCACAAACCTGTCTGAAAAGCTGCTAATTCGTTGCCATCGGGAGCCGAAACGCCTGCTGTCGTCAGCATTCCTCCCAGCCAAGGAAATTCGCTGACAAAAATAGTTTTGGCACCTCGGCGGGCTGCTTGCACTGCCGCAGCGGTGCCGCCGGTGCCGCCACCGACTACCAAAACATCTGCTGTTAAAACGGAAGAAACGGGCAATACCATTGCAGATTTAAGATGCTTAGAACTTACACGCAGGCGGTCAGAAACCGGGTTTTTTCCAGAGAAGACGCGTTATAGTCCGTAAAACTCAAAAAAACCCGGTTTCTTTGGTTTTTGTGTCCGGGACTATTGTTGTAAAATCGCATCTCAAATCAAAAAGTATCAGAAAATGGGGAACGGAAACAGTAAAATAATACGTTGCGTAATTTCCCCACTATTCACTACTAACCAAGCAATTGAAAATGGAAAAAGGTTTTATTTTGTGGTTCACCGGGCTGAGCGGCTCTGGCAAAACAACTATCACCAAAGCTCTCGAACCAGAGTTGAGGGCGAGAGGTTGTAAAGTTGAAATCTTGGATGGAGATGTCGTTCGCACCAACTTGTCAAAAGGTTTGGGATTTAGCAAAGAAGACCGAGATACTAATATTCGACGCATTGGATTTGTCGCGAATCTGCTAAGCCGTAATGGAGTTGTGGCAATAACGGCAGCTATTAGCCCCTACCGAGTAATTCGCGACGAAGTGAGAGCGATGGAGCCAAATTTTGTCGAAATATACGTCAAAGCAGCCTTAGAAGTGTGTGAATCTCGCGATGTCAAGGGGCTGTATGCTAAGGCAAGAGCCGGAGAAATTAAGGGCTTTACGGGAATTGACGATCCCTATGAAGAACCGATCAATCCTGAGATTGTTTGTAACACAGCTCTAGAAAGTGTATCCGAAAGCGTGACAAAAATTCTGAGCAAGTTAGAAGAGTTGGGTTACATTTGATGGTGGCGGGGTAGGAAACGGGGCGAAAGACGATGGCGATCAAAAACTATTCAAAACTTAATACTATCAAAAGTTTAATTGTCGGAAGTTTAACAGTGTCAGTGCTGGCTGGTGTGGGTTCATCTCCTGTTGTGGCCCAGTTTTTGCCTCCTCCTCCTCCTCCTCCTCCTTCGGGTGCTCCGACTCCTGTACGGGTACCATCTGCGCCGGGATTTCCGGCAGTTCCGGCAAGTGCACCTTCGAGTGTACGATCGGAAGTTTACACTTTAGGCGCGGGCGATCGCATTCAAATGGACATTTTTAACGTCCCGGAATACAGCGGCCCCAACGGTCAACACCAAATACAGGCCGATGGTTCCCTGAGTTTGCCGTTAATTGGCAGCCTTTCCGTCGCCGGAATGACCTTAGAACAAGCTTCTAATGCTGTTAAAGAACGATACGGCAAATACCTCAAACGTCCTTGGATTACGCTAAAACTGCTAGCGCCGCGTCCTTTGCAAATTGCGATCGCGGGCGAAATCAACCGCCCCGGAGCCTATACAATATCCTCAGCAGCGGGCCCTGGAGGCACATCAGAACAAATCGGAACTCAAATGCCGACGATATCGCGGGCGCTGCGAATGGCCGGCGGAATTACGCAGTCAGCAGATGTGCGACAAATCAAAATCCGCCGTCCCCAGCGCAACGCACCGGAACAAATTATTAGTGTGGATTTGTGGGAATTATTGCAAAACGGCGATTTGCGAGCCGATATGACTTTGCGCGACGGCGATACTATATTTATTCCCACTGTAACTAGCCTCAACCGCCAAGAAGCACCAACTTTAGCAGTAGCTAATATTACCGGACAAAGCACTCAACCAATTAATATTGCTGTGGTCGGCGAAGTAACTCGTCCCGGTACTTATACCCTGGCAAGAGATGTTCAAAATAGGGTACAAGAGAATGAAATGGGTGCAGATTCTGGTTTGTTTGCTGCTAGGGAAACAAACGGCGGGGAAACTGTTTTGCAGCAAACTGTAACGAGGGCAATTAAAATGGCGGGGGGTATTACGCCCGTAGCTGATATCAGACAAATACAAGTTCGCCGCCTGACTCGCGCGGGTACAGAACAAATTATTAATGTGAATTTGTGGCAACTTTTGGAAGGGGGAGATGTATCCCAAGATTTAGCGCTGCAACAGGGAGATACGGTAATAGTTCCCAAAGCCGAAAATCTTGACGCAGCCCAAGGCGCCCAAGTTGCTAATTCTAATTTTTCACCGGATACGATTAAGGTGAGTATTGTGGGAGAAGTCGTGAAACCGGGAGCGTTTGCGGTGCAACCCAATACTTCTTTAAATCAAGCGCTGGTAGCAGCGGGAGGTTTTAATAAAGCGCGGGCCGAAATGGATTCGGTGGATTTAATTCGCCTGAATCCTAACGGTACTGTTTCGCGGCTAAGTGTTAAGGTTAATTTTTCGGCCACAGCCAATGAGGAAACTAATCCCAAACTGCAAAATAATGATGTAATTATGGTAAGGCGATCGGGCCGCGCTACATTTTCGGATAATGTAGGCGGGACTCTCGCTCCTTTAAGCCCCCTGTTGGGAATATTTCGGTTGTTCAATATTTTTCGGTGATTGCATTCTTACTAGCGCGGAGGCACCATCAACCCAGTTCCTACCAATAATTTAGGTTTGGTAACGAAATATTTAGTCAGGAACCGGGTTTCTGAAACTGCGTCAGCCGTACAAACGTTTAAACAAATAAGTTGTAGAAATCACATGAAACCAGGGAAAAAATCTCAAATTACACTGTTTAATAATAAAAAAGCCTTAGTCCCGCCAAAAATATCTTCCGTGCTTTATGAAGAAGAGGATTTTTTATATAGGGACAAAACCGAGGAAGCAGAATTAAGTTTTTGGGAAATTTGCCGCAGCCGCTCCATCTTAGTCATCGGCGTAGCAGCGGCAGTGACAACCGGGGTTTTTGCCTGGACGCTGAATCAAAAAAGCGAGTACGAAGGGCGGTTTCAATTATTAGTAGAACCCGCAGTTACGCAAAATAGTTTAGCAAAAATCTACTCCGGCGAGCTGAAACTGCAACCAGCGACTCCCGCGACGCCAGAAAATGCCGGTTTTGACTACGAATCGCAAATTCAAGTTTTGCAAAGCCCGCAAGTAATGTCGCCGATTATTAAACAGTTGCGAACCAAATATCCCGAAATTAATTACAACTACCTCTTGAACCAAAAAGCAGATAATTTGCCGTTTTCCCAGCAAACCAGGCTGTCAATTAATCGCTTCAAAAATACCAAGATTATCGAAGTTAGATATCGGGATTACGATCCGAAAAAAATTCAGTTTGTTTTGGAAAAAGTTGCACTAGGCTACCGCAATTACAGCGTGCAAGATACCCGAACTCAAATTAGTCAGAGTCTGGATTTTGTGAAATCGCAAATTCCCAACCAGCAAAAGCGCCAACAAGCTCTGCAAACAGAAATTCAAAAGTTGCGCCAGCAGTACAATTTCATCGATCCGCAAATTCAAACCCAACAACTCGCGCAGCAAATCAGCCAACTTCAAGCGCAAAGATTGGACGCGCAAACGCAGTTAAACCAGCAGAGATTGCTCTATGCCAACCTGCAAAATCAGCTCGGATTAAACCAGCAACAAGCGCTGATGGCTTCGGCTCTGAGTCAAGCTCCCCGCTATCAAGCGATGCTGACTCAATTGCAGCAATTAGAAGGGCAAGTTGCGATTAACTCGGCTACGTTTACAGACCAAAGTCCGCAAATGGAATTGTTGCGAGAACAGCGCAAAAACCTGATTCCTTTGTTAAAAAAAGAAGCCCAACAAGTTCTGGGAACTGATTTAGCTAAGGTGAATTCGCAAGTGCTGGCTTTTCAAGATCCGGTGCGGATTAAGTTAATCGAGCAGTTTATCGGTACTGCTAATTCTATTCAAGTTTTGGGCGTGCGGAATCAAGTTTTGGAACAAGCTGCAAAGCAGTTGAGTCAATATTCTCAAGGATTCCCAGTGATTTTGCGGCGGTATTCCGATTTGCAACGGGAGGCGGATTTGACTAACAGTACGCTGAATAGTTTGCTGGCCAAACAGCAAGCTTTGCAGCTTGAAGCTGTGGGGAAAAAAGAGGTTGCTTGGGAAGTTATTGCTAAGCCGGAAATTCCGCGCTACAAAAATGGCGAGTTGATGGCTGTTGCTCCGATTATGCCTTTGAATTTGGCTTTGGGGGGATTGGCTGGTTTGCTGTTCGGTATGCTGGCGGCGCAGTTGGCGGAACGGTTTAACAATAAAACGGTGTTGCAGACTCCAGAGGATGTGAAACAGTCGATTCATTTGCCCTTGTTGGGGGTGATTCCTGCTAGCGATAAAATTTTGAGGCTTCCGCCTGCGGAGACAAGTCCGATCGATGTGGGAACTTCGCCGCTACCTACGGATGCTTTTCAAGAGGCTTTTCGATCGCTCAATGCTAATATTCGGTTGCTAAACGTCGATCGCCCGATCGCCTCTTGTGTAATTACTTCTTGTCAAGTTGCTGACGGCAAGTCTACTGTGGCAGTAAATTTAGCGCGGGCGGCGGCTGCAATGGGCCAGCAAGTGCTGTTGGTGGATGCGGATTTGCGCCGCCCGCAGGTGCACGAAATGCTGGGTTTGCCGAACTGGCAAGGGTTGCACAATGCGATCGCCGATGATGTGGATGTGAAAAAGTTGATTTTGCGATCGCCCCGTGATGAAAATCTATTTGTGCTAACATCCGGCCCGGTTCCTTTCGATCCCACCAAAGTGCTTTCTTCCCGAAAGATGCAGCATTTAATGGCAGCTTTGTCAAGTCATTTTGACTTAGTTATTTACGATACTGCGCCGCTTTTGGGTTTGGCGGATGCGAATTTGTTGGCGGCTCACACTAGCGGATTGATGCTGGTGGTGGGGCTGCATCAAACTGAGCGGGAGGCGCTGTTGTTGGCTTTTGAAGATTTGAAAATGGCGGGGATTCCGCTGTTGGGAATGGTGGCGAATAACGATAAAGGCAGCAGGTATTACTATCAGTCTTACGTGCAGAATTACGTCGAAGAAAAATCTGTTTGATGGAGGGGAATAGCTGATTATCGTAGGGTGCATCGCTGCGAGATTTTCGCTCTTTTTTGGGATTTTTGATGGCGACGCACCTTATGCCTAATTCTTGCAAGGTGCGTCGCTGCGAGATTTTCGCTCTTTTTGAGGATTTGTGATGGCGACGCACCCTACGGCTCCAAGCAAGATAAAGACGCATTTTCTTAAGATTTGCGATCGAGATTTTGCACTATAATCAGAAATTGAGAGTTTTAAGAAAATTGCGGCACTTGCAAATTAACAAGACCTAAAAATGTGGCTGGCAAATTCCCATTTTGTAATACGTTGATACAACTCCCCGCCTAGCTTGAAAACTAGAAGGGAGTTTTGTGTTTTTCATACAGGAGATCAAACAATGGCTATTGCTACTATTAACCCGGCGACGGGAGAAACGCTCTTAACTTTCGAGCCGCTGACAGATGCGGAAATAGAAACCAAGCTGGAATTAGCGCAGCAAGCTTTTAACAAATATCGTCGTTTGCCGTTTGAGCAGCGAGCTCTGTGGATGCAGAAAGCGGCGGACATCTTGGAGCGCGATCGCGAAATTTACGCCGAAATCATGACCCTAGAAATGGGGAAAACGCTGAAATCAGCGATCGGCGAAATCGAAAAATGCGCCCTAGTTTGTCGCTACTACGCCAAAAATGCCGCCCAATTTATGGCCGACGTACCAGCCACCACCGACGCTAGCAGCAGCTTTGTCCGTTACCAACCGTTGGGGGCTATTTTAGCCGTCATGCCCTGGAATTTCCCATTTTGGCAAGTTTTCCGGTTTGCGGCACCGACGCTGATGGCGGGCAACGTAGGCTTGCTCAAACACGCTTCCAATGTGCCACAGTGCGCTTTGAAAATAGAGGCAATTTTCACAGAAGCTGGCTTTCCCGAAGGCGTCTTTCAAACATTGTTAGTGGGATCCGACAAGGTAGCTGATATCATTGCGGACGATCGCGTAAAAGCAGCAACTCTCACCGGTAGCGAACCAGCCGGTGAAAGTTTAGCAGCAAATGCGGGCAAAAATTTGAAAAAAGTAGTGCTGGAATTGGGGGGAAGCGACCCATTTATTGTGATGTCTAGCGCCGATTTACCATCCGCTTTATCAACTGCTGTCACATCGCGAATGCTCAATAGTGGTCAAACTTGCGTATCTGCTAAACGGTTTATTTTAGTAGAAGAAATCGCTGACGAATTCATCAAAGGATTTGTCGAAAAATTCGAGCAATTAAAAGTAGGCGATCCAATGTTGCCAGAAACCGATATCGGCCCTTTAGCTACTCCCGCCATCCTCAAAGAATTGGACAATCAAGTGCAAGCCTGCATCGAATCGGGAGCAAAACTGCTGATAGGCGGTCGCCCTTTGTCAGAGAATGCCGGCAATTTTTACTTGCCAACTATTCTGACAGATATTCCCCTAGATGCTGCGGCGCGCCAACAAGAGTTTTTCGGGCCCGTAGCCTTAGTATTTCGCGTTGCAGGCATCGATGAGGCGATCGCCCTCGCAAACAGCACATCCTTTGGTTTAGCGGCCACAGCTTGGACTACAGTAAGCTCAGAGTGCGATCGGTTTACTTCCGAACTAGAAGCCGGCGCAGTATTCATCAACAGTTTAGTCAAATCAGACCCCAGATTGCCCTTCGGTGGCATCAAACGCTCCGGTTACGGACGCGAATTGAGCATCCAAGGAATTCACGAATTTGTCAACATTAAAACAGTGTGGGTCAAGTAAACGCGCGATCGATCGGTCAACTTCTCGAAAAAATCTAAATCAATCTGTGTTGATTGTGGCACGGGCGTCCCGCCTGTGAATCATCGGTTAAAAAATCAAATTTAGTATTTTTGCGAGAAGTTGAAGAGAACAAAAAACATCCACTAATATCGTTTCCGCTTGTATCGGTATTGTTCAACAGTCAACAGTCAACAGTCATTCCGGTGGAACCGGAATTGATATAACAGAGGAGAAAAACGGAAATGAACACAGCTCAATTACTCGTAAAATGTTTAGAAAACGAAGGCGTAGAATACGTCTTCGGACTTCCAGGCGAAGAAAATTTAGAAGTTCTAGAAGCCCTAAGAAACTCTTCAATTAAATTTATTACTACTCGCCACGAACAAGGCGCTGCTTTCATGGCCGACGTTTACGGCCGCCTCACAGGGAAAGCTGGCGTTTGCTTATCAACCTTGGGGCCAGGCGCAACTAACTTAATGACAGGCGTTGCTGATGCCAACTTAGACGGCGCTCCTTTAGTGGCAATTACCGGACAAGTTGGCACGGACAGAATGCACATAGAATCGCACCAATATTTAGATTTGGTCGCTATGTTTGCACCAGTTACTAAGTGGAACGCTCAAATTGTCCGCCCCAGCACGACATCAGAAATCGTTCGCAAAGCTTTTAAAGTTGCTCAAAGTGAAAAGCCGGGAGCTGTTCACATTGACTTGCCAGAAAACATCGCAGCAATGCCTGTGGAAGGAGAGCCGCTCACCAAAGACAACCGCGAAAAAACCTTTGGTGCTTACCAAAGTTTGAATAAAGCTGCTGTGGCGATATCCAAGGCAAAAAGTCCTTTATTGTTAATCGGAAATGGCGCAATTCGAGCTAATGCAAGCGAAGCGGTGACAGAATTTGCAACTCGGTTAAATATTCCAGTTGCTAATACTTTCATGGGCAAAGGTGTCATTCCTTACACTCATCCTTTGGCACTTTGGACAACTGGTTTGCAAAAACGGGATTACATTAGTTGTGCTTTTGAAGAAACGGATTTAGTGATTGCTGTTGGCTACGATTTGATTGAATATTCCCCGAAAAAGTGGAATCCTGAAGGGAAAATTCCGATTATTCATATAGGAGCTTTGCCATCAGAAATCGATAGCAGTTATATCCCTATTGTGGAAGTTGTGGGAGATATTGCTGATTCGCTGAATGAAATTTTACAGCGTGCGGATAGAAATGGAAAAGCCGATCCTTTTGCTAAGCAATTGCGGGCGGATATTCGCGCGGGCTACGAACAATATGCTAGCGATGATGGTTTCCCAATTAAGCCACAAAAACTGATTTACGATTTGCGACAGGTAATGGGGCCTGATGATATTGTGATATCTGACGTGGGAGCTCACAAAATGTGGATCGCGCGACACTATCATTGCGATCGACCAAATACCTGTTTAATTTCTAATGGCTTTGCGGCGATGGGAATTGCAATTCCGGGTGCGGTGGCGGCAAAACTGGTTTATCCCGATCGCAAGGTGGTAGCAGCCACGGGAGACGGCGGTTTTATGATGAATTGTCAGGAGTTAGAAACTGCTTTGCGTGTCGGTACTAATTTTGTGACGCTAATCTTTAATGACGGCGGTTATGGCTTAATTGAATGGAAGCAGCAAGATCATTTTGGTCATTCAGATTTTGTCAAATTTGGCAATCCCGACTTTGTGAAATTTGCCGAAAGTATGGGTTTGAAAGGCTATCGAGTCGAATCTGCAACCGATTTTATTCCTATCCTGAAGGAAGCCCTTGCTCAAGATGTGCCTTGCGTGATTGACTGTCCGGTAGACTACCGAGAAAACGCGCGTTTCAGTCAACAATCTGGGGATATGAGTTGTAATTTGTAAGAGTAGTCTAAATCAGGATACGGCAGTGCCGTATCCCTACAATTAGGACACGGTAGTGCCGCCGAAATCAGGATACGGCAGTGCCGTTTCCCTACAATTAGGACACGGCAGTGCCGTTTCCCTACAATTAACCTGTCGATGGATTATTTTGGGGTAGGGACACGGCAATGCCGTTTCCTCCATCGGCTTAAGATTGCGATCGGGCTTTTTGACAAATTGGGATGTAAGGGCGATCGCTAAACTTATCAGGTAATTATGGTAATCTAAAAGTTAGGTAACTAGGACTGGCAAGAATGGAGGAATGTGACAACACAATTTTTTTGTCCATATCTCGATAGTGAGGTTGAACTCACTGAAGAGCGAGAACTACATATTGTCGAGACACATCCCGATTTGCTACCATCTTATCAGGAAAGAATTGCTAAAACTCTAGCTGACCCAGATGAGGTTCGATGTGATTTACGTTTCGGCAATACTCTTCTATTTTCACAGCAGTCTGGTAAGGGTCGCAAGGGTAGGTATGTTGTAGTAGCTGTTGTGAATGATACAGATCCCACAGAGCGCTATTGGATCGTGACAGCTTACTTAACAAAAAATGTTACCCAAGGAGAGATAATATGGCAGAAAAACTAACTTTTAAATACGATGCTATTGGGGATATTTTGTACGTCAATAAATGTTCGCCTTATGCAGAGCAAGAATCGCAAGAACTAGATTATGGAATTGTGGCTCGTCTCAATCCTGAGACGGAGGAAATTGAAAATCTGGAAGTTATGTTTTTCTCAAAGCGGTTGCGAGAGAGTAATGTATTTGAATTACCAATTGTGGGTGACTTGCACTTGAGTTATCAGGCTTAAAAAAGACTGCATAAGGCTATTATTCCGCACTGTTTACTACAATTATTTAAGTCAGCTCTCAGAACTGCCATGACTCAAGCTTCCTCAATAACAACTGAATACCAAATAACTGTGAGTTCTCCAGTCTGGCAAAGAGTTGAGCAAATTGCCGGAGAATTTAACTTGTCAGTTTCTGAACTATTGGAACAGATAGGCGAAGGTCAACTGAAAGTTATTGCGGTTCCAGCTAATTCGGACAAATTGAGCGATCGAGATATTGCAAATGCTTTCATTTGGTTAGCCGCACAAACTGATGTAGCAATCAACGTCTACAAGCTACAAAAACTAATGTACTACGCTCAAGCTTGGTATTTGGGAGTTTACGGCAAGCCGCTATTTGATGCAGATTTTCAAGCATGGATTCACGGGCCAGTGATTCCCGATCTATTAGAGAAGTATCAACGCCAATTTAGCTGGGAACCGATTACAGAGAAAATCGAACAACCGAAACTTCCCCAAAAAATTGGGCAATTTATCGAAGAAGTTGCCGAGGCATATTTTGAGTATGATGATGAAACTTTGCAACGAATGATTTGCAGTGAAATTCCTTGGCTAGAAGCAAGAGGGGATTTGCCGAGAGACGAATCTTGTCATGCGATTATTTCTCAAGAATCTATGAAAAAATATTATTCGGCCCGTGTCAAAGAAGAAACCTCAGTCTAAAATTGTCCCTTCTCAACCGAAATCGCCCGAAGGCTTGGGATTTTCCTTCAAGTACCTGCAAACTCAGAATGAAAAATTCTCAATTCGCGATCGTGATGCGAATTATTTCGCTGCTTTTCTGGAAAGATTGCGCGATTTATCGACATTAACGGCACAAGAAGTGAAGATGAATCGCAGTCAATCCCTTCGCTGTCATCCAATCAAGTGGCGCGAAACAAGCGAACCCAATGGGTTTGGTATCCCGAATGAAAAAGAATTGGTAACAATTCCTTATCAGTTTTCTCTTTCAACTAACGAACACGGTCGAGTGCATGGTTTTTTTATTGAAGATGTGTTTTATATTGTTTGGTTAGATCCAAATCACAATCTTTATCAGTAAGCAGTGCTTTTTTGAAAAATAGAGGCGAAGGGCGATCGTACTTTTTGACAAATTGGGACGTAAGGGCGATCGCTCTTCTTCTAAAATGGGGATAGTAAGGCTTACTTACTTTCTTCCAGTAAACTTTCAAGCATTGGAGTGAGAATTTTCACGACTGGATTATTTGTAAGTTCCATTAGTGCTGCTACTCCACCAGCTTTCAAAGCTTTAAGTACCTTTCCTTTCACATCAGGTTTTTTTTCAATTTCTTCGATAGCTTTTGTAGCAAATGCTGATTTCTCGACAGCCGTTTTTGTTGGATATGTCTTGGACAACTGATCTAAAAGCTCCTGAATTTCTTCTGCTGCCTCGCTAAGAGTTTGCCTTTGTTCCGGTGAGTAATTGTTAATAGTCCCACCTATTTGCTCAGCCTCTACTTTCTCACTGTAGCCAACACCTATTGATGCCTGACTTTGGTCGATATTTATTTTACGTTCGGGCATAATCTCTCCTTACCAAGTATTAACTATTATCTATTTTGCCACCTAGTTGTCCAGATTTTAGGTTCTCAGCATAGCCAACACCTATTGTGGCCTGACTTTGGTTAATATTAATTACCTTGATATCTTCTATGTCACTCTCCATAAATTCGCATAATTGTGAAATCACTTCTCTAATTCCTGATTTATCCGTCGTAACAAATATTACATTGTTTCCTGAATTTACATATAATTCAAGTCCTATTCGTTTTGGTCTCAAAAGGTCGTCAAGAATTCCAGCACATGCTAATAAAAGGATTAGTATTCCAAAACCTTGTGACGTTTTGTCGCTCTGAGACAATAAAATACCACCTAAGAAAAGTAATATCAAGATAACTAAAGGATGTACTTTATAAGGCGTTTTTACATTTGCAACTCCAAATCCAGTGACGTTACGAAATTGATAAACATAAGAGCCAAATTTAACTACTTTTTTAGTGATCACTATAGGTTCTGGTCTGTCTATTACAATAACTTTGTCATCTTGGCGCTGTATGTTGTTTCCCGTACTTATACTCATACATTTTCTTCTCCCCAGTGTATTTAAGGATGTTATATTTTGTAAGTCCAATCTACTAAATGAAGTTAATATTTTTCAATTTTTGCCTACATATCGCACCACTATAGTTTGAGTAAAAGCAATTATCTTGTAACGCTTTGGCTATTATCATTTTGTCCGACTTTATAAATTTTGTCTAGTAAAATAAAGTAGGATTTAGTAGGTATTTATTTAATGTTTATTACAGTGAATCAGTAGCAAATAGTATAATTTAGTTGCTAAAGCATCAAACGGTAGGATAGAGTAGGATAGCAACCAGCAAAACTAAACCCCCACTCCACCTATGGAAGTTCAGGAAGTCTTAAAAATCGCTGACGACATCGTATTCGCTAAGACAGGAAAACACCTCGATCACCTACAAGAAGGTATATTGCGTGGCACTTGGCAACGCCAGAAATACCCAGAGATTGCCAAAACCTGCTACCGTAGTGAAGCTCATGTCAAGAAAGTCGCAGCAAAATTATGGAAACTTCTATCACAAACATTAGGCGAAGAGATCAATCAATCAAACTTTAGATACACAGTGGAAAGATTGCAATTATCCATAGTTGAATCAAACTTTGGAAACTATTATGCACAAATTGATAACTTCAGCGTTTGTGAGAACAAGTCGCATCCTTCAGAAATCCCAAATACAGAAAAAGCTAATCAGTCAATTTATAACAAAATTAAACCTAAAGAGCGACTAGATTTATGCGATGCACCAGAACCCAACCTATTCTATAACCGCACATCCGAACTCACCACCCTCGAAAACTGGATTTCAAGCCGCACCCGTCTCATCACCATCCTAGGCTTATCCGGTATTGGGAAAACCGCCCTTACACTCCAACTAATCCCACAAATTCAACACGAATTCGACTACATCATCTGGCGAAGTCTCCGCAACTCTCCATCCCTGGCATCACTCCAAACCGACTTAATTAAATTCCTCTCCCAGCAAGAAACCGAATTACCATATTTAATCGATTATTTACGATCGCACCGCTGTCTGATCATCCTCGATGATATCCAAACCATCTTCAGCAGCCAACAACTCGCAGGAAATTACCAACCAGGCTATGAAAATTACGGCACATTCTTCAAACAATTAGCCGAGTCATCCCACAACAGTTGCCTAATCCTCCTGAGTTGGGAAAAACCCAGAGAAATAGCCGCCTTAGAAGGCGAAAACCGCCCCTGCAAATCTCTGCAACTCAACGGTTTAGGCCCCGAAGCACAAGAAATATTCAGAGAAAAAGGTTTAGCAGAACCGGAGAAATGGTCAGAACTGATCGACCTTTACCGAGGCAATCCCTTATGGTTAAATATAATTGCCACGATGATTCAAGACTTATTCGGCGGTAGCGTTTCCGAATTCCTATCCTATGATACCCTATTCTTAGGTGATTTAGAATCACTATTGGAGCAGCAGTGCGATCGCCTAACCGCATCCGAACAGCAAGTTATCGCATGGCTAGCCAATACCCCCGAACCAGCCGACATCTCAAAAATACCAGAAAACCTGCAACTATCACCGCCTGAACTACTGAAAGTCATGCAATCTTTAGGACGACGGTCATTAGTTGAAACAGTAAAACAAAACGGGCGATCGCACTTCACGATCGAGCCAGTAATCAGAGAATATATAATCAACAAAAAATGAAAATCGCCACCTGGAACGTCAACTCAATTCGCACCCGCCTAGAACACGTTACTAGCTGGATGCAAACAAACTCCCCAGACGTTCTCTGCCTGCAAGAAACTAAAGTTATAGACAAAGACTTCCCCCTAGAACCCTTCACCAACCTCGGCTACAACTGCTACATTTCGGGTCAAAAATCCTACAACGGCGTCGCTATTTTTAGCCGATCGCCCTTAACGCAAATTAGCACCGGATTTGCCCCCATTCTCGGCGACGAAACCACAGGTATCTTTGACGAACAAAAACGTCTCATAGCCGGGGTTATAGACGATATTTGCATCATTTGCGTATACGTTCCCAACGGTTCCGAAGTCGGCAGCGAGAAATATGAGTACAAACTAAAGTGGCTCAAACTGCTGCAAGAATACCTTAAAATAGCACTAGACAAATCCCCCAACTTGTGCATTTGCGGCGACTTCAACATCGTCCCGGACGATCGAGATATCCACAATCCCAAAGCCAATGCCAACTCCGTCGGCCTCTCCGTCCCCGAACGCCTCGCACTCACAGAAATAATAGAATTAGGATTAAACGACCCCTTTCGCAAATTCACCACAGAAGGCGGCCATTATAGCTGGTGGGACTATCGCGCCGCCGCATTTCCCCGCAACAACGGCTGGAGAATCGACCACCATTATCTCAGTTTGCCCTTGTACGAACAAGCCAAAAACTGTACAATAGATGTTACTCCCAGAAAATTAGTCAAACCCAGCGACCACGCCCCCGTAATTGTCGAAATTTGATTTATAAGTTATAAAGTTAATAACAACCAACAACTAAAAATCATGTTCTTAGTAACCGGAGCAACAGGCGCACTAGGCCGCCGAATTGTACGAGAAATTAGACAGCAAGAAAAGCCTGTCCGCGCATTTGTTCGCCTCGCCTCTCGCTACTCAGAACTAGAAAACCGAGGCGCCGAGATTTTTATCGGCGACTTAAAACAAGACAAAGATATTAAAAAAGCCTGCCAAGGAGTGCAGTACATCATCAGCACCCACGGCACCGGCGGAGACGTTCAAGCCGTACATTACCGTGCCAACATAGAATTGATCGACTGCGCCAAAGAAGCGGGAGTTGATCACTTTGTCTTTCTGTCTGTACTCGGAGTCGATCGGGGATATGAAGATTCCGCAGTATTCAAAGCCAAGCGAGAAGTCGAAAAATACCTGCAAAACAGCGGATTGAATTATACCATCTTGCGGCCCGCCGGTTTTGCTTCCAGCTTGTTACCGCTAGCAGAAAGATTTCGAGAAACCGGACTTTACCTGCTGATTGGCGATGGCAAAAACCGTACATCTGTTGTCAGTACCGACGACTTAGCCAAGATTGCTGTAGACTCGCCAACTGTGGAAGGCGCGCGCAACCAAATCTTACCAGTCGGCGGCCCCGATGTGCTTACAAGAGATGACATTGCCCGCATTTTTGGACGCTTATTCAATCGCGAACCGATGGTAATTAACCCGCCGCTGGTTGTGTTTGACGGCTTGCGAAATGCCGTGGGTTTGTTGAATCCTCAAGCTCAAAAAGGCTTAGGAACTTTGCGGGTATTGTTAGCTAATGAGTTTTTCTGCACTCCCGAAGAAGTACAGAACTTGGAATCAATCTACGGCATGAGAATGGAATCCTTAGAAAGCTTTTTGCGCCGCAATTTGAGCGTTTAAAGTGCTAGTAATTCTAGTTACCAGGCTCTGCCTGGTAATGAATATTCGGAGGCTCTGCCTCCAGATTGTTGTCTCATTTTAATGGAGGCAGAGCCTCCCGATATGCGTCCCCAGGCAGAGCCTGGGAACGAGCAAATGTAGCACAAAACCGCAACTGCGAACATTTTAAGCAGACATAGGTAACGGTTCAGCACCAATATAGCTCGTAACTGCGATCGGCGGGGAACATGGCTTAGCAATCAAATAACCCTGCACAAAAGTTGCCCCCCGCTGTTGCACCCACTCCAACTCCTCCAAAGTTTCCACACCTTCAGCAACAGTTTTAATCTCTAATTGAGCGGCAACTTCTAACATTTTTTCCGTAATTAGTGCCTTATAATAATCTTGATGGACGTTCCGAATTAATTGCATATCCAACTTCAGAAAATCGGGACGCAACTGGTGCATCAAATTTAAATTAGAAGAACCGCTGCCAAAATCGTCTAGGGCTATTAAAAATCCCGCTTCTCGGTAAAACATCAGAATTTTAATCAAGTGATCCATATCAGGAGGATGCTGAGATTCCGCTACTTCAAAAACAATATTGCTGTGAGGAATTCCCGATTCATCAATAGCCTGCACTGTCATTCGCAAACACGTGGCGGGATCGTAAACTGAAGTAGGAGAAAAATTTATAAAAAGCAGTTCTTTGATATCGTGGACTTTGGCTTCGCGAATAGCGCGAGTCCGGGCTAAAGCATCTAGTTGAAAAATTATACCTGCTGATTCTGCTTGAGAAAAAATCCGACTTGGAGGAATTAAGTTTCCTTTCTCATCAATTCCTCGGAGCAACGCTTCGTGGGCAAAAATTTTAGAAGTATCTGAGGTATAAACAATCGGCTGAAAATGTGTAGTAATGCGTTCTTCGGACAACAAATCTAACAGCCAATCAGACTTGCTGAAGTTAATAAAAGAGTCTAAGGAAGTGCTGCGATAAAAATCGCTAAATTTCGGTTGTTCTACTTCGCGCATCCACAAAACTTTTGTTTCTTTCAACTCTTGATTTGTCAGCACCGATGATGCTAGGGCGCTAAACTTTTCTCTCGCTATTCCCTCTAGCATGATGTACAAACACTTGCTGTCTTCTAAAAGCTGGAATTCAAGTTTAGCTTTTGGCAGTGCAGAAATAACCTTGTTCAGCGTGTGCGATACTGGAAACCACAGGTATAAGCCTCCGCTGCCCTCTATTTTTTCGGGTACTGTTTCGCAGCGAGAGCAGGAGCCGAAGGCTTTGCCACTTCTTTGCACTAGAATATCCTCCGATTTTTGGGTAGATTTTAAAACTTCTATGAATTGATTCTTATTATAAGCTTATTCAGCTATTAATACATCTATCTCAAGGTGTAAATCTTGATTAACTTGTAGTTAAGAATTATTGCAGTGTTTTTACTTGCTTTTGGTTTCAAACCTTGGTAAAATTTCTAAGCAGTGAGCAAGTAAGTGTAGTTAAACATAGTGCAACATCCCAACCGACGAGAAGGCAATGACTTGCTGCTTTGATTCTTTACGCCTTATTCTCTAATTGCCTTTGCAAAATGTGCCGCTACAGTTGATTTTTGGGCTCGTGGGAATTAACAGGCCCGTGAAGCGCAGCTATCCCGAGCGTGAATCGCCCGATCGACAATTTCAGCCCAGCCTAAGTATATATCGCCGGACGATACTATTGGTAATACAATTAACCTGAAACTCTCGCTTTCTAACAAAATTTAAAATGAGCACGGAGGGATTTGAACCCCCGACCCTCTGGACCGGAACCAGATGCTCTATCCACTGAGCTACGTGCCCTCGACTTTTCCGAGCATAACACGTCTTGCGGAAAATGGCAAGGACGATCGCAAATTCGATCGGCAGTTTCCAAACCACGCCGGTCGATACGGGTTCAACTCGCGCACGTATCAGGCAGTTCTCACAGCCGAGACTGCAAATTTTGACGATTATGGTCACAATAATACGACAATGGGTAAAATAATAGACTCTAATCTAAGCAAAGATTAGGTTCGCCCTGCGATCGGGCTTGAGCATCTACCACAGCTAATATAGCCCGCATCAATGCCCTGTAGCTAGCTCGGCAACAGATGGCGCTGCTGTTAAGACAGGCTCTGCAACAACGGTTCTAGCCTAAGTTCACAAAAACTCTGAATCTTATGGTTCCTAAAATTTTAGACAAATTATCGTTGCGAACTGTTCTCATAGTTCCATTCGTACTGCAAATCGTGGGAGCCGTGGGACTCGTAGGATATCTCTCTTTTAGAAACGGACAAAAAGCCGTTAATAACCTTGCCGGTCAGTTAATGAGCGAAGTGAGTTTGCGTGTCGAGCAAAACCTGCAAGTTTACCTGACAACTCCCCATCAAATCAATCAAAGCAAGCTGGATGCTGTCAAGATCGGGTTATTAAACATGGAAAACTTACCCGCTTGGGAGAAATATCTTTGGCGGCAAGTACAATTATATCCCTATATCAATTTTACCTCCGTTGGCAACAAAAATGGAGACTATAGAACCGGAGAAAAACTGTCAAATGGCTCTCTAATGATTAATGTGTCAGGCAAATCTACTGGTTTCGATTTTTATTCTTACAATACTAATGATATAGGCGATCGCACTACCGTAGCAACAGTTGTCAAAAACTTTGACATCCGCGAACATCCTTCGTACCAAAATGCGGCTAATGTCGATCGACCAACTTGGAGTTCCGTTTATATTTCGTTTCTAGAACCGACCTTAATCCTGGGCGCCCTCCAACCCGTATACGAGAACAATCAGCTACAAGGAGTATTAATTTCTGCCTTGCGTCTCGACCATATTGGAAAATTTTTAAACAGTCTCAAAATAGGCAAATCCGGGCAAGCATTTATTATCGAAAAGAATGGTACGTTACTGGCTACTTCAACTGCCGAACAACCATTCCGTATCAAAGATAATAATAAAAAAGAACTGTTCAAAGCAGAAGAGAGTGTTGACCCATCGACTCAAGCTACAGCTAAATATGTAGCAGTTCGTTTTCAGGAATTAAAGAAAATTAAAACTTCCAATCTCTTAAATTTTGAAATAGACGGGAAGCGACAATTTGTAAACATTCTACCGTTCCAAGATGGCAAAGGTTTAGACTGGCTGATTGTGGTAGTTGTTCCTGAATCAGATTTTACCAAAGAAATAGATGCCAATACCCAGACTACTATCTGGCTGTGTTTGGTAGCTTTAGGAGTAGCTTTAGTTATCGGCATTCTGACTTCTCGGTGGGTGACAAATCCTATTTGGCGCTTAAATACAGCAGCCCAAAATATTGCTAAAGGTGAATGGGACAAAACAGTAAAAAGCGAGCGCTCCGACGAATTGGGAGAATTAGCCAAAGCATTTAACAGTATGGCTCAACAACTGCAACAATCTTTTGAAACTTTAGAACACCGAGTGCAAGAGCGAACAGCAGAATTGGCTGTAGCTAAAGACAAAGCCGAAGTAGCGAATCAGGCTAAAAGTACCTTTCTTGCCAACATGAGTCACGAATTGCGATCGCCTCTCAATGCAATTCTCGGCTTTTCCCAACTGATGACTCGCAGCCAAACTCTATCTCCAGAACATCAAGAAAATATTAGCATAATTAGCAACAGCGGAGAACACCTGCTCACCCTGATTAATAACGTGCTCGATTTATCTAAAATTGAATCGGGGCGCACCAGCCTCAACCCCAAAAAATTCGACCTCTATCGCCTGCTCAGCGACTTGGAAGATATGTTTGAACTTAAAGCCGATGACAAGCACTTGCAGTTAATTTTTGAATGCAGTCCTGAAGTACCGCAATACGTAGAAACTGACGAGTTAAAATTGCGGCAAATCTTAATCAATCTGCTCAATAACGCTCTTAAATTTACCGATGACGGCGCTGTGTATGTGAGAGTTAGCAAGCAGTCATCCGGCAGAAATCATCATACCGAAGACCAAATATTTGAATTTTCGGAATTATCAATAAATGCAGCAGATTTACCAAGTAATAACATTAAATCATCCCCATTAATTCAATCAGAAAATGCGAGTTATGCCACCCCCTACAACGCTTCAGCTTCTGCTGCTTCCTTCTTTCTTCATTTTGAAGTCGAAGATACTGGACTCGGTATTTCTGCCCATGAATTAGATAATGTTTTTGAAGCTTTCATGCAAACCCAAACTGGCAAAAATTCGCAAGAAGGTACAGGCTTGGGATTGCCAATTAGTCGCAGATTTGTGGAATTAATGGGCGGGGAAATGAGCGTTAGTTCTGCTGTCGGTAAGGGAACTAATTTTAAGTTTGATATCCAAGTTTTTGCGATCGAGGCGGCTGACATTGAAGCCAAAAAACCGACTCGCAATGTTATTGCTCTGGAACCCAACCAACACCCCTATCGAATTTTGATAGTAGACGATAAACCGCTAAACCGTCAACTGTTAATTAAACTTCTCAATCCTCTGGGTTTAGAACTGAAAGAAGCGACTAACGGTCAAGAAGCTATTGAGATTTGGGACAGTTGGGAACCGCATTTGATTTGGATGGATATGAGGATGCCCGTGATGGACGGCTACGAAGCGACGCAATACATTAAAGGCACTATTAAAGGTCAAGCTACTGCTGTTATTGCGCTGACTGCGAGCGTTTTGGAGGAAGAACGGGCCGTTATTTTGTCGGCGGGCTGCGATGCTTTTATGCGGAAACCTTTCCGGGAAGCGGATATTTTCGATGCTATGCACAAACATATCGGAGTGCGCTATATTTATGAAGATCCGGGTCAAGCTAATTTATTAGCAATCAAAGAGCGCGATCGCGAAATGACTGCGGCTGACTTCGTTAAATTGCCAGAGTCGCTGGTAGCTGATTTGAGGCTGGCGATCCTAACTGTAGATATGGATTTAATTGAGAGTGCGATCGACCAAATTAGATTAAAGGATACAGTAACCGCAAGTGCGATCGCCAATTGTATAGAAAATTTCGAGTACGACAAAGTTTTAAAGTTAATTTCTCAAACAATATCACATGAATAACGACCTTAAGAGCACCGATAGCGGTAATATTTTAGTAGTTGACGACACCCCAGCTAATTTGCGGCTGCTAGCCGGAATTTTGAACGGCAAGGGCTATAAAGTCCGCCCCGTACCTAGCGGCGAGTTAGCACTTTCGGCGGTCAAAGGTATGCCCCCCGATTTGATTTTGCTGGATATTATGATGCCCGAAATGAACGGGTATGAAGTTTGCGAAAAAATTAAAGCTGACGAACGCACTCGCGACATTCCGGTGATTTTTATTAGCGCCATTAATGACGTACTAGATAAAGTCAAAGCCTTTGCTGTGGGTGGCGTAGATTATATAACCAAACCCTTTCAGGTGGAAGAGGTTTTGGTTAGGGTAGAAACCCATTTAGCAATGTGCCAGTTGCAAAAAAAACTCCAACAGAAAAACGATGAACTGACAGTCACTTTAGACCAACTGCAAGCAACTCAGAATCAATTAGTCCAATCCGAAAAAATGGCCGCATTAGGACAACTGATTGCGGGCATCGCTCACGAAATCAATACGCCGCTGGGAGCAATTCGATCGTCTATTGGTAATATTACCAGCTTTTTGGATAACAATCTCGAAAGTCTGCCCGTTTTTTTCAAAGAACTTTCAGCAGAACGCCAGCAAGATTTCTTGAGCTTGATGTACAGTTCCAGTCAACAAGCTTACTCTATATCAACACGAGAAAAACGGGAATTCAAAAAAAGCTTGAGACAGCAACTAGAGTCGGCAGAAATTGACAATGCTGACAGCCTTGCTAGCATTTTAGTAAATATCGGATTGCAAGGAAACTTACAAGAATTTTTGCCGTTACTCAGAGACCCTGACAGCGAAAATATTATAAAAAAAGCCTACGATTTTGCTAGCATTCACAGAAGCGCCAGAACCATCACTACCGCTACAGAACGCGCTGCAAAAGTCGTTTTTGCCCTAAAAAATTATGCGCGTTACGATGTAAATGGGGAAAAATTACAGGTGAATATTACCGAGGGAATTGAAACTGTATTAACTCTTTATCAGAACCAGATCAAGCAGGGTGTCGAAATAGTCAGAAACTATCAACCTGAATTGCCTGCGGTGCAATGTTATCCCGACGAACTAAATCAAGTATGGACAAATTTTATCCACAATGCTTTACAAGCGATGGATAATCAAGGAACTCTCACGATTGACGCCCTGCAGCAAGATACCAGCGTTGTAGTAAAAATTACCGATAGCGGTAAGGGGATTCCACCGGAGATTTTGCCGAAAATTTTTGAGCCATTTTTTACGACAAAACCTGCGGGAGAAGGCAGCGGGTTAGGGTTGGATATTGTCAAAAAAATAATTGACAAACATCAGGGCAAAATTGATGTGGAGTCGGTGCCCGGTAAAACTGTATTTACAGTGTTTTTGCCGATTAATTTAACTGATTAGGCTTCATCGCCCCAGACATCAGTCTGGGGATAAAAATTTGCAGTCTACCTGCGCGGAATGTACAATTTGGAAAACGGTGTACTTACCCATCAGGGTTTACCCCGCCAGACTAAAGGATGAAATTAGCGATGTCTAAACCAGCAATTCTGTGTGTTGATGATGAAGTAGCGGTGTTGGAAAGTCTGGAAATTGAACTGCAACAGGCATTTAAGGGTAAATATGTTTGCGAATTTGCTGAAAGTGCTGCCGAAGCACTGGAGATTATTGCAGAGCTATGTGAAGATGAGGTGAACATTCTAGTGATAGTCTCTGATTGGTTGATGCCCGGAATGAAAGGAGATGAGTTGCTGATTAAAATTCATCAAAAATATCCGCAAATTGTGAAAGTGATGCTGACGGGACAAGCTGACCAAGCAGCAATTGAACGCACAAAAACTCAAGCTAACCTCCATGCTTTCATACAAAAACCTTGGAAAAATCATGAATTAATTGAAGCGATTAAGTCTGGTCTTGCAAAACTATGAAAAAACCAGTCATTATTTGTGTTGATGATGAGCAGACTATACTCGATAGTCTGGAAATAGACCTGCTAAAAGCCTTTGAAGATAAATATTTAATTGAAACAGCCCAAAGCGGTGAAGAAGCTTTAGAGTTGCTGTCAGAACTTTTAGCAGAACAGTATGAAGTTCCGTTGGTTATTTCCGATCATATCATGCCGAATATGAAAGGAGACGAGCTATTAAGGAGTGTTCATGCCATCTCGCCGAACTCTCTGAAGATTATGCTGACGGGGCAGGCAAATTTGGAGGCGGTAGCCAATGCGATTAACTATGCTAAATTGTACCGATACATACCTAAACCTTGGCAATCTGACGATCTAAAATTAACTGTTACTGAGGCAATATACAGATATTTTCAAGACAAACAATTAGCTGAAAAACAAGTAGAACTTCAGGAGATGAATCAGGAGTTGGCAAAATTAAGCCGCAAGCAGGCGATGCTGATTGCCAAACTCCATGAAAATGAAAGTCGGTTGACGCAATATCTGGAAGCTATGCCGTTAAGCGTGTGCGTGCTTGATGCGAACGGTCAATCTTTTTACGCCAATCAGAAGGCGCGGGAGATATTTGGTAAAGGCACAGTGCCACATATTAATTCGGAGCAGAAAGCAGCAATCTATCAATTCTATAAAGCCGGAACTAATGAGAGATGCCCTGTGGAAGAATTGCCAATTATGCGGGCGCTTCGGGGCGAAAATGTGCGGACTGAGGGTGTAGAAATTCGGACGGGTAACAAGATTATTCCGGTGGAGAGTTGGGCGACTCCTATTTATGATTCTCTCGGGGATATTTCCTATGGGATTATTGCTTTTACTGATATTACGGAACGCAAGCAAGCTGAAGCAGCGCTTGTCCAAGCTGAAGAGAAGTATCGCCGGATATTTGAAAATGCTCTTGAAGGTATTTTTCAGACTGCATCTGACGGAAAGTTGATCAGTGCTAATCCTGCTCTCGCTCAAATCTACGGCTATGATTCTCCTGAAGAATTGATCGCAAGTGTTAATGATGTTGAGCGGCAATTGTACGTGCTACCGCACCGCCGTCAAGAGTTTTTCGCGCTGATGGAACAGTACGGTACTGTGTCGGAGTTTGAGTCGGAAGTTTACCGCCGAGATGGCAGTATTATCTGGATTTCTGAGGACGCGCGTACTGTTTTTGATGCTAGCGGTGAAGTGCTTTACTATCAGGGTTTTGCTGAGGATATTACTTTGCGAAGACTGGTAGATGTGGAACGGCTCAGGTTTACGAATGATTTGGAAACAGCTTTGATTGCTGAAGAAAAGTTAAATGCAGCGCTGTCTGAGAGCGAAAATCGGCTGACTCAATTGCTGGAAGCGGTGCCGGTGGGTATATTTGTGGTTGATGCTGTCGGGAAACCTTGCTACATGAATTCTGGGGCACAAAAAATACTGGGTAAAGGCTTGGTTTCTGATGTTGTTGCTAGTAATTTGCCGGAGATTTATCAAACTTACTTTGCTGGAAGTAATGAGCTGTATCCGGCCGAGATTCAACCGATTGTGCGGGCGCTGCGGGGGGAAGTGGTGCACGTTGACGATGCGGAAATTCACCGCCCGGACAGGATTGTGCCGATCGAGGTTTGGGGCACTCCAATCTACGACGAACGGAAAAACGTAGTTTACGCGATCGCCGTTTTTCAAGACATCACAGAGCGTCAAGAGGTAGAAACCGAGCGCCGCCAATTCACAAACGAGTTGGAAAAAGCTTTAGCAGCGGAAGAAAAATTAACAGATGCTTACGGGCGGTTTGTGCCACACCAATTTCTCCACTTTCTGGGATATGAAAGTATTCTGGAAGTAAAATTAGGCGATCAGGTACAGAAAGAAATGTCGGTGCTGTTTTCAGATATTCGCGATTTCACGGCTCTTTCTGAAACTATGAATCCGGCAGAAAATTTTCAATTTATTAATGCTTATTTATCGCGGATGGAGCCAGCAATTACTGAAAATTTTGGGTTTATTGATAAATATATTGGCGATGCGATTATGGCGCTGTTTAATGGCAGTGCGGATGATGCTGTGAAAGCTGGAATTGCGATGCTAGAACAGCTTAACGAGTATAATACCAGTCGCAATCGACCCGATCGCCCGCCGCTACAAATTGGCATTGGAATTAATACGGGTTCTTTGATGTTAGGCACGGTTGGCGGTCAAAGTCGGATGGACAGCACGGTGATTAGCGATTCGGTGAATTTGGCCTCCCGCGTGGAAAATCTGACGAAAGAGTATGGAGTTTCGATGTTAATTACTCACAATACTTTTATACAGTTGAACGAGGTTTATGATTTTAGGTTGATCGATCGCGTTACAGTTAAAGGCAAATCGCGAATGGTAACGATTTATGAAGTATTTGCGGGCGATCCACCCGAGTTGCGACATAAAAAGTTAGAAACAAAGACAATTTTTGAGCAAGGTTTGGTATTTTACAATAGTAACAGGTTTGTCGAAGCTACAAGATTGTTTTCGGCGTGCCTGCAAATCAACCCTGGGGATCAGGTGGCTCAAATTTATATGCAGCGGTGTCTCAAACGGGCGATCGCTCCTACATAATTATTGTTTAGACAGGCAGGGAAATGGAAACTATCGTTTCTTGCTGCGGCAAACTTTCGATTTTAAATTCTCCTCCGTGCAATTCTGCAAGGCGTTGAACGATGGCCAACCCCAATCCCAAACCTGCTTGTTGGTAAAGTTTGCGATCGAACTGTCTGTAAGCTTCTAGCTGTGCAATCTGATCGGCAGTCATGCCGCGACCGTGGTCTTTGACAGACAAAATAAAAGTATGATTTTCCACCAAAGCGCTTAAGAAAACTGGGGTTCCTTCTAAAGAAAATTTGAAGGCATTGTCCAGCAGTTCCTCAACAATTTTTGCTAGTCTAATAGAATCCATAGCCACCGACGAATCTTGCAAGTTTAATTGTAAATCGTCTGTTCTATTCACCAGTTTCGCTTGCTGCTGCGCTTTTTGAGTTAGCAAAGATTGGACGCAGCTAAATTCGCTGTTCCGCATTTCTTTTAGCAGTTCGGGATTTGTGGCTGCCATCTCCAGTTCTGCATACAGCAAAAAATTCTGAATCAGCCGATACAAGCGATGACCGGAAGTGTTAATTTGACCGATCATGTCTAAGATGTCTGCTTCCTCGAAGACCTGATATTCTGACAAAATTAGCTCCGAAAAACCTAGAATGGCGTTCAAAGGAGTCCGCAATTCGTGGGGGAGCGACATACTAATATTAGTCCGCAATTCGTCTAGGGTTTTTTGAGATTTCCTGCTAATTGTTTTGTGTTTTTCAAGTCGAATAGCAATTGCTTTTAGCAGTTCTTGCGGCGTACAAGGCTTAGTAATATAATCGTCTGCTCCCAGTTCCATACCCGTGCGAACGTCACTTTTTTCGGCTTTGGCTGTGAGGAAAATAAACGGAATTGTGGCAGTTAGGGGTTCGGAACGCAAAGCTGTGAGGACGCCGTGACCGTCAACTTCCGGCATCATCATGTCGCAGAGAATTAAATCGGGGATTTGGTCGATCGCCATTTTGATCCCGACTTTACCGTTAGCAGCTCCCAGTGCTTCAAAATTCTCGGCTTCTAGTAACTCTAAAATGTTTTCTCTAATCGATTCTTCGTCTTCAATTACTAAAATCTTGGTCACGGTTATTGCTCCTTTCAGTTAGTAGTTTATTGGAAAAATCCTGCCTTAATACACTTGACATAGTTGTTGTTTTATGCACTAAATAGAGGGTTAAATGGCGAAGGTTTATATTTGATAATTTAGTTACGATTGGCTCGGGCAAATCAAAGGTAACGTAATAGTAAAAATTGTGCCGCTTCCTTCTTGACTCTCGATCGCGAGTTGGCCGCCGTGAAGTTCCACAGCTCTTTTTACAATTGCTAAACCGAGACCTGTTCCCGAAATAGTGCCGACATTGGTAGCGCGGTAAAAAGTTTCTAAGATCCGCTCTAGATCGGCTTGGGGAATCCCGATCCCCCGGTCTTGAACTTGGAAAATAGCTTCTTGATTTTGACATTTGAGATGCAAGGAAACTGGACTGCCGCTAGGAGAATATTTGATCGCATTCGAGAGGATGTTTCCCAATATTTGCCGCAGCAGTTTTTCATCCATTTGAGCGTTACAGTTGTCTCCTTCATGTTTAAAGGCGATCGGGTGTTGGTTGCTGTCGTTGAGCTGCTGCTCTTCTACGAGTTGACGGCAAAACTTTTCGAGGTTTAAGGAAACCGGTTGAAACTGCAAGGTATTTGCTTCTATTTTGCCAATTACGAGAATATCTTCTAATAACTCTGTCATGCGTTTAATTGCTAACTGAATCCGCACAAAATGAGTTGATTTTTTATCTTCTGACCACTGAGAACTGTAATCTTGCAGCAATCCAGCCGAAAATTGGATGGTTGTCAAGGGAGTGCGAAACTCGTGAGAGACCATTGTGACAAATTTAGCTCGCAGTTCTGATAGTTCCTTTTCTCGTGCGAGGGCTTTGAGAATTTCGGCTGTCGCGAGTTTGCGATCGCTAATGTCGCGAGCTTCAGCAATCAGCAGCAAAACTTGTCCTGTCTCATTTTTAACAGGTTTTAGCGAGAAATCAACCGTGACAATTTGGCCGCTGTTTCCTAACAAGTCCATTTCGCTGCGAAAAAACTCGCCCATACCAGCTTTAGCAAGCCCTGCTTTTAATTGTTGTTTAGCATGGGGTGACAGTTCCCAAATCGGCTGTTCCCAAATCGGGCGGCCGACAATATCCTCCGATCGCAATCCTGTAAAATTGAGGGCTGTTTCGTTGACTTCCAGCACGATTCCTTCGGGAGTCAGCAGCTTGGTTAGCTGAAACGAAGAGTCAAAAATCGCGCGAAAACGTCGTTCGCTTTCGCGCAGCATTTGAAATGTTTGGGAACGTTCGATCGCGTAGCGGATCGTCCGCACTAATAATTGAGTAGTAATTTGACCTTTAACAATGTAATCTTGGGCTCCCAGGCGAACTGATTCAAGGGCTATAGCCTCATCATCCAAGCCAGTCATTACCACCATTGCTGTATCCGGCGCCACTTCTCGCAGGCGAGTTAGGGTTTCCAAACCGCGGCTGTCGGGTAAAGAAAGGTCGAGCAAAACTACATCAAAGGGTTGTTCGCTCAGATGTGCGATCGCCTGATGCAGGTACTCAACCGACACAAGTTCCCACTGGACTCCGACAGATACTTCTAACAGTTCTGCAAGCAAATCAGCATCAGCCGGATTGTCTTCTACTAACAGAATTTTAATCCACATAGATTAGACATTTTTTATTTGAACTTTATTAACTTAACAATTTCTAGGCTAAATTATTTTATTTTCCGCTTTCCTTTTTCTGAATTTCAAAATTATTAGCTGGCAAGTATTCTAGCTTTTTTGAGAGTGGATTTTAGATAACGGGAAGTTGTACTACGGCCAGCCAGAATTCTTCTATTAACCTGACTACTTTAGTAAATTGTACGAAGTCTACTGGCTTAGTTATGTAACAGTTGGCGTGGAGCGAGTAGGACTTAATAATATCCTCTGGCGCTGCTGAAGTGCTGAGAATCACTACAGGAATTAATTTTAAATTCAGATCCGTTTTAATTTCTTCTAAGACTTCAACACCGCTTTTTTTGGGCAAATTCAAATCCAGCAAAATCAAATCGGGACGGGGTACGCTGAGATAGGGTGATTTTTTACGCAAAAACTTGATTGCTTCGACTCCATCCTCCACAAAATGCAAGTTATTCAATATTTTACCCTGACTGAGGGCTTCTATTGCCAAATCGGCATCGCTGGGAGAATCCTCAATCAACAAAATCTCTACGGGTCTAACAGTGCTTCGATCGCTCATAACCGGCGTATCCTTTTGATTATAGGAAAAATATTGAACTTTAAGGCTTCACGTACTAATTATAGGAATGGTAAAGTAAAAAGTTGCTCCTTTCCCTTCCTGAGATTCCACCCAAATGCGCCCGCCGTGGCGTTCAACAATGCGCTTGCACATGGCTAAACCTATGCCAGTACCGGGATATTCACGGCGTCCGTGCAAGCGGCAAAAAATGATAAAAATGCGATCGGCATACTCAGGATCGATGCCAATGCCGTTATCACGGACGTAGAACAGCCATTCATTCTCTCGTCTACGGGCAGCGATATCAATCAACGGGATATCTTGGCGGCAAAATTTGATGCTGTTGGCGATCAGATTTTGGAATAACTGTACCAGTTGAGATTCATCTGCCATCACCTTTGGCATCGCGTCGCAGGTGATGACAGCTTTCTTTTCGGCGATCGCAATTTGCAAATTGCACAAACTTTGCCCTACAGCAGCGTTGCAATCTGCCGGCTCAAATTCTTGCCCCCGGGTTCCCAGGCGCGAATAAGCCAACAAATCGTTAATTAACTGCTGCATTCTGGTAGCACCATCAACAATATAATTAATATACTTATCTGCTTTTTCATCCAAATTTCCTTGATAGCGCTGGGCCAGCAATTGAGTGTAACTGGTAACGGCTCGGAGCGGTTCTTGCAAATCGTGGGAAGCCACATAAGCAAATTGTTCTAATTCCTCATTGGAACGCTTCAAATCTTCTGTAAGTTGCAGCATTTGCTGCTCTGCTTCTTTGCGCTCTGTAATATTGTAAACCAAGGTACAACTGGACAGTAAATTACCTTTTTCATCCATGACTGGACTGGTAGACATATAAGTCCAAACATCTTTACCATCCTTATTTTTTAGTCTAAATTCATATCTTTCAGCAATTCCTTGCTGGCGCAGTTCCATATTATCGTTGGCTAACTGTGTAGCCTGTTCATCCATGAAATCAAAAAGCGATTTTCCGAACATTTCTAATTCTTCATAGCCGAGCATTCGCGCCATTGCTTGATTGACGTAAGTCGTGCGGGCATTGCTATCAATTACCCAAATACCTTCTTCTGCTAATTCAACTATTTGTCTGTACTTGGATTCACTTTCCTGCAACGCTGTTTCAGTTAGTTTGCGATCGGTGATATCTTTCATAAAACAGTGATGTCCGTTAAATATCCCTTGTTCGTCGCAAGCTGTTACCATTGTTAATTGCTTGTAAAAAAACGAGCCATTTTTACGCACGCCTCTAGCTTCAACTTCTACTTGGCCGGAAGTTAGCATTTCCTGATAAGCTGAGATCATCATCTCAACATCGTCAGGATGGACGGTGATCGGCCATTCCATGCCGAGCATTTCTTCTGGTTCGTAACCGCATTTATGAGCGTAAGCCCGGTTAATTTTCAGGTAGCGTCCCTCAATATCCAGCCGTGAAATGCCTTCCACCGCATTTTGCATGGCAGTGGTGAGGTCGCGCAGCTCTTTTTCAGCTTGTTTGCGATCGCGAATATCTTGACCAATGCCCAAAAAACCAGTGATATTTCCGTTGCTGTCAAATAAGGCTGTCACCGACAGCAGCACTGGGAACCGGGAACCATCTTTGCGAATATAAGTCCATTCATTCTCGTCAGCTATTCCCCGGGAGGGCAAGGCCATAAAAACCTTGATTCCCGGCTCTATTTTTACTCCCAATTCTTGACAAAGAACTTCCGCTCTTTTACCCACCTCCAGAGGATCGTGAATTATTTCTGGCGTGACTTTCCCCACCACTTCCTCTGCGGAATAGCCTAGATATTGCTGGGCAGCGCGATTAAATGTTTTAATAGTACCGTCGGGATCGGTGGAAATAATTGTGTAGTTAGCGCTGTTAAGAATCGCATTTTGCAGTTGCGTCAATTCTAACAAAGTTGTCGCAATTTTTTGTCGCTCGGCGATTTCTTTTTGCAATTTTTGGTTAGAAATTTCGATCTGAGCAGTCCGCTCAGCAACTCGACGCTCCAGACTTTCATTCAGCAGTCGATTTTCCTCTTCTACCTGCTTGCGTTCTGTAATATCAGTAATAGTACCAACATAACTTTTAACCTCCCCATTGTTACCGAGTTGGGCGACAACTTGACCCAATACCCACCTCACCTGACCGTTATCAAGACCTAGAAAACGGTACTCATATTTAAACGGCAATTTCTCCGGCGCGGCGCGATACCATTCAGCAGAAACGCGCTGAGTGTCGTCAGGATGAATGCTTTGCACCCAGCCTTTTCCGAAGGCTGCTTCGCAGGACATTCCCGAAATTTGACACCAGCGCTCGTTCACATACAAACAGTTTCCTGAAGCGTCAGTATAAAATATTCCGACCGGCGAAACTTCAGTTAAAGTTTGATAACGAGCGTCAATTTCTCGACGTTCGGCGATTTCTGTTTGGAGTATTTGATTAATCATCCCTAATTGAGTGGGAGTCGCAAGAACTAATGCTTGAGGAATTAAAGGAATTAATGCAAAAGCGGTGTAAGCAGAAATTAAAGCAGTAATAAATTTTAAGGTTCCAGAAAGCCAATAAACAGGATGCCACAGCGTCCAAACTTCCATTAAATGAGTAGTGCCGCAGGAGAGAATAAAGGCTCCGAACAGCCAAAAAATGTTGCGAAACGGCAAGTCTTTTCGTCGAAAGACAACATAAAGCAGCGAGAGGGGTATGGAGAAATAGGCGATCGCGATCGCTAAGTCTGAGACTACGTGCAGCGCGACTAATTCTCGCTGCCATAGGTAACAGTGGCCGTGAGGAATATAGTTCGCAGTGAATAATAGATTATTTAAGAAATTCCAGAACATAAGGTGCGATTTATAGTTAAAAAAATCAAACTGGATATGACTCCTACCTTATAATTTATCTTAAATTTTTTAGATCGATCGGATACGGCAGTGCTCGCGAGGAGGACATGGCAGTGCCATTTCCCTACAATTAATTATGGTAGGGAAACGGCACTGCCGTGTCCTGATTGTGGGTAGTATTAATTTCGATGCCATCAAAATTGATATCAAATAAGATTTAGCTATAAAAAATGGGGCGAGCCAAAAGCCCGCCCCACAATCAATTATGCTGTGGCTATTAACCCAACAATGCTTTAGCCTTAGCTACCACATTATCAACCGTGTAGCCAAACTTTTCTAAAGCAACGGGGCCCGGTGCAGAAGCGCCGAATCTGTCGATGCTGATGCTATCGCCTTCGGAACCCAAATAACGTCCCCAACCGAAGCTAACAGCGGCTTCAACTGCTAACCGCTTAGTAACAGCTTTCGGGAATACAGATTCACGGTAAGCTGCATCTTGCAAGTCGAACAATTCCCAGCAAGGCATCGAAACTACCCGTACTTTATTGCCTGCGGCGCGCAATTTTTCAGCGGCATCAACGCAGAGGTATGTTTCGCCGCCGGTGCCGATTAAAATGATGTCGGGAGTGCCGCCGTCGTCGGACAAAATGTAAGCGCCTTTGGCTGTTCCTTCGATCGAGCTTCCGGCCAAATTAGGCAAGTTTTGACGGGAAAGAGCCATCAAAGTTGGGCGAGTGCGGCTTTCAATTGCCACCTTGTAAGCACCGGATGTTTCGTTACCATCGGCTGGGCGCATTACCAACAAATCGGGAATCACGCGCAAAGAGGCGATCGTTTCTACCGGTTGGTGAGTCGGGCCATCTTCGCCCAAAGCTACGGAGTCGTGAGTCATGACATAAATGACGCCAGCTTCGGATAGTGCAGACAAGCGGATTGCACCGCGCATATAGTCGGCAAACACCAAGAATGTAGCGCAGTAAGGAATCAAACCGCCGTGCAGAACCATGCCGTTGGCGATCGCGCCCATGCCGTGTTCCCGCACACCAAAGCGCAGGTTACGTCCTTCGTATTGACCTTTTTGGAAATCTTTTTCACCCTTCAACAAAGTCATGTTAGAAGAGGCTAAGTCAGCGGAACCGCCGATTAATTGAGGTAAGACAGCAGCCAAAGCATTCAAACATTTTCCAGAATGATTCCGAGTCGAATCTGCCTTATCTTCCGGCTTGTAAGTCGGCAAAACTTTATCCCAACCTTCGGGAAGTTTGCCACCGATCGAGCTTTCAAATTCTGCTGCTTCTGCGGGATATGCTGCTTTGTAAGCATCAAAAGCTTTCTGCCATTCTTGCTCAGATTGAGCGCCGCGTTCCACTGCTTTGCGGAAGTGTGACAAAGCATCACTAGGAATCTCAAACGGTGCGTATTCCCACTTCAAGAAATCGCGAGTTGCCTTAACTTCAGCGTCGCCCAAAGCAGCACCGTGAGCGCTGTAAGAATTTCGCTTGTTGGGAGAACCGTAACCGATAATTGTGCGGACTTTAATCATGGACGGTTTGTCCGTGACTTTCTTGGCTTCTTCAATAGCTTTGTGAACCGCGGCCAAGCTAGTATCTTGGTCTAGAGCATCATTGTCTACTGTAATAACGTGCCAGTTGTAAGCTTCAAAACGCTTGCCAACATCTTCAGTAAAGGCTAAGTTAGTGTCGCCTTCGATCGAGATGTGATTGTCATCGTAGAGAGCAATTAATTTGCCGAGTCCGAGGTGCCCGGCCAAAGAACAAGCTTCGCCAGAAACGCCTTCCATGTGGCAACCATCACCCATGATGACATAGGTGTAGTGGTCAACAATTGTGTTACCGGGCTTGTTGAATTTTGCAGCGAGGTGAGCTTCTGCCATTGCCAAACCGACGGCGTTAGCAATGCCTTGTCCCAAGGGGCCTGTGGTAACTTCTATGCCTTCGGTAACGAAGTTTTCCGGGTGTCCGGGGGTTTTGGATTCCCACTGACGAAATTGCTTGATGTCGTCGAGGCTGACGCTATCGTAGCCGGTCAAGTGCATGAGGGCGTACTGTAGCATACAGCCGTGTCCGGCGGAGAGGACGAAGCGATCGCGATTGAACCACTTGGGGTTTTTGGGGTTGAACCGCATAAACCGATCCCACAGCACGAAGGCCATAGGGGCAGCGCCCATCGGCAGTCCTGGATGACCTGATTTTGCTTTTTCTACCGCATCGATGGCGAGAAAGCGGATAGAGTTGATGCAGAGTTCTTCGAGTGATTGAGTTGCAACAGCCATAATTCTGGTTTTTATATGTAAGGGAGTGTGTGCGGTCGATTCTGGCAGAGGTGCGATGAGTCGAGTTCGATCGGCGATCGTTTCTGCTGTTCAGTTTTTGTGGAACTGCCGTGAGGCTGCACTACATATCATCTCACCACTTGCGATCGACAGACAACTTAATTTTTTAATGTTTCGCCGCCTTTGTGCTGTTGTCAGTTGACGGTTGACGGTTGACGGTTGACTGTTGACGGTTGACTGTTGACTGTTGACGGTTGACTGCTAACTGTTGTCTGTTGACTGTTGGGAGTAAGAGGGATGGAGAGGATAGAAGACATCCGTCAGGATTAAAACCTGACTGAGCTTACCAGAAATAATTGGTTGTCAAATGTCAAATGTCAACTGTCAACTGTCAACTGTCAACTGTTGAAGCATCAAGCGATCGCAAATGTATCTTGATTATCTGACAAATAGGTCTGTGTAACACAGTTATGATATAGTTTTGTGTTTCTCGCATCTGACAGTTTTGTTATGAACAGGCTGTCCGGCCTGTTCCACAAAGAGTGAATTATTTTCTTGTGGGGTGGGCGTCCCGCCCGCCCGGATAGCGCGAGAATAGTGCAAGATGTAAGATATTTGTAATTCCAATCAGGCAATAACTAATGACTCTCAGTGAAGCCGAAGTCCGCAGTCAAAAAGTAGACGAACTGCGATCGCAAGGCATAGAACCGTATCCTAGCCAATCTTATGTGCGATCGCACACAGCCCAACAGATTCGCGAAATATTTAGTCAGCCGGGAAAAGAACTCGAAAATGGAGAAAATGACCCCGAAGAAATTTCTCTGCGAGTAGGCGGCCGCATCATTTCCAAACGCGACAGCGGCAGTATTTGCTTCATCGATTTAAAAGACGCCACAGACAAAATCCAGCTCAAAATCGAGAAAAAAGTAGTTACCGGCGAAGTCGGTTTAAGCTTCAAGCAAATTAAAACTTTGCTTGATGTCGGCGATTTTGTCGGCATCGAAGGCATCGGCTGTCGCACTCAGAAGGGAGAACTTTCGATTTCAGTGCGGGAATTCACGCTGTTATCAAAAGCTACAATTCAATTTCCCGATGCTTATTATGGAGTTAATGACCCGGAAGTTTGCCGTCGCCACCGCGAAATGGATTTGGCAAGCAACCAAGATGCTTTCAACCGTTTTATGCTCCGCAGTCGTATCGTCCAAAGCATCCGTTCCTATCTCTGGAAAGCCGATTTTCATGAAATAGAAACACCGACATTGCAAGCAATTTACGGTGGTGCTGCTGCTAAACCGTTTGTCACTCACCACAATGCTTTGGATGTGGATTTGTATTTGCGAGTTGCTCCCGAACTGTTCTTAAAAAGAGCGATTTGTGGCGGTTTTGAACGAGTATTTGAACTCGGAAAAGCTTTTAGAAATGAGGGCATTGATAGCACCCATAATCCTGAGTTTACCTCTGTGGAAGCTTACCAATCCTATGCAGATTACTTCGATATTTTAGCAGTTGTCGAAGATGTGATGTGTTGTGCAGCTCAGGCTGTACTTGGCGATGTCAAGGAAATTGACAATCAGGGACAAATGATTAGTTTAGAACGCAAGTTCGACTATAGCGAAAAATATCCGAGTTTTACAGGCCAACACTGGCAAGTTAAAACGATGGTGGAAGCTGTCAGAGACGAGTTTGGAATGGATTTTGACAGTTTGGATCTCGAAAGTGCGATCGCCTCTGCAAGCAAACTAGAATTGCACCTTTCTAAACTAGAAAAACAGAGTTTAGGTTACGTGCTGTATGCTGTCTTTGACAAGTTAGTTGTTCCCAAACTAATTCAGCCAACTTTCATCATTGACTTTCCGATAGAAGTCAGTCCCTTAGCAAAAGGACACCGCAGCAAACCGGGATTTGTCGAGCGTTTCGAGTTATTTATCAACGGGATGGAATACTCGAACGGCTTCTCAGAATTGAACGATCCGAAAGAGCAAAGAAAGCGGTTTGAGGAACAGTTGGCGCAGAAAGATGCAGGCGACGACGAAGCGCATCCAATGGATGAAGATTTCATCCAAGCCTTATCTTTGGGAATGCCTAATTGTGCTGGTATGGGCATCGGTGTCGATCGATTAGTGATGCTTTTAACCAACACTCAAAGCATCCGCGATGCGGTGATGTTCCCCACAATGAAACCAGTGAAAGATTGATTAGACTAGCTTTTTTGCAAATGTCTAATAAGTACATAGGATCTTTTTAACCGCAGATATCAGCGGATTAACACAGATAAACGCAGATGGAATTTCATCTGCGTTCATCCGCGTTTATCAGCCTTTATCTGCGGTTAAAAAAGATTCTTAATATCACCGCATAAACGAACCGACAACACCGTTCATATCCTCAGCTAAAGGATTTCCCAAAGCCTTAAATTTCCACTCGCCGCCTTCCCGATAAACTTCTCCCATCAACATATTTAATTTCCCCTCATAGGAAGGTTCACTTGACAAGCGATAGCGGGCGATTTCTTTCCCAGCCGCATCTACAGCCCTCACAAAAGCATTTTCTACCATGCCAAAATGCTGACTTCTCTCTTTTCCGTTGTAAATATTCACGCCCAAAACTATTTTGTGATACTGTGGCGGCAAAGCACTCAATTTCACAATTATTTGTTCGTCGTCTCCATCTCCAGCCCCGGTGAGATTGTCGCCGGTGTGAACAACTGTTTTGTCATTGGTTTCCAAATGAGAGTAATAAATTACATCCTCTTTGTAATTCTTTAATTTGCCATTGTCTCCCAATAAAAGAGCGTAGGAATCTAAGTCAAAATTTGCGCCGCTACTTCTGCCGAAAAGACCTTTTTTAGCTTGCACTACATCCCAGCCCAAAGCCATTGTCAATCGGGATAAATCATATTCACTTTTGCTGAGTACAATTGATTGTCCTTTTGTCAAGTTGATGGCCATAGTTTTTTCTCACAGTAAAGTGGATAGTTAAATTGAATTCCCATCTGCTCGATTGTCTAATTAGTCGAATTTTAAATCAAGGGAAATATTCACGATTTTTCCGAAGTTTCCCTTGACTTATTTAGCCCAGTGCGACTTTTTCCTTTGATCAGGAATACTTGTCTACAAAGCTTTGCAAGCCTGAATTGTAGCCTTGTCCGACTGCTTGGAACCTCCACTCGCCATCTTTCTTGTAAAGTCGGCCAAATTCGATCGCAGTTTCCCTAGAAAAATCCTCATCCAAATCGTACTTGAGGACTTCTGTATTGGTGGTGGTGTCGTAAATTCGGATAAAAGCATTCCGCACTGTACCGAAGTTGTGCCTTCTCGATTCTGCTTCATGGATTGTTACCACAAACACAATTTCTTGAACCGCCGCATCGACTTTGGTTAAATCAACTGTAACGGTTTCGTCATCACCAACCCCTTCTCCGGTTCTGCTATCTCCGAGATGTATTACAGAACCGTCCGGCGACTCTTTATTGTTGTAGAAAACCAAGCATTTTTCGCTGGGAATTTTCCCGGTAGCCCCCAACATGAACACGGAAGCATCTAAGTCAAACGCCCCGCCTGTATCTGTATCATTGGTATCCCATCCCAAACCAATCCCGGCATTTTTCAGTCCCGGTGCTTCTTTAGATAGATTGATTCTCTCGCCTTTGCTCAAGTTGATAGACATTAGCGCTCCTATTCACAACATCACTGTTACCGATCGCAATTATACCAAATGTTAGAGTAGGTTGACAAATTGCTGCTGATACTCATCTTCTGTTATCAGTTCTCGGGTATTTTCCACTCTGTCTAAAAATACGATGCCATCTAAATGGTCGTGTTCGTGTTGAAAAATCCGGGCTACAAAGTCTGTTAATTTTTGTTTGTGGAGTTGACCGTCTCTGCTGGTGTATTCTATCTCGATCGATCGACTTCTCGGCACCAATCCCCGAATCCCCGGAATGCTCAAACAGCCTTCCCAGTCTTTGAGTATCTCTGTTGAGCTAGCCACAATCCGGGGATTAATCATCGCTGTCGGCTCCATCTTGGGTGCTTGGGGATACCGCAGGTTGGGGCGCGATGCGACTATGAACAGCCGATCGCCCCTAGCGACTTGAGGAGCAGCAATCCCGACTCCGTGCGCCTGTTGTACGGTAGATATCAGGTTGTCGATTAACTCTTGAATGCGCGAGTCCTGAATATTCTCGACAAATTGCGATCGGCGGCGCAATACGGGATTTCCTAATTGTGAGATTTGCAAGATTTCTGTCATTGGTAATGGGGAATTGGGAATGGGGAATGGGGAATTGGGAATGGGGAATTGGGAATTGGGAACAACTGTCAACAGTCAACAGTTAACAGTTAACTGTCAACAATTTACTGAACTTTTTGAACCGGCAAACTTCCCGGTTTCACGCTCAAATTAACTATTTGTCCGTTGCGGTTGATTTCCATTTGCAACAGCCCGCCAACAGAGGCATTTTGCACGAAATCTTGAACAGCCTCCGACTGAATAATCGGCTGATTGTTAATCTTTTGAATCACATCTCCAGCCCGCAAACCGGAGGCCGCAGCGGGAGAATTAGGAACTACGCTCACAATCGCCACACCCCGATCGACTGAAACTCGAAGACTGCTGTTACTGTTTTTATTAATTTGCTCCTTCACCTCGGGAGTCAGCGTCGCCATTTCAATGCCTAAATAAGCGTGTTCGACTTTCCCCGTCGAAATCAGTTCTTTCGCCACCTGTTGCGCCGCCTGAATCGGAATCGCAAATCCCAATCCTTGAGCACCTTGAATAATTGCCGTATTCATACCGATAACTTCGCCCGAAGCATTCAGCAGCGGGCCTCCCGAATTCCCGGGATTAATCGCAGCGTCTGTTTGAATAAAACCGATCCGCTTGTCGGGTACGCCGACATCAGAGCTCGATCGCCCCGTAGCGCTAATAATCCCCGCCGTCACCGAATTGTCCAAACCCAAAGGATTGCCGATCGCGATCGCCCATTCCCCAGACAGCAGCTTATCCGAATTGCCGATCGTCACCACAGGCACATTATTCGCCTCAATCTTCACCACAGCAACATCCGTCACCTGATCCGCCCCCAACACCCGCCCCTGATAGCCGCGGCCGTCCCTAAGAGTGACATTCACCGTGTCAGCCCCCTCTACAACGTGAGCATTAGTCAGAATCACGCCGTCAGCCCCGATGACAAAACCCGAACCAGTACCGCGTTCGATCCCACCCCGGCCGCGTGAATTCGGATCTGCGCCAAAAAAATCTTCCGGCGACAGCCCCTTATTTCCCGGTTTCACCCGACGCGAAGCATCGATCCGAACCACCGCCGGGCCAACTTTTGCCACCGCCGCCACAATAAAATTCACATTCGCCCCGTCACCCGACAAGGCAGCAGGCGGCAAGACTTTGCTAGCTTGAGGCTTAGTATTCGGAGGTAATTGCAATCTTGGTTGCTGCGCCCTTTGTCCCAAATCGCCAGAATTTGCACGTAGTTGAGAAACCGACAGACGATCGCCCAACATGGCGGCCCCGGCTCCCGTTACCAGCAGCAATATATAAATTGCCGGTTGCTTCCAAAATTTGCCCGTCGAACTCTTCATAGCAACGTTTTTAGGCTTTAGAGCCGAATTTAAATATTTGTTTAGTAACTGCTCTCTGATAGCTGCTTTTTGCGTCTGTGTCGCAAAATTTTTGGGCGATGGCGTCCCGCCCCGCAAGCTACGGCAGACTCCCTTAAACTTTAGCATCTGAGGACTAAACTCTCTAGACTGTAAAGTTAATCTCTTGAATGCCGATCGGCAAAGGTAAGCAGTGGACATTTCCCTCGAAAGTCTGTGGAATCAGATACTTGAACGTCTCCAGGTACAACTGAGCAGACCTAGCTTTGAGACGTGGATCAAAACTGCCAGGGCCGAACAACTCGAAAATAACTGTTTGATCGTCAGCGCCCCCAACCCCTTTGCTCGCAATTGGTTGCAAAAATATTATGTCAAAATTATTGCCGATGCAGTCCAAGAAATTCTCGGCTATCCCGTAGAAATTTACTTGACAATTGCCGCCGCCAACGAATCAGGCGGTAGCAATGACTCCGCCATGATTTGGCCGTCCCCGATCGCCGATGTCGAAAGCCACTCGCTTCACCCCCCCAAACCCGCCAATCTCAACCCCAAATACCTATTTTCCCGCTTTGTTGTCGGTTCCAACAACCGCATGGCCCACGCAGCCTCCCTCGCAGTAGCCGAGTCTCCGGGCCGAGAATTCAATCCCCTATTTTTGTGTGGCGGCGTCGGTTTGGGGAAAACTCATCTCATGCAGGCGATCGGTCATTACCGCTTGGAAATTGACCCAAATGCCAAGATTTTTTACGTTTCTACTGAGAAATTTACCAACGATTTAATCGCCGCAATTCGCAAAGACAGTATGCAAGCTTTCCGCGATCATTATCGCGCAGCCGATGTTTTGTTAATAGATGATATTCAATTTATAGAAGGCAAAGAATATACTCAAGAAGAATTTTTTCACACTTTTAATACTTTGCATGAAGCCGGAAATCAAGTAGTCTTAGCGAGCGATCGCCCGCCGCAGCAAATCCCCCGCCTGCAAGAGCGCTTGTGTTCCAGATTTTCGATGGGATTAATTGCCGATATTCAATTGCCAGACTTGGAAACACGGATGGCAATTTTGCAAAAAAAAGCCGAATATGAAAATATGCGGCTGCCGCGAGATGTGATTGAATACATTGCTTCTAGTTACACTTCCAACGTTCGAGAATTAGAAGGAGCTTTGATTCGGGCGGTAGCATATCTTTCCATTACTGGTTTGCCGATGACTGTGGAGAATATCACCCCGGTTTTGAACCCGCAAACTGAAAGCGTAGAGGCGACACCCGATGCCGTAATTGCAGTTTTGGCCGAGGCTTTTGATGTTTCTGTAGAAGATTTGAAAGGCATTTCCCGCAGGCGAGAAATTAGCTATGCCCGTCAAATAGGGATGTATTTAATCCGGCAGCACACTGGTTTGAGTTTGCCGAAAGTTGGCGAAGTGTTCGGCGGCAAAGATCACACGACTGTGCTTTACAGTTGCGACAAAATTGCTCAGTTGCGGAACACAGATCCGACTTTGGCCCAAACTTTGCGTCAGTTGAGCGATCGAATTAACGTTGTCAGCCGCAAAAGTTAATAAAAAGTCAGTTGACTGTTGACTGTTGACTGTTGACTGTTGTCTGTTGTTACCAATTCCCAATTCCCAATTCCCAATTCCCCATTCCCCATTCCCAATTCCCCATTCCCCATCACAGAAAATCTGGCCTGTGGAAAAACCTGTGGAAAATTTGCCCTTATTTTGTGGAAAACATTACTGCTTGGCTCAAAACAGTTTTTGTACCCAAATGGGCGGGCGATCGGCTTTTTCCAACTTTTCCACAAGTTTTCCACAGGCGGAAAACAACTACAAGCCTTGTAAGGCAGGCATTTAATTTTGTTTTCCACAGTTTACACAGACCGATCCCCACAAAAAGAATTCAATAAATTAAAAAAAAATCTGGTGCTCCGCGCGCACCCTACACACAGAAAAACCGACCCGCCGGCTTTCTGTGATAGGATTTGTTTCTATCTCAA
This sequence comes from Cyanobacteria bacterium OTE_58_metabat_593, assembly GCA_031372825.1. Taxonomy (GTDB): domain Bacteria; phylum Cyanobacteriota; class Cyanobacteriia; order Cyanobacteriales; family Microcoleaceae; genus Microcoleus. Next base: position 45,232 of record JANMLZ010000072.1, on the reverse strand, counting down.
ATCCGGTTAATTAACCTTCCTACCATGAAATTGGTTTGCACCCAAAGTGACCTCAACGCCAACCTCTCGTTGGTAAGTCGGGCCGTCCCCTCCCGCCCGACACATCCCGTACTAGCCAACGTGCTCCTAGTAGCGGATGAGGAAAATCAGCGGGTTAGCTTGACAGCTTTCGATCTCAGTTTGGGCATTCGTACCAGCTTCGCAGCAGAAGTGACTGGCGGCGGCAGTTTTACCATACCCGCGAAATTGCTCAACGACATTGTTTCCAGACTCCCAGATGGAGAGATTACTTTAGAAGACGAAGCCGGGGATACCGTAGCCTATCTCACTTGCAGTTCTGGTAGCTACCAAGTTAGAGGCATGGGCCCAGAAGAATTCCCAGAATTGCCGGCGATCGAAGCAGGAAGAATCCTCAAATTGCCGCCGGAAGCCTTGATAGAAGGACTCAAAGGAACTTTATTTGCCACAAGCCCCGACGAAGCAAAACAGGTACTTGCAGGCGTGCACTTAAAGGTATTGCCAGATTGCTTGGAATTTGCAGCTACAGACGGGCACAGATTGGCAGTAGTTCAGACTCCCAATGAAAAAGCCGAAGGCGAAGAAACCGAAGCAGAATTTGAGGTGACAGTCCCCGCTAAAGCATTGCGGGAAGTAGAAAGAATGCTGGTAATGCGGCAGTGGACTGAACCTGTTACCCTGCATTTTGAGCATGGTCAAGTAGTGTTTGAATGGGCTGATCAACGGCTGACAACTCGCACCTTGGAAGGGCAATATCCCGCATACCGACAGTTGATTCCGCCGTCGTTTGAGCGCCAAATTACTCTAGAAAGGCGATCGCTCTTAGCAGCAGTAGAAAGAATTGCAGTTTTTGCAGACCAAAAAAATAATATTCTCAAATGCAGCATCGACGAAGAGAATCAAGAAATCACTTTGTCCGTAGATGCTAAAGATGTCGGCTGCGGCAAAGAGTCAATGCCGGCACAGATTTCAGGAGACAGCATCGATATTGCCTTCAACGTCAAATATCTGATCGATATCTTGAAAACAGCTCAATCCCCAGAAATTCAACTGCAATTAAACGGTGCTTTAGCCCCCGTAATTTTCCAGCCTTTGGGCGGAGTCAATGCTACATTCTTAGTGATGCCAGTACAGCTTCGAGCTTAAAAAGAGTCATTAGTCAGTAGTCATTGGTCATTAGTTATCAGTCAACAGTCAACAGTCAACAGTCAACAGTCAACAATCACGGATAGTGTAACCGGAATCGATCTAACTCATCTGCGTTAATCTGCCTGTATCTGCGGTAAAAAAAAGAGAATTTATTAACCGCAGATGACAAGGGATTGACGCAGATTAACGCAGATAAAGAAAAGAGAGATAGGAATAATTCCGATGCTGATAGATTTGATATGACTTATTGATTCAAATCAACGGCAACAAAATTTCAAATTCCGTCCCCGTACCGGGCGTTGAATGCAAATTTAACTTGCCTTTATGCTTTTCGGTAACAATTTGATGGGTAATTGCTAACCCCAAACCAGTACCTTTACCCGCCGGTTTAGTGGTGAAAAATGTATCAAAAATCCGCCGCTGAATTTCGGGCGGAATTCCCGGGCCGTTATCGGCAATTCTGATGGCTATCCAAGCGTTATTTGGATTTTGTTCTGCTTCTGGGCTGAAGTCGCCGTTTTGGCTGGCGGACGATCGCATTTTTGAGTTTTGTCGTAGCTTGCGGGGCTCCCAGCCATCGCCCAAAACATAATTTTGAATTAATTCCGAATTAACGCAGTCTCCGTCAGAACTGTCTATTAGCTCAGTTTCAATAGTAATTGCAGGCGCAAAACCTTTTTCTCCTTTTACCTCTTCCAAAGCGTCGATCGCATTGCTAACGATATTCATAAATACCTGGCTCAACTGACCCGAATAACACTTGACTAAAGGCAAATCCCCATACTTTTTAACTACTTTAAACCCGTACTTGAGACGGTTTTTCATAATCAGCAACGTACTGTCAATACATTCGTGGAGATTAGCTTCTTTCAATTGGGTTTCGTCCATATGAGAGAAGGTGTGCAAGCTGGTAACAAGTTCAGTCAACCTCTCTGATGAAACCTGCATACTTTTGAGAATTTCTACCCAATCTTCTTGCAAAAAATCAAATTCTATGTTTTCTTTTAGTTCATCAATTTTTTCGCTGGCACCGACAATTTGCTCATAAGCAGACAGCAACTCAATGATGTCTTTCCAGTAGTTGGACAAAAACCCAATATTTCCGCTGATACAAGTGACGGGATTTCTAATTTCGTGGGCGACTCCAGCTACCATCTGCCCCAAACTAGCTAGTTTTTCGGTTTGAATTAGTTGAGATTGAGTTTGCTGTCTCAGCAATTTTGTCGCTAGTTCGTGAATGTTGGATTGGGCGACTAACAGTTCGTGTACGTCTACCAAACTATAAGTTTTAGGTGACACTTGAACTACGATCGGCTCGTAAAGCAGTTCTTTAGAGCGCAGCAGCGACTTCCTAGCTGCATCCACAATTAAAGTATTGCTAGGAAAAATTAAAGTCTCAGTTTCGGCAAAGCGGTACAAAGCCCTGACAGGTCGCTTTAAGAATAATTCTCGCCCAAAAGGACGACTAATAAATTCTAAAAATCTCCGCCGGGAAATCATGCCGGCAAATTCACCTCGATCGGTCAAAATGACTCCCGGTAACAGCGGATTAGCTTCTAACATCTGGGAAATTTGCATTCCCAAATCCGTAGCTTCTACCTGAAAATCGTAAAGTGGCAATTCTTGGAGAGTAGAGTCTAAACAAAGTTCTCCTGGGTTAGCCTCGGAGATGGACTGAACTGGTCTTTCTACGCAGGAGGTATTTAACATAAATTCATGAGCACGCTTTTTTTCGGTTCTATTTGCCAGCAGACATTCAGCCACCAAAGGTCAGCAGATGAGTAGCTGAGTGCTTTGACCAGCATCCCCCTGGCAAACTACATTTTAAATTACACAGAAAACTGATGGTAGCAAATGAAATTTTACTACTCAAAGTATTTGGCAAGTTTGAGCATGACTGAGATAGATGCGCCCTGGCATAATTGCCTGACTTTATTTTATATTGACTTGAGGTGTATTAACGCGAGGTTCGAGTATTTAATTATTAATTAACCTTGAGTTATATTCTTAACCTATTGTTAATAAGAACTATTGCTGAAAAAGATAATTAATTGACAATAGAGGAAAATTGGAATTGACCGATCGCCCGCCTCGCCGTCGAAAGTACCGCTGGCTGCGCGTCCCTGAGTTTTAGCTCGCGTCATGTCGGGCGATGATATCAAATCCGGCTGCGCCGGAATGACAAGCTTTCGACACGGCAGTGCCGTTTCCCTACCGTGATTTATTGTAGGGACACTCCAAAAGTAACCATCGGCCGATTTATTGTAGGGACACGGCACTGCCGTGTCCTGACTGTTGTGGGTAATATCAATTCCGATGCCACCGGATTTGAGATCGGGCAGAAATATCGATCGCAATTCAAGCAAGTTTAATAAATTTAAATCATTCAAAAGATCGGCATTGAGTAAATTATATAACATCTACAAATTAAAGTAAAACAAAAGCAGCAATTATTTTTGAAGTAAAATTTTAACTGAATCTTAACTTAGCGCTGTGAAGAAGGTATGATCGACAAGGATTCTACCAAAAACGTGAAATTAGATAGCAATTTACCAGTAGGCGATCGATGCAACCAGCCCTAACGAATCAGTTAAACAATGCTTTTACCCTATTTCTCAGCTTGTTAGTAGAAGCAATACCTTTTCTGCTGCTGGGAGTTTTATTCTCAGGTTTGCTGCTGGGGTTTGTAGACGAACGCAAACTCGTCTCCCGCATCCCGCGAAACCCGCTGCTGGGGGCTTTTGTGGGTAGTTTGATCGGCTTTTTGTTTCCCGTGTGCGAGTGCGGTAACGTCCCCGTAGCCCGCAGGTTGCTGATGCAGGGAGTGCCTGCACCAGTGGCGATCGGCTTTTTACTCGCGGCCCCCACCATCAACCCCGTGGTAATTTGGGCAACTTGGACGGCATTTCGCGATCAGCCAGAAATTGTAGTTTTACGGGTGGTATTTTCCCTAATTACAGCAACTATCATCGGTTGGGTATTCAGCGCCCAAGCAGACTTGCGACCTTTGCTACATCCCTCTGTCGCCCGCGCGATTCCCCTTCCAAAACCAGAGTTGTCCAAAAAAGAGCTCGTCCAAGCCAATACTTCGCTACTGTTGCAGTCGGGGACATTTATGCTCGGTCAGCCGGGAGGTTCGGTGCCGATCGAATCTTTGCTACAAGATGACTGGAAGCCCTTGAAAATAGGCAAAACAGAAAAAACCTCGAAACGTTCCTCCATGTTCCACCCTGTTTCTAAAGAGCGTCTGCGCTTGCTTTTAGATAGTATGGTACAGGAGTTGCGCGAATTGGGAGGAGTGTTGGTAATCGGAAGTGCGATCGCCGCGATCATTCAAGTTGGCGCACCCCGCGAACTAATTCTCAACCTCGGCCAAGGTCCTGTTTCCTCGATTCTCGCCATGCTGCTATTAGCCGCAGTCGTATCGATTTGTTCTACAGTTGATGCCTTTTTTGCCCTATCTTTTGCTTCCACATTTACCAGCGGTTCGCTGTTAGCATTTCTCGTCTTCGGCCCGATGATTGACCTCAAAGGCATCGGTTTAATGTTGTCGATTTTTAAAGGTCGAGCCGTAATTTACTTAATGATTTTGGCAGCTCAGTTAACCTTTTTAATGACTCTGGCTGTCAACTTGTATCTAGGCTAATCACTTATCCCGGATGGAAAACTAACCAATAACCAATAACCCTTCGACCCTTCGACGGAGTTTATCCTGAGCGTAGCCGAAGGGCTCAGGGCACTGCAAATAACCAATAACCAATAACTAATAACTCTTGAAAAATGAACCTTAAAAAATTTAGCCCTTGGCTAGACGCCCTCGCTATCTTAGGATGGGGAATATTGCTCCTCAAATATTGGATCACCGGCAAATTAAGCATTCTGATTCACCCGAATTACTTTGGCTTGACTGTAGCGGGGGGAATTGGCTTGATGGTGATTGGCGGGTTTAAAGTTTGGGAACTCTTAAAGCTCGATCGCGCCACAAAGCAATTGCGGACATCACCAGCAAATAACTCTCCCAGAATCACAGAAGTCGAACACGTTACTTTATTTCCCCCCAGTGTCGGCAGCACCTTAATGTTAAGCGTCGCATTAATCGGTTTAATCGTAACGCCACGCACATTTACCAGCCAGACAGCACTGGAACGAGGCCTCACCGAATCCCTACCGATCACCAGACTGCAACCCCAAGAATTTCGGAATACTACAAAACCCGAAAAGCGATCGCTTGTCGAATGGGTGCGACTGTTAAATTTCAATCCCGAGCCGGATACATACAGAAGTCAAAAAGTCAAGGTTCAAGGATTTGTAATTCATCCCCCGAACATCGCAGAACAATATATGTGGATCGGGCGTTTTATCATTACCTGCTGCGCGGCGGACGCTTATCCGATCGGGTTGCCGGTCAAATTAGCGATCGGTCAAAGCCGCGCCGCCTTTCCCCCAGACAGTTGGCTAGAAATAGAAGGAGAAACAATCGTAGAAGAACTGCAAGGTAAGCGCAAATTAATTATTCAAGCATCCTCTCTCAAACCAATTCCCGAACCAAAAAACCCTTATGATTATTAATTTTGGCGTTGGTGATTTGGAGTATGATTTGCCTCCGAAAATTAGAGTAGGGGCAATTAATTATTTGCAAGGCAATTAATGAATTGCCCCTACTAAATTTCAGGGATTGCCGCCGCTGAGTGAATCATACCTAAATTCAGCAACGCCAACATTTTTACCCAATACAGAGGTTTGTGTACTCGATCGCACACATCACGGCTGCGATCGTAACGAACAGACCCTCAAAACTAGGATTTAGGGCGATCGCGCGAACGAGTTTCTTTCTCCCACGATCGAGGAGGCAGCTAACGGGATTTGGTATCAGATCCAAAACAGGATTTTCAGAGTGGGTACAAAAAATGGCTAGAACGATGGAAACTCCTAACTTAAGAGCGAGGCTTTAATTCAAATCCCTCCGCGATCCTTTAACTCAATGGTTGTTTGGACGAGAAGAACTCAGAACACAGCTATTCGGCGGTGCGCGATCCGCACCCTACATAGCTAAACAACAAACTGCTGACTCTCAAATACCGTCATCGTCTTGACTTTGAACGCCCTGGAGAATCCGCGATAACTCACTCTTCTCATTAACTGTAATCCGAGTCGGAGAACCGCTGATAATCCGTTCGTAACCACGGAACGAATCTTTAATTTGCGGGCCTCTTTCAGTAATTGTGTATTCCCGAATCCCTTTGTCATGCCATGAACCGCGCATCTTAAACACATTAATTGCCCGCGACATTTCTCCTCGAATCTCTACATACTGAAGCATAATAATCGTGTCAGTAATCGTAGAAATATGGGAGTCAGTAATCGAATTTGAACCCATAAACTGGTCGCTGGTATTCGTGAAAAAGCCGGTTATTTCTTCCTGCTTCGCAAAACCTGTTACTCCGATCACAAATTGCCGGAAAGCGTTATTGCTGACACCTCTAGCTAAGGCTGACAGCGAGTCTATGGCAATTCTAGAAGGTTTGAATTCAGCAATTTCTGATTTAATCGTCTGCAAGTGGTCTTCCAAACCCGCAGATTCCGGGTAAGTACACAGCAACTTTAGCAGCCCTTTCTGTTCCATTTCCTCAAAATCAATACCCCAAGAATAAGCATTGCGGAACAACTGAGCTCGCGACTCTTCATAGGCAAACAGCAGTGCTCGATTGCCGTTCATACAAGCATTCTGCAAAAACTTGCTCACCAATAGCGTTTTGCCGGTTCCCGTCGCACCCGTAGCCAAAATAATCGAGTCTTTAAAGAAACCGCCGCCACACATCTCGTCGAGAGTTTTGTCGCCCGAAGAAACCCGCACGTTAGAAGACTTTTGAGTTAATCGCATCGCCCCCAAGGGGAAAATATTAATGCCGTCGTTAGTCATAGTAAAAGGATATTCTCCTTTCATGTGAGTTGTACCCCGCAACTTCAAAATTTCCATGGTGCGGCGGCGGCGTTCCCCTTCCAAAACGTTGCGAACAATTACTACATTATCGGACACAAACTCTTCCACTCCAAACCGCGCCACCGGGCCGTATTCTTCGACTCGTTCGGTAGTCATAACTGTAGTTGCGCCTACTTGTTTGAGGCGCGCAACTAAGCGAAAAATTTCTCGGCGCACTACTGATGCAGCGTCGTACTGCTGAAATACGGCGGTTACTGAATCTATAGAAACGCGCTTGGCTTTGTATTTGCGAATGGCGTATTGAATCCGTTCGATTAAGGCAGATAAGTCAAAATTTCCGACGATATCCTGACCTTCTGGATCGGGGGAAGCGTCCAAAATAAATAGCTTGCCTTCATCGATTAACTTGGCTAGATCCCAACCGAAACTGCAAGCATTTTTAATGATATCTGCCGGAGATTCTTCAAAAGTTACGAGCACTCCCGGTTCGTCAAAATGGGTGATTCCATTATAGATAAATTGTACGGCGAATAAGGTTTTCCCAGTTCCTGAAGTACCGCTGACTAAGGTGGTTCTGCCGATCGGCATTCCGCCATGACTGATGTCATCGAAACCTTCAATCATCGTGCGAATCTTTTCAACGCCAGTCGTTACAAATCCTTCGGGTTTCACCGTTTGAATAATTTCATTCATATCGATTTTTGTCAACTCTCAGTATTCTTTAATTCTCACTCATTTGATGAGTCTTTTTACCCATTTAGTGTGATATTGCGCTCAATAACTAATGACTTCTGATGTCGGACTGTCACCTGATTGTCTTATGAATTTAGGTCTTCTTCGCGAAGTTCTTCATAGAGCAAATCTAATCCTATCAGAACTTTCTCGCGATCGGACAAATCGCCAATAATTTTTCGGACTGGCGGCGGCAGGATTTTGGCTAGCGTCGGTGTTGCTAAAATTTTGTCCTCTTCTGCTAGCTGAGGATTTTTGAGTACGTCTATGACTTTCAGGGCGTAGACTCCTTGAAATTCTTGTTCTAGGATGTCTTTTAGGGTTTTCAAAGCTCGGACTGAGTTGGGAGTATTCCCCGCAACGTATAGCTTCAGAACGTAGGTTTTTTTCAGAGGACTCATGAACTTTTTTAAATATTGAGTATTAGTTGTCAGATGATAGTTGTTATTTGTCTTGAATCCACTGTTCTTTGTTATTTTATAATAATTTCAGCTTCTCGATCGCCCTGCGTTCAGTCTTCTGGTTTCTGGTTGGTTAAATTCGGCGGTTTGGCTTCTAGCTTCTACCGTATGGGTTCTTTTGGAATCGATCGCCTGTACATCTCGCACAGATGAGCGATCGCGTCAATCAGAGTCAAGCGGTAATCGAGCAATATTTCCTCGCTGCGCCCTTCTAATTTTAGCTGTTTGGCAAATTCGTCCATCAATGCCATGTGAATTTCTACAACTTGAGTCACGGGAACATCAGCAAAAAAAGCTAAATTCACAAATTCATCTATTTGATTGTTGACCTCAGTATCTTCAGCAAAATAATTTAAAATGATGTTGCGATAACTTAACTTGAGTTGCTCCAAAAACTTTTGCTTCTCTGACAAGGACAGATTTCGCAAAAAAATCTGGGAATTTCTTTGATAATACACACCTAAGTATCCTAATCGCTCGCGTAATTTTTCTGCAAGTCGGCGCTGCTGTCGGCTTAACAAACTTTGAGCAGTCAAGAATGCCGTCGCATCAATGGTTGCGGATTGGTCATTGATAGCAACGGTGGTGGAAAGTTTCAAAAATTGTGCGATCGCCCGATCGATACTTGCACCTATGGAGCTCGCTCGAGCGATTGACAGTTGCACCTCAGCAGGGTGATAAAAAAAAGCACAACTTTGCTCTTGACTCTTGTTGGCGGTATTAGCCTGAGCCTGAAAACCCTCTAAAGGTGCTTCAAGCCGGACATCCTCCCCGGGCCCGGGCCCAAAAATCACAGCAGGCAAAAAGAGCGATCGTTCTTGCAGCTTGTTTAGAAGAGATATCAGATCCCCGTCTACCTCAAAAACCCAACAATCGACGTAATTGTGCTTCTTCAGGAATCCCAAAAACTCCACCGCCGAGTTAATGTACGTTAAAGTATAGCGATCGCTTCTCAAAAGCTCGATCGCACAGCCTGCAAGTTCCTCAGACTGGACAAAAATACCGATCGACAGTTGGGGAAGCAAAGCTGTAGGTGAAACATCGACCTTGCCCGAAAGTGCTGGATCGCTCAGAGTTGATATCTCCTTTAAAAAACACTTAATACTTTAACAATTATTGCAACTTTTACTGTAAGCAATCTTAACAGCAAAATTGGTAACAACTTTTTAATACAGAGATAATTAAACTCATCTGCTCCTGCGTCAACCACTCTAATGTTGATTTCTGCAATTAAGCTTAAGCCTTAAAATAACTGTTAGTCGCCTCAAATCGGCTGCTGGCATCCAACTCACAGGTCTGGTGGCGATCCCCGGTCTGGTAGCGAACTGATATAAAACAAATAAGATATAGAAATCCCCAGCTACATTAGGTCTCAAAAACATTACTGCTCTCGGTAGCAGACTCTCAGGTTTGTTATGCCAACCACCAGCCCCAGTCTCAAGAACTTTATCGAGCTAGTGCCGCTGTGCCAATCCACGGCGGCGCTAGAGTCTCTGCGGTCAATTTTTCGCCATGGTAACTGCGATCGAGTTGCAGTAGTCAACGAACAGCTACAGCCCCTGGGATTAGTTTACCTCCGCGCCCTTTGGGCTGGTGGAACCGACGATCGCACAAACGACTGGGAGCAACCTTTGTCGGAAAGCCCGATCGCGATCGATCCCATCAGAACAGTATCGGCCGCTCTGAGCGTCAGCGAATTCTGGCAGTATCTGCAAACAGAGGAACTGAACACTCCCAGGGCGACAAAACCAGTTCTAGGTTTCTCGAAAAGCCCGATCGGCCTGATAGATGCCAGCGGTCAATTTTTAGGACTACTAGACAGCCTGAGCCTGCTGCAATTTATCGCCGCACTTAACAGCAGCCTGACTGCCAAGCCATCAGCAGTCAAAGAAATCGAATTAATCCCCGTTTCCGCAGCCATCGCCACCGCCCTAGGAGCTCAAGTGCGCTTTTTAGAAGCAGGATTGAAACCCTCGGAAAACCTCAACTCCCTAGTCCAACTGCTGGAAAAACTGCCCCTGCCGTTGAGATTGCAAACGCCCACCGGACAAATAGTCAGCCAAAACGCAGCCTGGCGGATTTTGCTGGGAGCAGGCCCAGAACCAATTCCAGAACCAGCAGCAAATTTGGGCAAAAACTCGCCCCAGAAACCAAGCCATTCAACAACCGAATACACGAGGGCGCAGGTAGAAGCGATCGCCCAAGAATGCCGGAGCTTAGTAGGAGCAAGTCGATCGGGCGATCAAAGTTCAACCGCAGCCACCAGTTGCTCCTTACCCCTGTACGCCGCCGCCTCCCCCTCAACCTTAATCGCTCCAGCTTGGTGTCCGATCGCAGGCAAACCAGACACCTACATTTGCGACTGTCCCGTACAAACAGGACAAGAACGGATCTGGCAATTTGTCAAACAGCCACTCTCCGACAACCTAATTTTAGTCATGGGACAAGATGTCACCGAAGAACATTTAGTCGCCAAAGAACTAGCAGCAAAGAATGCAGATTTAATCCACCTCAACCGACTCAAAGACGAATTTTTGTCCTGCATCAGCCACGAACTAAAAACCCCACTCACCGCCGTCCTCGGTTTGTCCAGCCTGCTCAAAGATAAATTGATCGGAGAACTAAACGATCGCCAAACCCGCTACGCCAAACTAATTCATAAAAGCGGGCGGCATTTGATGACAATAGTTAACGACATTTTAGACTTAACCCGAATGGAAACCGGGCAGCTAGAACTAATTCCCGAACCAGTCGAGATAGCAGCTACCTGCAAAAAAGCATTTGAACAAGCAAAACAACTGCAACAGCAAGAAGAAAAATCCCCTCCCCAGCCGAGCACTCACAACGGCGAAGCAAACGCAGAAACGTCCGCCCAAATCGAATTTACACTCGAAATAGAACCAGGACTGAGCTATTTAATTGCCGATGAACTGCGGTTGCGACAAATGCTCGTCAATCTGCTTTCCAACGCCCTAAAATTTACCGAAGCCGGCGGCAAAATGGGATTGAAAGTAAATGTTTGGGAAGGCTGGCTGGCATTCACAGTTTGGGACACTGGCATCGGCATCCCCGCCGACAAACAGCACCTGATCTTTCAGAAATTTCAACAGTTAGAAAGCACCATGACTCGCCGATTTCAAGGAACCGGACTGGGACTGGTACTGACTCAACGTTTAGCGCGGCTCCACGGCGGAGATGTTTCGTTTATTTCCTCAGAAAACCAAGGCTCTCAATTTACCCTATTGCTGCCGCCAAATCCTCCGGGAAATGGTACTGAAGAATCCCCAGGAAGCACGGAGGCCGAGTCAGAATTCTTAAAACCAAAATATCAGAGTTCGATCGCCAATTCTCGCTCTCGTTTAGTCTTAATCGTCGAAGCAGTTCCCAAATATATCGAAGATTTAACCAACGTCCTCTCCGGTTTGGGCTACCAAGTAATAGTCGCCCGTTCCGGCACCGAAGCGCTGGAAAAAGCGCGCAGGTTCAGTCCCGAAGCGATTTTCCTCAACCCGCTGCTGCCGCTGCTGTCCGGTTGGGACGTGCTGACGCTGCTCAAGAGCGATCCAGATACTCGATCGATTCCGGCGATCGTCACAGCCACCAGAGGCGAAAAAGAACGGGCTTCTGTCAACCGCGCCGAAGGCTTTTTGAGCTTGCCGATCGAAGAACCAGCTTTGCGGAGGTTGCTAGATTCGATCGCCCGTCCCGATGACCATACCAGAAAGGTGAGAAGTTCTTTAACCGTGTTGTGGATCAGCCCGCAGAACAGTTCCTCTTCAAATGGGTCAGCATTACTGCTCAACCCCACCTACTGCCGGGTTTTAGAAGCAGACGACCTCGGACAAGCAGAACTGGTAGCGCGAATTTGGAGACCCGATGCGATCGTCTTGGACAGTACCAGTCAATTGTCAAACCCCTTAGCTTTTATCGAACAGTTAAGTCGGTCTCGAAACTTGGGTTCTCTCCCCTTAGTGACTTTAGATCCCGCAACGACGCAACTAGCAAATCAAGTCAAAGGGTTGTCGGTATTTCCGTGTTTAGCGGGCGGTAGTTCCGACGGAAACGTGTTAGTGGCAAGTGCATTGTGGCAAGTGATTCAAGTAGCCGCTGGCATGAGTTGGAAGCCCAGCATTTTATTTGCCGACATTTCTAGCTTACCAGACTTGTACTGCGCTGCTGGGGGGAATTCAATGGGAGAATTAGAAAGTCGCGATCGATCGACTGCGGCTGAGATGCCGATTCCCAGTTCTCAGTTTTCTACTCCCAACTTTCAAGCTTTGATTCAGTACATCCAAACCGCAGGATTTCGAGGGTCGATCGCTCCCTGTTGGACAGAAGTTTTGCAGCAGTTGCAATATCAAAGCGTTGACTTAGTTTTGCTGTGCTTGCAAGATGCCCCCTCAGAATCCACCGCTATGTTGCAGGCGCTATCGAACCTGCGACAAATGGCAGTAAAACTGCCAATTTTAGTCTGGGATTATCGGTCTGCTGTAAATTCGGAATCTCGACAGGCGATCGACTTTCTCCTACAAGAAGTATCTGCCAAAATTCTGCCTTCTTCCTTGTCAGCAGCACAATTGTTAGACAAGATTCAACAGACGTTGTTAACTCAATCAAATTGCTGATATCAATTCCGGTTGCATCGGAATTAATATTACCCAAAATCAGGAGACAGCAGTGTCCAAGGAGTGTCAATGATCGCCTGAAAGCCTTGGTATCTCTCGTTCATAGCCAAGTCTAGATCCCCCTAAATCCCCCTTAAGAAGGGGGACTTTGATCGGACTCCTGTCCCCCCCCTTCTTAAGGCTACCGTGTACACACAAGTCCGATATCTGTGAACACAAGTCCTAAAACCCTTATCTAGCATGGATCTCATCAATCCAGTTTATTCTCATTAATTTTAAGCTATTGAGAAGAGAAAACGAGAAATCGAGGTTCTAGCAAACAGGATTCGTACAATATGCGTCAGCGGTAGACTTGTGTGTACACGGTAGCCTTCTTAAGGGGGGCTAGGGGGGATCTGGTCTTAATAGTCAAACAGCAGTCTCTGACTGAGTTTGACCTTAAGTTGACACTCCTTGAGTAGTGCCGTGTCCCTACAATTAATCTGGCGCTGCCGTGAAACGGCACGTACAGTCTCCTCGCTTGTCATTCCGGCGCAGCCAAAATTGATCTAAAAAGTAACAATTGCCCCCGTTTGTAATGAGGACAACCGTCCTCTATAAAACAGTGAATAAAAACTTTTATTCCTGAACAAAAACAGAATTTGGGAACTATTTAAATGAAGCCAGCCAAAGGTTGTGAATCAGGAATCAATATCAAAACTCAAGAATATAGGTTATTATAGGCGATCGAGAAACCATTATATTTTTTCCTGGGGCTGCTCGCGTGCCTAATCGTCTTCCTGTACTATCTCTGCTGCTCACCGTCGGTTTGTGGACAACACCCAAGCCTGTCCTCGCGCAAGCACTCCTGCCTTACACCCTGCAAATCGACTCGGCCCAACTCGAACAAACAGCCTTGAGCCTTGCAGAAGAAGCCGTCCAGCTAGCAAGACTCCAGCAGTACCAACTGGCAGTACCCAGAGCAGAACTCGCTACACAATTAGCTCCCAAGAATGCTCAAACTTGGACTTTGTTAGGCAGTTTGTACCTTCAAGTTGAGCAGTTTGATAAAGGTATTGTAGCTTTAGAGCAAGCTCAATCCCTCGCACCCGAAAATGCCTCAATTAAATTTGTTTTGGGAGAAGCACACTTTCGACAAGCTAAGTATGATAAAGCAGTTGAATACTTGCAAGCTGGTTTGAAAATAAAACCAGATACTCCAGGCGCATTATTTGATTTGGGCAATGCTTTTTACAAGCTCAAGCAGTTCGATCGGGCGATCGCCCAATACGAAAAAGCCTTTGCTTTAGAAAAAAACCTGTGGCCTGCTATCAACAACATCGGATTAGTCAAATACGAAATGGGAGATGCCGATGGTGCGATCAAACGCTGGGAACAGGCGATCGCGATCGACAAAGAAGCAGCAGAAGCAATGCTAGCTCTAGCAGTAGCATTGTACGGCAAAGGCGACAAAGCAAAAGGCTTAGCAATGGGAGAAGCAGCTCTGAAACTCGACAAACGCTATGCTACCGTAGAATATCTCAAAGAAAACCTCTGGGGCGATCGTTTAATCGCAGACACCCAAAAATTCTTAGAAACTCCCGAAATGAAAGCAGCACTCGCTAAAATTCAAGACGCCCCGCCCCCTCCTCAGTAAATGTCTCCCGATCCCAAATCCGGATTTAATATCATGACTACCCCTCCGTCATTGCGAGGAACCAAGCAATCGCAGAGACTAAGCGATTGCTTAGTTCCGCGCAATGACAAATAATACAAAAAAAAAGGGGTAGTAAACCCGGATTTGGTATTAGTCACGATCGACGTACTTCAACTGCCCCCAGTGTTTTGAGCATCGCCACAGTCGCCTCAGTTACACCTTTAACACCTGCAATATTTAATCCTTCATAAGGTTTCGGAACCGGCAAAGTTTTGATACAATCACCAGTTACGGCATCCCAAAACTTAATCGTCTCATCTTGGCTGCTGCTAGCGAGTATCTGCCCATCTAAACTAAAAGCAACACACCACACTAAATTGTCGTGTCCCCGCAGAACTTGCAAGCAATCATTCGTCCTCGCATCCCAAACTCGTGCAGTTCGATCGTGACCGCCACTCGCCAAGAGTGTACCATCAGGACTGAAGATTACCGATGACACAATACCATCATGTCCCTCCAGGCTGGTCAGACATTCTCCGGTATTGATATCCCAAAACTTGATGCTACCGTCACTGTTGCTGCTTGCCAAGATATTACCATCAGGACTAAAGGCAACAGACCAAACCCAACCGCTATTTCCCATCAAAGTTCTTAAGACTTTCCCTGTACTGATATCCCATAACTTCACCGTATTATCGGTACTCGCAGAAGCCAGGATATCACCATCTGGACTAAAAGCAACTCCCATCACCCAACTCTCATGCTCGGTACAAGTATAAAGACATTGCCCTGTGCTAATATCCCATAGTTTTATAGCTTGATCGGCACTGAAACTTGCCAATGTCTTACCGTCGGGACTGATGGCGGCTCCCCAAACCCAAGCAGAATGACCCTCTAAACTTTTTAGGCATTCTCCAGTCATAGCATCCCACAACCTGACAGTAGTGTCAGAAAATCCACTCGCCAACAAGTCCCCATTCGGACTGAAGGCAATGGATTTCAATCGATTAGTACGTCCATCCTGTAAACTTTTAAGACAATGCCCCGTTTTGATATTCCACAATCTCACGGCGCGATCGCTACTAGCTAAAGTTTGACCATCGGGTGAAAAAACTACCGAATTTACTGGATTGCTTTGCCCCAATACTGTTTTCAGACAATGACCTGTTTTAACATCCCACAGTCTCACCGTACAGTCTTCACCAGTGCTAGCTAAAATTTTGCCATCTGGACGAAACGCGACAGATGAAACTCGACTGGTGTGTGCTTGCAGTGTTTTTAGACATTCACCCGATGCCACTTCCCACAATCTCACGGTGCGGTCTTCGCTGCAACTTGCTAAAATGTCACCGTCTGGACTAAAGGCAACACACACCACTATTCGTGAGTGTCCAGAGCAAATTCTCAAGACTTCACCCGTGTTAATATCCCAGAGGGCGATCGAACAATCACCACCACAGGCTACAGTTTTACCATCTAAACTGAAAGCAACCGATCGAATTTGACGACAGTCACTCTCAAACATTTTCAGGCATTGTCCCGTAGCAACATCCCACAGTTTAAGTATTCCGTCATCACCGCCACTGGCTAAAATATTACCTTGAGGACGGAATGCGATCGACCAAGCCTGACTTTTGTGTGCCGGCAAAGTTAGCAAACATCGTCCGTGACTCCAATCCCAAAAACGCACAGTCCCATCACCGATGCCACTAGCAAGCATCTTGCCATCTGGACTGAAAGCAACTCCCAGCACACTGCTATGATTTCCCTGCAATATTTGACGAATCGACCAACTGCTAACATCCCAGCAATTAATCGTGCCGTTACTACCGCCAGTAGCAAAGGTTTTCCCATCTGGACTAAAAGCAACAGATAACACAATGCTGCCGTATTCTTTGCCAGTTCTCAGCAGCCTAACTTCTGGCATTTGCCACAAATGAACCTCACTATTAGTATCGCCCATTGCTAAAAGTTTTCCATCCGGGCTAAAAGCGATTGACAAACCGCTTCCCAGAACTTCAGCGAAAACAGAATTAGTTAAATCAGCCCCAGCAAAGTTGACACCATGCAAATTCGTATCTGGTAAATAAGCTTGCCAAACAGTCAAATGAGAAAAATCCCAACCGCTTAAATCTGTCTGCATTTGACACAAGAGATTTATAATATTACCCGCAACATAGCCAGTTTCTAGTGTGGGTTTACCGCGCAGGGATGTCAGAATAGGTTTGAGTTGGTTTTCGATGATTTGCTGGCGTTCAAAAGAAAAAAAAAGGCGATCGGCAATAGGTTTGAGGAGCAGACTAGCTTGCGTATCTCTAATGTATTCTTTAGCTGTAGCTTTGAGCAGAGCATGGCTTCTGAGAAGATCAATTTTGCTGGTTGTGATTTCAGTGCAGACTTGTTCGATTAATCGTTCCGTCATGTATTCCATGACGACGGGTTGTTGAGTGTAGCCGTCTGAGGTTTTTTCAATCAGAGAATGTCTCAGGAGAGAACCTAAAACCTCTAGTAATTCTTTGACAGTTAATTTGGCAACTAAATCTTGTTGTAATTCACCCACCGCTACTGGCTCCCGATTGATTGCCAGCCAGTACATCACCTTTTTTCCTAAATTTGATAAACGATTAAATTGCCTGTCTAATAGGTTCCGAATATCATCAAATACTAAAGTTCCTCGATTTAAAATTTCTAAAAATTTGGGGAGGCTACTATCAAAAAAATCGCGAATAGCAGGAGCGACCATTTTTAAGGCTAGGGGATTTCCCCCATAGTGAGATATCAAAATATCCCATTCGGAGTCCGACCCTTGAAAAGAACCGATGCGTTGAAAAAAAATCCGTGCTTTAGGAGTGCTTAAACCTTTCAGTTGTAATGAACGAACAGGCAAAGTTTCGCCTTCTTGAGCTGCTAAACCGATCGGCTTTTCTCGACTGGTTAATATCAGGGTACTTTTATGGTTGATTTCGGCTACGCAGCGCAGAAGTTGACCGTATCCTTCATATCCCTCTCGATAACAACCCGTGCGTTCTTCTTCCTGTAGAATTGACTCGATATTATCCAATATTAACAGACACCGATGCTGTCGCAGATAGTGCAGCAGTCGCGAGATTCTACCATCTACGGTATCTGGTAAATTCGTTTCCTGTTGGTGCGACAGAAATTGAATCAATTCTAGTAACAAGTCAAGGAGAGAGGGAGCATTGCAGAGACTGTGCCAAATAATATAATCAAATTGTTCTTGGATGCGTTCTGCTACCTTAATAGAGAGAGAAGTTTTGCCAATTCCACCCATCCCCAACAGCGTAACTAAGCGACAGCGATCGACGATCAGCCACTTTTCTAATAAGGCTATTTCCTCTGCACGTCCGTAGAAAATAGAAACATCAATTGCCTCTCCCCAATTAATCCGTTTGTTGAGTTTTGTTAAGTCAGTTGGAGCTCGATCGGCGATCGGACTACTGCGATCGACTTGTGCGTCTATCTTGTGAGTAATTTGGCTATTTGGTAGTGAGGCGGGGACTTGTGCCTGTTGTGCTTGCCGTCGCAAAACTGAATGAAAGTTGCTCTTAGTGACTTTTTCTCCGCATACCCGACTGAGAACTTTCCATAACTGAAAGCCAACAAACTTAATATATTCGGCATCATAACCCGCGCTTTTGGCAATCTGCGGATAAGAGTGTCCTTCCCAAGTCTGCCGGAATACCAGTATGTGAATATCGTTGAGATGCTCTTGTTTGAGAACTGAGTCGAGGAAAAGCAGTGCTTCGTCGATCGTCATTTATTTAAAATTATCGGGTGTGTTAGCGGAAAATCGGTGGTTCCTGCTTGACGACACAGGAAAATAAGCAATTATACTTAAGATTGTAGCATATTTTGCGCCCAAGTTATAACTATTTATAACTATTTCTCACAGACGCGATCGGCGCATCCGGATTATTTTTGAATCAAGGTAGATTTAACCGCCATGACAAGTTAGCTCGGCCTCTTGCTACGCAAAAAAAGCTGGCTAACCAATATTCAAATCAAGTGCAGTATCAGTTTAGAAAAGGAGGTACTGAAGGGTTGTGGCAAGAAATTCACAATTCTCAGGGAATTTTTTCTCAGATTAGATGTCAATAGAGCGATCGCTAAAACTAAAATTTTCCACAAAGTGAGAAACTAAACTATGAAACGCATAAAATCTATTCTGATTGGGTTATTCCTAGTCAGTAGCATAGGTGTCACAGATGCCTGCGCCCAGAGCGATAAACCAAGTCCATCGGCATCGGTACCAGCACTTTCTACTCAGGTTCCCCAAACAGATTGGGATGTCGAAGTAATTTTAAAAAGCAAGTCTCTAGACAATCCCAAACTTTACGTAGTGCTTTTAGTGACGCTAATTGCTGGAGGGGTTGGCGGGATTATTTTTGAGTTGCTGAACCTGCAAGGCAATATTGAGCGACCCCACGCACCCAGCGAGGATGAATTGGCAGCAAAACTTGCTTACGCTAGTGTAGAAAATGTAATTGATTTGGGCATTTTCGCCAGAATTATTATTGGTGCGTTTGCTGCTGTTCCTGCTATGGTGGTTATCGAACCAGCGAGCGTATTGAGTTTATTAGCAATGTCCTTAGTCGCTGGTTCGACAGGGACTGCTGTCTTTCGTTCCTTGCAAGATCGACTCTTAATAGCCATCACTCAGCAAGAGGCAAGTGAAAATAAAAGAAAAATCAAGCTGAAAAATAATATTGCTAAGATGGACAAGGCGATCGCGGCTGTTGAAACCCTAGAAAAGGAAGTCGAAAAAAATTCCGACAGCCCGGAAGGAACAACCAATCTAATAATTCCAGAAGGCACTGTTTTAAACCGCAGTCATTTCGAGGAAGTCAGAAAAATCCTATTGCAGGTTACAGGAGTAAATGCTGAAGCAAACAATGCGATCGCGGCTTTTAAAAAGTTAGAGGAGGAATTGATCGAGAAATCAGTTAAGCCCCAAGGAACGATGGATCTGACATTTACCAAAGACACTACTATAGAGTGCAAGTTGTTTGGGAATGTCAAGGACTGCTTGATCCAGGCTAAAGGAGCAAATGAGCTAACTGCGATCGCTGATAATAGCGAGTCATCTCAACCAGCAACCCCGATCCAAAACCACCTGTTGCCCGATCGCAAACCCGATCAGGTAACAGTGGAGAGTCACTAGGACTTACGCAGGTTCTACGGTGTGCCAAGGGTTTTGAGATTGCTTTCCTACCCTTCGGGAACCCCTACGGGGAACGGATCGCTTCGCTAACGTGCCTCGCAATGACAGAAATAAGTTACTTGTGTGTAAGTCCCGATCGAGTTGCGATCGCCAGTAGGGATGGTGTAGCCAGTAACAAACATCAGCCAATGGCAAATTTGCCATTGGCTTCTGGACGATCGCGACTGAGGCTATACATTTAGTCTATATTTTGGGGAAGTATCATCCGCACTAATTCACCCATGACATCCACCCCCACGATCGCCACTCCCCTAAGCTGGACACAACTAGAAGCCCTCACAGACTTTGAAGTCGATCGCACCAACGGCCCCACCAACGCTCAATCCCGGTTGCGCCTGTTCGGAAAAACCGAATCCGATGTGCGAGTCACCCTGTACCGCGACAACCATGCGTGGTGTCCCTATTGCCAAAAAATCTGGCTGTGGTTAGAAGAAAAACAAATCCCCTACCGTATTGAAAAAGTTACCATGTTCTGCTATGGGGAAAAAGAAAGTTGGTACAAGCGCAAAGTGCCATCGGGAATGCTACCGGCGATCGAGCTAGACGGCCGCATCATCACCGAAAGCGATGATATCTTAATCGCCCTAGAACGAGTCTTCGGCCCCTTGAGTTTGGGCATGGAAAACCCCGCAGTCATGCCTATGCGCCGACTAGAACGACTGTTGTTTAGAGCGTGGTGCTCTTGGTTGTGCTACCCAGCAAGTTCGGTCAAAGTAGAAGAGCACAACCGCAACCAATTTATCAGCGTTGTCACCCAAGTTGAAGCAGCCCTAGCTAGCACCCCTGGGCCTTATTTCCTCGATGAATTTGGCACTGCGGATGTGATCTTTACGCCCTACGTCGAACGGATGAATGCCAGTCTTTACTATTACAAAGGCTACTCGATGCGGGAAGAAAACCCGCGTTTTGCGGACTGGTTTGCGGGGATGGAAAGCCGATCGACCTATCGCGGTACTCAAAGCGATTTTCACACCCACGTGCATGATTTACCACCTCAAATGGGCGGCTGTTATGAAAACGGCGAACCGCAGATGCTACTCAATAAAGCCCGCGTGGATAATGGGCCTTGGGCTGGATTACCGGATGTGATGTATCCAGAACCGGAAACCTCGCGCGCTGAAGCACTCGATCGCGTTATCAAGCATCACAGCAACATTATTAAAGTCAATCCTGCTGATGACAACTTATTTGATGAGGCTTTGCGTTGTGCTTTAACTTTGATGATGACTGGCGAAATTTGTACGCCGCCGGGTGGTTCTGATGTGGCTTTGCGGTATTTGCGCGATCGGGTAAATGTGCCCCGCGATATGTCGATTTACGCGGCGAAGCGATTCAGGGAAGCTTTGGAGGAAACGGCGGCTTTGGTGGGTGATGGCCAAGGTACTCCGATTCTGCTGAAGAATCGGCGAGATCAAGATCCGACTAATTTTGTGTAGTGTTAATCCGTAGGGTGCGTCGCTGCGAGATTTTGGATATCACTTGCAGATTATAGATGGCGACGCACCCTATTTGCTATCTAGTCGATATTTCTGCTACCATTGGTAGTATTAAAAGTAGCATAAATGCTGTCTATGAAAGTATCTATCTCTTTGCCAGATGAGTTAGTGCGTTATATTGACGATCGTGTAGAAAATCGCAGTCGCCTAGTTGAGGTTTTATTGCAAGCATGGCGTAAACAACAAGAACAACAGGCAATGGTAGAAGCTTGTTTATTGTTGGATGAACTGAGTGATGAATTAACCGATGAGGATGAAGCATGGCAGCAAGCAGCGATTACCGACTGGGAAGCATCTGGCTGGTGAATTTCGATACCGATCGCCGCTGAAATTAACCCTTAGTAGTAGCGGTATAGCGATCGCTTATTCCTTGGAGTGTCATGTTTTCTTGTATAGCATCATGGGGAATCAAGACATATTGCCAAGATTTACCACCGTGATTGAGCATATAATCCGAAGCATTTTGACACCATTGAACAGCCACATCTTTCTTAGCAAGGACTTGAGGCTCGTTGATTTCATTGTGAGCTTTGGGTTCCAGCATATAGATAATTTCTTCTGTTTCAGCTACAAAATCTGGTTGATATTCTGAATATTTTCCATGCCATTTGTAATAAAGCTGAAATTGTCCTTTTGCGGGTTTAAACCATTTGATTGCATCCCGTTCTAAAATCATTGCTAGTATTCTTTCTGCTTCCGATTGAAATTTCTGTTCTCGATAGAGGCATTTGGAGAAACCTGTAAACAGATATTTGGACATATTGCTTTTGTCTCGTGGCGAAGATTGATAATCAAGGCAATTCTTAGCATTTGTAGTGTAGGCACTATCTTTTAGGGCTGTAAAACCTTTACTGATTTTGACTTCATAACCTGTTGTTTCTTCCCAGAAATGTGGCTGCATTTCGCTGTGGACAAAATTGGTAATTTCCCTTTGGTAATAGCGTAAAACTTTCTGTGTATCTCCTTCCGATAAGTAGGTCATAAAATGACTGATAACTTGACCCGCAAGGTCATAGAGTAAATCAGCGTGTTCGTCATAGGCAATATCATCGAAGTTGACTAAATTTTTGACAATATAGTTTTCTAGCCGTGATTCTTCAAAGTTTTCTTTGCTAATTTCTATAGATTCAACTTTATTTGTTGTTAGTGATTGAATATATAATTCTTCTTGGGAGGGAACAGGATAATTTAAGCCAGTGACATCTAGGGCAAAAGACCTGAAACCCGATCGCACTTCCCCTTTAGGACTCACAATAATTTTAGGAATATTGATGGTTTGCTGGATCACTAAATTCGTTGTTTTGGCAACGATCGCTGCAATATCTGGAGGTGCTATGATACCTTCAAGTTCCATTTGCGCGGGTTGATATTTTCTGGTTACGGCTTCGCGCACTCTAGCCTGAACCTTTGGGGATGCGAGATCGGCGGTGGTTGGGACTTCTTCGGGGCGACTTTCAAGCTTGAGGATTTCTTGGTATGTAAGCTCTACAATTTTTTGTTCTACAGGTGATTGAAATAGGGATTGTTGAATATTTTTGGGTTCGGTTTCAGGTAAATTATCAGGTAAATTAATGGGTTGTTCGGGATGAAGTCCTAGATTTTGAGCTAATTGCGATCGCGAAATTACTGTTTGTGTCTTTTCCTGTAAGTCTTCATCTGTAAGGATAATTTGTTTTAAGCGGATTTGGGATTCTGGGCGCTTTGCTTCATCGACAATTTCTTGGAATTTGTCATGGGCGACGATATTTAGGCGATCGACAATTTCTACACCTGTACGCATTCCATAGGGCAAACGCAAGCCCCGTCCAATAGATTGCTCGATCAGGATTTTAGAATTTGCGGCTCTCAAAGGAACAATTGTATAGAGGTTGGTGACATCCCAACCTTCTTTGAGCATATTTACATGGATAACTATTTCAGTAGGTTCATCGGTATGTTCTACTTTCAGCAATTTCTCTACCATTTCATCTTCTTGAGCGCCCGTTTTACTAGAATCAACTTGAATAACTTTATGTTTATAATTCCCTTCGTAAAATTCATCGGATTGAATGAGTTCCATTAGTTTTGATGCGTGCTTAGTGTCACGGGCAATAACTAACACAAAAGGTTTAACAGTCGTTCTTCCAGTTTGAATTGCATAGGTTTCTAATTCAGATTTAATATTTTCATGAAGATAGATGCCATCTTCTAGTTTAAGACGCTCGATCGCCTCTGGTGACATTGACGCGGGATTAAAGTCTTTGCGGGTGACGACTGCTGGATCTTTCACAAATCCATCGGTTATGGCACGTCCAAGGGGATAGTCATAGATAACATTTTTGAAAGCTACTAAACCTTTATTGGTTTCGACAAAGGGTGTGGCGGTAAGTTCTAACCCCATTAATGGTTTTAATTCATTAATAGCCCGAACTCCTGCTGATGCACGATATCGGTGCGATTCATCCATGAGAATTACGAGGTCTTTTAATTGGGACAGGTAATCAAAATAGCTTTCGCCAATATATTCGGATAGTCGTTTAATTTTAGGGCTTTTACCGCCGCGTACTTCCGAGTTGATTTTTGAGATATTGAAAATGTTAATTCTGCAACCGGAAAAATCAGTGATGATGGATGACTTTTCGTAATTATCACCCGTAATGATTTCTGGGACATCGATCGCAAATTCAGAGATACCCGTAAATACATATTTTGAGGTTTTGGGCGTAAAGTCGGTAATTAGTTTATTATAAATGGTCAGGTTTGGGGCAAGGATAAAGAAGTTTTTAATGTTATGTTTTAGGTATAAATAACTAATAAATGCGCCCATGAGTCGAGTTTTGCCCACACCTGTGGCTAGGGCAAAACATAGGGATGGAAAGTCGCGCTCGAAGTCAGTAAACGTTGGGAATTCTTTTTTGATGGCGACTAAACTTGTTTCTCTATCTATGATGTTTGGGATCGATAAGAGTTCACAAATGCGATCGAGAATTTCTAATGATTGGCGCTGGGGATGGCGCAGACTGAGACGATTAGAAATATTATTAACAAGTTTATTTATCATAGGTATCCATGTCAAATAGTGATAGTTGTCCGAACTTTGGAGGTGCTTTTGGCAAGTTTTCAATTTTGAGGCTGTAATCATCATGTCCCCATTCACACCGTGACAGGATTTGTTTGGGAATTTTTTTAACGGTGAGGTTTGGGAATATGTCGGTTTCGCCTCGAAAGGCGGTACATAAAACAAGTAGAGTGCGCTCTTGTCCTACTTCGTCTGCCAGTTTAGATAGTTGTTCGTGACTAAAATTTTGGGTGGTGACATAGATAAAATCGCTTTCGGTGGAATAGCCATGTTGCCAATAGAAGGTGTCTGATGGTGCGTAGGTGAAACCTTCGATTTTGCAGAGTGCTTCAGCAAGCATCGCGGCGTTATAGGTTTTGTTGATCACCCAATTACCCCATTTGTCTTTTTCTAGTAGGGATGGTGCAAGGCGATAGTACCTAAACCCACCACCACCTTTCCAGTTAACTGCTTTAGTAATTCCCCCTTGATCTTCGCCATCAATTACTTTTTTGAGTCGGGGAATGATATGGGTATGACAATGTTCGCCGAGTTCAATCATGATCCAGCGTCTTCCCATTTTTTGCGCGACTGCGCCTGTTGTTCCTGAACCGGCAAAGGAATCAAGAACTAAGTCTCCTGAATTTGTAGCTATTTCGAGAACTCGCTGAATTAGTTTTTCTGGTTTTGGAGTAGAAAAAGGATTTTTCCGATTCAAAGCAAGCACTTCTCTTCGAGCATCTTGAGTATGACCAACCTCTTCATAAAACCATATTGTTGAAGGAACTCGGCCCTGTGAATGCAGATCTGATAAAAATTTTTTAAGTCGAGGAGTGCTATTTTTTCCATCTTTTCCCCAATAAATTTTGTTCTCTTCTATATGTCGTTGATGGGTTGATTGCTCAAATGCCCATACACGAGTTTTCTTTGGCCATATTTCTTCGTTAGTATTAGGATTATGAATAGCATAATAAAGATTAGGGCGTTCATCAGCAGATTTTGCACAGGTATAATTATCTGACATCCAAGATCCTCTTGGATCATTATCGGGATTAGAATATAGCTGATCTTGTTTAGTTGTTCTAGCAAGTTTATTGGGTCGCCAGATAGACTTGTTTTTTGAAAAAACTAATATGTGGTCATGACTATCACTGAACCATAGTGAATCATTAGCTGGAGCATATTTTTTTTGCCAGATTACATTCGCTACAAAATTTACGCGCCCAAAAATCTCGTCACACATCACTTTTAAATAATGCGCTTCATTATCATCAATTGTGATCCACAAAGAACCATCATTCGACAAGAGATTACGCAAAATCTCTAAACGATCGCGCATTAAACCAAGCCAGATAGAATGTTCAATTCCATCATCATAATGTTCAAAAGCTGACCCTGTATTATAGGGAGGATCGATAAAAATACATTTAACTTTTCCTGCAAACTCTGACTCCAAAGCCTTGAGAGCCAACAAATTATCCCCAAAAATTAAGCGATTATCAAAAATATCATTTTCACTCACCTGATGCGCCGCATGATAAGACATCTCTGGATCTTCCAGCAAAATTCGCGGCTCCAGCTTGGGGCGAATATCCTTACCAATCCAAGTTAATTCTAGTCTCTGCTTCTTATTCATAATTAATATCTATCTCAAAAGTTAAACTGTAGGTATATTCGGATTTTCAGCCTGAGCATCCCTGCGATCTAACTCCTGCATCACCTTACTCGTTAAAGGATTAACATCTGTGATATTCCGAAAAATAGCAAGATATCCCTTATTGTCACTAGCAAAGTTGGATTCAGCAACAGTATAAACAATCTCAGCAATCTCTAACCCAACTCGTGAAAGTTCGATTTTATCATCCTCAGACAAATCAACTTCATGCTTATTCACCAAAGATTTATAACGTCTTGCAAGAATATCCAGAATGAAAAATTTACCGTGCTTATAAAACTTCTTTTGTTGACCTGTAGCAGCCTGTTCAGAAGCTGAAAAAATTTCATCGAGATATTGAAAGATTCGCACATAACGACAAAGCGTAACTCCTGAAATCGCACTACTAAACAATATATCATAATAACGCTTATAAAGCTGACTAATTTCTCTCTTTGCTGCAACCAATATTTCCGTATTACCACTAAAACAAGCAAGAGCAACTGCCGCTTGTTCAATCGTAATCGCATCCTGATTCCGCTCCGCCGATGGTCGATATTCATAGACAATATTCGATACCATACATTCCTGTCGCAAACGCTCTTGATTGGGATCTAGGGCGGCAAAATAAACATCGCGCACAGCATTTTGCGTATTTCTTGCCCCAGTAATCTTTTCGCCAATATTATCAGTTCCCGTCCCCACTTCAATAATTGTAACTAATAACTTTGCATCAGCAGATATTGAACCATTAGCATTATAAACAGAAGCGATAGCCCCCACAGTTTGCGCTCCATTCACGACGGAAAAACCTGTTAAAGTAAATCGAGTTGATTTTTGATCGTGACCAGATGGTAGACTAATGGCTAAACAAGTAATCGTCAGACCATTGTTGAGATAAAATAGTTCAGATGGTTGCTCTTTGACAGTTTCCGCAATCGCTAAATTAACATCTTCCGTACCCAGGTAATAGCGGATATTTTTCTCGAACAGTGACTTATTATGCTGTTGATATAAAGATGCAAGTTCCGAAGCCTTAACCAATCCATAAAATGCCCTACGCGGCCGATCTAAACAATGCCAGTTTTCCAAGGTCAAGACTACATCAACAGGGGCGATCGCTTGTTTGGCTGTCAACCAACCATGTGTTATGCTAATATTTAAATCTTGCCATTCAAAACGTGGCTCGAACTGATTCAGTTCAGTTTTTAACTGATTAAGATCCGTAATCACATGAGAACTCAGGCTTTCATCAAGATATATATTACAGCCAATTATTTTTACCCCGTTAGTATTTAAAGCATCTTCAACATCTTGCTGCAACCGCGTAAAGCCATCATTAAATTTCTGAAAACGTTGATGGACTAAATCTCTAATCCCATCACAAAATTTTTTATTATCACCCATGTTTGGAGCATTCCCCGCCTTAGCCTGCACCAACAAAAGCAAATTTTTCATGCGATCGAAATAAATGGCATCAATCCCATTATCATTTTGCCCGTTGATAATTGAGTTAGCCGCTTGAGCTGGGGTAATATCGGCAAGATTGGCGATCGCAAATGCAGCCAAAGAACGGCTCAAACGATTTTTTTCATGTTGCTCTGGTGTCCAGTTCCTCTCAAGTTGAGGGATCATAGGAAAATAATCCTGCTTTAGCACCTCAATGATTTGAGTCTTTTTGGCATTGGTATTCGGCTTAGGCATTGAGCGATCATTAATATTTTAATTTTTTCAAGGAGCGGTAAAAAGTTAAGCTTAAAAACTTAACTTTTTACTCACTAATATTTAAGCAACCTCTACGAACACACCGCTGCGAGCAAACTCCTCTTCTTCAGGACTGAAGACTGGAGCTCGATCGACAAGATCGGGGTCAAAGTAATATGTCTCTTGTAGGAATTGTCCGGTGACGATCGCCTCCTCCAACTCCTTGATATAATCTTGGGCAACTAAGCAGGCCTCCTTGATGCCTTCTGAGTCCCGCTTATCCAACAGTTTTTGCAATGTTGCTCTCACCCCTGTCAGTCGTGCCGATGGCTTGAGCATACCGTAGAGCCGGTACATTCGATCGGTCGCAATGCTAATGTGTTTGAGGGCTTTGGCTCGTGCTAGCTCAGAGTCAATGCTGGGCCAATAACGAGTGGTATAGAATGCTTTCTCATCCTTGTGATACCACTCCTCCGATCGAGCAATTGACGAAGAGACAGTGTTGTGCAACTTCCAGAAGAATAAGCGCAGGGAAGGGCCATCTACTACCGTGGACAGCTTTGCCTCCATTGATACCTCAAAGTTATTCAGAAGCGGGTCGCGCCCAAGCACAAGGTACTCCACAGGGTACATTTCCACCTCTTTATTCTGCACGACATAGGCGTTGAGGTGGTGGCGGCAGTAGGGGCAGGGATACATAGTGGCAAACAGCTTGAAGAAGTCCTTGAAAATTGCCACCAGAGTTTTTTGCTGTTTGGGGGTCTTCGTAGAGACGATTTCAGCCGTAGTGTGGAAGAAACGCCACACCGCAGGGCCAATATAGTAAGGGAAGCTGACGCGCATTTGTGAATTCTTTATTTCACTGCGATCGATATACACATCGATAAACGACACATATTGCGAAAGTTCGCCAGACTCGCGCCCAAACTCCATGCGTTCGCGCCGTTTCTGTACGCCATTTAGATAGTTGTGCGTCAAGCGCCATGCTTGTTGAAGCATCAGTTGCTGTTTTGGAGCGCATTTGAGAAAGCTTTCTGCAACATCCGCCCCATAGCGCCCAAATTCCCCTGACGTTTTAGTGGCTTCGTACCACTGGTTTAAAGCCGCTTCGTCAGCCACCGTGTTCAAGGGGATTTCTGCTGCGGTACAGACGCTGAAGGCAGTCAGCAACTTTGGCATAAAGTCTTCATACCAATATGCCACTGGCATCATTGCACCATCAATTTTCTCTGAAGCATCCGAGACGATGACGCGGTTCCACTTCTTCAGGTAGTCTTTGGGATCTCCCTCGGATTGGGCTGGTGGCGGTGCCATTTCCTCACTCAGCTCCATTTTTCGCAGTCGGTTGAGTTCGTTGATGGCAAGCACACCCTCGGCGATGTCGCGCAAGTTGAGACTCTTCTTTTTGATGGTGATTGCAAACTCGACTCCCGCGGCAAACTTCTCCTTGGCGCTGGCAGATTTACCCCGCGCCTCCAACATGGCTTTTTGTTCGGCCAACATTTCTGGAGTTTTTTCGATCGCCTTCCAGTTCTTGATCCGAGCCTCTAGTCTGGCATATTCATCTTCGATCGACTTCACTACTGCATCCAGTACAGGGTTGCACGCAGACTCTACGATACCTAATCCTTTATAAAGGGCGATCGCACTTCTGACAAATTGCACAAAATCAACGATTCTGTATGGCAAGTTTCTCACGCGCAGGTGAGTCTGGTGGTTGGCGGAGAAACTCTCGCGGAAGCTGCGGTAGGCTGCTCCCTGGATCAGACGAAACAAACCAATCTGCATCTGCAAGCGGGACGTACCGCGTTTCTGCTCAGTTTGTGGGTGTTGGGCGAGTAGTTCTTTTAGCCGCGCTATTTCTGGATTGCTATCGTCTGTGGGTGCTTCTTCTAGATTAGGTTCAATCGTGGCAGAAGCTGCCTCGTTGATAGCAGTTGCTGTACTGGCGATCGCAGCCGCTGTACTATCTGAAATCTCGGTTGTCTGTGTACTGACAACCGGAACGGGCGAGTCTTGATATCCGGTTGTGCTCTCTGACTCATCCGGTACCAGTTTGCAGAATTCCTCAAAGTCAATTGAGGCATCGCCGTCATGGTCTACCTCTTTGATGATCTCATCCAGCTCTTGCTCTGTCAGCCCAAACTGGCTCATCACACCCTGCATCTCGTCTTTAGTGATTTGACCGCTGCCATCTTCATCAAATACACTAAATGACAGTTTGAGACGACTCTGGCGATCGCCAATCTGGGACACCATCAGCATTTTGAATTCCTCAAAATCGATACTGCCCGACAAGTCTACGTCCACTTCTTTGATCATGTCGCGCAACTCGGTTTCGTTAGGACTCTGGCCTAGCGATCGCATCACTTGACCCAGTTCTTCCGATGAGATACCACCGCTCCCGTCCGCATCAAATACTTTGAATGCTTCCCACAACTTTGCCACATCTTCTTCAGTCATGGCTTTTTTTTCAATATCCACAGATGTCATCACTAAATCCTCCGTAATTTTTAATTGACTTTCTATTGATTGTGACTAATATACTTTAATTCCTGATGACTTACGCATTGGGATAGGCAAGCTGAATTGGCGTCATATAAAGGAAGTCGGAGGGAAGAAGGAAGGACTAAAGTCCTCACTACATACAAACTTTATGGGTTTTTTAAACAGTTTCCCCCTTCCCATTCTCCTCTAAAAATCCCTCAATTGAGCTGTTTGAACAGTCACATCTTTCGTCAGAGAACCTCGCCGCAATTTCAGTTTCAAACTTTGACCGATTTTGCTATTTTCCACCAGATTTTGCAACTGTTCCGCCGTCGTGACAGCCTCGCCGTCAATTTGGACGATCGCATCTCCCTTCCGAATCCCCGCTTTCTCAGCAGGCGTATTTGGCATCACTCGCATCACTAACACTCCTTTGACTTCCGGTACGATCAAAACAGCATTTGGATCGGCGTTATTCTCTCTGGCAATTTCAGGAGTCAAAGCAATCATCTGAATGCCTAAAAATGGATGACTGACTTTTTCTCCCTTGGCTAACTGCGCGTAGATAGCTTTTGCTTTGTTGATCGGAATCGCAAAGCCAATACCCATTGCATCGGCTCGAATTGCCGTGTTAATCCCGATTACTTCTCCTAAACCGTTTAACAGCGGGCCGCCGGAATTGCCGGGGTTGATGGCTGCGTCTGTTTGAATGAAATCGAGGCGCTTGTCGGGAATTCCTACGGCTGCGCTCGATCGCTTCAAAGTGCTGATAATTCCCAAAGTGACGGTATTGTCAAATCCTAATGGGTTTCCCACGGCGATCGCCCAATCTCCCACTTTCACCGCATCGGAATCTCCCAAATCTGCCACGGGCAAGTTAACACCTTTGGTATTAATTTTAACAACCGCCAAATCTGTCACTTCGTCCGTACCTAACACTTCTCCCGGAAATATGCTGCCGTCGTTTAAGGTGACAGTTACTCGATCGGCTTTATCAACTACATGAGCGTTGGTTAATACAGTCCCGCTTTGGTCGATGACGAAGCCGGAACCTTGACCCCGCAAGCGTTCTTGTCTGGGTACTTGGGTTCGCAAATCTTCACCGAAAAATCTATTGAAGAAGGGGTCTTCCATGAGTGGGTCGAGGTTCCGACTGACTGTGCGCTCGGTATCAATTCGGACAACAGCTCGCCCGACTCGATCGACCGCTGCGGTGACAAAACTATTGTTGCTAGCAGTCGCCGCGAGTTCCGCGCCCCTGAGTGCCAACTTTTGGGGATTTGGGACACTCGCTGATGCTGATGCTGGGCAGACTGTCCAAGCGTTTAGGGCGATCGTAATTCCTAAAAATACGCCCAACAGCGAAGACACCATTCGGGGTGCGGGGCGAAAAAACTGGAATATTCTCATAGCGTGAATTTTATGTTAGCTGAGTTAGGTGCAGGAGTTCTCCCGCCGATTTTATCTGCGACTACGAACTCCCAAATATATTTTGCCAAATAGTCAGCGCCTTCGGATCAACCTTTGGTTCGAGAGGTGAGTTAGAATACACTAAGTCAGGAACTCTGCACAAACTCACGATATTCTGAATTCTAACTATTAAATTTTACCCCAATGATTCTATCTAATACCTCTACCGACAAATCTTTGCCCTCAAATTCCCACCACCATCATGGCGATGAATCAGTTCATCCTCACCATCACGATGAAGAATCCCGGCGGCGGCTGGTAAATCGCTTGTCTCGGATTGAGGGACACGTCCGGGGTATAAAAACAATGGTGCAAGAAAACCGTCCCTGTCCCGAAGTTCTCGTGCAAGTTGCAGCAGTTCGAGGCGCGCTCGATCGCGTCGCGAGAATCATTCTGGACGAACATTTAACTGAGTGCATCGCCCGAGCCGCTAAAGAAGGCAATATCGATACAGAAATAGAAGAGTTGAAAGCCGCTTTAGATCGGTTTTTGCCTTAAATTCTGAAAATCAAGATTTGAGAATAAGAATAGTAGAAATGACAAAACCTGCAAGCTAGACAAAACCTACAAGTTAGTCGTTATTGAGACTTTTTTGAGCTTCAAAAAGAAGCTAAAAATTTTGACCTGACTTCAAAAAGAATTAAAACCTGCAACTAAGACAAAACCAGGAAGTTCGTCATTATTTAGACCTTGGTCAGCTTAGCTTTTAGCTGGTATCTGACTGTTGCGTAAACGGCTTTATAGGAAGCCTCAATGCTGTATTCCTGCTGCAACCACTCTTGAATTTCTCCATAGCTTTTAAAGCCTTTTTGGGGGTCGCTGAGGCGCATTGCCAAACTAGCGCGGGCCAGAGGAGGAATCGCCGGCTTGCGGCCGCCGCTGTGCTTTGTTTCCAGGAGTCCTTCGAGTCCCTCAGAGCGGTACTTTCTCAGCCACCGCTGCACTGTAATGCGGTTTACGCCGATCGTCATTGCCAATTCTTTAACTGTCTTAACGTGACAAATTTTGAACAGGTAAAGTGCTTGAATTTTTTGAAAGCCACTTGCCGTTTTTTGTTCGGTCAACAGGCTTTTTAGTTCTTCAATTGTCTCAGTGATGCTAAGTTTACATACTCCAGCCATATCAATTACCTCACGATTCGCGCTCTACAATAGCTTTGTTTGACAAGGGAGCAAAATTCACTCCGAATCCTAACTGCTGGCGCTTATGCTTGCTAATAAAGCAATACAAAAGCGCTCTAAATTAAACTTTTTCATTCCTCGACACACTCAGAGGCTTAAAAGCAGTTTTTTGACTGTGAGCAAGGGTTGCAACGAAGTTTTTTGGTAAAAAAATGGTTTTTGAGTCAGTGTTGTACTTGATCGGACAAGCATGATTGCTAATACTGATGTCAGTTAACCGATCGACTGCAATATTAGCTGTAATACTCGACTTTTAAGGAATACCATTTATTCTCTTTTTGCTAAACACATATCATGGTTTTCCTGGTATTTATTGGTAATTTTTGCGAACTTTTTAGCGATTTTTAGTCCTTAGTTGTCAGCACACAGGCTTGGTTTGTCCACCAGCGATCGCACTTTTCTACATACATACCCTTATTTCCCGAAGTGCATTTCTGGCTTTCGCTGTGCAAGAAATCCTGAGATATCAGCACTCTCACGGCCCGAAACGGGTCGCCCCGAGTGACGTTGCAACCGACTTTCCTGCCGTGGGCAAGTATCTGTAAAACTACGCAGGTCGATCGCCAGTTGAGTAAAACACATTGACCGTGGGATTGTCAATTTTTTACCAGCACAGTACCACTATCTGCTATTTTTTCCCGCCAGCCGTGATCGAAACGATTGTTTCTATGTGATATTACTAACATTAATTAGTGATCGTTGTCACACTAATACTAAGTAAACTCAACTAGCTCAAAAAATTATGGGTTCGATCGCACATTCCACCCAAAATTCCTTTGATTTAGTCAAGAAGTGCGCTCCAGATGATTGTGAAAAATATTAAATATTAATTTTTAAGCCAAAAAAAAGATAATGCAGTTTTGTGCTTCACACTTGCAAAACAATCTAATTTATTCTCCAATCTTGCAGATTGAGGGAAATGTCGGGCTGGGTTCATCAGTTGACAGTTGACAGTTGACAGCTACCCATAGCCGTCGATAGAAGAGGATTGGAGCAATGAATCATTTTGTTTGATTTCCCCCTAAACGGGGAGGCTTCAGACCCAATCTTCAGGGGTGAATCTTTCGGCATCTAAAATCTAACATTGCAAAACATCCGGTGCAAGCAGTTGGCTGAGAGTATTGTTCATTTAAAAGGTGTAGAGAAGCCATAATGAACGTTGACGAACTGCTCAAGCTATATGCAATAGGAGAAAGAAATTTTAGCGGGGTCTACCTGCACGAGGTCTATCTCTACGAAGTAGAATTGATTGGAGCCAATCTGTATGAAGCCGACCTGATTGGAGCCAATCTGTGCAAAGCCAAACTCAACAGAGTCAACTTTGGCAAAGCAAATTTGTGCAAGACCAATTTGAGCAGAGCAGACTTAGGTGGAGCCGACCTCACAGAAGCACTTTTAGCTGAAGCTAATCTGAATCGAGCTGAGTTGATGGGAGCAAATCTTAGCAAAGCAGATTTGAGCGGAGCTTCCCTAATCAAAGCAACTTTAATTGGAGCCAATATATCTCGGGCAAACCTGGGCCGTGCAGACTTGCACGGAGTAAATCTTTACGGAGTAAACTTACGCAGGGCGGTGCTCACAGAAGCCGATTTAATTGGCGCAAACTTGAGCAAAGTAGACCTCAGCGGAGCCGACTTGATGGGAGCAAGCCTAATTAGGGCAGATTTGACTGAAGCGATTTTAAGTGCGTCAGACTTAAGCGGGGCGAACCTGCTGGGAGCAAACTTGGCGGGAGTTAACCTCAGCGGAGTTTATCTTAAGGGTACGACGATGCCGGATGGCACTATTCACGAGTAATCTATTTGTTGAATTTTATGGCTGGCCAGAACCGTGGCTAAAGGGTAACGAGCTTTTCGTTACCCTAATTTATTGGTGGCGAAGTGTTTATTTGATACTCAGGCTCCGGGCCCTGAACTTCAATTTAGGGTGCTGATGGCGCACAGAACTCCTACATACGGCGAGTCAAAAGATTTGTTGGGTGAACTTGTGTTATGTTGATTTTCAATTGCTTCGATAAAAGCTATTTTAGATTTAATATTTTGGATTTTGGACGGTTAAAATGAAACTCAGAATCCTGGCTGCTGCAACGCTGCTGAGCGCGATCGCCCCGATAGCACCTGCACCCGCCGAGAACATCCAACACACGCAACAATTACTAGCCACCCGACAGTGCCCCAACTGCGACCTCAGCAGTGCAGGTCTAGTTTTAGCCAACTTAACAGGCGCAAATCTCAAAGGTGCTGACTTGAGGTTGGCCAACCTCAGCCGAGCCAACCTCACCGGAGCAGACCTCAGCGGAGCCAACCTCAGCGGCACCAGTTTGTTTGGCGTCAACCTGACAGGAGCGAACCTCAGCGGAGCCAATCTCACCGGGGCTGACTTGAGAAGTGCCTATCTCAGCGATGCTAATTTGCAAGGCGCCAATCTAACTAACGCGCAACTGCTGGGAGTTAGAGGAATGCCAACTAATATCGGCAATGCTGAAGACTTCTATCGGTTGGGAGTAAAGGAAGCTCAAGCGGGAAACTACAGAAACGCTGTTGATTATTACAATCAAGCCCTGAATTTGAAGCCAGATTTAGCAGCCGTTTATTTTGCACGCAGTATGTCTCGCGCTGACTTGGGAGACTTCGGCGGCGCGACTCAAGACGCTGCAAGAGCAAATCAACTCTTTGCTGCTGAAGGAAATCCCCAAGGTCAGGAATTGTCAAAGCAGTTAGCCGAAGCAATTGTGGCGCGCCAAAAGCCAACGGAACCCCGCACCAGCAGCCGCGGCGACTTTATGAGTCTTCTAGGATCGATCGGCTCTGTGCTGATCAAGTTGGTTTTACCTTAAAGACTTGTGAACGGCCTGCTCCAACGACTTTTCATGCTGCGCCAACCCAAGCGATGCAGACCGTTTCAATAACCCATCTGGCTTTACTAAACCCCTAATGTCTGTAAGGCAGATATACTTAGCCTAGTCTGGATATATTTGTCTAGGCTAGTTTTACTATTTAAGGACGGAATATGAATAGATTTGAAAATATATCAGTAAGGGGTTTTCGGCGTCTTCAAAATATTGAGCTTGAGATGAGAAATCTCATCGTCATGATTGGTGCAAACGGAGCAGGAAAAACTTCTTTTTTAGATGTTCTTTCAATACTAGCAGCTTCAGCAAGTGGAAATCTACAGAATTTATTGCAACTTAAAGGCGGATTGAATGAAATTTTGACAAGAGGTAAATTACAAGAACTGGAAATTGAAATTTCAATGCAAGTGCCAGATAAAAAACCTCCTTTGAAGTACAGCTTAATATTGTCACCCAAAGGTTTATCCTATGAAGTCAGAGATGAATATTT
Organism: Cyanobacteria bacterium OTE_58_metabat_593; assembly: GCA_031372825.1. GTDB lineage: Bacteria > Cyanobacteriota > Cyanobacteriia > Cyanobacteriales > Microcoleaceae > Microcoleus. The sequence goes on along the minus strand of JANMLZ010000072.1, from coordinate 9,058 downwards.
AACACAGCAGAGAAATCCCAACAGGCCTGAACCATTCAAGTATATTGAATCACAAGGGTTGGATATTAAATATTTTCAAGATGGCAGTGGATTTGTGAGACCGAATTGGGAGCATAATCCTCTTGAAACATCCCTTTCTCAAGTTCCTAAAATGTATAGTGAACCTGAAAGCCTGAGAAAGAGCCTTGCTTCTTGCACATATTATGGAGCACTCGATGTTTCAGAGAAAAGTCCAATCCGTCTACCTCAAGCAATGCGCCCTGCAAAGTTGCCTGGAGCCAGCGGTGAAAACCTTGTTTCCTGTCTTTATGACCTTCGGGAAACCGATCCCGACCGTTTTGAAATGGTTGAAAATATCATTTCTGCTGCGTTTCCAGATTTCGAGCGATTAAACTTTCCTCCGGTTGCCGCAGGAACTATGTCTATGACTTGGAAAGATCGAAATTTTTCTCAGCCTTTCTATATCCATGAGTTATCAGAGGGAACGCTGCGTTTCCTATGGTTGGTTGCGCTCCTGCAAAGTCAAACTTTAACAACCGTCACCTTGCTAGACGAGCCAGAAGTTAGCCTGCACCCCGAGCTATTAAGACACTTGGTTTATCTAATGAGAGAAGCTTCAAAACACACTCAACTGATAGTTGCAACACACTCAGATCGACTGATCAAATTTCTTAAGCCACATGAGGTTTTGGTGTGTGATCTAGAAGAAGGTGAGGCAAAAATGAGGTGGGGTGACACTCTTAACCTGGATAAATGGTTAGAAGATTACAGTCTTGACCAGCTTTGGGAAATGAATGTAATGGGTGGGCGTCCATGAAAATTGCTATTTTGGTTGAAGGAGCTACTGAAGTGGCATTTAGAGAGAAGCTTCGTGAGTTTCTGCAAAGTCGTTTAGAGCAAAAAATGCCAAGACTCGACTTTAAACCACAACATGGTGGAATTCCCAAGGAAGAGAAACTCAAGGGAATAGTTGAAAAGCTCCTCGATAATGATGGCTATGATGCTGTAATTGCACTTACCAAAAATTTGGGTCTAAAGCCCCGTCCTTATAGGACGGCTTTAATTTCTTGATTCTATCAGCAAATTATAGTATAATAGAGTAAGTAAATAGCCAGACAAAATGAAAGCAAGGTATCAATACAGATTCTACCCGACTGACCAACAGCAACAGAAACTAGCTCAGTTGTTTGGTTGTGTTCGGGTTGTTTGGAATGATTCCCTGGCGCTTTGTAAACAGTCCGAAAAGAAGCCGAAATCCGCCGAACTTCAGAAAACAATAATCACTCAGGCAAAAAAGACTGAAGAAAGGGCATGGTTAGGCGAAGTTTCGGCAATTCCCCTACAACAATCCATAGCCGATTTGGAAACAGCATTTAAGAACTTTTTCGAGTCCTGTAAAGGGAAAAGAAAGGGGCGTAAAGTTGGTTATCCTAAGTTCAAAAAAAGGACTAACAGTCAATCGGCAAGGTTAACGCGCAATGGCTTCTCAATCAAGGGAGAGGGTGTGTATTTAGCCAAGATAGGGATTGTCAATCCCATTTGGTCTAGGGGACTACCATCAGAACCAAGCTCGGTAACAATTATCAAGGATTGCTCTAACCGCTATTTCCTCAGCTTTGTCGTAGAGGTTCAACCAATTCAGGCTGAGGCTAAAAACCCCAGCATTGGAATCGACTTAGGGATTAAAACTTTTGCAGTGATGAGCAATGGCGAGAAAGCCGAAAGTCCTAGCTATAAAAAGTTAGACCGGAAAGTTCGTAAACTACAACGCAAATTAGCTCGTCAACCTCATGATTCCAAAAGAAGAAATGTAACTCGAATCAGAATTGCTAAATTTCACAATCGAATTGCCGACACCCGTAAAGATTTCTTGCACAAATTGTCAACCAAAATAGTCAAAGAAAACCAAGTGATTATTCTGGAAGATTTAAATGTTTCCGGCAGTGCGATTCGTTGATTAGATAATCACGGTGTAAATCCGTAAATAACTAATCCAGTGAAACTTAGGTAAAAACTAAGCACTGAACTTTCAGATTGATGAAGGTGTAAGTCCTTCCCGCAAGATTCATGCGTGACTCCTTATCTGCCCACACCGACCAAGCTCAATTCTTGGAGAGTGAAGCTGGGAGCAGGGCACAATCAGACGGCTGTTATGGGCTGACACTGGTGCTAACAGGGAGTTCCCACGGTGAAACCGAGCCTAGAAAAGTAACTTAGACGTAGGCAGGGCATAACTTAAAAACCCTGACCTCATCAGAGTTAAAACCCGACGCATATTTCCAGAATAGCGTCCAGAATCTAGGGTTTCTGATAGTTAAAATGGCTACACCTAACGGAACCAAATAATCATCTGAGGGAACGAATAAAAACGATTTTGAGAGTCTGGGGTAAGTCGATTCCCTGGTAGGTAAGATGAGATACGGAACTCTCTCAAGTCGGGTAGGATGCAGCGTAATTGCTGCAAGGTATTCAGAAAACACTTAAGGTCGAAGAGCATGATTAGGCACGGTGAATACACCAGTGAATCTTGGAAGACATTACCTTGGAAGAAATTCCGACGTGATTTATTTCGCCTCCAACGAAGAGTGTTCAAAGCAGTTCAAGCAGGAAACAAGCGTCAAGCCGGGTTTTTGCAAAAACTTATTATGAAATCCCGTGCAGCTAGATTTCTAGCAATTCGACAAGTAACACAGCTAAATGCTGGTAAGAAAACAGCAGGTATTGATGGTGTTAAATCCCTCGACTTTACAGGACGTTTCGACCTCGAAACGGTACTCAAAGAGTCAGCAGAAAATTGGCATCATCAAGGACTACGGGAAATCCCAATCCCAAAAAAGGACGGAAGTACCAGAATGCTCAAAATCCCAACTATAGCAGATAGAGCTTGGCAATGCCTAGCAAAATACGCTTTAGAACCAGCGCACGAAGCAACTTTCCACGCCAATAGCTACGGTTTTAGAACTGGACGTTCCGCACATGATGTACAAAAACTCCTGTTCCTAAATCTACGCTCAAGCGCAAAAGGAATAGATAAACGAGTCATCGAACTTGATATTGAAAAATGCTTCGACAGGATAAGCCACTCTGGCATTATGGATAGACTCATCGCTCCTTTGAGCATAAGACAAGGTATATTCCGATGTCTTAAAGCCGGAGTCAACCCAGAATTTCCAGAACAAGGAACCCCCCAAGGTGGGGTGGTAAGTCCCCTTTTAGCCAACATCGCTCTCAACGGGATTGAAAGTATTCATAGATACCATAAGGATGGGTTTAGAATTACCGACAAAACCCCAGCGTCAAATATTGTCGAAACATCAATCCGATATGCGGATGATATGGTGATAGTGCTTAGACCTCAAGACGATGCAGTCAAAATACTTACCGACATTGAGAGTTTTTTAGCAGCAAGAGGAATGAAGGTAAGTGCTAAGAAAACCAAAGTTACCGCCTCGACAGATGGATTCGACTTTCTCGGCTGGCACTTCAAAGTGTTAAGCGACGGCAGATTTAAAAGCTACCCCTCAGTGGATAACTTTAAACAATTCCGTAGGAAGGTAAAGAACATCGTTAATTGCTCGAATTATGGTTCTCAGGTAAAAGCCGAAAAGCTAGCACCAATAGTTAGAGGATGGAGAAATTACCATAGGTTCTGTGATATGTCAGGAGCAAGATTTTCACTTTGGTTCTTAAATCACAGAACATACACGGTGTTTAACAAGGAAACTAAAAATACCAGAGAATCAAGCGTTAAGCTGGTTAAGAGGGCGTTTCCAACAGTTCCTTACTCCGAAAACAAGCACATCAACGTCAAAGGGAACAAATCCCCTTATGACGGAGATGTAACCTACTGGAGCGAACGCAATAGTAAGTTATATAATGGGGCTACCTCTAAAGCTCTCAACAAGCAAAACCATTCATGTGGTCATTGTGGAATGAAATTTATCAGTGATGAACCTGTACATTTACACCACATCGACGGCGACCATGATAACTGGAAACCTGAAAATTTTCTAGCAATACATAAATCCTGTCATGACTATTTACACATGGGCAAAAGGGTCACTCCCTAAGAATATCGGGAGCTGGATGCACGGAAACGGGCACGTCCAGATCTTACTGAGAGGTGCTGGGGATAATACCCCACATCGACTCAACCTGGTCAAGAACCGGAAGCTTTCAAGAGCAATTAGTCAGCAAGGATGGTACGAATTCCGAACACTTTGCGAGGCTAAGTCGGAAAAGTTTGGCAGGGAATTCAAGGTAATTAGTCGATGGGAACCGACTAGCCAAGTCTGTTCGGACTGTGGGTTTAAATGGGGAAAAATCGATTTGTCTATTCGCTCAGTGCTTTGTTTGAATTGCGGTACTGAGCAAGATAGAGACGAAAATGCTGCTAGAAACATAGAAAAAGTCGGGATAGGGAATTGCCACGACTCTAAATGGACGCTGAGGGACTGTAAGACTACTTCGGTAGCAAGACCCGATGAAGCGTCAAGAATCACCGCTCATAAGAGCACGGTGAGTATTTCAAAGACGTTTATACGGGAAAGCCGGACTTTAAAAATGCGACTGATGCTAAAAATAAAATGATGGGATGGGTACAGCACAACCCAAAATTTTATCCTCACACAGCATTACATGATTTTGAAGCATGACTTCTTCCCTACTGGACAACTATCCAGCAGCTAGCGAAACACAACCGTTCTGCTCCTAGCGGTTCGCCTGAAACAGTGAATCATCAAAAGCCACCTTCCTATTGGATTAAGGAAATTTTTAGAACAGGAAAATGCAGAAAAGACTATGACAAAGTGAGTGATGGAAAGGCTATTTTGAAAAACAACGATCTGATGATTGCGATTAAAGCTTGTCCAGAGCTAAAAGCTTTTGTGAATCGAATTATCTCTCTCTGCGATGAAGATAAAATAATTTCTTGATGTCCGATGTTAGAGCCCCGACTTCTTAAAGAAGTCGGGGCTCTGGGTGTTCAGTTTTTTAGGTTGTTCTAGCTAATTCAACGGAATCTCGATCGAGAACTCAGTACCCTGACCCGGTAGAGAAACACAGTTGAGTACCCCTTGGTGTTTCTCTACAACAATTTGATAACTGATCGACAGTCCTAAACCCGTGCCCCGACCGACGGGTTTAGTAGTAAAAAAGGGATTAAATATGTGAGAAATTAACTCCTTGGGAATGCCGTTACCATTGTCAGCTATACAAATTCTTACCGTTTTTTCATCGATTAATTTAGTATGAATCCGAATGGAAGGAGATGAAGAATCAGGAATCAAACATTCGCTACTGGCGTTCATATCTACTGACTCGACAGCTAGTTGTTGGGAGCTTAAGTATGTCGCTGCTGCACTTTTTCCGGGGGATAGAACATTTAAAATTCGCTCTGCTTGTCCCATTTCTAGGGCATCAACGGCATTGCTAATCAGATTCATAAATACCTGATTGAGTGAGCTGGCATAGCACTCGATTAGTGGCAAATCGCCGTACTCTTTAATGATTTTTACCGTGTCGCGATCGGACGTGGCTTTGATCCGGTGCTGCAAAATCAACAGGGTACTGTCGATGCCCTCGTGAATGTCAACGGCTTTTTTCTCGGCTCGATCGCTCCTGGAAAAATTCCGCAAAGATACAACTAACTGGCGGATGCGCTCAACTCCGACTTTCATGGAACCCAAAATTTTGGGTAAATCTTCGGCAAGAAATTCGATGTCGATCGCTTCGGAGCACTCGCTAATTTCTGGGTGGGGATTGGTGTAGTGGTGGCGGTAGAGTTCCACCAAGCAGAGCAAATCTTTGGTATATTCGCTGGCGTGGGACAGATTACCGTAGATAAAGTTAACGGGATTATTGATTTCGTGGGCGACTCCCGCCACCAGTTGTCCGAGACTGGACATTTTCTCGGTTTGAATCAGTTGGGCTTGGGTGTTGTGCAATTCTGTGACGGTTTGGGCTAGCTGTTCGGCTTTTGCTCGATCGGCTGCTGCTACATTCAGACTTGCTTGATAAAGTTCTGCTTGGTGAATGGCGATCGCAGCTTGAGCGACCAAATGTTGCAGCAACTCCTGTTCTGCGGTTTCCCAAACCCTCGGCCCCGAACATTCGTGGGCAATCAGCAACCCCCACAATTGGGCATCTTTGCCGATCATCGGCACAATTAAACTTCCCCTCACCTGCAAACTTTCCAAAAATTCCCGGTGACAGAGCGTCAAATCATCAGTATAAATATCATTAATTGCTCGTACCCGTCCGCCTCGGTAAAAGCAGTCTGAGCCTTCGGGCAAGCATCCTTGTGGAGATTTGAGGCCTAAAATTGACTCCCATTGGCCGCGAACAGCTTCGACAACTACTTCGCCCTCGGAGCCTGATGCAAATTGGTAAATTACCGTGCGATCGGTATCCAACAAAACTCTCACTTCTCGCACAATAGTTTGCAGTATGGTTTTCAAATCCAAGGTGCTGCGAATTTGGTCTCTAACTCGCGTCAATACTCGCGCAAAGTCCAAAGATTTTTGTAATTCGGCGGTGCGTTGTTGAACTTGGCGCTCCAAGTTAGTATTCAAAGCCTGCACTTGTTGATAAAGAATGTACTGCCCAATTGCCGCACAAAATTGGCTGCCGATAGCTACAGCTTGCTCTATTTCCTCCCATTTCCACTCGGGCGACTGACCTTTTTTGATTTCTTTCCAGGCTTCAAAGGATTGTCTGGGCAGGATTTGTCCAGCGCTGGTATCAAGGCGCCCCGCCCACATTTTTTCGGTATCAATTTCATTGCGAAAAATGGTCAAACAGCCGACTATTTGTTGTTGGTAGTGCAGGGGAATTACCAGCAAACCCCGAATTTGAGTAGCTGGGAAAGCTGGAACTAAAACTCTAAATAGAGGTTCTTTGTATAAGTCGGTAATTATCCAAACTGGAAATTGAGTATGAGAAATTGGGAAATTGGGAAACTCTTCTTTATTTTTAAATCCTTTGCTTAGCCATTGCTGCCACAGGGGATGAGCTTCGATCGCCCTGACTGTTTCCCACTCGGGAAGTTTCGGTTGCTCGCCTGCTTTGAACAGTTCAAAGCTAGCATCACCGGTCGCAGTGCGATCGCCGGCTGAAAGGGGAAATGCTCGATCGATCTTAGCCGCCGATAACTGTTCGCTGTTAGTTTTCGAGGGATTGAGATAGAGTCTGCCGCCGCTGCCGCCCAAAGCGGTGACAGTGGCTTCTAAAGCCTGTTGCAGTTGAATGTTGACGTGACCGTACAACAAAGATGTTATCCGGCTCACCGTGGCTTCCCGGGCGGCTTGAGAGCGGGTTTGCTGGAGCAGGATCGAGTGGCCGATGGCGATCGACAATTGATCTGCTACGAGCTGAACTACGTCTAAATCTGTTGGTGAAATATTGCGGGGGGCCGAGTGGTGAGACACCAAAAGTCCCCACAGTTCGATGTGAGTTTGGCGATCGTTTCCTGGCTCGTATCTAGTCAAGCACGCTGGGGCCTCACAAATCTCTGTTTTGCTGTTTTGCGACAGGTTTTTGCGGTGCAAAATCGGCACGACTAAGGAAGATTGCACTTTCATTGCCATCAGGTAAGCTGTGTGGCAAGGATCGAGCGCTCGGTAGTGCATCTCTTCCTTTGCTAAAGGTTCACCCGTTGCGGCGGCATCGAGGGGGCTCAGGACGATCGTCCCGGAGTTAACATCTACTATTGTCCGCTGGCGCATACTGACATACATCTCCCGCGCGTGGGTGGGGATGTCGTCTGCTGGAAAGTGCAGACCTTTCAAGGAAGGGAGGCGGTTGTTATTAATTGATTCGGCAACAACTTCTCCGCTACCGTCGGCACTAAACCTGTAAATCATGATACGATCTGTTTTCAAAAAAGACCGCACTTCTGCTACCGTACTGGTTAAAATATCTTCTAATTCTAGAGATTGGCGGATGCGTTCAGTTATCCCTCGTACCAAAACTTCTCTGTCTAGTTTATGATGTAATTCTTGCGTATTTTCTGTAAATTGCATAAATCTCCTTTTGAAATAATCCAATGATCATAAGAAATTTTGATGTGCTGTCAGAGCGATCGGGCTTAACTGCATCAGCCTGATTTTTTATTTCAACCGATCTGTACAATTAATCGGGACACTGATTAGAGACGACAGTGTGTCGCCTCGGGCGCGCTGGGGAAGGAAAATCTGCGATCGCGCCGGGAAAGTTCCTTGCCTTCAGCAGGCTGAGCGACTTAACCAAATAATAATTATTATTTTAATCTTCTTATAAATTTCTCGCAATCTTAAACTCTCAATATCAGAATTATTGATTGTTAGGATAACTTGACATTTGTTTGTATAACTTCATATAATTGAGGATTAACGAAAGAATTTGAGTTTTTATCAGCCCGCAAGGCGTTGACAGATTTCGCTGCGGACGCTCATCAGAATTTTACCCAAATGATTTTGGCCGGTGCGATCGCCACCACAGCCCCAGTAGTAATCTGTTGGCGAATCCTCCACAATCAATTGATCCCCTGTAGCGAGGAGAATAGCTTGAATGTCTGTATGAGTCAGAAACTTAGTTAAAACTGCTTCGCGCATAATCGGAATTTTCACCGATTCCCAATCAGCCCGCATCTGGTGGTTCGGATCGCGACCTAATTTGGCGGCTTCTTGAGGAGTTGGTACGGATCGAATCACCGCCACTAATTTTTCATCGGCGCTACCGACAAATTTTTGGGCTTGATAGTAATGTTCCACAGTCAACCAATCTTGACCGTGTAGGGAAATATCGTGTAGTGAAAAATTAGAAAAGCAGCCGTAAGGCTCCTCTAGTTTATAAAAATAAATGATCATATTTATTTTAGGTTGTACATAATTTATGAATAAGCTGGGAAAAATATTATTCAGATGCAAACCGAAATGATCTATAGCAATCCTAAATGATTATACTCGTTACTCGTTACCAGGAAGAGCCTGGTAACGCAGATCCGGAGGCTCTGCCTCCATTTTCGCAGGCGAGGCAGAGCCTCGCTTACATCGGTTCCCAGGTAGAGCCTGGGAACCAG